>CAVAPC010000008.1:0-106632 GCA_963590505.1 uncultured Alistipes sp. | reverse complement strand
GGGGGCTTACTTTTCAAAAAGCAAAGCCCGAAGCACGATTTTTCTGGGCTTCGGGCATCTGATTTTTGTCCTTTTGAGTTTTACCGGACAGCAATAATTCTGTATAAAACCGGCTACATCCAATGCAACACGGGCAAATTGACACAGCCTCTGTGTGACAGGAATAAAACGACATAGCCAACGCATGCTCTCGTTCATAATCCGTTTCGTTTCGAAAATATCATAACGTCAATGCAAAAAGGAACAAAGGTTGATGTAATCATGTCTGCGCCAATAAAAAACCCCGCCTTTATAATTGGCGGGGCATTTTAGGGGGCAGTGATGTGTAAACAAGTGCACACCATTTTCGTCTTTCGCTATTTCTTTTCTTATTCTGCAAGCGGGTCAAACGTACCGTCTGTTCCGCGGCTCAAGTCATACCAGCCTATTGTCTGCAACAAGGTTACATTGTTCTGCATGGCATTCTGTTTCAGTCCCAGCAGATAATACTCCGGACGGAATGTTATTGTCAGCGCATCGTCGTTACCGTCAAGATTGTTGTCCTTGCGCTTCAGATAGTTGTCGTAGAACTGTGCCAAGGCCTTCACCTTGTCGTCGGAATAAGTTGATGTGGAAGCGTCGTATCTGAAACTCTCGTCAAGCGAAAGGGCAGCAGGACGTTTGTCTGCAATAGGATCGCTGTCGTTGTCTTTCTTCGCCACCTCTCCGTAGTATAGGATTATGCCGTGGCGCTTCGTACCGTTAAGCTTCGATACTCCAAGATAGTTGCAAGTGTTGCCGCCGAAACCTGTGAGAGCCCAGCTTGACGAAAGGGCTGCCTGTCCTTCGCCACCGTCGAACAACATCCATCTGCGCATGTCATCGAAACGCTTGCCTTCGTATGCAAGTTCTATCTGGCGCTCATAAAGTATTGCGGCAAACATCTTGGCACGGTTGCCGTTGATTTCAGCAGACAGTCCGTAGCTGTTTTCTGCGGTATAGCCCACACGAGCACGAATCTCCTGCAAAGCCTTCAAAGCCTCATCGTAATGTTCGGCTCCGCAAGCAGCCTCGGCAAAGTCAAGCAGAACCTCGGCGTAACGCACAACAACGAGCGGTGCCGCACTCTGCTGGAATCCCTTTGGTGATGAGACAGACTCTGAGAATTTGTAGAGCGCTGTAGAGTTAAGATGAAGGTCGTCTGAACGCTTGCGCACATAGAGAGCATGGTTCGTTTCCTCCAGTTTGTCGGCTGTCCATCCTTTTGCAGAAATGCTGGCTATGTCTTCCGCATTGTCATACCAGGTATAGCTCCACAGTTCGTAGTCTTTTCCTGTCTTGTATCTTTCGGGAATCACATCCTTCAAAGCATCGCCTGCAAGATTCACCGTGCCGTTGTCGAACTGCCACTGTTCGCCAGGGAAAGCGAACGTGCGGTAGAAACGCGGGTCGCGGTTAAGCCAGAATTTAGTCTTGTCATAATCAATCGAAGACTCTGCCGGTTTCTTTCCGTCTGCCATTGGGAAGAGGTCAACCATCTCTGCGGTAGGAGTAAGGCCACCTCCACCATTTGAGTTTTTGGGGCGCAAAGCCTGCTCAAACGAGTTCCACTTGCCATAGTCGGGCTGACCGCTCACATTGTCGCGCGTGTTATGCAAGGTTACAAAAACTGCCTCCGTCACGTTTCCGTCGGTATTGGTATAGCTAGTCCATAGTTTTGCCCAGTTTGCAGCGTTGTTTTCACCGCCTGTCGTAGCATAAACCAATCCATGTCCGCCCTCCTGCAACTTTGCAACGGCTTTCTTGGCGGCATCGTATGCAGCTGTCCAGCGTTCCTTGTTGTCTGCGCGATTGAACAATGGACTTGCATACCAAAGCAGCATCTTTGCCTTGAGTGCAAGTGCAGCTCCGGCAGTAACGCGTCCGTAGTCAGAAGCCTGGTCTTCCCACTTTGCGGGAAGCATCTCTGCAGCCTTGTCCAGATCCGCACAGATGAAGTCAACGCACTGTTTTGTGGTTGAACGCGGAACAATGTTTTCGGGGTTCGACCCAACAGGATCCTGCACTTTGTCTACGATAGGCACACCGCCGTAAATCTTCACGAGCATGTAATATTGGTAAGCGCGGAAGAAGTATGCCTGTCCAAGAATCTTGTTTTTTTCTTCGTCGCTCATACCCGTGGAACTTTGAGTTCCCTCGATAATGTCATTGCAGTTGCGTATGTGTCCCCATGGACTATAAGTGTCGTTAGCCACAAAGAAATAGTCGAACATCTTACTGTGGTTGTAAGTCAGAGTCTGCTCCGGGTTCACGAATTCGCTGAAGCCTCCAAACTCTTCTGTGCTCTTGGCCCAATGATCGGCACGTCCAACACTCGTGGTGTTGTTTATGTTTCCGATACCGTTGCCGTCGCCACCGTTGCTCGTCGGTAGCTGAGAGAAATAAAGAGTGTTCACTCTCTCCAACGCGCCGGAGTAGTTGCCGTAAACGTTGGTTGAGTTGAAGTTGCCGTAGTTCTTCTTGTCACGCAGGAAGTCGTCGCTACATGAGAACACTGTGACTGCGGCTGCAGCCAGCAGGGCTGCCTTGCTTATAATGTTTATCTTGTTCATGATAGATTCTGTTGTTTAGAATGAAACGTTCACACCCATTGTCACTTTTCTCAGGTTGGGGTATCTTGTGTAGGTACCGCCGTAAGAAGCCCAGCTCTTGCTTGGATAAGGGTTGATGAAGTTGATGGCGTTCTGCACAGTAACGTTCAGTCGCACGCTGCTCAGTCCGACTGTCTTTATCCACTGCTTCGGCAATGTCCATGCAAGCGTAACGTTACGCAGAGCAAGCGTAGTGCCGTCAACGAGCCAGAAGGAAGAAGCGTTTGAGTTTATGCTGTAACGCATGTTAGGCATTGCTGCTGTAAGATTTGCCGGCACAGTGATATTGCCGCTTGCGTCATAGATGTCAGAATAGTTGAACATGTCGTTGAAACTTGTTGGCATGTTTTCGTATTCATAGTTGTTGGCAGCCTGACGGTAATTCGTCTGTATCATTGCTTTTGCGCCCCAACTTGCAGCAAGCTGTGCAGTGAGCGAAATGCCCTTGTACTGTCCACCGAAATTCAGTGTGAAGCCGTAAGGGTTGCTTGAACGCTCTGAAAGGCGAATCTGGTCGTTGGAGTCCACGATTCCGTCGGCAGCTTCGTATGTTCCGTCGCCCTTGTTCTTTCCTCTCACATCTTCATAGATTAGCATACCAGGGCGTACCTCGCTCTTTGCCATGCCCATATACTGTGTAATGTTGTATTTGTCGAAGTATTCCTCGATGTCCTGATAGCTACGGAACATGCCAAGACATTTGTATCCCCAAAGTCCGCGGTCGGAACGCTGTCCCTTTACGACATCGTCAAATTCAGGAACGGCCTGGAAATTGGTTTGCAGAATCTTGTTGTCACTGTATCCGGTGTTCAGTTTTGCCCAATAGGTGAAGTCCTTGCCTATCTTGTCTCTCCATCCAATGGTGAACTCCCATCCCCAATAGTCTATCTCGCCCCAGTTTTCAGGTGTTGCCTGTGTTCCCACTGTGGTTGGGAAATCAGCCATACCAGTGCGTGTTGCAAAAAGCTCGCGGCCGCGGTCGTAATAGTAGTTTGCGTTCAACGACAGGCGGCTGTTAAGGAAACGGGCATCGATACCGATGTTTGTCTTGTAAGTCTTGTCCCAGTGAACGTTGGCATTTGTTCCTGCCTTAGGCATAACAAGACCGGTGTTAACCTGGTTGTTGCCGTCAGTTCCGAACACTGCTCCTTTAGCCATGTCGCGGTTATAAAGTTGTGTCCAAAGCCAAGCACGGATATTGTCGCGGCCCATAAGACCCCATGAAGCACGTACCTTGAGGAAATCAACCCACTTGACATTGTTCTTGAACCAGTTTTCTTCAGATATTACCCAACCTGCCGATACTGAAGGAAAGTATCCGTAGTAATTGGAAGGTGCGAACTTTGTGGATGCATCGCAACGCATAAGGAACTCAAACAGGTATTTGCTTGCGTAGTCGTAGTTCACACGTCCGATATATGAAAGCATACCGGATTCGGAACGTCCCCATTCTGTATCCTTGTCGCCCTGCACACTGTTCGACTGACCGTCGTGATATGTCAGAGGTCTTGTTCCTGACCCCCAAAGACTTTCTGATTCCGACTCAGACTTTTCAAGAGAAAAGAGTGCACCGATGTTGTGGTTGCCAAAAGAGCGGGCATATTGCAATGTAAAGTTTATCTGATAGCTCTCGCTTTCGCTCATGCTGCGTTTGAGTGAGCCTCCGTCATCAAGGCGAAGCACGCCCAATGTCGTTGGATCGTAAACCACTCCGTCGCCAGTATAAAGGTGGCCGCCGCTTCCGCCACGGCTCATCAGGCGATAAACGTCCATTGCCGTCTTCACGGTGTTGGTCTTAGAATTGTCGATAGTCTTTGAATAAGAAAGTTTGGCAGTAAGTCCCTTCAGAGGCTTAATCCATCCGAAATCAAATTCCAATGCTCCATTGACATTGAAAGAGTTGGTTTTGTTCTCAACATTGTCGGTACTGTTCTGTACGGCATAATAATTATAAAGGCTGGTAGCTGACGTTGGAACAGTATTCTCCATTCCTGAATAAACAACAGGATATCCGTTTACATGTTCGGGAACGAACGGCAGGTGCGTCATAAGATACTTGTAGTCGTAGTCAGTTCCGCCACCTTGCGGTGCCACCGCATTGTTTTTTTCTCCGTAGTTTCCGGAAATTTGTATTGTCGCCTTCACGTATTTTCCTATCTTTCCGTTCACACCTGCACGATAGTTCCAACGGTCGTAATCAAGACGGCCAATATTGCCTTCCTGATTAAAATACGAAATGCTGGCAAAGTAAGTGGCCTTGTCACCACCGCCATTCATGTTGATGTTATGGCGTTGTGTCAGCGCTGCCGACCAGTAGTTGTCGAGCAAATTGTAGTTGAGATTTTTCATAGCCTCCATCTCGTCAGCCTGGAAGAGCTGCGTTCTCATTTCAATATTGTCCTGAGTGGAAGTGTTGGCAGCGCGCATAGTATTGTATGCCTTTGCATATTCGTAGGAACTCATCATCTTTGGAGTGTAGAGAGCGTCTGTCCATCCGAACTGTCCCGAATAAGAAATCTTAGGTGCACCGACTGTCCCCTGCTTTGTCTTTACGAGCACAACACCATAAGCGGCACGTGCACCGTAGACTGCTGCCGAAGCGTCCTTCAAGACAGTAATACTCTCAACTTCGTTAGCGTCGAGGTTGTTGAATGCACTCTCTGTCGATATGAAACCGTCGATTACATAGAGCGGGCTCGGATCAGCATCTCCACCACGACTAGAGTCCGGAGTTACGCTTGTCGCCACACTACTTTGTCGAATCTGCAAACTTGGTGTATCTCCAGGACGTGAACCGCTTGAACTGACACCTACGCCATTGAACTGACCTACCAAGGCATCGCCAAGACTACCCACGTTAAGATCCTGTATCTCCTTTGGTGTTATGGTTTCAACTGCACCAGTCACGTTTTTCATCTTTTGCGTTCCATAACCAACCACAACGACTTCATCAAGACTTTGGCGGTCTTCAACCATAACTATCTTCTTGTTTGTTCCTGTTACGGTCTGCGGCAAAAAGCCTATATATGTAATGGTGAGTTTTGAATTCTCTGGAGCATTTATCTTGAAATTTCCGTCCAAGTCGGTAACAGCACCAATCTTGGTACCTTTCACCTGAACAGACGCTCCGATGATGGCTTCGCCGTTTTCGTCGACCACAGTTCCCGTTATGGTTTTTGTGCCCTGGGCGAAAGATGGGGCCGCAAGCATGGCAAGTGCCGCACTGCAGCATATATTGACTATAGTCTTGTTTCTCATAAACTGTTTGCTTTTCTTGTATTAATTATTCAGTTGCATTGGTGAGCCATCTTGGGTCGCCTGTTTTCTTGCTCAGTTGTGTTGCTCCGCTCACAGTAAAGTCGCCGTTCGCAGCGTCCTTGAATCCAGGGTCTTCCTCTATGGCGGTGCCACTTGTATCATATGATTCAACAACGCCGTTGGTACTTTCGAATTCACCGTTGAACATGTAAGTATTGTTCCCAAAATTCACTTGTCCTGCCGGATAAGAACTTTCGCCACGTCCACCCATTATACGCCGAGCAATCTGCTTGTTGCCGCAGTCGACCCAAATGTTGCCTGTAACCGTGAAGTTTGAGTATTTCTGTCCATTGAAACCTGAATAGTTTGCCCACTGACCTTGTTTTGCGATATTGTAGAACGTGTTGTTCTGGAATATCACATATTGCATGGTATAGCCTGCACGGTCAGCTCGCCCGGAGTTGTTGTACTGAACAAAGTACTTTGCATCGGCATCGCCTGTGTTCCACAAAGTAGAATTCTTTATCTGCAACGTGTTGGCATAACCGCTCTTAAAATAGATAATTGCGTTACCTTTTACGTTTGTAGCAGAACTGCTTGTGAGATGAATCTTGCAGTTGTTTATGAAAAGTGTCTCAACGCAGTATTTCACACTGCCATCATAAAAAAGATTGTTGTTCACGCCGGTTATGTTACATCCGTTGAAAACGATAGCACCCTTAATATTGTAATAGTCACCCTTTCCTGTAGCTCCCTTTAAACTTTCGTCAGGAGTGGAACTCAGTTCCACAACTGGCTGCGTAGAAGCTGAAGCATCGACATTGATGTATTTCAGCTGCATCATTGTACCTGTCTTTATTTTCGAGTTTTCGCCAGTATACGTAATGGTTGCAACGTTTGATTTGTTTGTAGTGCGCAGGGTAACCTGATGCGTGGTAAAATCAATATCCTTGGAAAGGGTATAGTGGCCTCCTGCTACAAGATCATAGCAAAGCATTCCCGTCGTGTCTTCAGGAACAGGATTGCTCTCGAACCATGTTGCAAGGTCTGTTCCGTCAGGTATTGTTGCTATCGATCCTGTGAAAGTGGTGTAAAAACTGTTTGTTGACTCTTCTGCATCCTTGTTGTTAAGTTTGTCATTGCCAAGTGTCTTTATAACGAAAAGATAGTTGGTATCTTCGTTTCTGGATGCCGTTACAGAACATCCGTCAATCTTTTTGTTGTTCAAGCTGTCGACAACAACAGGATGTTCACTGTCGGTAACATCAAGCAGAGACACTTCATATCCACCAGCTCCGTGAACTACGGGCCATGAAATTTTAACTGTCGATCCGTCGGTGCTTGCCACATAAGTGATATCCTCTGCCTTGGGCGAAGCCAAAGTGGTGTTTCTGACGTCGGAACTCCATGTTTCGTTTCCATCATATACATCATCACACGACACTACAGCCAACGCTCCAATGGCAAGACACATAATGCTCAGCGTCTTGCATTGTAGTGATAAATGATTTTTGATCATGAGTTAAACTTTAAAGTTGTTTTGATTATGTTAGTTTCTATTCTCAAAGAAAGTTTCTTCTTCTCTTTCAGACTTTCGCTCAGACTGAATTGTTTTGAATTTAAGTGCTGACCGTTGTCAACAGCTCATACCTTTGCCAAGGCATTAACCAATTTAAGGTTACCTGTTCGTTTGTTTTAACGACATTTTAATATCTCTAATGCAAAGTTAAACATTATTGTATTCTTTTGAAATAAATCAATAAAAAAATATGTAATAAGTGAAAAATAGACATTTCTTATCTCTTATTATTCGGAAAGGATAACTGTTAAACTCACATTGGATGTGTTTGCAACCGGGTTGCAGCGCATGCAGAGTAACTTTGCACGTGAAAGACAGGGAGTCCGTGTCCTGTCTATATTATATATAAGGTAAAGCAACTATACAACGAAAACAATGATAGCAAAGAGAATCATATTCATTGCGGTAGCCACGACGCTTGCCATTGGCGGTTTTGCCCTGTTGCAGAATCCTGGGCAAAAGGCCGAAGGAAAGCAAACACAAGTGGAGCAGGAAGAACATGGGGAACATGAAGAAGCAGATACAAAAAACATACCGCTTTCACGCCGGCAAATGGCCGCAGTAGACATACGAATGGGTGAAGTTGAACCGCGTGAGCTCGATGCAGTATTGCATGTTAACGGAACATTAGTACTTCGTCCGCAGAACGTCGGCAACGTAACTTCACTGATGGACGGCGTGGTAAAATCGGTTTTGGTAAGCGAAGGCGAGAATGTAAATCGCGGACAGATTGTCGCCACAATAGAAAACACAGAAGTTGTTTCCATGCAACGCGAATATTATACGGCCTCAGAAGAATGTTCCGCAGCTTTTGCCGACATGAAGCGCCAGCGCCAGCTCTCGGAAGGAGGTGCCGGTGTGAAGAAAAACCTCCAGCAGGCAGAGAAACAGTACCGTGTGGCGCAGGCAAACATGACAGGCATTGGCCGTCAGTTGACGCAGATGGGCATCAACATTGTCAATGTGGCAAAAGGACATTTCACGACAGTATTTCCACTACGCGCGCCCATTTCTGGCACGATCAGCAAAATAAATGCGAGTATAGGAAGTTACGCCAACATGCAGACCCCGCTTATGACAATACGCAACAATAATGCATTGGAATGCGACCTTAATGTATTCGAGAAAGACATCGACAAGATCAAGTCTGGCGACCGTGTGCTTATTTCTCTTACCAACCAGGGCAACAAGACTGTTACCGGGCGCGTCTACGGCACAAACGAATATTTCAACGACAACACGAAAGCGGTGGCAGTGCATGTAAAGCTCGACAAAAACGAAAATGTGAAGCTTATAGCCGGGATGTATGTTTCAGGACAGATTGCCACAGGGCGACGACGCTGCAATACGCTCCCGTCAAGAGCCATTGTAAACACCGACGGAAAGCAATATATTTTTGCACTAAATAAAGGCAAGAAGAATAAGGATGCAGACTACGAATTCTCACGCCACGAGGTAACGACGGGTGTGTCGCAAGACGGCTTCACTCAAGTAGAACTATGCAAGCATATAGGAAAAGACACAAAGATTGTTACTGACAACGCCTTCTATCTTGCTTCACTCACCGAAGAACACGGAGAACATTAGGAGGGCTGCCATGTTTCAGAAACTCATAGATTTCTCTATCAGCCACAAACTTACAGTGGGAATATTGACACTCGCACTCGTGGCATGGGGAGTATGGTCGCTTGCAACGCTGCCTTTTGACTCTACGCCCGACATCAGCGACAATCAAGTACAGGTGATAACACAAGCTCCGTCGTTAGGTGCACAAGAAGTTGAACAATATATCACAACTCCCATAGAGATGCAACTCGCCAATATTCCGCGTCTCAAAGAACGAAGAAGTATATCAAGAAGCGGCCTGTCTGTTATCACACTCGTGTTCGACGATGGTGCTGACATTTACTGGGCACGCCAGCAGGTGAGCGAAATGCTAAACGAAGCAGTCAAGAATCTGCCGGACGAAGCAGATACTGAACTTGGACCTGTGGCAACCGGACTTGGCGAAATATATCATTACACTGTGCGTTCGCGTCAAGGCTATGAAAACAGATTTTCTCTAACCGAGCTTCGCACCATTCAAGACTGGATTGTGCGCAAGCAACTTGCGGGCACGCCCGGTGTTGCAGAGGTGAGCGGATGGGGCGGATACGTAAAGCAGTATGAAGTGGCGCTCAATTCCGACAGGCTCAGCGCTTGCGGCGTTACTGTTAGCGATGTATTCGAGGCTCTTCGCAACAACAACGCAAATACAGGCGGCAGTTACATAGAGGAGAACTCAAACCGCTACTTTATACGCGGAATCGGAATGGTGAAATCACTAGACGACATCCGCGCCATCGTTGTAAGCAATACTGGCGAAACTCCACTAAGGATTGGCGACGTTGCCGACGTAAGACTTGGCCATGCCACGCGTTTCGGTGCGGTTACCCGCAACGGTGAAGGAGAAGTAGTGGCAGGCATCGTAATAATGCTCAAAGGGGAGAATTTTCAAGAAGTGAGCCGACGTGTAAAGGAACGCATAAGTCAGATAGAGAAGAGTCTTCCTGAGGGTATCGTTATAGAACCATTCATTGACCGCACACGCCTTGTAGAACGTGTTGAAGGGACAATTGCCCGCAATCTGATTGAAGGAGGATTGATTGTTGTGCTCGTGTTGGTATTGTTCCTTGGAAACTGGCGTGCAGGCACAGTGGTGGCGAGTGTAATCCCCCTCAGCATGCTCTTTGCATTCGGCATGATGAAAACATTTGGCATTGACGGCAATCTTATGAGTCTTGGCGCTATAGATTTCGGGATGATTGTAGATTCGGCTGTTATTATAGTGGAGGCTGTAGTAAGCCACATCTCTGCCACACATTCAAAATACCCCAAACTGCGAATGTCGAGAAGAGAAATGGACGAAGAAGTACGTTTTTCTGCCTCGCGTATAAGACAAAGTGCAGCTTTCGGCGAGATAATAATAATGACAGTCTATGTGCCGTTAATGACTCTTACAGGCATTGAAGGCAAGATGTTCCGTCCGATGGCCCTCACTGTGTTCTTCGCCATTCTCGGAGCATTCATTCTGTCGCTCACATATGTGCCTATGGCCAGTTCTTTGTTTCTTAGCAGGAACATAAGCCTGCGCCGAAGCGTAAGCCAACGGCTAATAGAGCGGCTGCAGCGATGGTATGAGCCTATGCTCTCCTTTGCACTAAAGCGTCGTAACGATGTTTTAACCGTTTCGATTGCTTTATTCTGCGTGAGTGTTGTGGCATTCAGCTATTTGGGCGGAGAGTTCATTCCAAGTCTCGAGGAAGGTGATTTCGCCATAGAGATGAGCATGAAGCAGGGCACGTCTCTGCCACAGATGGTTCAGACATGTACGAAAGCAGAAAAATTGCTACGTGAGAAATTCCCGGAAGTAAAGCAAGTGGTGAGTCGTATCGGCAGCGCTGAGATTCCCACCGACCCTATGCCTGTTGAAAGAGCCGATATAATGGTGGCCCTTACCCCTAAGGAAGAGTGGACTTCGGCCCATACTACAGGCGAATTGATGGAGAAGATGAGTCAAGCGCTTGCAGACATACCTGGAATGGAAGCGGAGATATCGCAGCCGATACAGATGAGAAACAACGAACTTCTTACCGGCATAAAGCAAGATGTAGCTATAAAGATATTCGGGAACGACATGGAAACGTTGTCGCAACAGGCACAAAGGGTAAAGAACATCATATCCGGTGTTGACGGTGTTAGCGGTATATTCGTTGAGGAAGTGTCAGGATTGCCACAGTTGCAGGTGGTATATAATCATGAACGAATGGCAGAATACGGTGTTAGTATTGCCGATGCAAACAGTCTGCTTCAGACTGCTTTTGCAGGCGGCACTGCGGGCTGCGTATATGAGGACGAGAAGCGTTTCGATCTTGTACTGAGGCTAGATTCCTCAGAGCGCAACGCCGAGAGACTGGCGGCCCTCCAAATACCATTGGCAGGCAAAGGCAGCATACCACTGAGCCAAATTGCCGAAGTGAAGTTTATGCCTGCTCCTGCCCAAGTGTCTCATGAGGACGGTGGACGGCGCATATATGTAGGATTCAACGTGAAGGGACGCGATGTAAAGTCTGCCGTAGCAGAAATTCAAGGGCTGCTCGACAGTAAGTTAAAGCTGCCTGAAGGATATTACTATACCTATGGTGGGGAATTTCAAAACATGCAGTCGGCAATCAACAGATTAATGATTGTGATACCAGTTGCGCTGATTGTTATACTGCTTCTGCTTTACGCCACTCTCCATAGCATACGCGAATCGCTGTTTGTATTCTCTGCCATACCACTGGCTGCAATTGGTGGTGTGTGGGCATTGTGGCTGCGCGGTATGCCTTTCAGCATATCGGCAGGGGTGGGTTTCATTGCCCTGTTCGGCGTAGCTGTGCTTAACGGCATAGTACTTGTAGGACAAATGAACCGCATGGAGCGCGAGGACATAAAGGACATTGACGAGCGCATACGGCTCAGTTGCATGACACGCTTACGCCCTGTGTTGATGACGGCCCTTGTTGCCTCAATGGGCTTCCTGCCCATGGCACTTTCTACTGGCGACGGAGCAGAAGTGCAGAGACCATTGGCAACGGTGGTTATCGGTGGACTTGTAACGTCTACATTGCTCACTCTGTTCGTACTTCCTGCAATATACAAAATGTTCAGCCGTGAGATTAGAGAAGACAACAATGACATTGCTTCTGCGCAAGTACCAGCATAGCATTAGCGCAGCACAAGTAGACAAACTGTTTAGCGTGCCTTTAGCGAAAGCTTGGCATATATATATCTTCTCACCTTTATATATATAACAACAACCCATGGCGTAGCTTCCGCAACTTGCGGTTATATAATTCCCAGTTGTCCCTGAAGCCGGAAACAATGCTTAAAACAATGAAATACATAACAACGAAAAGAACAATCTTGTGGTTTGCGGCGGTTATTTTCGCTGCAACCACACATGCACAGAATACTGTACGCTATATTACGCTAAACGACTGTTTGGCCACAGCAAAAGAAAACAGTTTTGCATTGCATGCCGCAGCGAAACAGGTAGAACAACGCCGTGCCATGGAAGGAACGGCATGGGACATAGAGCGCACGGAGCTCTCTCTGTCACAAGACCCCACATCTGGCGGGAGCCCAGACAACGCACTTAGCATCAAGCAGAGCATCGACTTTCCTACGACTTATGTAGCTCGCCGGCGCCAGCTAAAGGCTGAAACACAAGCGCAGCGCAGCATGCTGAAAATGGAAGAGAACAGTTTGATGGCTGACGTTATTTCCGCTTATGCTGAGCTTGCATACCATGCTGAACGTATAAGCCTATTTGAAAGCAACGACTCCACGCTGAAAAGATACACCGATGTGGCGAACAAGCGTCATGCAGCAGGAGAAGCGAGCCGACTGGAACTGATTTCGGCGCAACGTATGAGGAATGAAAACAAGATTGAACTGCAAGCAGCCCAAATTGATTTGGCCAATGCCCAAACACGGCTCAAACTGTTGATGAACGTTGATTACACTGTTTTGCCAAGCAGCAAGGAGTTAATCCCCCTACCCTTGCCCGAAGACGGTTTTAACTATGCTCTCACAGATGCAGCCGAACATGACGCAAACCAACTAAACGCATTGAGACGTGCAGTGAACGTTGCAAAAGGTGGATACGCACCGTCGTTGTCGGTGCAAC
This sequence comes from uncultured Alistipes sp., assembly GCA_963590505.1. GTDB lineage: Bacteria > Bacteroidota > Bacteroidia > Bacteroidales > Bacteroidaceae > Prevotella. The sequence goes on along the minus strand of CAVAPC010000008.1, from coordinate 93,452 downwards.
TCAGTTCACAAATGGTAATATCTTCATGGAATCCATACAAGCAAGACCGTTCACGCTTCGATGGAGGCAACTTCATGGGATTTGAAGTAAGCATTGGCGTGCCTTTGTTCTTCAGTGCGACCAAAGCCCGGGTGAAGGCTGCAAAACGTGAATGCGAGGCAGCGGAAATGCAGATTCAGCAGAAGCGTATGGAATCGCAACGCTATTATGCCGAAAACATGGCCAAATGTCATGAAGCCCAAAAGCGCATAGACTTCTACAATGGCGAAGACGCTAAACAGACGGAAGAGATTAGCAGATTGGCACAACTGGAATATGAACACGGGGAAATTGGCTATGTTGAATATGCAGCAGCATTACAAACTGCATTCCAATCAAGGATGAAACGTGCAGCTGCAATAAACGATTTCAATCAAAGCGTAGCACAGTTGGCCAAGAGCGGTACAAAACAATAGACTGCAAATAGGTTACATTACGGCATACGACGGCGTCTTCTATTCGTATTGGCATACGAAAAGACAAATAAGGAAGACAATAAATGAATGTAAGAACAATTGCAGTGATGTCGCTTGCCGCTGCCGCAAGCACAGCCGTCCTGGCAGGTAAGCCCAAGAAGGAAATATTCATACCGATGGACTATTCAACATGCGGATACCACGCATCGGAAAAGAACATTCCCAACGTTAGAAACGTTGTAACTGTTGGATATACAGACGGCGACGCAAGCGATCGACTGCAGAAGGCAATAGACTACGTAGCTTCGCTTAAAGCTGACAAAAACGGACTTCGAGGCACAATACTGATCGGCGAGGGAATTTTCCGGCTCAAGCGTCCGCTAAGAATAAGCACCTCAGGAATAGTGCTTCGCGGCATGGGAAAGAACAGAACCACCCTCGTGAAAGAAGGTTACGACAGAGGGGCACTTATATATATAGAGGGCAAAAGCCAATGGACAAAGGGGGACACCCTGAACGTTGACACTAAAGTAAAAGCGGGAAGCACGCAAATCCGCCTTAGTTCAGCCCCGAATCTGAAAGCTGGCGAGAGAGTACAGATTCTGAGACCTTCTACAAAGGAATGGATAAGCGCTCTAAAATGTGACGACTACGGTGGATCTCTTGACTACACAGGATGGAAACCGACAGACATAGACATTAGATGGAACCGCACTGTTGTAGAAGTAAACGGAAACGTCATTACACTGGATGCACCTATTACAACAACTTTAGACAGCAGCTACGGTGGTGCCATACTTGTTACCACATACAACAAAGGCGAAATAAGCGAATGTGGTGTGGAGAACATGACACTTGAATCAACCGTCAACTCATGGAATCCAAAAGACGAAGACCACTGTTGGGATGGCGTGTGGATAAACAATGCACGCGACTGCTGGACAAGACGGGTAAACTTCCGCCACTTTGCCGGCAGTGCAGTGAACATGCAGAAGCAAACAAGCCGCATAACAGTGGAAGACTGCGTGGCAAGTGAGCCAGTGTCTGAAATCGGAGGCTGGCGAAGGAACGTGTTTCTGACAAGAGGGGAACAGAACCTTGTGCAACGCTGCGTTTCAAAGGACGGCTACCACGACTTCGCCGCCGACTACTGTGCTCCTGGGCCTAACGCCTTCGTTCAGTGCGATGCCGAAGGTGCATTAAGCTTCAGTGGAAGTATCGGTTCATGGGCGGCAGGCCTCCTCTTCGATGTGGTGAACATAGAGGGGAACGACTTGTCTTTCCGTAACATGGAGAACTGGCAGATGGGCACGGGGTGGACAACCGCAAACAGTATGTTCTGGCAATGCACCGCCTCAACAATATTCTGCTACTCGCCGGATGAAGACAACAAGTGCAGCGCAAACGCCTGTTGGGGAACAATGACAGGAAATGGAGAATGGACTGGCAGCAACGATGCCTGCAAACCAAGAAGCCTGTTTTACGACCAGCTAAAAAAGCGCACAGGAGGCAACGGCATAGACGGTTACATTTACGACAGAGATATCACCGCCACAAGCAGCCCTACGATAGAACAGGCTCAGAAGCTTGCCATGGAGTCGGTTACCACGCCACGTGTTACAATAGAAATGTGGCAGGATTCCGTACCATATACCGCAAGTCTGTCTTCAAGTGGGCTTAAAGACATAGACGCCGTAAGAACTAAATCTGCAAAACCTTCAAAATTCGTATCCAACAGTTCGTATGCATATAAAGTCGACAACGGACATATAACAGTAGACGGCAGACTGATTGCCGGCAACAGCTACGCTACGCCATGGTGGAACGGCAGGACAAAAGACAACTTCATACAAAAAAGTGCAAAGCCCGCAATAACGCGATTCGTGCCAGGGCGCGAGGGCACAGGATGGACAGACAGGATAGATTCCGTAGCTTCGTTTCTTACCCAACAGGGCTACTGCATGTTCGACCAGCACTACGGTTTGTGGTATGATCTGCGCCGCATTGACCATGAACGCGTTAAACGTGCCGACGGTGAAGTTTCCGCTCCATTTTATGAGCAGCCTTTCGCAAGAAGCGGAAAAGGCACGGCATGGGACGGACTGAGCAAATACGACCTTACAAAGCCTAACGAATGGTACTGGACAAGGCTGCGACAGTTTGCCAATGCCGGGGCAAAAGACGGAATACTGCTTTTCAACGAGAACTACTTCCAGCACAACATCATCGAAGCGGGTGCACACTGGGTAGATGCGCCATGGCGTCCCGTCAACAACATCAACGGCACAAGCTTCCCTGAGCCAGTGCCCTTTGCAGGCGACAAACGCGTATTCATGGCGGAACAGTTCTACAACGAGAACGATCCCGCACTAAGACCTCTCCACAAGACATACATTCGCATGTGCCTCGACCAATTGAAAGACAACGGCAACGTAGTGCAACTAGTAAGCAAGGAATACACCGGCCCACTGCACTTCACGCGTTTTTGGCTTGAGACCATTGCCGAATGGGAGGCAGAAACAGGCAGACATCCGATGGTAGCCCTCAGTTGTCCTAAAGACGCACAAGACTCAATTCTTGCCGATCCGGTGCTGTCGAAAACAGTAGACATCATAGACATACGCTATTGGCATTACAACACAAGCGGGCTATGGGCTCCACCTGCCGGCAAGAACATGGCAATGCGTCAGTTCATGCGTAAGATGAAAGTTGGAAAGACCGGCTACGCCGAGGCTTACAAGGCCGTCAGGGAATACACCAGCCGTTTCCCCGACAAAGCGATAACGTTCTTCGCACAACAATATCCCGAATACGGTTGGGCAATACTGTTGGCTGGCGGTTCGCTTCCCAACATCCCTGTCAACGACAACAAGTTTCTTAAAGACGCAGCACACATGAAAGCTATCTCAGGAAACGGCAGTGGCGAAGAGCATGACGTGATGGGCGAAGCAGAAACAGGCTACGTGGTTTACTGTCATAGCGGCAAGCCACAAAGCATAAACGTTGCAACAGGAAACTATCGTATTAACTCTGTCGACAGGACAAACGGCACAGTAAAAAGAATAGCCGTAAAAGTGTATTCAAACGGCACCTACACACTGCCGGAACCGCAAAAGGACAAAATCTACTGGCTGGAGAAAATAAAATAGCATAAAAGGCAAGGACAAGAATTGACATAAGTCAAAATATGCTTTGCAACATAAAACGCATTTCACAGGTATCGCAAACAGCTTGCGATACCTGTTTTTTATATGTAAAAACCAGTTTTTACCATCAAAAAGGACTTGATTTAAAGCAATTATACCAAATTTTTAGTATCTTTGCAACAACAAAAAATCTTTGTTACAAGACATATTTCCGCATGCAGCGGCAATGGCATGTCTGCCTTAGCAAGCAGTATTATCAAACAAATCTATGATTAACTTCACCCAACTCTACGACAAACACATCGACAGTCTCTTTATGTTCGGCAACAAGTTCACTGCCGATCGCGAACTTATCAAAGACTGTATACAAGATGTTTTTGTTAAACTCTACAACAAACGCAACGAACTTGGCAATGTTGGCAACATTGAGTCGTACCTCTATGTTTCGCTTCGCAACAGAATAAACGATGAATTCCGCCGTCAAACACACTTGTGCGACGACGAAATCACAGACCAGAACATGAAACCGCTAATTGACTCTTACGAGGAATACGACATAGAGCGCAACGAAGAGGAGCGCAACCGCAATATAGCCATGCAGCAATATGTCAGCAATCTCTCGCCAAGACAACAACAGATAATACACCTTTTCTATATAGAGCACCGCAAATACGACGACATATGCCGTATCATGGGAATAAACTACCAGTCAGTGCGCAACCTGATGCACCGTTCCATGAGCCGACTAAAGGACATGGCAACAAAAAACAAAGAATAAAAAAATCGGAATAATTGATTACAAAGTCAACCTAACGCCGTCTTATAAATGATTTGATAAATTTACTGCTCAATTAAGACACGAAAGGAAATGACTAACAATTACAAAGACTACAAAGAACGGCATATCGCTTCAAAGAAAAAGGTATATGCTGCGAAGCCTCTCTCAAACGAGGAAAAGGCAGAACTGAAAATGCGCATAATGCTTGCAATAAACAACAGGATGGCGTAAACATAAAGCCAAAAGGAAAGAATATACCGTTAAAACTTCATATCATAACTCTGATAAATAAAATTGTTTTCAGGAATTAGTTTATAGTTATTACAACAATAAAAAGACTGTATCAAGGCGGGAACAACACATTCCCGCCTTTTATTTTTTCTGTATTCAAAATATTTAAAGTATCTTTGGCAGGAGAATGGCGCCAAAGAATGACGCATTAACGCCAATTTGCGCCGCTCGCTTAGGATAGGAAAACAATTCTAATGACTTAACCATTGCGGATATGAAATCTTTGCGTCTCCTGCTACATATACTCTTTCTCACCGTCTTGCCAACAGTCAACGCTGACGCACAGACGGAAATGATTGTCATGAGATATTCAACGGACAATGGCATGCCGTCGAATACAGTTTACTGTACAATGAAAGACCACGACGGCTTCATTTGGACCGGTTCGTGGTATGGCCTATGCTCTTTCAACGGAACAAGCTTCAATCCTTACACCAAAAGGCGCAACAACAACTCCGACATACCGCCACGCAAGGTAATAAACATTGTTGAAGACAGGGCAAACAATCTCTGGATGCGCACTACCGAGAACCGGTTCTACAGATTCGACAAGACACACGGCTCATTTCACGACATGTATGCTGAACTGGAAAAGGCATCGCCTAACCTAAGGGTTATAAAGGTGCAGACAATAGACAACGGCAATGTTCTTATCTATACACGCAACAAGAACATTTATGAAGTTTATACCGACAAGAACGGCCTCTCACACATTGAACTGATTCACAACTCAGAAAAAGACATAGACCCGGCAACAATGAAACTGCGTCATAACGTGGCTGGGGAAAACGCAAAATACGTGTTTTGGCTCGGGCCGAACTACGAGACACAGATTGCAGTAAAAGGAAAACGACTGACAGGAAAGAAACTGCTTGGAATTTTGCAACATAAAACCGAACCCACTTGCTTTGCCAAGTCGTGGCAACGCATACACATAGGAACATCTGACGGAAGCATTATTACCGTAGACCTGTCAAACGGAAAAGTTCAACAGCAACAACTTCCACAAAGACAAAAGGTAACGGCAATAGCTGCTAAAGGCTACGATATCTATGCAACGACAGACAACGTCATATTCCACAACGGACGCAAAGCGGCAAGCATAAAAACAAAAGCAGAATCGGCTTTCATCGCAAAAGACGGCATGCTATGGCTGTACGGACTGCAAGGCGGACTGACAATGTTTAACCCCAAGACACATGCCGTGAGGAACTGGCCTACGCCACAAAAAGCAACGCTTGACGCAGCGAAATTCTGCGATGCAGGGAAAAACGGCCTGTTCATATTGCTCAGAAACGGAAAGATTTGGAAATACGACAGAAAGACATCATCCATCGGAGAACTGAATGTCAACAAGGAAAAGAGCCAGAATCAGTTATCGTTTGCGTTTAATACTGCAAAGGATGCGGCTAAACCGTCGTTCTACGACATGGATCTCGACAAAGAAGGCATACTTTGGCTATCGTCAATAACCGATGGTCTATACAAAATCCGCTTTCCTCAATACAACGTTAGCCTTCTCTTCCCTACCCTTCTGAAGGACGACGTGGGATACAACGACAACAACTACGGCGTGAGAGCTCTGTATCAGGCTTCAGACGGCGACATATGGATTGGTACGCGCCAGCAAAACCTTTACTGTGTGGACGGAAAAACCGGAAAGACCAAAAGAAAATTCGGTTCCGAAATGGGCATAGTCTACCATATAATGAAAGACAGACATGGAAACTACTGGTTCTCATCGAAGGGGGGCGGACTTATAAAAGGAACACCCGACAAAAACAGCAGCCAAGGACTACGACTGACATTCTACCGACACAATAACGCAGACCGTTTTTCGCTAAGCAGCGACAAAGTGTACTACAGTTACGAAGACTCAAACGGACGGATATGGGTATGTACATACGGTGGCGGACTGAACATGATTGACAACAAAGGCGGAAAGGTGCGCTTCATCAACAGGAATAACCTTTTGAAAAATTATCCGGCCAACGACCTTTACATGAGTGTACGCCAGGTGGTGGAAGACAACAACCATACCATGTGGGTTGCAACGACCGACGGTCTCCTGGCTTTTGACACAAAAGAGATTGATCCCAAACGCATTTCATTCAACAACTTCCGCAAAGAAGGAAACAAGGAAGTTGTTGACAACGATATCTTCTGCATTCTAAAAGATTCAAAAGGCACGGTGTGGCTAAGCGTATTCGGCAACGGACTGAACAAAATAACGGACTATGACAGGAATACCGGCCGACTGACAACGGAAACTCTTGCAGACAACGGTCTGCAGGGAACCATCGTCTCCGCACTGGTAGAGGATCAACGGCACCGGATATGGTTCACAACAGAAAACGGTATAGCTTGCATTGCCCAAAACGGAAGCCAAGTGTTAAGCTACGGCTACCTAGACGGTTTCATAAACAGCGACATAGAAGACAATGCCACCATATGCATGAACAACGGCAAAGTTCTTATCGGCAGCAGACAAGGTATAGTGATGTTCAATCCAAACGAAGTTGAAAACATAGGGAAGCGTCGATACAAAACTTTCATAGTTGACTTTAAAGTGCAAAACCGCAGTCTTTCGAGCTTTGACCCGCCAATAACAGACATTGCGCCCACCTATGCAAAAACAATAACCCTAAGCCACGACCAAAACATGTTCTCTATTGAATTTGCCGCACTGAAATTCTGCGGCAATCTCAACACGGCTTTCACATATATCCTTGACGGATACGAAAATCAATGGCACACTGGCGACAACAGCAAAGTTGCATCTTATGCCAACGTACCACCGGGACACTACACATTCCGCGTAAGGTCTATCGACGGAAACTCGCCCGAATGTATTTTGCACATTACTGTTCTGCCACCATGGTGGGCCACGTGGTGGGCTTACCTTATATATATATTGTTGATTGGTGCAGCAATTACAGGTGCCGTTCGCATAATATTGTCTATGGTGCGCATGCGAAACGAAATATACATCAACAACAGACTGGCTGAACTGAAAATACGCTTCTTTACAAATATCAGTCACGAACTGCGCACGCCGCTCACTTTGATAAAAGCTCCGGTGGAAGCATTGAAACGGGGCGAGAAACTGTCGCGCGAAGGAAAGGAATACATCAGACTGATTGACCGCAACGCATCAAAGATGCTGCATCTGATAAACCAAATACTTGACTTCCGAAAAGTACAAAACGGCAAAATGCCACTACATCTTACCAATACCTATCTAAACGGCATTGCTGCAATATACCGCGAAGAATACAGTTTGGCGGCAAAGGAACGCGGCATAAGCCTGAATTTCACAATGCCTGACCGAATAATGGCATGGTGTGACGCCGAAAAGATAGGAATAATACTTAACAACCTTATCAACAACGCATTCAAATACACCTATCACGGTGGACACATTGACGTGGTTCTAAAGGAAAATCCTGCGGAACATACGGCCATTATACGTATTGAAGACGACGGGGCATCTATACCGGAAGAACAATTGGAAAACATTTTCGAGCGTTTCTCTATGGCCAGCAACACCACTGCCGGTGACTCGCAGCATGCAGGAACCGGAATTGGACTAAGTCTGGCACGCGAATTCGTGCAGATGCACCACGGAAAGATATGGGCAGAAAACTTGTCTACCGGAGGAGTGGCATTCACAATAGAGATTCCCACACAACGCGAAGCCTTCAACGAAGACAAGACGGAGATTTATTTCGACGACAACACAACTGATGCACTAACGTCCAAGGAATGTTCAACAGGGTCAGAAATGGCAGACGACAATCACAATGATGTGGAACATAATAACGAACGCACCAGTCCTGACGTTGACGAACGCCCGCTCATCGTGCTGGTTGAAGACAACAGCGACCTCAGGCGCATGCTGACGATGCAGCTGCGCCACAAATTCAGCGTGGTTGACGCAGAAGACGGAGTGGAAGGAATTGAGAAAATCAAAGCGTGCCATCCAGACTTGATAATAACAGACCTCATGATGCCGCGCATGGACGGTGTGGAGCTTATTAAACGCGTGCGCAAAGACTTTAGCGTCAGCCACGTGCCAATAATAGTGCTTACTGCAAAGAACAGCGATACAGACAAGTTACACGCCATAGCCAACGGCGCCAACGCATTCATAACAAAACCGTTCAGCCACGACATGCTGATGGCAAGAATAGAACAACTGCTGAAAGAGCAGAGTGTGTTCCAACGCAAGATTGTGCTGATGAAAGACCAGCAGCATGACAACGATGCATACGACGGTCAATATGAACAACACTTGGCGAAAAACGACCTGGATTTCGTTGAACGCATAAAAGGAATAATTGATGAACACTTGGATGACCAAAGCTTCAACGTTGACACTCTGGCAGAAAGCGCAGGTTTGAGCCGCTCTTCCTTTTTCAAGAAGCTGAAGAGTCTGACAGGTTTTGCACCCGCAGATCTTGTAAAAGAAATACGTTTGGGCAAGGCAAGACACCTCGTTGTGACAACCGACAAAAGTGCACAGGAAATTGCCTTTGCTGTGGGATTCAAGGAATCAAGCTATTTCGGCAAATGCTTCAAGAAAAAATACGGCATGCCCCCGCTGGAATATAGGCAAACCAAAAGAAATGGCAACGAATAACGTCAAGTTCTGCAAATAGTTGAACATCAGACAAGAACCAGTCGAAAAGACTTATAAAAAAAGATAGTTCCAATGCAAAAAATCAGAAGCAATGGAACTATCTTTTACTTTTTTTATTGGGAATTTTATCTGCAATAATTGAGCAGTATTATTTCTTGATGAGTTTCAATGCAGGCACTGCCTTGAATACATTGACCGCACCAACAGCTCTCAAAGGAGTTACGACATTGCTCTTCAACGCAGGGGCATAAGATGTGGATCCGCTTGTATAGTCTGATATGCCACTTACAGGACCGGTGTAATTAACTGTGAGTTTCTTTCCGCCTTCCACTTCAAAGTTGCAATTGAAAGTCACATTCGTTCCGTCGGTAGAAAAATTAGCGGTTCCGCCAGTAACAAATCCATATGTGTTTGTTGAAGAACCATCACTTCCATACGAAGTATAATATGTACCCATCGGTATATACATGCCGTAGTACTCATAAAGAGTTCCGGAAAGCACTTTTCCTGCTTCATAGGGACCTTCTGTAACTGATGCAACTGTGTAGTCGCCGGCAATGTTGTTTATGTCCATCGGTGCACCAGGTGCCGTCAAAATCTCGAAATTCATCAGTTCTCCCGCGCCAATGATATAGCCGTCGCTGTCAAGAGGACAGTTGTAAAGCGCTATGGAATAGTTTCCGTAATTATCAGAATTTGTATAACGTCCGGAAATCGCTGTTGGAACCATAGTCACGTCTTCTGAAAGTTTATTATAACTCTTTGGATCCTGGTTGTCGAAAGCCAATTCTCCGCTGTATGTAATGCGGATTGTCTGGAAATCCACGTTATCGTATTTCTCACCTGTGTCACCGGTAAAATCAATGTAATAATTACCGTTGTTGTTCTTTACGCGTGCCTTTGCCGTAGTAAGGGGAACTGAATAGCCGTCAACCTGTCCGTCTACGATTCCTGTGCAAACCATTACACAAAGATAAGATTCGTTGTTGTAAAGAGACCATTCGGCAAACGATTCCAAATCAGAAGAATATGTTCCACTTGGCAATTGAGCGTTTTTTCCGTCAGGGTCCTCAACATTGAATGCCACAAAGCGCAGCACCGTTTGCCCTACTTCTGTCGGCAATCCGCTATCGCTTATAGGAGCATCGCTAAGGTGAACCATATATTGTCCACCGCCATAATATATGTTCTTTGTATATTCTGCCTTCAGTTCTTTGTCGTAATCAACATGGTTGCCAAAGGTGATACTGTCTATTTCACTATAAGGAATCTCTTTTATTTCGCCCGATTTCATGTGGACGAATGTTGATTTTGTCTGTGCAGAAGCAAAAGTTGCCAATACCATACAGAACAAGGAAAGTATTGTCTTTTTCATAAGAATAATGTTTTTGTTTGTTTTTGGGGGAATGTGCTAGAAGAGCACTGCTATTTTCTGAATTTTGCAACTTCGTTGCCCACTTTCACAACATAGACACCATGTGGAAGCGATGAAATATCTACTGTTTCACCGTTCCATCCGCCTTTCTGTACAGTTCTTTCTCCTGTTAGGGCAAAGACCGTTAGTTCGGTCGCTTTATCGGCTGTCCAGCCGTTTACTCTAAGTTGCCTTCCGGAATCGAACAAGGTAAGCGTCAACTTTGATTTTCTCACAACCGTCTGTGGTTGAATACCCGTTTCTGTTTCAGAAAATACTATTTTTCTGATTTCCTCGAAGGCGAACGTCGTTTCACCATTGTCAGTAGATACAACTGTTATTCCGGCTTCGCTGAAATCAATGCGCCCTACGCTTTCTATGTCAAACGAGGTTGTTCCGTTGGCAGTAACCACGGAAATATTCTCGTTGTCAGCATAAGTTGCAGTAACCAGCATTGCTAAAACAGCAGTAGCAATCTTTCTTCTTGCACTGTTTGCCATAAGTTATTTGTTTCGGTTTCACATCGTTGCAAAGATGTTACAAAAAAAATCTCTACAACATTTAACGAATGCAAAATTATAACAATTCTCACAGAAAACAAAGAACAAAAGCAATTATTGTTACTGAAACAAAATGTTTGTTTACTTTTTATTTTCAACCAAAACCCAAAGACTAGCAAATGAATTTGGATGATCAGTTGGTTTTTACTGTTTTTCGCTTTGCTACATTTTTTATTCTGTCTATCAATATTGCTATCGCACCGTCGCCCGTGACATTACAAGCCGTGCCAAAACTGTCCATGGCTATGTAAAGCGCAATCATCAAGGCCTGCATGTCGGCATCAAAGCCCAATACGGAAGCAAGCGGAGCGAGAGCTGCCATCACCGCCCCTCCAGGCACTCCAGGAGCAGCTACCATACATATCGCAAGAAGAAGCATGAAATGCGTAAAAAGCATGATATCATGAGGAACACCGTTGAGCATACATATAGTAAGGGCGCAAGCAGTTATCTTCATCATTGAACCGGAAAGATGTATCGTGGCACACAATGGTATAGTAAAGCCAGCGATATCCTCGCTTACGCCGTTCTTTAGCGTCTGACGCAAGGTGACAGGAATTGTGGCAGCAGAGGAAGAAGTGCCCAAAGCAGTGAAATATGCCGGCATCATGTTTATAAGAAGGCGCAACGGATTGCGACCGCAGACAATCCCAACTACAATATATTCATACAAAAGAATCACTATATGCAACACCACTATTACGAGTATAATCTGAGCAAAGACACTTATTATGCGGAATGCCTCTCCCGAATGTGTCATGTTCAAGAATATAGAGAATATGTATATGGGCAACAAAGGTATCACGACGCGCGATATAGTTGCGTCTATGATATCACGCAATTCAGAGAAAGCCCCATGCAGAACCTTACTACTCTTGTAAGCTATGCCCAATCCCATTACGAAGGAAAGCACAAGAGCGCTCATCACATCAAAGAGAGGGGGTATCTGCAATTCAAAAAACGGCTTCAGTGTTTCCACATTACCGGGAGCGTTTACTTGTCCGGCAGAAGCCACCATGGAAGGGAAGAGTATTTCACCTGTACCGTAGGCCAGATAACCGGCAATCACTGTGTCTGCAAATGCCACGAAAACAGTAAGTGCCAAAAGCTTTCCTGCTCCTCCGCCAATGTCCGCAATGGCCGGTGTAACAAGACCTACTATAATAATAGGTATAAGAAACCCTAAAAATTGTCCGAACAATCCATTGAAAGTTAAGAATAACCTTACACAAGTGTCGTTTGCAACTTGGCCGAAGATTACACCAAGCACGATGGCAATTACAATGCGCACCAACAATGGCATTTTAAAGAATTTATGCATAGTATCAGTGTTATTTCGTAGAACGAACGATTATACCTTGCAAATATAGTAAAAAAGGTAAGAACCTAAAGTACTACGGAAATAAGAAAATGCAACGGTTAAAAAAATGGAGCATTTTAGTGTGTACTTTTTCTAATAATTATTATCTTTGCATTGAAAGTGAACTTATTCACAAAACAATCATAATCTACCTAATAATATAATCTTAAAACTAAATTTAGAATGAAAAAGATTTTTACTCTTGTTTCAGCTGCACTTTGTGCCGTTGCAGCCAACTCCCAGGAAACTTGGACAATCAATAACACAGACGGAACACTCAAGGCAGAATACGTTGCAAACAGTGACGCAAACGCGATGTCTGTAGTTTCGTTCGCTACTACAAATGTAAACGGCACACACACATCAGGTCCTGTTGCCGGTTACAACGACGGTCCGCTGGTTGACGGCAAGCTGGAAGCAAAAGTTGACAACACTTGGGGCGGAATAAAAGCGCAGGCATTGAGCGCTGACGGTTCCGTGGCTCCGTTCTACTACGTACAAGGCAAAGGAAATCCCGTTAATCTTGACAAGATTACCTGGGAGGAAATCGTAAGCGACGGAGAGCCAACAGGCAACTATCGCGCAAAATGGGACGATTCTTACTATTTGCCAGACGGAACAGCAGGATTGCCAAAGAACGGAACCTACATCACACTGACAACAAAGGCAGACGGCAAATTGAGAGTCGCCGTTTGGATAAACAAAGGAAGCCGCGACGTATACGTTGCAAAGGCAAGCGATGCAAAAGCATTGGCTTTCGGAACAGACATCACACCAAGTGGATACGTGCAGGCAACGAACAACGATGTTGAAGAAGGCAGCCCTCTCTACGGATACATGCTCTATCAGGAGAACATACCGATGAAGGGAACTGAAGGCACAGACGCTTACGTTATCGGTGCAGGAAACCGTCCGGTTTGGGCATACCTTAACTTTAACGCTACTGCAAACGAAACATACTATATCTTCTGCAAGAACACACAAATTGGCTTTGGCGGTTTTGAATTTACAGCAGGCACAAGCGGTATCAGCGAAATTCAAACAAACACAATTAACGAGAACGCTCCAATTTACAATTTGGCAGGACAGCGCGTTGACAAGAGCGCCAAGGGACTCGTTATCCAGAACGGCAAGAAATACATGAAGTAACCCCAAAGCCTCACTCCCATACAAGGAGAAATGAAAAAAAGACACAATCCCTCTCATACCTGAACACTATGGGAGGGATTTTATGTGGGTACAAAGCAACTTTTGGCACGTTATTATATATAATGCAGCAACTGCAAATTATGTAATACATATATAAAAAGGTAAAGAGAATAAAGATTTTTCAACAAAACAATAAGCATGAACAACAAGACTTTATTATTGGCAGCGCTGACAATTGCAGTCGGCACCCAAGCGGCTTACGCACAGTATCCGCAGATTACAAAAGAAGCAAAAGCCAAGATAGACTCCCTGTCAGCCGCTTGGTCGGCACACAGCGATTCAGCCTGGGCCGTGGCTTTTCCTATAGTAAAGGAGGAAGCAATGAAAGGACGCCCATACGTGCCTTGGGCTTCACGTCCTTATGATCTAAGACAAGCCAAGATACCTGCATTTCCAGGTGCAGAAGGTGGCGGAATGTACACATTCGGCGGACGCGGAGGCAAGGTTTTAACCGTTACGAACCTCAACGACAGCGGAGAAGGCTCTTTCCGCTGGGCGTGTGAACAAGGAGGTGCACGCATCATAGTTTTCAACGTTTCGGGTATAATAACGCTGAAAACTCCAATCATTTTGCGCGCTCCATACGTGACAATTGCCGGACAAACAGCTCCAGGCGACGGAGTGATGATTACAGGTGAATCGTTTCAGGTTGACACGCACGATGTCATCGTACGCCACATGCGTTTCCGCCGTGGCAACACAAACGTATGGTATCGTGAAGATTCTTTCGGAGGAAACCCCATTGGAAACATAATGATTGACCACTGTTCATGCGAATGGGGACTGGACGAGAACATTTCTTTCTACCGACACATGTTCGATTTGCACGACGGAAAAGCAAAGCGCAAAGTGGCTACTGTCAACGTAACCATTCAGAATACAATTTCAGCAAAGGCTCTTGACACCTACAACCATGCATTCGGAAGCACAATAGGGGGAGAAAACGCATCTTTCATGCGTAATCTGTGGGCAGACAACACTGGTCGAAATCCGTCGATTGGCTGGGGCGGAGTTTTCAACTTCGTCAACAACATCATCTACAACTGGGTTCACCGCACTGCCGACGGTGGAGAATACTCAACAATGAGCAACTTCATCAACAACTATTACAAGCCAGGGCCTCTCACGCCCAATTCGCCAATACGCTATCGCATCGTAAAAACAGAAAGTCGCAGCAACAAACTCTTCGATTATCCGCAATACGGACGTGTGTATGCCGTTGGAAACATTGTAGAGGGCAACGAGCGCGTGACCAAAGACAACTGGGACGGCGGCATACAAGTAGCCGACAAAGACCTGCCAAACGGAATACCTGCTGACGTGAAAGCGCTGATGAGAAGCGACGAGCCTTTCGAAATGCCTCACATGACGATTATTCCTTCTGAACAGACCTTCGACAAGGTGCTCGACAATGTTGGTGCGACAATTCCTTGCCGCGACATAGTTGATCAGCGCATCGTTGAAGAAGTACGTACCGGACAGGCTTACTATGAGAAGAAACTTCCCAAGAAGAACCCGTACGGAAACCTTTGGGGACTCGCACCCGTATCACAGAAGGAAGACGGCACTTTCAAATATCGCCGACTGGACAACGACTCATACAAATACGGCATCATTACCGACATTGCGCAAATGGGCGGTTATCCAAAATACAAGAAATACAAAACATGGAAGGACTCCGACGGTGACGGAATGCCTGACGAATGGGAAATTGCGAACGGTTTGAATCCAAATGATCCAAGCGACGCAGTGAAAGACTGCAACGGAGACGGATATACAAACATTGAGAAATACATCAACGGCATCAGTACAAAAGAAAAGGTTGACTGGACTGACCTGAAGAACAACCACGATACCCTTGAAGGAAAGACAAGTCTGATGTAACGTTTTCTTCATTCATCTACATTATAAAAGAAAGCCGGAAGTTCCGCAAAAGCAGTGGTAAAGCATCCACTATCGGAACTTCCGGTTTCTTATTTTGAATGAATGAAATCCTGGCGCAACACCGTTAGCAACGCAGGACTTGAATGCAAGGAGATTACAGAAGCATTGAGAAACGGTCACATCCAAGATGTAACTGAAGGAAGATAACTTTTCCTGTCAGGCTTTCCGTTGAACGTACGGCGTATTTCCGTTACCTGCTCATAAAGCATCGGCACTTTGTAAGTTTCAAGCGAGGCTTTCAACGATTGCGCAATAACGCGCCTGTCGAATTCACAATTCTCTGCCGGTACGACAACAAGCTTCAGAACTGTACCCAACACAGCATGATTAGCAGGAACACACAAGCAGTCGGCAACCTGCGGCAACGCCATAGCAACATTCTCCACCTCTGTAGGGACAACCTTATATCCGCCCACGTTAATCACGTCGTTGCTGCGTCCTTCAAGTATAAGTCTTCCCTCTGCGTCCATATGCCCTATATCTGAAGTCACAAGCATGCCGCCACGCAACACTTGCGCCGTCTGTTTTTCATCTCCCAAATAACCCATCATTAGCGTACGTCCCTTGCATGCCACGTAGCCCTCGGCTGTTATTACGACAGAAGAATGGCGCATTGGACGTCCCAGGCAACCTGCAATACATCCGCCTGCCTTGTAATCGTATGTAGCAATTATTCCTGTCTCTGTTGAGGCATATGTATTGAAAAGCCTGCTCTTTGGCAAAACTTCACACAAGCGCCGCATATCGGCAACGGCAATCGGTGCTGCTCCAGTTTCAACAAAAGCAATCTTCCCCGCCAACGCCGCCAACCTTTCTGAACCGAAAGCCAGCATCATTCGTATGCTCGCAGGCACAAGGAAAGTTGCCACCTTGCCTTCTGCCAATTCTGCGGCAAGGAAAAAATCGTCCATACGCTTCATCCCTTCAAGGATATGAATAGTCCCACCCACAACAATTGTCGGATAAACTTTAGACAAAGAGCCTATGTGATTCAGCGGCCCACATATTATGAATGTTAGAGTTCTGTCGTACCCCTGTGCCTCTATAAGATTTTCTGCATTAGCGATGATGGTTTCCTTACTTACCACGACACCTTTCGAACTGCCGGTAGTTCCCGTTGTGAAGAGTACGTCGGCCGCACCATCTGCCACTTCATTTTCTTCTGCCATCCGCACACACTTGTCGAAAAGGCAGTCGGGTATATCCCTTTCCAAGGGCATTGCCACTTTGTCTGCCATGTGCAAGGCAAAATATTCAACAAGAAACTCCGCATCCTGAGTAGCACGGAACGGCACAATCCTTTCTTTTATACAAATTCGTGCGGCGCGCTCTGCTGCTTTCAAGTAGAGCTGGCTGTAAGTCAACCTCTGCGAACCACTTATTACAGCAAGTTTATCCGGTATTTCACGGGCATTTTTCTCAAGATAATCCTCAAGCGTAAGCATCGTCACTATATTATGCTTTATCGTCCAACTTCTTCTTCACCATTGCTGCGAGTGACTCGAGCGAACGGAAATTGCGCGGTGTCACGTCAGACGATTCAAGCTGCACGCCATACTCCTCAGAAAGGAGCATGAGTATGGTTGTAATGCCAAGCGAATCAAGTTCGTTGAAAAGGAAATCGGAGTCAAGGTTAACCAGCGGCAGTGCCTCGTCCAGTATTTGTCTTATTCTTTCTTTCATAATCGGTGTTTTAATGATTTTCAATCGTAGTTCAAACGTCAGCGGTTGCAAGCTTCAATAACTTTGTTTCGAAAGGTCATTTGAATAGTCTGGGAAGGAAATCCACCAGATATTTCCGCCAATTCTCCCAACTGTGCGCTCCGTCAGTCTGGTTGTAGACGTAAGGATAGTGTCCATCATCCAGCTTCTTGCGGAAGTCATCGTTCAGTTTCATCACGAAGTCGTCCTCACCCACAGCGATATAATATAGCTTGAGTCCAGAAGCAAACTGAACCTTCAATTTTTCGTCGATATTGCCGTATATCTGCATGTCTCCGTTGGCGAACCTGTCACTAAGATTATCGAACTTCTCGCCCAATTTAGTATTAAGAATGCGTGGAATCTTGTCAACAACCTTCTGAACTCCTTCCACAACGTTGCCCCATCGTTTCAGCCTTGCATCAGTCATGGCATTTGTTGTCTGTGCCGAGAACAGGCCAACATACGAGAATACGCCTGGATTATTGGCGGAAATGAAAATGGAATGAAGTCCTCCGAGCGACAGTCCGGCTATAGCGCGTGCGTCTTTATTGCGTACAGTGCGGTAACGGGAATCTATGAAATCAACGATATCATGGTGAAACGTGTTTTCATACAGCCCCATCATTGACCTGACGTTCATTGCAGACGGTTCCCTGTTGTAACTTTCACATTCGCCAGGAGCTGCCTGCCAATCGGTCAGTCCGTTTGGCATTACAACAATCATTGGTTTCACCCTTCCTTCGGCAATCATGTTGTCGAGAATCTGTGCGGCTCGCCCTGCCTCAGTCCATGCGTTCTCGTCGCCGCCTGAACCATGAAGCAAGTAAAGGACAGGATAGTAAGCCGTTGGATCATCTTCGTAACAGGGCGGTGTGTATACAGTCAGACGCCTATGCGACATTTCCTTCCAAGAAGAAGGATACCACACTTTGGAAAGCGTGCCGTGCGGTACATCCTTTATCATATAGTTATCTGCTATTCCTCCGGGAACTATGAAATAGTTGCTATATTCGTCAACGTCACGCACGATGTTGGTGTTGGCAGGGTCAAGCATCCTCATGCCGTCAACGATGAAGTTATAGGTATACAGTTCAGACGAGAGCTTGCCAGCGTTGTAAGTCCAGCATTTTCCTTTTTTCTGCATATCAGGTTTCTGGTCCTTTCCAAAGGTGCCCATCTTGGTCTTTATCTGTTTTACTTTGGGCAGGAAACTTCCTTCAATTTTCACTTCTTTTGCATCGGGAGCTTCAAGCGTGAAAACCACCGCTCCGTCGGAAGTTACCTCAGGCGGCATAAGCCACACGTCACTGCCTTGTGCCTTTGAGGCAGAGCAAGCCACCATCAAGGCTAATGTCAGCAAAGCTTTTGTCTTGTTCATTCTTTATTTCTCCTACAGAATATTGTTGTTGATTTAGTCAGTCTGTTCACTTTTCTGTAAAACTACTTTCAGGTTTGAAGCAATTCCTTCTGCGCTGTAACGCAGGACATCTGCCACCTCCGCATCTTTCTCCACTACAACAAATCTTGTCTGCGGCAAGGCGAGAGCCATAAGCAGAGCTTTCTCACCATAACCAGAATTAACCAGTTTTATTTCGTCCAATCCGCGAGCCGTCTCTACATCAGCCGCATAGTTTGAATTGCGTTTAAGGTTGTTTTTCACCGTATTGAAAATGTCTACTCCCTTGTAGCGATAACGGTCTTTCACCAGTTCGGCGCAATAGCCGGCTGTCTCAACACGGTCGGCAATACGCCGGTAATTCGCCACATAATAAGCATGAATGCGGCGTGTTGTCTCGGCATATCCTCCCCATTCTTTCTGCATTTCACATGTTACACGTTCTCCTACATCAATGGTCGCGCACCCTTTGTAGACACACACACTATTGCGGGGAACCACATGATTGAAGCCATGAATAACAACGGGCAGCACGTCCAATCCAAGTTTCTCTGCAAGATAGAACGCTCCCTTGTGGAAACGAGTTACAGACGAATAGTCGCTACGTGCCCCTTCCGGGAACATCACAATGCTGTAGCCCTTGTCAACGAGCCGTTCAAAACGAGTGATATCAGTAATATCCTCCTGCGATATATTCACGAAGTCCATCCATTTGAACACTGTCCCTACGATACGGCTGGAACTTGGATTGTTGTTTGCCACAAGTACAGTTTTGTCGCTGAGCATCATAAATACTGCTGCATCAAGCATCGACTGATGGTTGCACACTACAACTGCTGGGCTATCGAAAGCTCTGTCGCCATACGGATTGTTGACAGAAAGCTTCACACCAGGAATATGATTGAGATCCCATGAGTAAAGGCGGCGCACATAACGGCGGAATAAGAGCGTCTTTCGTTCTGTCTTCCCTGTAATTTCAAAAAGGAATATTCCCAAAACGTACACCGTGGCAAGCTGAACGAAGAATATCGTGGCGGAGTAAACCATACGCAACAAAGGCACGAGGCTTACAGGGCGAAGCCTGTATACGCCAGAAGAACGCACAAGGAAATTGAATATCAGCGGCGGGAACAGATAAGCCATAAGCACCACGGAGAACATACCTGCAATAGTTACTTCGGCAAGCGAGCGCAGAGCCGGATGACGCGCAACAATAAGCGTTCCTATGCCAATGAACATGATTAAAGCAGAGATAATGATGGAATTTTTGTATGACGCCAGCATCTTGCGCCGGTAAGCGTATTCGTAACTGGCTCCTTCTGTCATAAATATAGTATAGTCGTCACCTTGTCCGAAGATGAACGTGGCAAGAATCACGTTAACAATGTTGAACTGTATTCCGCACAACGCCATTATTCCCAGTATCCACAACCAACTCACCGCCATAGGAACGAACGAAAGTATAGCAAGCTCTATACTGCCAAGCGAGAGCCACAGGAAAAAGAACACTATGCAACCACATGCCCAGCCAATATAGTTGAAGTCGTCAGACAGATTGTCGGCAAGAGCACTGTTCATGCTTTCCACATCGAAACTGTAGCAACCGTGTTCCTCAAGCCATTGCTCTACCCTTTTCACATTCTCAGGTTTCACTGTCAGAATGTCCACAACAGAGCAAGTGCCATCATCGCCAGCGCTCACGTTTGATGCAAACGCCGACTTTGTCAATATGCCGAAACAACCGACAGGTTTTGGCTTATAACTGCCGTCGATAATTTCACTGAACGCATCGAACGACCCTGTGGTGAAACCTTCATCAACCGCTGCCGTTGCGAGTTGCGACTTAAGCTGTGCGGCATGCTCAGCAACGAAACGATTCCATCTCTTTAGCCTTATACGTTGTTCTGCTTCAGACGAGAGGAACTGTTTGCATCCAGCATGGCTCACAACAAGCCCAGAATCGAGCAGTTCGCTGAACAAATGCTGCCGCATTGCACTGCTGTCGAGAGCCTCGTGCACGGTAGAAGCATTGGAGAGTGCATACACCTTTGGCAGCGAGCCAGCTTCCGTCATGGCATGTTGAAAATAAGCCATATCAGCCTTTTGTTCATCTGTCATATAGTTGATATGACTCATGTTGGTATCAAAGCGCGTATCAAAGCTGAAATATCCAAACACAAGCGTAAGCACAGCTACTATAATCACAACAACAGGTTTATTCTCCAACGACACATCGCCAATACGGCTGAACAGGTGTTTTTCCTTATGCTTCTTCACATTCGTTACGTGGGGAAGGAAAAGCAGAACAAAGAGTATTGTGCCTATGAGCAGGAATGAGCTGAACAATCCGAGATCGCGCATGGCCACCGACTGCAGAGGCACCAATGCCAGAAATGCGCCCACTGTAGTCACGTTACCAACCACAAGCGGCATGACAATCTCGCGAAGAGCTTTACGTTTGTCGGGAGTATGCGAGAGATGGGCAATAAAATGAAGCGGATAGTTCACCGCTATGCCCACAATCACAGAGGATATGCCTACAACTATTATAGAAACACTGTCGTGTATCACCGCAAGTAACCCCATGGCAAACAGCCATCCCCATGCAATGGAAACGGCGATAAGCAACAGATTTCGCAGACTACGGAACGACAGATAAAGCAGCAATAGAATTAGCGTTACGGCAATAGCTACTGACAATATACTGTCAGTCTTTATACGCTGCGCATTGCCCACAGCTATCACAGGCCCGCCCGTCAGGTGCACGTCAATTGCGGGATGAGCCGTTCGCATATTGCCTGCCTCATCTTCAAGCAACTTCACAAGGCGTGAGTTGTTTTCCGTCTCACTTCCGCCGAAAGGAGAATCAATGATAACGATAGCACGCTGCATGTCGGGCGAGAATATGTATCCGTCATACATCTCATAACGCATTCCGTTGCCTGTATGCTGAAGTTTCTCTACAATAGGAGTAAACAAGTTTAACGGGTCACGGCTGATATTATCGGTCAGCAATCCTCCCGATGGAAACATAAGCATTTGCATGTCGGCTTGCAGTTGTTTCGTGATGTAGCCAGAATCTGCAAGAAGCGAGTCCATACGCGTGTAGTCGGCTTCGGTAAGGAAATACGGAATGTTTGAATAGACGAAGTCAGTAAGTCCTGTTATTTTTTCCATATCCACCTGAGCCGTAACACCTGCTATCAGATGCGCGGTGTCACGCTGTGCCAGTCCACTTATATAGCTTTCAATTGCAGCTACCATAGTGTCCGGTTCGGCATTCGTTGTATCACGATACTGGAAAACAGCGATGATTTTGTCAGCTCCCGCAATGTTCTGATAAACTTTTAGTGCTTTGCCGCTGTTACCGTCAAGTGGCAGGAAATCTGCAATATCCTCCTTGTAAGACATCCTCATCACTGACAACACAAGCACTGACGTGACTAACAGGAACGATGCCGTTGCCAGCAAGCGATGTTTCCGCAAGTGTGAATATATTCGTATAATGAGTTCTGTCATCTGTTGCTTTCCTTTCGGATTGAAATTAAATTGGTTTGCATCATTTTATAATACATCTGCGATTTCCTAGCGGTCATTGCCACATCAAGCGTTTTCTTTCCTCACCGGATTGGCGTAAATGCCAAGGAATATATCGGTAAGCTGATCAATGTTGCACGTGTCGTAATATGTAAGGCGTTCAACTCGCTTCATAAATGCCGCTTTCTGTTCCGGTGTGTATCTGTCGGAATACTTCGTGGAGCCGTATCTCAAATCATGGGCAATGAAGTTATTGGGATAAAGTCTGTATGCTGTGTGTATCCGTTTATCGATAAGCGCCGCTACCGCCTTGTGGTATTCGTTATTCGTGAGCGTGTCTAAAGCCTCAAGTTCCTCAAGTTGCAACGGCTTACACAGTTCCATGTGTACATGTCCTTTCTTCTGCACTATGCCTGTCAGAATGCTGTTCAAGTCTTCGCCAGGCTTCTTGGTATACTGTGCAAATTGCGACTCATAAAGTTCCAGCGTTTTCAATACGTCGCAAGGCTCCCATTCGTATGATATGCTCACCGGCACTATATTGAGTTCGGAAATAGCTCTTATTTTGTCGGTTGGATGACTCATGCAAAACATCTTTATTATGCCCTGATCGGTAAGGTCGTTGCCGTCTTTTGTGCGTCCATTGCGTTGGGCTATCCACACGGAACTTTTCTTTTCGCACAACACATGGCGAATGTAGTCAGACAAATGGCGTGAGCTACGATAGAACTCTTTTGCACTACCGCCGGGCCGCTCAACACGGAACATTTTGTTGCTCTTGCCAATGTCTATCACAAGTTCGTTCATCATCAGGTTAGCGCCGAAGGTAATCTCTGTGGTATCGAAACCATGCCGCACCAATGAATACTGAAGCAAACTGGAATCGAGCATTATATCACGGTGATTGGACACATAGAGATATGGCTTGCCTGGGACAAGACGGTCCAAGCCTGCACACTCATAGCCTTCAGTACTGCCTTCGATAACGCGCTCATTGACAAGTGCCATAGTTTCTGTCTGGAAGTCACGCACTGTTGTATATGATGCTATACGGAGTTTCACCTTATCGAGCGGCTCGTCAGGATAAACATATGAGGCAAGGATAGGAAATGAACGACTGGCTGCTATACGCTGCATAGCGGCAGGTATCTCGCTTTCGTAGTAAGGACGGATGTCGTCAAATTCTGTGTCTGTCATTGTTTTGTCGTTTCTTTTGTTAAATTATCCAATGTGGCTTTAAGCCATGAAAGGAATTCTGTTTTCCATTGTCTGCACTCTGACGATCCCTTTTCATCTGATGCTCCAAAGCCATGGCCGCCTGTCGAATATTGGATATAACGGTGAGGAACACCCATAGCAGTGAGCGCTGAATCAAGAAGAATGGAATTGCGATAGTCCACCACAGGGTCGTCCTTGCAGTTCACAAGGAATACAGGCGGACAATCGGCAGGTACATGGCGCTCCAGCGAGAGAGAATCCCGCAAGAGACGGTTGTTCTTACGGTTGTCACCAAGCAGTGCCCTGCGCGAGCGTTTGTGGACACAATTTTCCGTCATAGTTACCACAGGATATATGGAAGCCACAAATGCCGGGCGTTCCGTACCGTCGAAAAGTTCTGCCGCAGACATCACCAGATGACCACCGGCCGAAAATCCCATTGCGCCTGTTTTGCGCGTATCAATACCATATTGATCAGCGCGCGCCTTGATGTAAAGTATGGCACGGCGCAAATCGTCCTGTGGATCAGGATAGCGGTTTCCGCGCAACACATACCGGTAATGCGTCACGAAAGCCGGCACCATTGCTGTACGGTAGCGCAATACAAAAGCAGAAATGCCGTTCATCTGTAGCCAACGCGCCACTGTATGCCCCTCTGTCTGCATGTCGTGCCAAAAATAACTTCCACCAGGACATATGACAACAGCTACGTTTCCTTTTCCTGGAGCAAGATATGGAGTCATTTCCACGCGGCAATGACCAGGCGTACCCTGCCATATATTTACCTGTGAGCGCAGGACTAAAAGTGGTGCAGCCAATAACGCAAGCAGTACAAATGCACGTATCATCCGCTGCTGTTGTGTACCTTGAATATATGCCATCTCTTATTTATTGTGTTGTCGTATGCTTTCTATAACGTGTCCCTGTCCCAATATTACCTCGCAAGTTTGTATGGCCGTTAGAGGAACGCCACAGAAACCATGGAGGTTTATGTTCTGGCCAGTCAGCAACAGATTACTTACCTTTGTTACCACTGGAACTTGAGTTAAAGCAAGATTGGAGTAATCTTTGCTGAAACCGCAAAGTGTACCATCTTTGGCACCATAGAAATCACGGATGGTGAGCGGTGAAGCTGATTCCATGCTTTCTACCGCATCTGTAAATTCTGGATGAATCTCCTCTATCAGTGCAAGCAACCGCAAGGATTGTCGTCTTTTCCACTTGGCATATTCTGTTCCTCGCCGCCCAACGGTGGTATCTTCCCATTGACGCACTTCATCGAAAAGCATGGGAGCAGTAACAAGGGCATGAGTTGCCCAATCTCCCTGGTTATTGTCTGGCGACGTCATAAAGAGGAAACCCAATGGCCATTTTTTATCAGCACATCCAAAGTTCCATATATCGTCATATCTGGTCATATAAAACTCGGAATGATTGATATAATGAAATGTTTCCTTTTTGAACTTTACATAGAGAGAGAAAGCAGAATAAGCATTTGGCAAAGAGTTGAGTCGGTCGCGGTATGCCTTAGGGAAAGCTTTTGGCGGCATAAGAGTTAACATCGTGCAGGGATGTATTGCCGATACATACACATTGGCCGTAAACTTCCGTCCGCTTTTTGTTCTGACATATTCCACACGACGGTCAGAAACTTCAATCCAATCAACGCCGTCGCCGGTTATTACCTCACCACCATTACCGGTTATCACTCCGCAAAGCAAGTCGGCAAAGTGGCTACTGCCGCCAACGAAACGACTTGCCCCGCAAATATAGAGTACATTGATTATGGCATGCACATAGGCCGGTGTCTGATTGCCACGTCCGCCATAAAGCGGATTCATGTATGCGATGATGCTACGCAGTTTCCTGTCGTTGATGTATTTAGCTATAAAAGCGTCTGCCGCCATTGTGAAATTATCTGAATGCACGGGTATCCCTGACCTTGAGGGTTCAAGATTAAAAAGCGGAACCTCGCGTGTAATGGAGAATATTGCATCCACGTATGCCTCTATATTGGTACGTTCGGATGGAAAATATGCAGACAAAGAATCAATGTAACCTTGCCTGCCTTTTGCTATGCGATACGTCTTTCCGTCTTCAGCAAAGTAAAGGGAGTCAGTACAATTGTCATCAACATCCATGATACTCACTTTGTCCATGATTCCCAGGTACTCACAGATTCGACGTATGTTTCCACCTGGTTGCATGCCTCCTATTATATGCATACCGGTATCGAATGTTTCGCCAAAACGACGGAACGATTGTAGGCCTCCACCCGCAGTAACATTTTTTTCCACCACGCAAACCCTGCGTCCTTCTTTGGCAAGTATTGCTCCTGTGAAGAGACCTCCAAGTCCACCACCTATTATTAAAATGTCTTTTTCCTCGCTGTTCATTTATCGCACGCTTTAATCTGTTCGTAAATGGTCTTTGTCGATAAAAATTCGCTGCATGTAACAATCGAGCCAACAAGAACACCTAACATTCCATGAGAGTTTATGTTCTGCCCCGTTTGATACACGTTGGGAACTTTTGTGCGGTGTGGCACACGATAAGCAGCGCCATTGGCAACATCCTTTGCTATACCGTACATTGAGCCGCCCTCTGTGCCTGTATAGTCAAGGTATGTGAGCGGTGTTGAAGTATAGTAATCTTCTATATCATTGCGAATACCCGGAAAGAAACTCTCAAGCGTATTGAGCAGACGTTCAGCCTTGACATGTTTGAAATGTTCGTAGTCATCTCCGCGATGCCCAACCCTTGTACCTTTCCATCTTTCCACGTCGTGCATACACATGTATGAAAGAATTACTCCTGTAGTGGCAAATCTTGGTTTCTCTTCTTGGCAGAAATGCATATAGAGGAAACCCTTCGGCCAGTCTGCTTCGGTATACAGTTCGCAATCCCATGGAGAATCTTGATTATAGGCATAATAGTTGTAATTCATATACGGCACTCTTCCCTCCTTGAACTTCAAATATACGGAAAAGCTACCCACAGTTTGCGGTATTGACTTTATCCTGTTTCGAAAAGCCGGACGTATAATCTTTGTGTCAAGCATTTCCAACGTGCGCAATGGATGAGTATCAGAAATCACAAAATCGGCAGGCAAGTGTTCTTCACCGTTAATCTCTACCTCTGTGGCACATATGTCATTACACACGATATGCGTAGCCTTGCTTCGGTTGCGCACAGTTCCACCATATTTTTCTATCGTAGAGCAGAGCGAGCGTGCCACGCAGTCGCTTCCTCCCACAAAGCGAAAAGAGCTCTGGTTATAGAAGTCCATAATGAAGGCATGAACGGAAAAAGGAGTCTTGCCTTTCTCTGCCGCATAAAGCGGAAGGTTTCCTACTAGCACACTTGCAAGCAATGGATCTGTAATAAGCTCGCCCATTACATCGTCAATAGAACGTAAGTGGTATTCTGTGGCAGATGAGTTGTCGCGATCGGCATATTTCAGAGAATGCAAAGACGAAGCATTGGATATCAGTTCCACTGTTTCATAATAGCGGCACACATTTTCCGTTTGCCCGGGAAAATATTCGTTCATCTGCCTTATGAATGCTTCCTTGCCACAGGGAATGCGATATTCCTTGCCGTTTAGGTTTATCACATCGTAGCCGTCTGTGGCAAGAGGCGAGAGCCGTACATCTGGCTTTATTTCCAGATAACGCATCAAGCGATCCATTGTCTGGCCACTGGCAGCACTTCCTATAAAATGCATACCAGTTTCAAACTTGGCACCCTTACGTTTGAAACACTGAAGACAGCCCCCAATTTGAGTAGACTGCTCAACAACAGTTACATCATATCCGTTCTTCTGCAGAATTACGCCGCAGGACAAACCACCCAAGCCACTGCCTATGATCACTACCTTTTTTCTTTCAGACATATTGTTCTATGGCGTTTGCCATCCTCTCATATTCGTGTTTATAACGTTTGCGCATGGCTTTTGCCTGTTGCAGTGTATCACCCATATTCTCAAGTTCATGGCGACTAATGGGCTTACCAACCTCAATCTGTATCAGTCCTTTCCTCAAATAATAGCTTTTCTTAGGCAATATCTTGCCAGGTCCATAGAGATACATAGGCAATATTTCAAGTCCAAACTTCTCGGCTATATAGAAAGCTCCTTGATGGAAACGTCCTATATTGCAGTCTTTAGAGCGCGTTCCTTCCGGATAGACAGCTATACTGTAGCCCCTTTGCACCAAAGATTTGAGTTGTGGAAGCAATGACTCTATTCCTTCTACCACAGGTAAGTATTCGGCATTGCGAATCAACAGTCCATAGAATGGGTTATTCCATACCCATTCCTTGGTCAAGAACACAATATTGGGAGTGAATATGAGCTGGCATACAAGATCCAAATGAGACTGATGGTTACATATTATCACACGAGGCTTGCGAAAGTCAACGTCATCATCCACTTTATAACGGAACTTAGTGCCAGGTATGCCATGATGTATAGTTATAATTCGCGCCGAATGGTAAATTATCCGATGCAGCGTGCGCCGTTTTCGTTCTGACATCTTACCTATTTTTATATATATCCACACAAAAGGGGTTATCAATATCATCATAAAGAACAGGAAGAAGATTATGGCATATAACGTACGCACAAATTTCAGGAGAAAACGCATCATGCGCAAAGGCAAACCATAGACGACAGCAAGGAAACAGAGCACCGTGTTGAGAAGTGTTATACGGGCGAAATCCTTGCCCGGACGGAAATGACTCACACGCTCTTCACGTGGAGGGTAATACACATCAACGGGAATGGAAACTATTTTCACTCCGTGCCACGAGGCGAACACGAGCAATTCCAATTCTGCTTCATAACGCGAAGTCAACAAAGAAAGCCCCTTGAGTTTCCGCAATGGATAAAGACGATAACCTGTTTGGGTATCGGCAAGATTGCGTCCAGTTTGTATCATAAACCAGAAATTGGAAAATTTGTTGGCAAAATCGCTTCCTTTAGACCTGTCAACGCCATTAAGATTGCGGCTTCCAACAATGAGAGCACCAGGATGTTTTATGTTCGAGGCAAGAAACTTCGGTATGTCTGAGGCATAATGTTGAGCATCGGCATCAATAGTTATTGCATAACTGAAGCCTAATTCCAACGCCTTGCGAAAGGCAGTACGCAAAGCAGCACCCTTGCCTTTGTTTGCAGAATGATGCACTATGTGTATACCTTCTGTGGATTGCAGCTTCTGCGAAGTTCCATCGGTGCATCCGTCGTCTACCACAATGACATCGTTGCAATACGACTTTACACTTTCAATAACGCCGACAACCGTCTGTACGTTGTTGTAAGTGGGTATTACAACGCAGATGCCTCTGTCGTGAAGCGTCGTTTTCAATATATCAATATCTTCTTTCGACATAAAACTACTTTTTATTCTACTAGGACACACGCAACATTGTATTTATGCCTCAAAGGAACATACAAGCGAAACCTTGGCTTTAGTCTCGTTTCCAGAAGTCAACGTAGCTTGAACCTTAATGGATGATTCTGCGCTTTCTTCCGTAACTTTAGTTAACTGACATAAAAGTTTTGTCTCTTCCAAAGGTGTCACAACAGAAAGGAACTTGACGTTTTTTATTTTTACTATACTCAAAGGCATCCCTGCATAGTCTTCCAACAGTTCCTTCACCATTTGCACTATACATACTCCTGGCATTATCGGCTGCCCGGGGAAATGGGCTTTAAAAATAAAATGTCCACCATTCAGATTTACTGTGTACGTTGCTCCTGAACCATTTGATTCTTTCGCCGTCACTGTATAAAGGTCATTCTTCAGAATCATTTGAAAGTGTACTGAATTTATATTTTATCTTGTACTTTTCGTTACGATATTCTCCTACTCCTTGTCGAAGGTTATGCAGGACCATGCGTAAGTCATTCCTTAGCAATTTTCTTATATACCACTTGTCCAGCATATGAAGGAGGTCGTGAAGTTTAACCTTGTCCTTTGCAATATTATAAGAAAAGTCTATGGCAGAGATTCCGAACTCGTTGAAAATACTTACCTTCACTTCCGTACCATCATTATACATCATGCAAATTCCGCTAACATATCCTTTTGGCATCTCTATCATTGCAGAACATTTTACTCTGTCGCCTTCGGAAAAAGGATAGAGCGACTGTGCAGAAACGCTAAGCACAATAGCAAAAAGCGTACTAACCAACATTAAACATCTTTGCATTTATCGAGGTATTTGTCTTAACGTTCTTCAACTGTATCACCGTTCTGTCTCCTTTTTTCTCCACCAGTTCAACGGTAGAAACCATCATCTGAGAGCGACTGAAATGGAGTACTATCTTCTGAAACATCTGCTTCATGTCCTTGCGTTGAGGCGTTAAAGTCGCAACCCATTCTGTTGCATTGGTAGAAATGGACACTTTGAAATCTTTCTCGTCTGTAAGACACTTGCCCACGACAGAGTTCATCATTATACGTGCTATCTCCTTGAAGAATTTGCTCTGGTTGACGTTTATTACATCGCTTCGCGTTCCCTTGTTGAGCAAAACCTTTGAGCCATTGAGAACAAACGTGTAAGTATATGGCGAAGTATACTCCCACCGCAGTTTGTCACTCTGCTGATAATACATTCTGCCATAAGATACCATCTTGTCGTTAAGCATTTTCATGTATTTGGTCTGTACGAAATCACACTGCATCGTCTTCATTTTTGAAGCGACGGCATTTATCTGCTGCTTTATCTTTGCATCACCTGTAGACTGGGAACGTCCCGGAGCCACAAAAAGCAACGCAGCAATCAGGACAAACAATAATCTATTCATAAACTCATTATTTTGCTATTAAACAACATCCTATTATTATCAGGGCTATGCCCATCCATTTTATTGGCGACACCTGTTCGTTAAAGAATATCATTGCAGCTATCATGCCGAACACATAACTCAGACTTATCATCGGATAGGCTACGCTTAATGGATAATGCTTGACGATATACATCCATAATACGGAACTTGCTCCAAACATAAGTCCGCATGCGGCGAATTGCCAATTAAGCAATACGCTCTGCCAAAAGACACGTGTCCACGCAAACGGGAGCATTTTTGACAAAGCAAACTTAAGAAAGACTTGGCCACCACAGAGCAATGCGCTTTGCAACACTGACAATACAACTATTCTCCACATGACAGAACCATTGCTAATGAATTCATTTCATATTCAGGCACTTCCATTCCTGCTTTCTTCAACATCGCATTCAAACGGACGTTTGCTTCGTCATGGCATCCAACAAGGACTGTTTTTACTTTTCCGCTTTGCAGTAGAAGCCGTGCATCACGCAACGCCCAATCCAACGATTCACGTCCCTGACTGTAGGTGGAATTGTATCCGTGACAATGCAGACGTATCGCAATATTGCTACCTATTGTGTTATGAGTACTTTGCATGAAATACGTTGGACTAACAGTTTCTTCACCTCCATCGCTAATGCAGTCCAATAAGCGGACTGTGTTGTCGAGGCAACCATAAGCAGTTGCCGTAATAATAGCATCCGGTTTCTCTATTCCGGCCTCCTCAAGGGCACGTAACGACGAAAGAAGAGAAGCCTTCATAAGTTTACCCATGCGGCGTGCTTCAATCGGCTTTACGTAGTTGCGAATAGCAGAAAGTTCATCAACAGACTTTATCTCTATGCGAGAGAGAACATTTATTCTCTTTGAAGAAGTATCAGTTATGGTCAACTGTGCTGCTCCATATGGAGATGATGCGGAAAATACGAGAGAACTGTCGTTGCCACCGAAACCGAAAGAGTTACAAACGACATTATGCAGGGTGGCTTGCTTCATGCCTAACGTAGGAGTTATACCATCTTGCATCTGTTCTTTCCATCCCAAGTTGGCGGGGACAAAACCATTTTTCATTGCAATCAGGCAAATGACAGTTTCGATAGCTCCCGAAGCACTTGTAGTGTGTCCCGTAAATGCCTTTGTACTTGACACAGGGGGCATAGTGTCTGAGAAAATACGACGTAGAGCAACGCTCTCACTCTGGTCATTGTTTGGCGTAGCTGTGCCATGAGCATTGACATACTGTATGTCTTCCGGCTTTAAGCCTGCTGTCTGCAATGCTTCATTCATGGCAAGGAAAGCTCCCTCACCGTCTGGTGAAGACGCTGTTTGATGGTATGCATCGCAAGCATTGCCATAACCAGTCAGCCATGCACGGATTTTTGCCCCGCGCTCTCTTGCATGTTTTTCTGTTTCCAGTACTACATAAGCGGCACCCTCCCCCAAATTAAGTCCTGCACGAGTACTGTCGAACGGTCGACACCTCTCTTTGTCTAATATCATAAGGGAATTGAAACCGTCCAGGTGAAAACGCGACAAAGCTTCACTTCCTCCAGCCACAACAATGTCTGCCTCGCCAGCTTTTATCATGTTTGCCCCAAGAATAATGGCATTGGCTGCTGAGGAACATGCCGTGGAAACCGTGGCAACATCATGGAAAATACCGAAATGGTCGGCTATACGTTGTGTGCTTCCGCCACAACCGTGCTGACGGAAAAAGCTCACGTCGCTTTCAGAAAGGAATGTATCATAGTGACGTTCCGTCAAGTCCATCGTCCCTACCGTAGTACCGGAAATGAGGGCGATACGCTGTTTCGGATCTTTTGGCAACTGATCTTCCAACTGATTTACGGCTATTATGCCCAGCAACGACGTTCGACAAACTTGCTCTGCAACGGGAATGCCAGCAAGCTGTTTCATCTCGTCGTTAGACATCTTCACTTCACCAACTGGCAAATCCTTGTGAATCGAATCCAGATTGCGCATCTTTCCGATGCCGCTCTCCATGGAAAGCAATGACGAAAGGACTTCTTCTTCATTGTTTCCAATCGCTGAAACGATTCCTACGCCTGTCACAACTACATTCATCTGCTTAACTTTACGCTGCATGTAACATGACTTTTGTACATGCATGCTACTCTACAGTCTTTTGTATTGTTATTTCTTTCTGTTCTTTGCCACATAATCTGCAATTGTGGCAACACTCTTGAAAATCTCCTTACCCTCAGACGGATTGGCCAGCTTTATACCGTATTTTTTCTCAAGCAGCACGATAAGCTCAAGAGCGTCGATAGAATCTAGCCCCAAGCCTTCGTCACCAAAAAGGGCATCGTTGTCGGCAATGTCATTGGGCGTCATTTCTTCCAGATTGAGTGCCGCTATTATCTCTTCCTTCAATTCATTTATCAATTCTTCCATTGTTCATTCTTTTTTTTAAAAATGTCTCTTGCCGGAAACATTTTATGTTACTTTCTGACAAATATGCTTATATCTGCCGTAAAATCATTTTCACTTTCATAATTCATCCAACCACCTATCACGCTCTGTGTCATACCGTCGGAAAATGCAGTGCCAATAACATTGTTTATAATCTTGTCATCTCGTTCGTCAAGTAAATAAAAAGATGTTTCACCATGATAACCGTTTTTCATCGCAATCTCTCCCGTCACAATATTGGGAAGAGTATAGACGAACACTGACGGACTTGGAAAATAGTTGTCGCTATCGGCTATAGCTTCCATGTGCCTACGGTCTGAATCCACAGAAGACGAGTGGTTGAACAGGACTATAGAACGATTTTCATTTAAATCCGGTTCATGGCCAACTTTGTTTGCCGTTATCGTATTCTCTCTGCCTAATGCACCACATTCCGCTTTCAACAACATCTCCGTGGCAACAAATCCCAAACGACAAAGTTTGTCCATTTTATAGTATTTGGGATACCCTCCTACGAACTGCTTGTACAAAGACGTAATAATATCGTCACTTCCTTCTTTTATGCCTATTCCTTTTCCGTCTACATCCACACTTTGAGGAGTAATAAGAACACGGTGCGTTGGCCTAAGACTGTATATCGTCTCTTTATCACAACTCTCGTTGCTTTTGCTCAGCCATACGGAAGCATTGCATCCGCCAAAACCGGACAACATCTTGACAAAGTCTTTTTTGTCAGTCGTCTTGTTTTCTGTCACAATACTAAGCTTCCCTGACACACCTTTTTCTTCATAACCTCGTGTTGACAAAACGGTGCAGTCATCTACAGCATGCATGGAAATTATTGTTTCCAACAATCCTGCTGCCCCCATCGTATGGCCATAATATCCTTTCAGCGCATTTACGGGAACACCACAAAGTGACATTCTGTCTAAAGCAACCGACTCCATTTGGTCGTTGAACAGTGTTGCCGTACCGTGAGCGTTTACAAAAGCCAACTTGTCTGTGTTTCTTCTTCCAATAGTCTGCTTCAACGACAAATACAGTCCATCCGCCTTCTTTGAAGGAGCACTAACATGAAATGCGTCATTACGTATAGCACCGCTTACAATCTTCCATTGCGCTCCGTTTTGGCTTTCCTTTCCTATTACGATTGCCGCTGCTGCTTCTCCCAAGTTCAAGCCTTGCCGCTCCATATCGAAAGGACGGCATTCTTTTGGCGACAGTGCCTTGAGCGACTGAAAGCCAGAAATTATGAATTGGCCTTGCCGGTCAGCCCCACAGACTACAGCGTAGTCATAGACAGAAGCGTCAATAAGGCGTTTTGCCAGCAGAATTGCCGACAAGCCTGATATGCAAGCATTGCATACAACAATAGGGCGAGTGTTTATACCAAGGCGGCGAGCTATACGGCGGGCACTGTCAGCCGGCGATTCTAAATCTGCATTGCCTTTTGTTGTACTCATTATAAACACGACATTGGCACAAGGCATCTGCGTTGTGCCGCCGTTCTCTCTGCAAACTGTCTGCAAACCGCAGTTTCGCATTGCCACTTCGGCAGAGCGGAAAACTATTGATTCAAAAGATGACAACCCGTCAACGGCAAGTTCACTGTTCTGCCCATCACAGAAAAGCGAAGCACAGAAATCTTCGCCCACCGCTTTTAATGATGCAGGATAAGCAGCAAGTGAAGAACGTCCAGACTTGACAGCCTGATAGTTCTCTGCCGACGTGTAGCCTAACGGCGACACAATGTTGTCAGACAGTATATATGCCATTGTCAGTAGTTCCTATTATTCTATTTGTTCCCAATGTTTCTTCCACTCTTCATAGAACTTAGGATTATCCCACACTAGATTGTACTGTGTATCCATGAAAACCTGAACGGAATGTCCTGTGGCAATAATTGAATCGTCGCAAGGGTCATGAATTTCGTAGTCGAACACAATCTTTGCCGCCTCTGTGGGGCGATAGATTATGTCTATTCGCGGTGTCATTCCATAACGGATTGGTTTCTTGTAATGGAATGTCAGTTCTACGAGAGGAGCAAAATATCCATGTTTGAAGAAGCCCATGTATTCAAGTCCGAACTCCTTTCCAAAAGCCTCCCGGGCATCTTCGAAATAAAGCGGATATGAGCCATGCCATACTACATTCATCGAGTCAACCTCGCTGAAGCGCACTTCGAAGAATTTCGATGTTTTAAGTATCTTCTTCATGATGCACTCTCCTTTATGGCAATCTTCATTTCTGTTGTTGCCAGTGTCTTGCCGTTACACATAACACGCGCATTGGCAAGAGTCATGCCGAACACCTCTTCGATAACGTCTACGGTTGTTTCTATCACGTCGCCAACGGCTGGCAAACTTTTTATCTCCATGTTTCTTATAGCGCCGATGAAACCAAGCTGAATGTCCTTTTTCAGTATGTATTTGTTTACATAACCGATACGGGCAGCACAAGTTTGCGCAATATTTTCTACAAGTCCCGATGCGCTCAGGAAATTTCCGTCAACAAAGATATTGTTTCCTTTCACTTCCGTTTGCGTCACTGTTATCCGCTCGTCTATTTTAACTAGACTGCCGACCATCACGAAAGGTTCCTGCTGAGGCAACAGTTCATGAATGTCAATCTTGCTTAATGCTTGCTCGTGTATACTTGTTGAATTGAAAGTCATTTGTCACTTAGTTGATTCTATGCCCAGAAATCATGGAAATTATACCATTGTGTTGGGTATTGCTCCACCATGCGTTGCAGTTCCGACGCATAACTTTGCGCCAACTGTCGTATTTGCTCCTTTCTTGGCGCATCCTTGTCGTAGCCAAGCGGAGTGATGTAAATGGTGTAGCCCTTAACCGACGTCTTCATGACGTTAACTGCTATAACGTCCAAACTGCGCATTGTTGCTACAGAAAACGGTCCCATCGGTAAGCGTGCCTCATCTCCGAAGAATTCAACGGTTACAGATTTTGAAGAACCGACGATACGGTCGGCCGGCATGCTGACCGTTTCATTTTGAGCCAAAGCCTCGTTTATAACGAAAAGGTGACTCATGTCCGGCATTACGGGTATCATGCGAATGTTGTTGCGTTCGAGCTGTTGCTTTCGCCCTTCCATCACGGTTTTCTTTTCGCCGCCGAACACCAAAGCGTTGAAACGTTTTTTCTCAGCCTTGAGCGAATAGCCTGCCACTTCATAACAACCTATGTGGGAGCTCAACTGCATAAAAGCCTCGGGTTGTTCGGAAAGATATTTGAAACTTTCGTATCCCACAACTTTTACTTTGTATTTCTGACCGGCAAACATTGCGAAACGGTCAACCACCACTTGCGCAAACATACAGTGGTTTACATACGTTGCCCATGCAGCATGCAATCGTCCATAACGTTGTCTTGTTCTGAAATACCGGTATGCCGTTGTACGGCTGTGGTTGGTATTCAGCAACAAACAGACGGGTATTATAAAGACAGCAGTGAAGATGTAGATAAGCCGTACGTCCATCCAGCGTAATGTTGCCACTAGCTGCCGATGCATCCAGCCGTTGCCGAAAGTTGTATTCTTCACTATTCTATGCCACCTTACTCTCGATATAGTCGCAGAACTGACTTAACGTCACCACGCCCTGCATCTCTTCTGGCTTTATCTTGAAGCCGAAATTCTTTTCCACGATAACTACGATGTCAACGAAATCCAGACTGTCAATGCCAAGATCATCCTTTAGCTTTGCTTCCGGAGCAATCTTTTCTTCGTCTATTTCAAGGTCATCGATTAGGAAATTTCTTACTTTTTCTTCTATTTCTGCTCTTTCCATTTATGTTTGTTTTAAATATTAGTCCTTAATTCTGCACTCCATGATTGTATGTCCTTGGCCTATTCCATCGTGAACTGCCGTTATTTCCAGTCCGGCACGTTCTATCTGTCTTGCCATGTCATCGGAATGATACATCTTACTGTTGCCGTTTGCCATTACAGTGAAATATACGCTGGTCATAGTCAGACAAAACGAAGCGGGTTCGTATTTCTGTCTGTCCCAGAATGTCTCCATTATATATAAGGTAGTGTTTTTGTCCATCTGCCTTGCTGCCCGTGAGAGGATGCTGAATATTTCATTTTCAGAGAAACAGTCAAGGAACTGGCTCATCCATATTGCATCCCAACTGCCTGAAGGCAACAGGTTCCGCTTGTCAAGGATATCTGTGGCAAAGCCCTCTATGCGCTTAGCCCCTGGCTTTCCTTCTATGTTCTTGCGCATCATGTTTATTTGCCCGGGCAAGTCAACAATGGTCACCGTTACATCGGTATCGCGCTCCACACATTTCAAAGCAAAACGTCCGGTGTTGCCACCGACATCCATTATGCGTTTTGGATTCTTTGCGAGCACTGTGTCAAGAGCGACATCAAAAGAGTGATCGCTATAAAAGTGATCAAAACCGAACCAACTCTTCTGCACCTGCGGTTCAAGCTGCGACAGTCCCTCGTATATGGTGTTCCAGCCTCCCAACGTTTTAAGTCCCGCCGGTTTTCCCTGTTCAAGTGCTTCGTCAAGATAGAACATTCCACGATAGTTCACGTCATGGTTGAAATCCATGTTGGCGCGAGTGGCAGGGTCGTTGAGCAGAAACCATCCTGTTTTCGACAATGAAAAGCGGTCTGTCTCCTTGTCGATAATCACAGTTCCTGCACTGAGAGATGCTTCGAAGAGTATCTTCAAAGCATATTCAGAGAAGCTTGTCTTTGCCTGCACCTCGCCAAGCGTCAACCCGTCAAGGCTATCGCGCAACAAATCAAGTATGCCATACTTGACCATGAGCCTTGATACTTGGAATACCACCGGTCCCCATGCGATGAACTCAGCCAGACGCTGAGCCTCACGAGCTGACAAATGTTCTTTTGTGTAACGTTCTTCTTCCGATTTGAATAGGTTCATTTGTATTTGATGTTTATGTTCCCGGCGTTTGGCGTCACTTTTTTATGTAGTCCGCCAATATTTTGCCCAGATTCTTGCCAGTATCTTTGTAACCGTCGCCAAAGAGATTTGCCATTGAGCCGAAAGTTCCGCCTTTGCCTTTCACTTCAAAAACAATCAGCGTTGTGCCGTTTTTGTCAACAACGGAACATTTGTTCACGTTCGAACCCTTCTTTTCTACCGACATAGGCTTTACGACAACAGTATAGTTGGTCTGCGCACCTATAACGGCATAGGCTTTTGCCCTTTTTAGCGTGCTGTTCAATCCGTAGCACAGTTGTTCGAGAATGGTTGGCTTGAGTTCGTCCTCAAGTTCTTTCTTGGCATCGTAGTCTGGTTGCTGCGATTGTCTGAATTCCAACCAGTCACTGACGTTCTTCTTGTCTATTTTCATTTCCGAGAAGTCAACCTCAACGTTCAGTTTGTTCTCTCCTTTCAGCGACGGTGCCTGTCCTTCAAATATCACTTTCTGTGCATTTGCACTAAGTGTCAGCAAGAATACTGCTATAATTGATAATATTTTGTTCATGATTTTGCCGTTTTATATGAATTACAAATCCGGCAAGCATCCCAAACGTAGCGCTTGCCGGTTGTCTTTTACCTGATATAACTTTTATACTGGCGGAAATTCTATTTGAGTTTTGCGGTGTTTTCGCCTACAAGATAGAATGTTGCACCAAAACTAGCCTTCGGAACAAAATCAGTTCCGTCCATTGCCTTGATAATGTCTATTGTTGAAAGTGTTTTGTTCGTTTCCACTTCAATGATTTCAAGCTTTCCCCACATCAGTCCTTCGTGCTTTGGAACGAAAGCAAACGGCTGGAAGCGCTTGTCTATGTTCGTTACCTTGAGAAGGAACTTGTATTTTGCTCCGCTCTCGGTTGTTGTCAGCTTCAGATGTTTCGACTTGTGGTTAAAACCTTCCAGGAACTTGTTGAAGCAATCGCTTGTAACGAAGTCGTAGTCATCCTTCAGTCCTTCCTTTATATCTTTGGTATAGTCGTATTTGGCTTCGCTCCAATCGAATACAAGCAGAGCCGTTGCGTCACTTCCCATAATCTCCTTGAGATTTTCTTTTCCTGTGAATCCTTTGAAAGGGTTTCCTGCAAGTGCAACCATGCTTACAAGCATGAATAGCAATAAGGTTAAATTCTTTTTCATAATCGTTTTGCTTTTAAATTTTAACTTTAGTGTTTATTTCAATCTTTGAATTTCTTTATTACCAATGCCGAGTTTGTTCCCCCGAAGCCGAAGGAGTTGCTTAGAACCGTGTTGATTTCCGTTTCAACTGTAGTGGCTGCGATGTTGAGCTTTTCCGAATATTCATCGGGATTCTCAAAGTTAACATTG
The DNA here is from genome assembly GCA_963590505.1 of uncultured Alistipes sp. Classification (GTDB taxonomy): domain Bacteria; phylum Bacteroidota; class Bacteroidia; order Bacteroidales; family Bacteroidaceae; genus Prevotella. The sequence goes on along the minus strand of CAVAPC010000008.1, from coordinate 54,214 downwards.
GGAGCCACAAAGTTGTTCTGCATCATCAGCGTGCTGTAAACTATTTCTGAAGCTCCTGCCATCCAGCATTCATGTCCAGTCATTCCTTTTGTGGAGGATATCAGAGCGTGTTTCCCGTGGAAGATGCGGTCGAGTGCTATTGCTTCATACATGTCTCCCTGATGTGTGCTTGTAGCATGTGCGTTTATATAGTCTACATCGTCCGCCTTTACTCCAGCACAGTCAAGGGCACGATTCATGGCAAGCACGCTTCCATCGTCTGAAGGTTGGCTTATTCCTCCGCCATTGCTTGAGAAACCGTAACCGACAACCTCTGCCAAGATTTCGGCACCGCGCGCCTTTGCGTGTTCATAGTCCTCAAGCACGAGAGCTGCCGCACCGCCGCTTGGAATAAGTCCGTCGCGGTCTTTGTCGAAAGGACGGCTCGCCTTTGTCGGTTCGTCCATACGCACGGAGAATGCGCCTAGTGCATCGAACGAAGCCATAGAGTAGTAGTTCGTTTCCTGGGCTCCTCCGCAAAGTACCATGTCCTGCAATCCCTGTTTTATCATCATGAAACCAAGCCCTATGGAATGGCTTCCCGAAGCGCAAGCCGAGCTCACCGTGAAGTTAACGCCGCGAAGATGGAAAATCGTGCTAAGGTTCATGTTCACGGTTGAGTTCATCGACTGGAAAATAAGTCCGTAGCCAAGCATCGCCGAATCATGCTTTTCGTCCATGATCTTGGATGCCTCTATCACAGGCTGTGCCGACGAATCGTTTCCGAAGATACATCCCACCTCGTTCTGAAGAAGATATTCGTCGGTTATTTCTGCCTGGCTGAAAGCCTGTCTGCTTGCCATATATGCATACTTTGCCTCTTCCGACATTCCGGCACGAGTGTGGCGGTCCAGCATCTGCTTGGTTATCTTCGGCTCTTCCACTATGCCGGTAAGTGCCGAACGATAGCCGTAAGTCAGGCGTTCGGGCTGCATCCCGATGCCAGACTTTCCTGTATATAACGCCTCTTTCACGGTATTCAGGTCTGTACCAAGGCACGACCATATTCCCATACCTGTGATTACTACTCTCTTTTCCATTTATCTTTTTGCCGTTTTATCTTGCTTCAGTAACGTATGTACTGTTATTCGTTTTTGAAAGGATTGTTCTCCTTCACTGCTTCCACAAACTTGCCCTGTGCTTTTTTCACTGACTGCTTTATATTGTCTGCTCCCTGTTTGAACGCTCCAGGCAGAGTGTTTGGATATTGGTAATTACATGTATATGCTTTCAAAGCCTTGACAAGATCTTTGCCCAAAGCCTCTGCTGCTTCATACAGCAGTTCTTCGAAACTGTTCCAGCGGCCGTCTTTAAATTTGAAGTCATAAACCAAAGCATTTCCATTGTTGCTTTTAGGATAAAGCTTCGCAGAACCTCTCAAGCCTGCATTCTCTGTTATTTCGTCTATGGCTATATCCAAGCGGAATTCTGCTGCCGGATTTTGTCTCAGCGTGTATTTCTTTGCTGCCGAACCGTTCTTGTATACAGCGTTCATCTTGTCAATCATTCTTTGTCGGAAGAAATGGAAAAACTTGCTTACGTAAGCCACCGGTTTGTTTTCTTTCCCGGCCATGTATTCAACGAACGAAAGCGAATCAAGACCGGCAAACGACGTTTTTGTCAAGTCTACTTTCACCTCCACTGCCTTTGCCTTGCGGAAAGCCGTCTTTGTCTCAAGGTTCTCTTCTTGTGCGTTGGTCTGCATGGCAAGCACAAGGAAAATGAGCAATACAAGACTTTTCATCGTTTTCATACCGACTTGTTTTTTTTTACGTTGTTGTCAAGAATAGAGCCCGCCGTTCACGTTTATCACTTCGCCCGTTATGTAAGCCGCCTCATCGGAACAGAGAAAGTCCACGAGCGCCGCCACTTCTTCCGGTTTGCCAAAGCGTCCTGCCGGCACCATCTTTTTCAGTTCATCCTGCGGAAGGTCCTTCGTCATGTCGGTTGCTATAAATCCGGGAGCAACGGCGTTCACCGTAATATTCCTGGGTGCAACCTCCTGAGCCAAAGCCTTGGTCGCCCCTATCAGTGCAGCCTTTGCCGCACTGTAGTTCACCTGTCCCGGCATTCCCTTCAGCCCGGAAAGCGAAGCCATGTTCACTATTCTGCCTCCATGACGGCGCGGCATCATATGCTTCAGCAGCCTGCGGGTGATATGGAAGAAGCCTGTGAGGTTGGTGTCAAGCACTGTCTGCCAATCCTCGTCAGACATCATAAACATCACGTTGTCGCGACGGACGCCGGCATTGTTAACCAGCACTGATATCCATTCTTCGGGGTGTTCCGTTTCCCACTTGTCTATCGCCGTTTCTATTGCAGCGGCATTCTGTGTGTCAAACGGCAGCAATTCCGCTTTGCCCCCCGCTTCAGCAATCTCGCGAACCACTTCGTTGGCGGCATTTTCATTGCTGAGATAGTTTATTATCACCGCATAGCCTTTGGCTGCCAGCCTTAGTGCAACGGCCTTGCCTATGCCGCGGGATGCTCCCGTTATCAGTGCGTATTTCATTACATTACGTTGTTTCCAATTCCTATTTAGATTGCAAAGATAAGAAATCTTAGGGTTTCGACAAGAAAAAAAAGATAAAAAAGATTACTTTACGATTACTATTCTCGCCATTTCACGTCATCTTTTATATACAGCCTGTATAACTATGAATTTGTTTAACTTGTTTACCGCATAAAAGCCACTGCGTTACAACAACAAGGAAGTTCATTCTTATACAAAACGACGTTGACAATAAATCGAAACGAAGCTAACAATAAAATAAACACAAACAAGAATGAAAAGGATATTGGCTGTTTTTTACAATAATTTTCGGCTTGTTTTTTTGTTGCATCGGCGCAACGACGTTATTGACAACTGGGGGAAGCGCTGCAGTTGGCTAAAACAAATGGGTAATACGCCTATTGGCCAAGCTAAATTCTCAGCACGGCATTTTCAGGTCACGCACAAAAGCATTCGTGTTGTACGTTGACCTATAAAAAGAATGGGGGGCAAACCGAATATATCCTTGCTCCCCATTCTTTATTCGTCACTGCCAGTTGCGGTCAATGCTTTTTCATTGCCTTCAAGACTTGCTGGGCAAAACTCTTCATACCCTTTACATTCGGATGGTTCTTTGTTTTGTCTATATCCTTCAACTTGACAAGCGGCACGTTATAGTGGCGGCATATCTGTTCTACCGACTCGTTGATTTCGTCTTTCAGCCCTGAGTTTAAAATGAAATAAACCTCGACATTAGGATAATGTTCCTGTAGTGTATTGAGCATCTTTGCCATTGCGGGGCGGAAGGAATATAGGTCGGCACGCGTCCAGTTATCGTATTTGTATTCACCGATTGGCGAATTTGCCCAACTGTCGTTTGTTCCTCCGCACACCAGTATTATGTCAGGATTGCCAAGCTTCGTGGCACGCGTGAGAAATGAGCGGTCTGTATAATCTTCGTCCTTGTATCCGGTGTTGCAGATAGTGGCCCCTGAATAAGAATTCACTGTGCCCAACTTGTATCCGCCTTCCTTCACAACCTGCCACCACCATGTTTGCTCCACTTTCGTCACATCAGTATGTTCCGGATTGGCTGGAACCTTATACCATACGGCGTGGCCTTCGGGCAAGAAGCCTTGGAAAGTGGAATAAGAGTCGCCCAATATCGCTACGGTTGGCTTCACTTGTGCTGCTGCCGACAAGCACATAACGGCAAGCAGACTTAGGAGAATTGTTTTTATCTTCATTGTTTATGTAATTTTGAATGTCAAGTGTTTACTTCCACAAAGTTAATAAGTTTCAGCATAAAACACAAGACTACGTTTTGCCAATAGCTGCATTTTCCGTTTTCTTGCCCGTTTTGTTGTTCGAATAAGAGGGGAAGTCATTGCGTTCTTCCCGAAACAGGATAATTTTTAAAGGGCCATTTCCTTGTTTGCCGAATGCTGACCGTCAGTGGCGGCAGCGTTCTACGCGACATTGTAACTTTCTTGAAACACAAATTGCACCGATTGTTAAAACCGCCGTAACGGCATTGTCACACGACGGACGTAATTTTGCACAAAATTTTATAGCAATCAGGTAACAGTCTTTTTTATCGGAAAACAAAACCAACTTTCAAGCAATTATCAGATATCAATCAATGGAAAAACTTAAAAAAGGAAACATTTTCACGTCAAGGGGCAAGCGTGTTGCCGCATTGGCGTTGGCTTTTGCTCTCACGTTCGGGAGCAATGCTATGGCAGTGGCGCAAGGAACAGTAGAAAGTCAAACTGTTGGCGGACTACAGGACGGATGCAGAGTGCAGCCCAACAATTTGGAGAAGCGCGACTATGCTAGCCGCAACAGTTGGAAGCGCCTTAAGGCCACACTCACGTTCTATATGGCCAACGACTTGGGCAGAAACGGATATTACGACCAAAAGCCTATAGCCGAACTCATGGGTGAAATGGCAGGAACGGCAGATCCGCAGTGTGTCATTGCAGCAGGCGACATACATCATTTCAACGGCGTTGCATCTGTAAGCGACCCTCTTTGGCTGACAAACTACGAAACGGTGTATTCGCATCCGGACTTGATGATAGACTGGTTTCCCGTTTGCGGGAATCATGAATACAGGGGAAACACACAGGCGGTGCTTGACTATTCAAAGATAAGTCGCCGGTGGATGATGCCAAGCAAATACTACTCTAAAGTTTTCAGCAAGAAAGGCGTTTCAGTGCGCATTGTATTTCTTGACACTACACCGCTAATAGACAAATACCGCACCGACAAAGAAGTATATCCCGACGCATGCAAACAAGACATGCAGGCGCAACTGGACTGGTTGGACCGCACACTGAAAGAAGCGAAAGAAGACTGGACAGTGGTTGTGGGGCATCATCCAATATTTGCATACACAGAAAAATCGGAATCTGAACGCACCGACATGCAGAAGCGCGTGTTGCCAATACTGCGGCGATACGGCAACGTTGCGATTTACGCCTGCGGACACATCCACAGTTTCCAGCATCTGCGCATGAAAGACGATGACATTGACTATGTGGTAAATTCGTCTGCATCACTTGCACGCCCGGTCAAGGCAGTAGAAGGCACAGTTTTCTGTTCATCAGCCGACGGTTTTTCGGTAATCTCCGCCGACAAGAAACAACTGCGCATGCAAATGATTGACAATGCAGGCAACATTATCCACGAGATAGTCAAGACAAAATAATAAAGTCATGCCGGCAACCGGCAAGAATAGAACGACAAGCATTCAGGAAAACAAAAAACAATACACTGATGAACAAAACAATTATCTGCGGAGCGATGCTTGCATCCATAGCGACAGCAGCCTTCGCCCATACCGTAGACGGCACAGTGAAGGACCACAAGACGGGCGAACCGCTAATCGGAACAGTGGTGAAGGTGAAGGAACTGCCCGGAGTTAGCACCACAACAGGCCTTGACGGAACGTTCACCCTGCATGAACTGCCGGCAAAAGGACGCTACACGCTGGTGGTTACATACATGTCTTACAAGACGAAGGAAATACAGATTGAAGTGTCTGAAAAGCGCCCGATTGAAATTCCGCTTGACGAAGATGCGCAACAATTGGGAGAAGTTGTTGTAACGGGGCATCATGAATATCACAGCGACCGCAGTGCCATCGACTTGGAAAAGAACTCCGGAAACGTTCTCAACGTGATGAGCCAGCAGAGCATACAGCTTTCGCCAGACGTCAACGTGGCAAGTGTGCTGCAGCGTGTTTCGGGCGTTACTATGGAACGCGACGCATCAGGCGAAGCTTCCTATGCCATTCTGCGAGGCATGGACAAACGCTACAACTACACGCTGGTGAACGGTGTTAAGATACCCAGTCCCGACGACAAGAACCGTTACATTCCGCTGAATATCTTCCCATCTGACCTGATGGACAGGCTTGTTGTTACAAAATCTCTAACGGCCGACATGGAGGGTGACGCTGCCGGAGGTGTGGTTGACATGGTAATGAAAGATGCGCCTTCGCGGTTTCAACTTCAGGCTAACGCTGCAATTGGAATGAGCGACTATTTCTGGAACGGAGATCGAGACTATCTGTCGTCAGACCGCTCCAACACTACGGAAAAAGCACCTTACGAAAAATTCGGAGGAGACTACAAGGCTACCGCCGACGACTTCAGAAACGGCGCAACCAAAGTGAGCAGCCATTCCATGCCAGCCCCAAATTTCATCGGCGGGCTGTCGGTTGGAAACCGTTTCTGGCACGACCGCTTGGGAGTGATGCTTGCTGCAAGCGTGCAGAACGTGTTTCGCGGTACAGAACGCACTTACAATTCGGTAAAGATGGCTTCCGGACAACAGGCTATGTACATATCCAATTTACAACACCGTTACTACAGCATTCACGACTTGACACTTGGCGCGCATGCGAAGTTCGATCTTCAGCTGGGCAACCACAAATTGGAATGGTACAATATGCTGGTGAGCACTGATTCACGCAGCATCCGCTACAACAATTCGATAAATACAGAATACATTGACGCTGAGACATACACGCAAGACGACGAAACGCGATCCATGGAACAGAAGCAAAGCGTGTTTGCCACAGAACTGAAAGGAACGCATCACTTAACGAAAGCACTTACGGTTGACTGGGCAGGAATATTCTCTGAAGCGAAATCAAAGGATCCTGACCGTGTCTACCTTACGCTTACAAACACTGTTGAAGCAAACACGGCAAGTGGTGCATCGATATGGAGCGCAGACAATAAAATAGTGAAGACGCTGCCGAAAGACATGGAACGCCGTTTTCAGCACAACGACGACAAGGACCTGGCTGGATACCTGAACCTTACATACGACATGCGACTGACAGACAAAGCCAACGCCGTATGGAAAGCAGGTGCGCAATACCGCCGCAAAGAACGGAACAACCGCTATTACTCATACATCTTTGGGCCAAATGATATTTCGCAACAGTTGTCAGGCAACGGTTTCGACCAATTCCAAAACATTGACTGGGCATGCAAGACGCCTTATAGCCAAGCTTCTCAACTGAACTACAACTCAAAAGAACACATCGGCGCTGCTTATGCAATGGTTACGCTGAAAAGCGAAATCGGAGAAATGAACATTGGATTCCGTGCTGAGCACACAAACCAGATTTACACCATGCTGCAAAAATTCCGCAACATGGGACAGGTGGGCGAACAGAGCTACTGGGATTATCTGCCGTCGGCGAGTCTGAAATGGACGCCAACGAAGAAAATGAACGTTCGCCTTTCCTACTACCGCAGCATCAACCGTCCGGGATTCTACGAGATAGTGCCTTATCAGATTATGGGCGAGGAATACATGGAAAAAGGAAATCCGGACTTGAAGCGTGCACGCATCGACAACATCGACCTGCGCTGGGAATGGTTTCCATCGAAGACCGAACAGATCTTTGCCGGAGTGTTCTACAAATATCTGAAAGACCCTATCGAACAAGTCTTCGTTACGTCTGACGGAAAAATCGGCAGCGGAGCAGACGCTTACTACACACCCGACAACCTGGGCAACGCCAAAAACATGGGTTTTGAAATTGACGTAGTGAAATACATACGCCACTTCGGACTGAAGGCGAACTATACATACACCCACTCGACCATTACAACAACAAAGCGACAGTACAAACAGGGAAGTGCAGAATACGAGGAAGGAGTCAAACAGACACGCCCGTTGGTTAACCAAGCACCTCACACTGCCAACCTGTCACTGTTATACAAGGACACCGACCACGGATGGAACGCACAACTTGCAGCTTCGTTCACGGGTGTGAAACTCGCTCTCGTGTCGCCGTTCAAGGATGCAGACCAATGGGACAAGGCCATGTTCGGGCTGGATCTAAGCGCAGAGAAGAAATTTACAAACGGACTGAGCATTTTCTTCAAGGCAAACAACCTCACCGATGCAAAGCGCGAAAGATACTTGAAGACCGTGAACCAAAGCAATCTGCAATACGAAGGCCAAAAGTCTGACCGCACCATTGTGGGTACATACAAATACGGACGCACATTCCTGCTCGGAGTGAGATACACTCTATAGGCAATAGTTTAACAAGCACAACTTCCATAATAAGTTATATTCATTAAGCAACAAAACAAAAGAGACGAATCATGAACAAGATAAACATTTTTGCCTGTATGCTCGCCACAGCTGCAACGGCAACGTTCTCAACCTCATGCGAGAACGACAACATCAATCCTTACGACTATGTAAGCAAGGCAGACACAACAAACCAAGGGTCGACTGATGTTGTAAAGACCAAAATCGCCGAATACCCCAAAGGGTCGATTGTTTGGACAAAAGACACAACTCTTAGCGAAAGCGTGGAGATACCCGTCGGCACATCGCTTTACATAGAACAGGGAGTAACGGTGACTTGCAAGTCGGAAGTGAAAGTTCCGATTGAGATTGTCGTACTAGGAAACCTATACTGCATGGGAACGGAAGACAAGCCCGTTACGATAACTTCAGACACAAAGAAACCTGCCGACTGGGGCGGCATAATATGCGGATACAATTCAGAAGAAGTCGTACTAAACCACGTTGACATAGCATACGCCGGCGCTACGCCAACAGAATCGTCGGCTTCATTTCAAAACAAACTCTTCAAGACAACGATCGACGGAGGCGTGCCTGCATTCCATTTCTGCAACGTTAACGGAAAATTTGTAATGGCAAACAGTTTCTTCCACGACAATTACAACGACCAAACATATTTCACCGGCGGCAACGGAATAATTGTCAACAACATCTTTGCCGACAGCGGAAATGCTGCCGACGGCGGCGAAGCAATCAATGTGAAGTCAGGATGTAAACTGGACATTGCCAACAACATCATTTACAATGCTTGCACAAATGCATTCAAGCTCTCAAACGCCGGCAACAGCGAGACTGTTCCGCTAACGGAAATGACTGTTTACAACAACACCATAGTTGACTGCGGATGGAGACGCTCCAAAAACAAGAAAGGCGGCTCTATATGGGTTGAAAAAGCAGCGCGACCTGTGTTGGTGAACAACCTTGTATACGATTGCCGCTTTGGGCTGAAACAACCGAAAGAGGACGGGGTTGACATGACAAACAGCCGTCTCACACCCAACTATTACTATGCTTCTACCGCAACCGGCGTTAAACAGATGGCAAAGGATGCTAGTCTTGGCATTTGGTTGGACACAGACATTCACAGTTCATCGGCAGGCGAAAACGATCCGTTGTTGAAGAATTTTATCCAGAACCCTAAAATGAACGTGAACTGCGAGGTTGACGACACAGAAAAAGGTGCGCCTCTTCCATTCGACAAGGCATGGGATTTCTCTCTTTCAAGCAATAGCAAAGCATTGACTGGCGGTGCGACGGATTTCCAAAGGATTTTTCCTAACGGACTAGCTTTCTTCGGAATCAAAAAAGTTGCGTTCCTTGATGCTCTGCTTGACCAAAATTACTATTTCACCGCTCCTCTACCGTCAATACGCTTCGGAGCAATGCTTTAAAATAGGGCTGAGATTTTTTCAACCTACTGAAAAACATTGCAAAAAGCAAACGGTCCAGTATTGACAAGGCCTTTACAACGATAAAGTCCGGGACTGCAATTCACGCAACGTGATTGCTTGTCCCGGACTTGTTTTGCTTGCCTCCAATTGCAAATAATGTTTGTATAGATAAGAGACTATTCTATCGTAAGCTTATCGAAAAGCATCTTGTCTATTCCTTCGCCCGTCACTTTAACCTTATAAGAACCGGCATTTATCTGGCTTCCGGTTGTGATGCTTGTATTACGACGCTTGGTCTTCTTTTCCGGCGTCTTCACAAACATGATATCGTCTTCCTTATATACAACTCCGTTAAGGTCGGTTATCTTGACACGCAGCGTGCGTTCCTTTTCCGGATTGTAATAACGGAAACGCAATGCATAGACTTTTGCCACTCCCACATTGTATTCGAATACTATACTCCCTTTCCCGGGAATGCCTTCCGCTGTGATGGCGCTGTTTGTCTTCGGTGGTAGCAAACTGTCGGGGGTTGTTGTGTAAGTTTCTTTCTCGAAGTCTGCCCACATTGTACTGCTCTCCTTAGCTGGTTTCACTGCGACAGGCTTCATATCAACATTCTTTGTGGCAACGGCAATGGCAGAAATTATTGCTTGTCCGGCATTAACACGTGGGAAACTTAAACGAAGCTCTCCTGTTGTATTATGGACATTAACCACACGCTTGTACGGTTTTCCGAAACGAACCTGTCCCCAAATGTCGAGATCGTGGATATAGACGGAATCGTTAACTACCACATCAAACAAACGCAAGCCTTCGCAATCAGTAGCAGGCGAAGAACCGCGTCCATACCAAGGTTCAATGAAATACAACTCTATCCGATAGTCGCCAGGTGCAGCTGGTATAGAATAGGAAAGCAGGTGCCTTCCAAAACGTGCAGTCTTGAACAGAGGCGAAACAAAGAGAGAAGGATTGTAAGTCTGGCTCGCCTTATACGGATTGGCCTCTTTCTTGAATTTGTCTGCCCATGATGCAGACCAGTTTGTGTTGTCCTGATTCCACGTCAAACCGTAACTGTCGGTATAGTCATCGCCGCCGCAATTTATACGAGCGATATAGTTGTAGTCGTTTTCAGGCTTCAGAATCTGTTCGTCCCACGAATTGAATGAAGGCAAGGCAAGAGAATCTACGACGGCAGTCTTTCCTGCGTGCGATGCCGTTGCCACAACAGAGTTTCCATCAGAAAGAGGAACGTTGCGGAACAGGAAAAGCGTAGTGTTGCCGGGAGCTTTTGATTGCGTCTGAGCCCAGTTTCCACAAGAAAGTGTCACCTTCTCGCAGTTACTGTAAACGCGGATACTGTCGCTGTGAAGCCCCGGCACGATGTAAACCACTGGATCTGCGTCTGCACTTACGTAATGTGACTTGTACATATAATATGCATCTGTAGGCTGCTCCCATGCAGTAAACAGCCCTTTGTGGTTGAACGGCCCCACCTTGTCTATCATTCGCAATCCTTCTTCCGGCTGACGACGGCCAGGATTGTCGTGACTTTGCAATGTCCACAAGAACTGTCCGCAGACGCTGTCCTTTACGCTTTCGGCAAGTTGAACCTTGCGCTCAAGTATATCACACTGCTTTTCTTCCGTATAGCGCTCGCCTGTGTGGTTGCCAAGTGTGCGCCAAGCTCCGTACTCACCGTTCAAGAGTTGGTCGTCGCGTGAAAGTTCACGAGCATAATCGTCAATTTTTCCTCCGTAAGTGCCGCTCCAATTCTGAACTACATTCCAGTCTGTTCCTTCTCCACCGTTACATGTCGTTATAAGACGCTGCGTGCCGCATGTCGGATCAAGGCTACGGATTATATCGCTGCATTCTTTTGCAAAATCGGCAGGTATGGTGCTCTCATTCTGAAGTCCCCACAATATTATCGAAGGGGAGTTGCGCCGCTCTTTCACCCATTTCACGAGATGTCGCTTGAAACTCTCCTTGAATTGTGGCGTGTCGTACCAAATATGCGCAGAGAATTGCGGCCACCACAGAAGGCCCTCTTTGTCAATCAACTGTTTGTAGTAAAGATTGTGTGGCTGGTGGGCGTCGCGGAAAGCATTGAAACCGGCATCTTTTACTTCTTTTATGCGTGCCTCTATCTGCTCGTTGCTGAAAGCGTGGCTCTGTCCAAACAGATGTTCGTATTCGCATACGCCATTTATATAGACAGGCGTGCCGTTCAGGAAGAAACGCTTATCACCGTCGTTGCGAGTAAGAGGCCATGAAATGGTGCGGAATCCGAAAGGTGTAAGCAGGTCGTCTGTTGCTTTTCCGTCGCGCTTTACCATAGTGTTCAAGTTATACAGATAAGGTTTCTCCTGTGACCACAATTTCGGATTGACCACAGCAGCCTGCTGTCTGACGGTTCTCGTTTCACCAGGGAGCAATGTCACTTCGTCTGTAAGGCGTACGACTTGTTTTCCCGTAGATTCGCTCAATTTGTTTACCAGTGAGACTGTAACGCTTTTAGCATCATAGTTTTTCAATTCGGTCTCAACAAACACACTGTCGGTGTTTTGATTGCTCCAGACATGAACGCCAAAAGGTTCGATACGGACCTTGTCCGTTATTTCAAGTTCAACGGGTCTGAATATACCGAAAGGCTGCGAACCTTCGCTGAATCCCCATTCGGAACTGCATCCGCCACAGACCCACGGCATATCTGTAATGCCTTTTGGATGGGAGACGCGCACTTCCAGTTTGTTTTCCTGTCCTTTCAAAACGTTTGCCGTTATGTCTATGGTTTCCGTAGTGCGCCCTATGTCATACGAACCCAGTTTCTTACCGTTAAGCAATATGTCGCAATATGTGCCAACGCCTTCGAAACGCAGGAAATACTCCTTGTCTTCAAATGCGGGAGCAGTGAAAGATTTTTTGAATACCGCTTTGCCGTGAAGATTTCCATGTTCCTTTTGCAATGCGCCGTAATAGTCGTCAAGATTGAAAGGAACGTTCCTTGTAAACGTTTCACCGTTGAAAGTAATTTGCCATTTACCGTCGATATTTTTCGTGATGCGTTTGCCCACAGGCTCGGGTGCGGGGAAATTCACTTCGCTCTTGCCCATAGGCATGCTGGTAGCAACGGCGATGCCTCGCTGTCCGCTGTTGTTTACGGCGCAATAGAAATGGTAAACTACTCCATCATGCTTCACAACGTAACTTTTGTGGGCGAACATTTCGTCATACGGCTTGGAAGGCACGATAAGATCAGCGCCTTGCCAGTCGGTCCAATGAATCAGATCGTAGCTTGCGGCAAAAGTGTTGTAGGCATAATACTCGCGTGTCGGATTGAAAGCAGAGAAATAAAACATCACGTACATGCTGCCCATCTTCACGATCTGAGCGTCACCGGTTATGGTTCCATCGGTGTCGTGGGCAAATATAGGATTTCCGCTATAGCGTGTCCACTTCTTCATGTCGTTTGAGAAAGCCACTCCGATACGCTCACCCTTTGGATGAGAAGCATTCTTTCCGCCGGCGTTGTAGTACATCATAAACTGGTATCCGAAAAGCTTTTTGTCTACGCGGTAAACTGTGCTTTTATACTGCGTCATCTGCTCCCACCATTGTGCGTTCTTCTCGTTATACGAAAGTATCGGCTTGTCGAGCGTTTCCCAAGGATGAGCCGTTGTAACATCGCCACGCGTTGAAGCAAGTCCGATGCTGAGCGGAGCGTTCACAGCCTCATAGCCTGTGCCCTCGCCTCCTATATAAGTCATCCAGTAATGTCCCTTGTATTTTTCAATGCCATAGCTTCCGCCCCAGTTCCAGTCAACGAGAGAGGGGAATCCTCCACGCTGGTTTTTGTCCCATCCGGAATCTGAAAATTCAAGAATGCGCCCTAGTGTTGTCCAATGAAGAAGGTCATTGCTAGTGGCGAGCCATGTTTCATAGCCTCGTCCGTCGGTGCCGCTCTTGCCATTATAGCAGACATATGTCATAAACCATTTGCCGTCTTTTGAGAAGACGGTAGGACAGTCTATTTTATGACTGTTGTCTTGTGGCGCTACAACAAGTCCGAACTTGTAAGGCGTCTTTGCACTGTCGTAAATCTTCTGCATCTCAGTCTGGCTTACCGTTCTTGCCTTCTGTGGAGAACGTTGCTTGCGTGCGGCAGTTATGTTCAGCGCAAAAACGACACTGAGAGTTAATATGATATAAAGTCTTTTCATCTTGTTTAGAGTGATTGTTTAATATGCCCAAAGGCAACATCTTTCTTCTTACATAAACAGCCAGTCAACTTCTGTTCCTGCGCCGTTTAATTTTGCATCACGAATCTTTATGTCCGTTTCTGTGAATCCTGCCACCATTATTATGCCTTTTGGCAAATTTATCACATGGTGACCCGCGCCGAAATGGTAGGCGTGTATGTTTGCCACAGGCATATTCGTCATTATAAGAGCATTGCTCAAAACAGGTTCCGCCTGGCCGTATTCATTTCCCGTGGCATCTACTTCAAGTTTGGGCGGGCGAGCGAATTTAGTCTGGTCGTCAACATAGAAGCCAACAAGCATCTTTACAGGACGGGCTGCATCAAACTCAACCGTGATTCCCTTTTCGCGCGCTGTGTCACGGTTCAGAACGAGTGCTTTCATACCTGCCAGCTCCTTAGCCACTGTATCTACCGCTTCATCGCGGCCTTCAAAAAGGCGTGCTCCCTTCACAAGACTCACGGTTTTGACGTTGCCCACAAGTTTTACGCACGCATTCTTGGCGCCAGCCTTACCGCCTAGAGCGTCGTTTGCTTTTACTATTACTGGAGTGACCGCAGTAATCGAACCTGTTGAAGTGAGATCATCCGTATTCTTCTTCAGATTGTCATACTCTTCCTGGTAAACCGGCATCATTTCCTTCCACGTAGAATATTTCCCGGCGTCACCTCCCACAGGAATACGGCGTTGCGAAGTCAGCATACTGTTTGCATTGTAGTATGTGTCCTTTGTCTTCTCAACAAGTTGGCTATAAAACTCGTTGCTTTTTTCAAGCAAAGGCAATGCTTTGTTCAGATAAGACGTTTGCTTGCTCCACTTGTAGTTAAGCACTTGCTCGGCTGCAAGCACCTTATACTTGAATGAATAAGCGAAATCGCGGTAACAGCGGATATCATTTACAAGTCTTTTGAATTCGTCTACGTTCCTCGTAACGTCGGAAGACAGTCCCTCAAGGGCTGCCACTGCCTTGTCGCCGTGTTCCGCACACTGTTCAACAATGTCAAGGGGCAATTCGCCAACATGCTTTTCATGTTTCCACTCTTTCTCGACATACTCTATCAGTTTCTCGCCTGTGGGTCCGCAGCTTTCATAAAAGCCTGGATAGATGGTGTACTTGTATGGATTTACAAGCTGGCTCATCTTCATTCCGAGGAGCAGACACTGGCGGTTACCCTCCGTTATTCCGAAACGGCGTATCAATTTTGGGGCTATTTCTCCGCTCTCGTCATATGCTTCAAGTATGCGTGCGGCTTTGAGCGTGTCAACACCATAGTATTCTGCCAGTGTTTTCTTCCAGTAACTTTTGTCATCTCCCCTATGACAGTTCCATGCGTAGCGTCCCCATGCCGAATACCACATCCAGTCGCGGTCAATCTGCAGTTCCCTAGTTCCGTCCGGCAGTTTGTCGGCAGAGTATGGCCAGTCCCAGTAATTTGCCTGCGGATACAGATGAAGTCCGTTTGCATGATGAACATTGTGCATTGCCTGCACGGTTTTCTCGACAAATGCGGGCGAACTCCAACGCCAGGGCTCAAGATTGGCAAGTATATGAACATTGCTTATATGAATCGGTGCGGCGGCGGCAAGCTGACGATGCGTCTCTGCCCATGGTCCTTGCGGCTGATATGTAGTAAGCGACTCACCGGTATACTTGCTCATCGTATAGATGTTGCCATAGTGTGGCAGTGCTTCACGAAGAACGCGCGGTCCGTCAGTATCGTGAGAGCGCAGGATTATTGGCGGTTCATCGTTGCGTCCGGATGCACGCAAACCGTCTTTTATTCCCGGGATAATGGTTTCGTTCATCCACTTGATATCGTTCTCAATGCCGGACATTGCTTCTCCAAGGCAAACGAGGAAACCTACATTTGGATAGTTTTCTATAAACGCAGCGATACTCTTGCGCGTATAATCAGCAATGAGCGGAGTTATAGGACGGTTGCGGTCTTGCGTTTTTATACCATAGTGGTCGGCAAAAGGCTTCGACACTATGATATTGTAAAACATCTGTATGACCCTTATGCCTCTCTTGCTTGCTTCAGTTGTAAGGAACGAAAACATTTCCTGGTTCTTCTTCATCGTAGCATCATCAACCTCTGGTGCAAACGGATAGTCCTTGAGTTTCACCAATGACGCAAATGGATGTCCGTTCCACAGAAACACTGCATTCATGTTGTCTGCGGCAAGCATATCAAGATACTTAACCCACAGTTCCTTATCGTAGAACCATGGAAAATTTTCTGGCGTATAAGGATATTCATATACCTTGTGTCCGGGCAAATAAACAGTCTTCTGTAGTCCTACACAAGCTCCGCGCAATTTCATCTCCGGTGCGTCGACAATAGTATAAGGTATCTCAAGCGAATTGTTTTGCCTGCAATATTCAACAAGTCTGTTGGCTCCGTAGATTGCTCCCGAAGCGTCGTTGCCGACAATGCGTATGTTTCTTCCTTTTTTAAAGATGGAAAAGCCCTCATGTGGCTTGCCTACTGTGTCTTCGGCCACTCCGATACTTATTCTGTAGCCCTTTGGCATGCTTGCGATATTGCCGGAAATTATTGATGAAGCATAATCTGTCTGTGGAAGTTGCTGCAGTGTTGAGACTGTAGTAATCTTGTTTCCGCCACAGGCCGACAGTATTGCGACTGTTCCCAAGGCAAATGCTGTTTCTTTTAAATTCATGTCTTAGAGTTATGTTGTTTGTCTGTGAATGCTAGTAATCAATTTCTATCTCTTTGCCTGCGGGGATGTCGTAGCTCTTGTTTCCAACCACAAGCGTTCCTTTTCCGCCATCGCTCTTCACTGTAATTGTTTTACTGTTCATCGTTACTTTTATAAGTCCGAAGGGCGTTGGCACGCTTCCTTTCATCCATTGCAGTCCTCCGAGCACAGGTTTCACTTCATATTCGGTGTATCCAGGTTTAGTTGGCTTTATTCCAAGAAAATATTTTCCAAGCAAATAAACGGGACTTGCCCCCCATGCATGGCAAAGGCTCTTGCCATAAGGACGGCCATACATGGCAAGATGCTCGGCACCACTGTCGCTTGGAACGTATTTCTCCCAAAAAGAAGTTGCACCGAGCAGGCACATTCCTCCCCAGTAAGAGAGTATTTCCTTCAACATCCTTTCCTGTTCACCGAGTTCTCCCAACGCTTCCAACTCATAGAAACGCATATATGGCGTAGTTATAGGTTGAACATTGGGATTATGCAATACCGATGTAATTATAGTGCGCTTGTCTTCTTCGCTCACCATGTCATAAATCACAGCAAACATGTTAGGGAACATCGTAATGTCTCGGTTCATCTGTCCGTCTTCAATGGCGTGCATGAACGCCTGTGCCTTTGCGTCCCAAAATGTTGGCTTTAGTTTTTTGTGGAGTGCATCGGCAAGAGCGTTGTACTTGGCGGCATCTTCAAGATACTGTCCAACCGTTATGCTGCCTTGAGGCGGATTTTCCACAGGATTATGCGCCAACGTGTCTGCACACAGAGCCATTGTTTGCAGAGCTTTGCAAAAGAGAATTTGCTCGAAACACAAAGTGCCGCGTTTGTGCATGGGGAAATCCACCCAATCAACGAATATCCAGTCGTCAGGCTTGCCTTCCGCCATCCCCTCAGCGTTGGTTCGCTGCAAAACATACTGCATCAGTGTTTGCATGCGGGGATAAATTTCGCGAACGAAGTCTATATCGCCTGTATATTGATAGAAATCGTAAACTGACTTAAACCAATAGAACGTGTAATCCATTATTGTATTCACGTGTGCCGTTACGGGATCCTTTCCTCTGAGCTGCCGTATTGTGCGACGCACGCAGTCGGAATCGAATCTTAGGTAATAATTCATCAAGTACGACTGTATGGCGTCTCCCGACCACGTCCATCTGTCACGCTTTATTCCATCAACAAAAAATTCCCTTGTAGTAAGATCCATCGTATAGGCCGCTATGTCCCAAATGCGGTTAAGCAATTTGTCATTGCACCTGAAGTTGCCACTGCGATTCTTGTTGAATCCGGAATATTCGTAGTAATAATCAAGCGTATCATATTCAACGTCGCCTTTAATTTCCACTAACACAAACCTGAAGGCCTTAGAGCCTTTCACCATATAATCCAATGGCTCAACGTTGTCAACATTTATATGATCAAGTGTCTCGCAATGTTCTTTATCTGTTGCTTCCTCTAAGCTCTCGCCATAATAAAGGCTAATTCGACCTTTTCCGCGGAGAGAGACAAGAAGCGGATAACCAAAAGTTTCCAGACCAAAATCATAAACGCAAGCTTTTCTGCTCACAATTTTAAAATCAATAGCCTGGAGTCTGGTACGTTGAAGTTGAAATGCAGACGGTGGTGTCGTCATTTTGTTGAAATTCCACGAAGCCGCCGGTACATACACGCCCGAACCGTGTGCCTCTCCGTTCTCATCAATCCATATTTTGTCCTCATATGTGGCGAGCCAAGATTTGTTTGTCTTTATAGTCTTTCCCTTTACGAAAAGTGCGGGGGGAGTATGCTGATTGTGCACCTTGATGTTGAGAGAGTGTTCGCCGGGAGACAAGGTGAAACGCGCAGGCATACCGAACTGCAGTTTGCCGTCAACCATCAGATTGAAGTCTCCTTCCGCTGCTATGCTTATCGTTTCATGCTGCTGAAGCGTTACCATTGTAGAAAATTCAACCGTTACATAATGACTGTCCTGCTTCCAAAAAGGCGGGAACATAGCCCCGCGCTCAGTACGACGATTGTTGAACTTGTTTCCAAGCCATATTTCGAAGTCTCCAGGATACCATATCCATGTTGCCTGGTCGACATTTTTCTTGTTTTCCATCTATGCTCGAATGTTTTTTATATTACAAATATTGCTGTCCCCCGACTGGCATACGCCACGCAAAGGGACAGCAAATTACTATAACCGTAATCAGTCAACGTTTTTACCGTATCTTTCCTCTGTTATCTGTTCCAGCGACTTTCCGCGCGTCTTGGGCGTCCATATCGCTCCGATAAGCAAGGAAACGATGAGCAATGCCATCATCAGATAGGCAGCAAGCGTGAAGCCTTCACCTTGCTCACCATAGATATAGACAAATACCAGTCCCCAAACAGCAGACAGACCGCGCACCATAAAGAACATTACGCCCTGTGCCGCAGCTCTGTATTTGGCTGGAAACAATTCAGATGCCCACAGAGCATAGAAACCTTGAACGGAGATTCCTCCTTGTATACCCCAAAGAAGGGTGAAGAACAACAGTCCGCTCATGCTGCCGATACCTACAGTAACAATCATCACCCATGCCAACACTGCTGCACCGACGCCAACGATATACAAACCACGCTGGTTTACTTTGTCAACAAGCATTGAAAAGACAAATGTCATACCGATGATTATCACCCACTGACCGGCAGAAAGCATGTTTGCCTCTCCGTTGGAAAGGCCGCCCGCAGTTTCATATATATGCTGCTGAAAGAATCCCATAACAGAACTAACCAAGTTCCAGGTAAGATACATGCCTGCCAGGAACAACATTGTGCGCACATTTACCTTGTTGCGGAAGAGAGTTCCGAAAGACGAGAATACTCCTTTCTTCTCTTTCCCTTGCGTTTCTGTCTGTGCAGCTTTCCATTCCGCCGATTCGTCAAGCTGACGCTGCAGCAACCATGCGATCAAGGCTACGACGAAAAGTGATGCAAACACAATACGACTGCTGAACACATTGATTGCCGCTTCGGGAGCTCCAGCACCAAGTATCTCACTTGCCGAACGGCTGACTAACGGGAAAAGGAAACCAGCCTCAGCCCCGTTGGAAGGTGGCGCCAAAAACCAGCCAAGCAACAGGATGATGAGCGGACCGATGCCCCATGCCATTTGCGATATACCTATATTGCGACCGCGATTACCCACTTCTGAACTTTCAGAGATGTATGTCCACGAGGCAGGCACACCAACACCTACGCTTATTCCAGTTATAAGAAAACCGGCGAGCAGCATGGGAAAATTCATTGTAAACACAATAAACAACACTCCAAGCATGTATATGAGCATATTATAGGTATAGATTGCCTTGCGTCCGTACTTATCGGCAAGAAATCCACCTATGATGGCTCCAATTGCCGCGCCAAGACAATTGGCGCTTATAGCATTCAGAAAACCGAGGTGCACCTCTGTCAATCCAAGATAACTCTGCCACAGCGAGAGTCCACTTGCTCCTGCCACAATAGCGCCTGCATCAAGATAGTTAGTAAGCGACACGGCTATCGTACTTTTTAAACTTCCTTTATTTGTTCCCATAATTTCGATTTAAATTTAATTTTCCGGTTTTTACTTGCGGCTGAAAGAATATGACAGTACATCATGCCGCCTATATATTATAACGTATGCACGTGTAATATGTAACTTGTTTTTAATGCAAATCGGTTATTCGATTTGCTTATAATTGCGTTTATTTTGCCTTAAACGAAAGGCCAAGTCGTCAGAATGTTCGTTCAACGTAAAATTGTGAATCGAACGAGCGCATCATATCGAGGCTTGCGGTTAAGACTCAGCACAGCTTCTACCGACACATTCTGATTTCAGAAAACACAAAAAGCAAGGAGGATATTTTCAGCAGATAGTCTTGCTAGCCGAAAATATCCTCCCCTAGTATAATTGCTTTATTGCTAGTCTTAATTTTAGCGAAAAGCAATAAGTATCTTTAGGATTGTTCTATAATAAATCACCTCGCTATATTAAACTTTGTGGAACACCTGTCTTACCGTATTAAAGAATCGTGGAAAAGACATACTATTTCTGTATACCGGCCTTAGCCTTTATGCTGTCTGCCACCGTCGGACCATTGTTTTCCCAAATGTTACACGGTCCGTTTGCGTTTTTCAAGTACTTCTCGGCAGGTGTCCAGTTGTTCTTTACCGTAATACAGGAAGAACCCTCGTCGGTATAAAGGTAAAACCAATGGTTTGGATCGTGAGCATAACCAGGAGAATATATGTCACGCACCACATTTCCCTCTATTAGCGAATGCGGCTGCGAGCCTAACGTATAGATTCCCGCTGTATCATACATGTGTTTGGCGTAGTGATGAATGAGATTGCCTTGCACAAGATTGTTAGCCATTGAACAAGCTTGCTGGTTCCAGCCCCAACCCATACTGATTCCCGTGTAAGAGACTTCGTTTATCTCGTTGTGGCAGATACGTATATCGCGCACGAAACCGGCTCCTATGCCGACACAACCCCAATCTTCGTTGGTCACATCAGTAATCAAGTTGTTTTCTATCGAAAGTCCAGTGCATATTATCCTTGTGTCACTCGGATTGTATGGCAAATGGGCTTCGTGTGCTTCAGGACCAAAGCTGCCTGCGAGTATGCCATTGCCGCCGATGTCACGTAGCGTGCAACGTTCAATACTTCCGCCTTTTGTATACTGATGAAACTCCACTCCGGTTGAAGCGCAATGCTCAAAGACACAAGACTTGAAGCTAACGTTCTGAGCTGCGTTCACGCTTACAGCAGCGGCAGGTCTGCCCACCCATCCTTGATTGTCCAACTTATGATCACCGTTGGGACGAACCTGTTTCGGACGCAGTTTATAGGCTTCTGTCATATACATTCCCGCCTGAAGCGGTGCATGTCCGCTAATCGACGGGCGCATCCACGTAGCGTAGCTGAATGTTATACCTTCGAGAACAACATCCTTTACAGGATTGTCGGGAGTTCCTTCAACACGAAGAAGTGTTTCTACGGCAGGCACTTCAACATCGGCAGTGGCCATGTTCTCGCCCTTACGCGGCATATAGTAAACTTTCTGAGCCTGTGCATCAAGATACCATTCGCCGGGATTGTCAAGCAATTCACGCGCATTGGTGAGATAGAACGCCGAGTTGTGACCGTCGGAAGTCACCATTGGCGACGGCCATGGATGCATGAAATGGATATGGCTTTCAGGCTGATGGAATGTTACGGCAGCACTGTCGCCCTGTATTTTCACGCCCTTTATGCGCAAGTTGGCAACACACCACATCTCATGCAACACCATCTCGGCATGCTTGGCGTTCTGTATTTTCTTAACTGCAGCTGCCGGAACATAAAGAGTTTCTTTCTTTTTATCAACACTACAGATGCGGTACATTTTCTCAAAGTCTGCAACGTCGCGGGCACGGTCTGCTTTCACGCCGTTTACCCATAATTGGCGGAATTCGAGCGGGCGTCCGTTAAATTCCGGAACATCGGCAACATACACTTTACCTTGTTTCTTCCATCCCGTTATCCTCACTCCACCGCTAACAATGGCATTGCCGTCGGCAACGATGTGCGTTCCGTTGTCTTCCGGCCGCACCACAACAGATTGGTTAAGCCTGTAGGTTCCAGCCTGCAAGCGTATCGTAACATTTTTGTCACCGTTCAACCGGCGGTTTTCGCGTGCTTGCTGCAAAGCCTGTTCAATGGCGTAAGGGCCAGGACTTACCACAATGTCAGCAGCAATGCAGCCTAAAGCCGCTGCAGCCATGAACAATATCGAGAAAATTCTTCTTGTTTGCATAATTGTTTCGTATTTGATATAAAAAGCCCAAACCAACCTTTAGAAAAAAAGACCGATCCAGGCTTTTGAATTGTTTCTGCAATAAAAATATGTACAACTCTTAATGCATCTTATTATAGTGCGGCGGGCATCCAGACCGTCATTTCGCTCTTGCCGCGATTTCCCCAAGCATAATAAGGAATGAGGCGCACCTTCTGCATTTTCTTCTTCGATGTTGCCTCGCGATAGAGCGTTCCTGCCCAAGACGCTTCGCTGCGGTTCACCACCTCGCCTTCAAGAGCCATTACACGGCTTCCGTCAATGATTGTATCAACAGGCGTGAACTTTGCATCAAGCGGTATTGCTATGTCATCTATCGATGCTCCGCCCAAGTCGTTGCTTTCAAGACAATACACGATAGGTCCGCGTTGCACGGCAACCTGTCCACGACTTTCTTCAACAAGAGGGTTCGCCTCAACAACACGTGTTCTCATCGGCATATTGATGCTCACGACGTCACCTTTCTTCCATGTTCGGCTTATGGTAGCATACGTTCCAGCTTTTGCTTCTATGCCCGTTTCCTGTCCGTTCACGCTTATTGTCGCTCCTTCGGTACACCATTCCGGAACGCGTAGCTTTACATCGAACGCTTTCTTGCCCTTCAACTTCTCAACCGAGATGTTCACACTTCCATCCCACGGATAGTCTGTCTGCTGTTTTAATGCTATGTCTCCTATTCCGTCAATCTTCGTTTCGAGGCTGTTGTCGCCATATAGATTCACATACACAGATCCTTTTCCGATTGAGTAAGCATAATCCTGTGCCTCGCATAGCGTGCGCAGAGTGTTTGGCGGGCAACAGAAACAACTTATATACTCTGTGCGATCCTTTGGCCAGCGTAGCGTGTAAGGCAAGTCTTTTGAGATGCGCAACGGATTAGTGTAGAAATATTTTTTTCCGTCAAGACTTATGCCGGAAAGGATACTGTTGTAAAGACAGTTCTCCACGATATCGGTATACTTTGCTTCGCCGGTAGCCGTAAACATACGCCAGTTGAAGAACAAGTTGCCTATATTTGCACAGGTTTCATTGTGTGCCGTGGAATGAGGAAGCTGATACGGACGGCCGTAGCTTTGATGAACTTTCTGAACATTGTCTGGTGTATAGTCAGTTCCGTCTGGAGACGTTCCGTCATACAGTGCTCCGCAAGCGCCAGTAATGTACATTTTGCGTGTAACAATGTCGTTCCAAATAGAATCAAGGTTCTTCTTCAGTTGCGCCTCGCCACTTTCCAGATACAAGTCAGCCACTCCGGCATACAGATAGTTGGCTCTCACACTGTGTCCCATTGCCTTGTATTGATCTCTGAAGGGCACACGATCCTGATTGTCGTCAGTTCCGTTCTCAACCTTACCGCGTATGTCTATAAGTTTCTGCGAAAGCTCAAGATATTTCGGGTCTTTCGTTTCTCTGTACATTTCAGCTATTGCCATATAGTGCGACGGGCATATGGCATTGCGTGCCAACTCGTCGGAAGCGCGCTTATAGAAACCGTAAAGGAAGTCGGCTGCCTTCACCGCACACTGAAAGAGAGTGGTCTTTCCTGTTGCTCTCTTGTGCATGATACCGGCTGTTATCAGGTGTCCAAGGTTGTATGTCTCGAAATTGAGCCTGTTTCCGAACGCTCCGTCCTTGCCTGTGCCTACCTTCGTACCTATTGTGGCGTTTTCCTTAGCTTCCTCCTTAGCCGTTGCAGCGCGGTTCATCTCCGCAATAATCACCGGTGTATGCAGATATCCGTCTGCACGTTGCGATTTTTGGATTAGTTCTATGAAGCGATCCATAATCTTGCCGACTTCGGGGTCTTTGTTTACGGCATAAACGGCGCAGAGTGATTCCAGCCACTTGTACATGTCGCCGTCGTGGAACGGTGGTCCGTGACGCTTTCCCTTTTTCTCTCCGGCTGCTATAAGGAAGTTGTTCCATCCATGACCCTTATCGGATTTCCAAGTCTCCCACATACTTTGCACCGACGTACCGCTGAAAACGCCGAAACGCTCGCCCCAGAAACCTCCTGTCCACTTTACAGAACTGAGAGGCGTAGACGAAACAACGGCATATTTACTGTTTCCCGTGTCGGTTATGCCGTTCTTCTGTGCCAATGCAGGCGAAGAAGCGAGAAGCATTCCGCACAGAAACATTCCCATTTGTATGCTTAACTGATTTTTCATATTATGTATAGATTGTTTTTTTATTCGCTGTCTAAGGCGTAAATGCGGCATTTTCAGAGCGTGCCGCCGCGAGCCTTCACTCTCTTTGCCCACTCTTCGCGTTCTTTTGTAAGGTTATAGCCACGCTTGGAAAGCCAGTTGTTTATACGTCCTTTGTACTTGCCGAAGGTCTCGTGCTTCTTCTTTGAACTTTCCGCATCAATGGCATATTCCCTTCCTTCCTTGAGCCAAGCAAGGATCTGCTTCTTCTCTTCGTCTTTCAATGTTGGTATCATGTCACACTGAGCGTCGTATGTAACCTTGACCACGTTATATGTCAACACGTCCTTTACTGTTTCAATTTCCTGGTCGGTAAGATAAAGCGAAAGGGATGCTATAAAGCCGTAATGCGACTTGTAAAGTTTCTGGTCTTTCTGCATTTCTGCAAATTCCGCCTTTTGCTTTTTTGCATCTCCGGACAACGTTTTTGCCACAGTCTTTATACTGTCTCGCTCGGCATATATGTCATTCAGTTTGAAATAGCGGTTAGCCACTATATTCAGCACTTCCTTTCCTTTCTCCGTGCCTGTAATGTTGAGAGCATCAGTAACTTTTGTCGAGCGTTTAAGTATCGTTTCCACATAATTCGGGTCTCTTCCGATAGAATCAAGCTCGGTGCCATTGCCTTTCATTGCGGTCAATGATAGCATAGCCAGCACTATAACGTAAATTTTCTTCATGTTGAACTATTTGTTATTGATGATTGTAATGTATTTGGCCTTTTCATTGCCTGGTCTGGAACACTTCTTTCAGATAACTTACATTTTCGCCGTAGTTGCGTTTCACGTTGCGCACATCATTTACGTCACGGCTACGCTCCACGAAGAGCCATCCTTCCCAGTCCAGTTTATCGAGCATTGCCTTTATTCGCGGCATGTCTACAGCTATATCGTTGCGCAACAGCACGCCGTCGGTGTTTGTTGCGTGAATGGCGCAAATGTTCTCTGCCCCAAGTTTCTTTATGTCTTTCGCTATGTCGCATTTGTTTTCCACCGCAGTCTGCACTTTATAGAATATTTTTATTCCCTGGGAATTTATCTCCTTCAAGAGTTTGCGGTTTCCCTTTGCGTCAAGCGGAGTGTCTATGCCTATCACCTTTCCGCGTCGGTAGGCCATCTCGCCTGCTTCATGCAGCCTTGACACAATTTCCCGCCTCAACACGATTGAGTCTGCCCAGTTTTTTCCGCAGCCGCCCAATGGCAGGAAAGCAACGTTGGATCTCATTATGTCCATCGTGTTCAGACAGTCTTCAACAAGCCAGCGCCACGTTTCTTTCTTTGCGAAACTCTGTCCATAGAAGCCAGACATTGCGACTGCTCCCACCTTGATGCCAAGACTGTCGGCCGTATGGCGGAACTTGCGCGCCATTTCAGGCTGACGCATTTTATTGTCAAACGAGTCACGTTTTCCCAGTCCCCCCATATCCATCTCCAGACCGTCGCACCCCAAATCCTTTGCAAGTTTGAATTCCCCCAGTTTCTGGCGTTTCAACACCATCCAGTCGCACACGCCTATCCGGTAACGCGGCAATGCGTTACCCACTTTGCGCGAAGCCATATCACCCGTCTGTTGTGCCGCAGCACGCCACGGAAGCAATGTTTCTGCCAAGACAATCAGAAGAAACAGAATTTTTCTATATTTTACCATAATATTATTATGACGGTTTTCAAACTCTTTTGTAACGCTTGACAGCGTCTCTGCCTTTTAACATACACGGCCATTCTCACTGGATTCAGTTCTGTGCCAATCACAAGGAAAACTCGTGATGGCCGCTTTCCACTTTTTTGTTGAAGCCATTGGGCAGAGTTATCTGCGCGTCGCAACCTACGGGAATGTCTACAACTATTGAAGAACGGGAACAACTGACCGTCACTTTTCCGTAAAGTGTCGTTGTGGATGCATTCACCCACTCTATGCCTTCGGGCAATTGCGGTGAGACAAGAAGATGACGCATGCCGTATGTACCTGGAACGTTCTGTATTCCTGCCAGATACTTGAAGAACCATTCGTCTATCTGCCCCATCATAAAATGATTCCACGATGATCCTTGACGTGGATCCCACTGTTCAGTGAGCGTTGTGGCACCTTGTTTCAATTGGAAACCATAGCCAGGTGTTTCATTGTGGTTGAACATTTTATAAAGGATGTCGCCTTTTCCGTTCTGTGCCAGCGTCATGAAAAGATAACGGTTGCCTACATCGCCGGTTGTAAGACGGTTTCCGCGTTTTGCTATGTCGCCAAGAAGCGACTGCAAAACAGCGTCCTTGTTCTTGCCTGCAATTCCGAGGTAAAGCGGAAGAGCGTTCGATGCCTGGCTGTTGTTGCCGTAGCAGCAAGAATCTGGCTTATAAAATTCTCTGTTGAAGGCATCTGTAACTGACTGCAACAGTCTTCCGTATTTTTCTTCGTCGGATGTATTGCCAACCATCTTTGCCGCCTTTGTTATCAGCTGCAGGTCGTAGATGTAATGAGCCGTCGCTACAAGCGGTATTGGCGTATTGCGGCAGAAGCCGGCCTTTCCTTCCACATAGTCATACCAGTCGCCGAGTCCGTGGCTGACGATTCCGTTTTCCGAGCGAGAGGACAAATAGTCAACATAGCGGCGCATCGCAGTATAGTTGCGCGTAATCAGCGTACTGTCGCCATACTGTTCGTAATACATGAAAGGCATTATTACCAACGTGCTGCCCCACTCCGGCGAATCGTCGAACAAATTTCCGAACGAGACAAACTGCGGAGCCGTAGTGGGCACCATTCCGTTTGGTTTCTGCGTGTCGGCAATGTCGCGTATAACCTTCGGTGCATAGGTTGTCATATCATAGTTATAGAAGAGGCTCGGCCCTACGAGATGATCCTGTTCCAGCCATCCCAACTTCTCGCGATGCGGACAGTCTGTCAACACACTCTGCATATTGCTTCTTTCCGCACGTTCTATAAGCCGGTGTGTCTGTGTGAACAGAGGGTTGGAACACTGGAAACTGGACCCTTCCTCAGCTGAATTATATACGAAACTGCTGTTCAGACGCGATATTACAGGCAGTCCTTCGGGATTTGGCTCACCTTGCAACACGGCGTCTTCCACCTGAATATACCTGTAACCATAGTATGAAAAACGCGGATGCCATGTTTCAACGCTATCACTGCCAATCGTGTATTCATAGTAATGCTGCCGTCCTGTCTGACGTTGGTCGCACACTCCCTGGGCATTCAAGTTCTCAGCCACAAGCATCGTAACTTTCTGCCCGGGCTTTCCCTTCACGCTTATAGTCGGGAAGCCGGAAAGGTTCTGCCCCATGTCGGCTATGAAAGTATGCCGTGAGACTTGCCGCTTTGTTTTCTGTGAGGCAGAAGCAACAGAGTCTGCCGGCAGATAGTTCCATTTCTTTATGCCGTATTGCTCCATCACCTTTACGGGCTGAACGGTTTGAGGTTCAAGAGAAGCTCCTGTGCCTTCCACTGCCACTGCGTTTTTCCATAAAGCATCGTTGAAACCGTAGCAATCTAAACCTTTCTGCACAAGACGTGCATCATAAGACTCGCCTCCATAAATACTGTTGAACGTTATCGGACTCAGAGAATACTTCCACGACGTGTCGCTCACTATTGTCTTGCTCGTTCCGTCGCTGTAGTTTATCTCCATGCGCATTATCATCTGCGGCGCGCCGAAGCTCGTCTGCAGTTTACTGTACCTGTCTCCTCTCTGCACATTGAAGAAACCGTTGCCAAGCAGCACGCTAACGGCATTGCCTCCACGTTTGATGAGCGGCGTAACGTCATATGTATTGTAATATATGGTCTTGCCGTATTCGCTCCACAACGGTGCAAACTCGCTGCTGCCGACCTTCGTCCCGTTCAAGAGCATCTCATAATGTCCCATTCCGCTAACGTATACAACGGCATCCGTAACGGTCTTGTTATCTGTGGAAAATTCCTTTCGCAGCAGAATGCTCTTGGACGAGAGCGTATCCACGGCATTCCATTTCTCCTTGAAATAGTCTTTCTTGAACTCTGCATTCGAGAAGCGTCCCTCGGGCAAACGTGCATCCTTTTTGGTTATTGCGCCAATCCATTGCGGACGAACGCCGTTTGCGCTCAAGTCGGCTGTGCCATGCACAATGCGCAACGCCTGCATCGGGCTCCACAAAGACGGCTTTCCTTTTGAATCCCACACCAGAACCTTCCACTGATAGCCGTGACGGTTGGGCGAAAGCGCTGGAATCTGCACTTGCTGACTCTCACCCGACTTGCGTTTTCCGGTGTCATAAACTTTCTTTCCAGTCGTGTTTTCGGTCACGACTATCCTGTAAGCGGTCTGTCTGTCGCCGTTTATGTCGGACGACATCTGCCATCCCAGTTTCACTTCACCCTTGCTCACGGCAAGTCCGCTCTGATAATTGCACGTTGTGCGCGTTATGTTCAACTTGGCTCCTGCCTGCACCGATGCAAAGGCAAGAAGCAACAGAGGTATGTATTTCATTGTATGCAGTGTATGTTTTGTCTTCTTTTTGTTTGTCTGGTCCACAGTGGCGCAAGAATTGACGTTATGACAGATTTCAAACGAAACGGTGTTGCGATTGAATCGACGTTACCTTGCAGATGCAAACACGTTCATTCAAAATGAAACGGCATGTACGTTATTTCCTTATGACGCAGCAAGTCACCTTTCCTCCCTTTATCTCCGCTTCCACAGTGCGGTTGCCCGTAGCCTTAAGGCGGAACTTTGCATCCACTCCGGCAGGCCATGCCGGGAAAAGCAGCAGTTCGCCGTCCGGCTTTTCCTGAAGCAGCATTTCCTGAAGACCTGTCATCGAGGCTCCGCCCTTGTTGAAGTCGGGCGCCCAGTCGAAGCCAGGACTCCAAAACGCAGGGAAACGATATGGCCCGTCGCCTAGCTTTTCCTTGTTAAGCCTCATCGCTTCATCGGCAAGTCCAAGACAAGCGGCCCAGATGTTGTCCTGTTTCCATCCCGTCGTAGAGCGCATCTTCAGCGCATGCGGGTCTTTTTGATACGTGTTGAGCGCAATGTCAAGCCGGTCTCGCCCCAATCCGAAAATGCGCCACGGGAAGACAGGATAAAGCTGCGGCGTTTCTACATTCTGTATCCTGCTCCATACAACAGCCGGTGCGATGCATGTATCGCCGCCAACAGTATGCAAGGGAATGTCGGGAATGCGTCGTGCCATTTCAAATTCAGCGCCCTTGTATTCAGCCCACTGCTGCGACACGGTTTTAAGTGCGGCTATAACATTGGCCGGATTATATGCCATTTTGTATGTTTCGCAGCCCGACGACGGATAAAGGACAAGCTTGCCGTCTGAATTGAGGGGCTTTACGCCCTGCTTCTTTGCCAGATACTGATAATGCTGGTCGAAGAAAAGCAACGACTGCTCTATAACCGGTTCATAACGGCGTATGTCCATGCCGCAGTATTTGTTTGCCTGTAGCATCATGGAACAGAATTCGAGCGAAGTGTCCCACAGATATTCCAGCCAGGCGTTGCGTTCCGTGCCCATATCATCGCCACTTTTATGCTTTCCGTATTCTGCCGGATTGGGAAGTCCGAAGTTTTCTATCTGTTCCGTATATGAAGCTCCGTCGTGTCCCCAGTAGAAACGTGTGCGCAGAGAGGCATTGTGCAGCATTCTCAAATAGGTTTCAAACTGCGGTTTCATTAAATCTTCGTCACCGCTCTTCAGCATTGGCCAGTAGACCAAACGCTGGTTCTGTGCAGTCATAGTGCCCCCGCCCCACCGTCGATAGTCGGGTGTGAACGGCAGCTTGGCGTCAGCATATACAGGATCGAAGGTAAACAGACTTCCGTTGAACTTCGTCGGATATTCGCCTTTGGCATTACAGCCGAGCATATAGCGGAAAAGCTCGTAATTGCGAGCCATTTGTGTTGCATCACCAGCTGCGATTATGTAGCTTCGCTGCCAATAGGCATGCCACCACCGTTTGCTGCGCACTTTCGACTGCGCCGCAGACAGGGGCTTTGCCTCTTCCTTTCCGGTATAAAGGTCTATGCAAACGGTTGCGTTTCTAAGTTCCGAAGCGGTGTAGTTCCATGCCTTGTAGTCAGTTGAAGCATAGACTCCGGTTGTTGTTCCAGCATACTTGAATCCCGGCATGCTTATTTTTCCACCGAAAGCAAGGCCGCCGATGGGATTGTCAAGCTGTTGTTTTATACTGTCGAGCCCTTCGCGATTTACAGTAAAGTCAAAGACAGTTTTGCTACGGTTGGTGTGACAGAAATGCAACTCGCTTGCAAACGGTTTTATGGAATCGGCAAAAGTTGTGCAGTCTTTTGGAATAAGCCACTTGTATGAGCCTTGCTGACATTCTTCTTTGGTCACTTTTCTGTCTTTGTAGCGCCAACTCTCGTAACTTAACGTCGTTTGGGTTTTGCGGCCCGTTCGTATTTCCATGAACACCTTTGGTTGTTCAACGTCTGCCCAAAGACGTATTGCCACGCCATTGCCTTTTATGTATACGGAACCGTCGTCAAGGCAAAGCCTTTGCTCAAAGCCAGCGCCACCGAACGGGTTTCCGCTGAGATGCAGCCTTATTCTGCCTGCCTTGAGAAGTGTGTTGTTCTCGTCAAACATGCCGCTTTTGGAAAGGTAGAAAAGCACGTCTCCGTTTTCCACCCACACGTTCATTCCTACGTCACATCCTCCACAAGGCATTGAACCTGCCGAATTCTCGCTTTGAGTATGCCACACATAATCTTCCGGCACGTAGTCAGCGCACCTTTCGCCTGCAAAAGCGTCTGACGGCAGCAATGCCAATGCAACGAGCAAGCACTGAAACAACCGTGTTTTTCCTGATTTCAAAAACATATCCTAATGTTGAAAGTATTTATCGATACGCATGTACCGTTTTTGTTCCATATCAAAATAAGGACGTATCAGCTTGCATAATGTAACAACCGGCTCACGGAATAGAAAAAGGTTGCACCGCGGTGTTTTACCTGCGGTACAACCTTATTTGATATCCTCTTTGTCTCGAATCCGTGTTATTTGTTTTCGGCATCTATTGCCTTTATCTTCTGCTTTACAAGCTCAAGATCGTCTTTCAGTTTCTGTACCTTTCGGTTCATCTCGTCAATCAGCCCGTTGCCTTTCTTGCTTGAAACATTAAGGAAACCGAGGTTGTTCTCATAAGTCTGGATTTCCTGTTTCATCTGTTCATAACGTCGTTGCAGACGTCCGCGCTCGTTGTCAAGAGCTCCTTCGCCACGCTTTGCCACATTTTTGATGTTCGACTTGAAATTGTTGAGGCGTCGGCGCGCTGTGTTGACGTTAAGTTGTTTGAATATCTTGTCCAAAGTGTCATGATACTCACCGTAAACCTTGTCCTTTTCCTTGAAAGGCACATGGCCGATGGCATTGTATTCATCCATAAGCTTGCGTACTTCAGCCTGAGCATCATCTACCGTTTCATCAAGCAGAGCTTTAAGCTTTTCAATAACGCCGCGCTTCTTTTCAAGGTTTGCCTGCTCTTCGTTGCGCGTTCCCGCATGGGCAGCATTGCGTGCCTCAAAGAAATGGTTGCAAGCGGAAAGGAAATCGTTCCAAAGCAAGTCGCCGTATTTCTTGGGAACAGAGCCAATGGTTTTCCATTCTTTCTGCAAAGCAATAAGTTTTTCGCCAGTGGATTTCCAATCTGTACTGTCTTTCAGTTCCTGGGCCTGGGCAACAAGAGCTTTCTTCTTTTCGGCGTTTTCGGCAAGCTCCTTCTTCAGTTCAACGAAATAGGCTGACTTGCGGCTGAAGAAGTCATCACATGCTGCACGGAAACGCTCAAAAATCTTGACGTTCATCTTCTGCGGAGCAAAGCCAACGGTTTTCCATTCCGTCTGAATTTCAATAATCTGCTTTGTGTGTTCGTCCCACTGTGCAGCATTCTTGTTTTCCTCCTTGGCTATGGCCTCAACCTTTTCGCAGAGTTCGGTCTTCTTTGCAAGATTGGCTTCCTCTTTTATACGAAGGTCTTCGAAGTGCTGCTGATGACGTTTGTTTACAACGGTAGACGCCTGTTTGAAACGTGTCCACACGCTCTCTCGCAATTCTTTTGCAACTGGCCCGCTCTCGCGATACTGCTGATGAAGTTCCTGCAACTGGTGGAATGCGCTGATGACATCTTCCTCTTCTCCAAGTTTCTCAGCCGCTTCACAAAGTTTTGTCTTTATCTCAAGATTTTTCTTGAAGTCATACTCGCGCGCCTCGCTGTTAAGCTTTAGCATGTCATAGAACTGTTCTACATAAAGCTGATAGTTGCGCCACAGTTCATTGGCGTTTTCGGCCGGAACAGGGGTAATGTCTTTCCATTCCTGCTGCAGTTGTTTGAATTCCTGATAAGACTTGTTGGCCTCTTCAGGCGATGTTACCATCGCTTTTATCCTTTCAAGTATATCGAGTTTCTTTTTGAGGTTTTCCTGTTTCAGCTTTTCCTGCTCTTCAAACTGCTTAGCCCTTCTTTCCTTTACCACAGACATTTCTGCCTTGAAGGTCTCTTCGTCCGGATCCGGCTTTACCTGATAAGTTGCCGGGTCGCCGCCAGATTCGAGAAAGGCTTTCATTTCAGCTTCTCTTTCGGCAAAATGCAATTTGTAGAACACTGTCTTGAGATAGTCCACTTCGTCCTTTTGCGGAACTTCGTCGGCATGGGCAATCTCCTTTATCCTTTCAACCACTTCCGCCTTAGTTGCGAAAGTTTTCTTCGGTTCTGCGGATGGTAGTACACCAGTTGCCGCTGATTCGGGAGTGTCTGTTGCTACCGTTTCCTTCTCTGCCACTGCTTCTGTGCAAGTTGCAGCGGGAGTTACTTCTGCATTCTTCTCGTTTTCCATTTGCTCGAGAGATTTTTCTTGAGAGTCCATTACTTCACTTTTTTAATTTGTGACTTGGTTCAGTTATTAAGGTCGCCGTTTAGCGACACGCTTTGTGGTTATAAGGTTGTTGCCTCCAGTAAGAATTCATTAAAGGCAACGCCTGCAAATTGTCCGGCACAGGCATGACACACCTGTTTCTAACCGGCATTATGAATTGCAAACTTACGTAAAATGTTTGTAAAATCCTAATTTCTGTTATCGTTTTTGCTTTAATAGATTTAAATAAGCCGCTTGTGGCGGAATATCCACCATGAAACGCCAGAAATAACAACCGACACGACAATTGCTATGACAAATCCGTATTTGCTCGTTTCCATGCCGTTGACGACGTTCATGCCTAGCAAACTTGAGATTAGCGTGGGGAACATCAGAATGATGGACACTGACGTGAGCGTACGCATAACCGTATTCATGTTGTTGTTGATGATACTTGAATACGTGTCCATGGTCGATTCAAGGATATCTGAGTAGATACTGGTCGTTTCTCGCGCCTGACTCATCTCGATGTTAACGTCTTCTATCAGGTCGGCGTCAAGTTCGTCCACCTGAAGTTTGAACTTCAGTTTTGCAAGGAGGTTCTCGTTTCCGCGAATCGACGTTATGAAATATGTAAGCGAGTCCTGCAATCTGGAAAGACCGATTAGCGATTCGTTGTTCACCTCGCGGTCGAGATTGCGTTTCGCCTTTTCTATCAAACTGTTTATCTGCTTCAACCTTTTCAGATACCACACTGCTGAGGAAAGGAAGAGGCGGAAAATCATGTCTACATAGTCGGTAAACCCTTCGTTGCGCTTTTGCTGATAACTCACAAAGTCTATCATCATGTTTGTTTCGTAGAAGCAAACCGTGATTGTAACGTCGCGTTTATGGATTATGCCAAGCGGCACTGTTGTGTAAGGCGTGCGGGAACGTATCTCTTTCACGTATGGAATACGAAGGATGATAAGCATCCATCCGTCATCGTATTCGTAACGCGCACGCTCGTCCGTATCGCTAATGTCAGAAAGAAAGTAATCGGGAATATGAAACTCGTCGATTAGCATTTGCTGATCAGCCTCACTCGGACACGTTACCTGTATCCAGCAATTCGGTTCCCATTCATTAACGGCCTTCAAGCCGCCAGTATAGTTCCAGTATGTTCTCATTGATAAATCCTCCACTTGGCAAACGTTCAAGCACAGGATTTCCCTTCACATAAGAACTGAGAGCCCCTGCACCTACAAGTCAGTATTTTCCGCGTGATAATCGTCCATATTGTTGTTTATATTTAAATAAGGCATGCCCGAAAACATGCACTGAAGTTTTGCTTTTCAATTAGGGGAAGGGAATTGTTTGTCCCTGTCCACATTTGAAAAGCGCTGCAAAGGTAGAGTTTTTTTCGTAAAAAACAATCTACCCTTGCCGCATTTTATCCGTTTTGTAACATCCGTGCGAAACAGCGGACACAGAAACGCTGTATAATTCTTCTGCTTTAGATTTCGTCGGCAGCGTACACGCTTGGAAGAGTATTCTGTTTCCACTCCAATATTTCCTCATCGCGGAAAAAGCGCTTCAGCTCTTTTGCTGCCGTTTCAGGCGAATCGGAGGTGTGAACAACGTTTTCCTGAAAGCTCATGCAGTAATTTCCGCGTATAGTACCGGGTGCTGCCTTGCGTCCGTTAGTGGAACCGGCCATAGAATGCACTACCTCAATGGCGTCTACGCCTTTAAGGCATAACGCAACTACGGGAGCGGCCATCATGGAGTCCTTCAATTGACGGAAGAAGTTCTTACCAGACAAATGTGCATAGTGCTCATCTAGAATTTTGTCGTTGAGTTGCATCATTTTCATGCCGCAGATCTGCAATCCTTTCTTCTCAAAAATACTGATAATCTCCCCTGCCAACCCACGCTGTACAGTGCAAGGTTTGAGCAATACCAAAGTCTTTTCTAATGCCATAGATTTAAGTATTATGTTTTTAGGCGCGTCAAGACAACGCCATTTCAGCGTG
This sequence comes from uncultured Alistipes sp., assembly GCA_963590505.1. Lineage (GTDB taxonomy): Bacteria > Bacteroidota > Bacteroidia > Bacteroidales > Bacteroidaceae > Prevotella. Next base: position 18,740 of record CAVAPC010000008.1, on the reverse strand, counting down.
TAAAGTTAGCTATTTTATTTTCAATTCCGAAAGTTATGCCGAAAAAATATTTCGCACAAGCCCTTTCACAAAATCACGGCAACATCGGAGTGGCCGACATTGCCGTGATTCATCAACAGAAACATGCTGGACAATTGTTCTATGCCAGCCTATTTCATTACTTTTACTGTTTTCCCTCCGGAAGTTCTCACAACGTTTACACCTGGCTGAAGCTTGTTCACACGCATGCCGCTGAGTGTAAATATATCATTTGAGTTGCTGTCAGCCTTCCCGTTGCCTTCAATATTTGAGATTCCGGCTATGATTGCATCTGTTCCTACCTTGCACTGTGCAGCATTGAGTATTTCCCCACTGCTTGATACAACCAAAGCCACAACGCGGAGATTACGCTTGTCCTGAACTATTGGATCTCCAACATAATTGATTGCATTGTCAATGTCAAACACGAAAGAGTTTTCATAATCCTGGTCTTCAACAAGCGTTTCGGGCAATGCCTGTTGCTCATTCGTAAAATACGTTGAATATGCAACCACGTCAGGGTAATACAAGCCTGCCACTTCCGCATCGTTGTAGAATTTTGCAAACTCAGGCTCTGGGAAATTGCGTTCGACGCCTGCTTCATCGGCAAAATAATTGTTTTGTATCCAAGCCTTTCCTTCACCATGCAAACTGTCGGCCAGCAAGACATACTCAACTTTGCATCCTACTGTCCTTTCGGGGTCTACAGAAGCAACCGTCGATTTCGCTGTAACTGACTTTGCATCTGCATTGAAGTCCGCTTCGACACTCACGCTTACAGGAGAGAATTCCTTGCTGACTGCAAGCCAAGCCTTGTCAATGCCAAAGGAACTTGAACTGTATCCATAGTAAGGGTCTACATTATACTTCCTGTCTATAAATGCATCCGGGTATCCTGAGATCGCAGAAGGATAGTCGGCAGAATTCTTTGTAATACACATAGGATCGGAATTATGATAAGACAATCCTATGAACTTGTCTGGATAGAGACGCGTCATAACTTCAAGTCCAACAAGTCCACGCGGACAATATCCGCACCATGTGCCCGTATATTCTTCAAGCACGGCACAGTGCTTTGTGTCACGCCCGTAGATTTTCAACGTTGATTCACAGTTTGTGTCGGTACTCGTCTTGCCATTTATTCCTATTATGGACAATTTTACAGGATACGTCCCTTTCTCGTCGACAGCCGGCAACGGGATTTCCACAGAACGCTGCGCCCTAAAGAAACCGGGGACGGGTGTGGAAAAATCGAAATGAGCAGTGCCCGTATGCGTCCCAACTTCATAGGAATAGTCAACATTGTTGATTCCTTCCGCACCGTAGTTCATGAGAACCACATTGAAATTTGTGGGGTTGTTTATCATACCATAGGAAACATCGTCTTGGCCTACGATGGCACACGACGCAGCTTCGGCATTTCCAAGAAGTACGCTTATTGCCGACGAGCCGCTAGTGTAATAGTATTTCCATTTCATGTATGTTGCCGACGTAAATATGTAATATCCGCCTTGATAAGACTCTGTTGTCAACAGAACCGGTGCTTTGGCCGTTGCAGAACCTTTGACGTCGTCTACAGTAAATGTGTAGCCTACATACAGAGAGTCACCTGTCAAGGCATACTCTTCAGGCAGAGTATATGTCACAGTGTCGGTACTGAAATCCACATCCGCGCTCATAACGTCGGGAGCGAAATATTTCTTTTTGTTTTCATCGGTTGAAACCTGAAGCTTTTTGCTCATCCATATTTTCAGGTTCGAAAGGTTTTCACGGCTCTTGAACGGCACTGTTATTGATTTCAGAGTTTTCCCGTTCAGGTCACTGCCCGACAAGAGCATCGCCACATTGTATGTTTCTTTCTTGCCTGTGCCTATTCCAACTGTATTTCCGTTACCTGTATCATAACAGAAAACGACATCGTCGGCCGTTGCCGTTACCGGCAAAAAAGCCATCAGCAGAACTGCGGCGAAGCCGGAGTATGTAAATTTTGAATGTCTCATTGTGCAATATTTTATTGTGTAAAAAAGCAAGGGATGGGACACGCCGTCCGTTTGTGCATGTTCCATCCCTTGATGTATAAATGCCTTTCATCGCATCTTGTCTAAGAGCGAAGAACTGCGTCTTTCGCTTACTTAACCATAACCTTCTTGGTACTTACCGTACCGTCGGCAAGTGTTGTGGTCTTGATATAGAGGCCATGAGAAACCTTGCCAATGGCACGACCGCTCAGATCATAGTACCTTACGTTCTTTACGTCGGCTCCGTTTGTCTCTATTCCCTTTACTGCGTCTTCCTCTTCTTCTACATTCTGCCATACGATATCGGAGTAAAGCTTCGTTGTCCCGTCGTTATAGATTTCCTGGATACCTATCTTGTAGAAGCCAGCAACATAGAAATAGAAGATATGGTTGTCTCCATAGTATTGTATTTCAGCTCCGTCAGAGAAGAGATAAGGCATTTCTGTCACCGGTTCTGTCAAGGTTGTATATGTTTCAGGGTCGAAAGTGAATTCCTCATCGTCAAGATATGCCTTATAGTAAAGGTGATTAGCCGGCAGATACAGGCTGTCTGTACTCAGACGGTTAAGGTAGAACTGTATGCCGCCGTATCCATAGTCAACGTCATAAGCCATGAAATCATAAATCGTAGGTGCGATAGGTGTGCCTGGCTTTTCTGTCCAAGGTGCAAGTGACGGCTCAAAATATGATGCCTGAGCGTTAAGCTCTACAGTTCCTTTGCTCACGGAAATGCCTTCTTCTGTGTTCTTGAGCGTTTTTGCCACAGGATCATAGTCGAACACAATCTGATTCTTTACGTAGACGCTGTCGTATGTATAGTCATACTCTTCGTTATATATTGAATCATGTCCACATGGCTGGAAATATACATGGGCTTCCGTCACAGTGTCAACGCCAAGGTATTGGTTGCCTTCAAAAACGGCTTTATCACCACTTATCGTTCCCTTTGCCCATGCGTTTGGCTGGTTTTCAGTCAGAGCGCCAAGATAGATATCGTTGCCGTCGACTGCCACTTTCACAGCCTGGTAATCTTTGCCGTCTTCTGTTGAAGCCGCATAAGTCATAAGGTAACTTTCAGCTGACGAAGGGTTGGAAGGAGTTACGGTAGGCTTGTTGTATTCCTTCAGCGACAAGAGATAGTCACCGTAGCCTGTCCATTCGCCGTCTTCTGCCGTACCAAGACCTATCATGCAGTTTATGTCGTCTGATTCAGCAAACACGAGCGAATCGCCACGAAGCACAAACTTAGCCGTCTGCAAACTGTCATCAATCAGATACCAATTGTAATCTTCGCTGTATTTGTATCTCCAAAGACTGAAATATTCGCTTTCTCCATCAGAAGTCTGCGCATATACAGTCTGCGGGAAGTGGAAAACCAAAGTGTCTCCTTCTGCCTTCTCGGCTTTTATCCAGGCGTTGCTATAATAAGTTCCTATCAGATTTTTCACATAGACACTGCCGTCTGCACCGTCTACCCAGTCTATTGCACCTCCGTCGCAGTATACTCTGTATGTATAGTATCCCCAAAATGTTGTCCAACCTTCTGAATACTGATACCAACTCTTGTGGACTGTGCCCGCCGGCTGGTCTTTGATGATTGCGTTTTCGCTTTCTTCCGCACGGCGCACGCCTGGAATGTTTGAGTGAAGATTTGCCACTACCGATGCATCAGGGAAAGGAAGTTTCCCGTTCATGCAGTGTTTCGGGAGCGCCGTCTCGGCATTCTCTTCGTTAACCTGTTGTGCCGTTGTGTAGAGAAGTTGTTTCTTGGTTGTTTGAGCAGAAGTAGTTGTTGATAATGCAAGTAATGCAGCTACTAATGTAAAGTAATACTTTCCCATAAGCTATAAATTTTAATTATACGTCCCTTATAGACAATTTGCTTGAACAAGTATCAAGCCGTGTTTGTTTGTGTGTGCAAAAGTACGTATTTTAATTATAAAAATTCAAAGAATCGAAAATATTTTTAATATTTTGAAAGAGAAAGGATTTGATAAACGGCAAAACCGCAAATAAAGCATGCGTCCTTCCAGACGAACATGCCTATTTGCGGTTTTCAACCCAACAACGTTTTTTCTGCATTCAGCAGGAGAATCCGTTGTATTTATCCTTATTTTTCTTTAGAGGCACATGGATTGTATTTCATTCCGTCCACGATGCTGTCGGCAAGACTTATGTTCGGAACCATTATCGAGCTGCATCCGAGTGCTTCGGCCGCTGCAACGTATATTTCAGCAGCGGGCAGAATAACATCTGCACGGTCAGGCTTTAGTCCATACTGCGCTATACGTTCTTCTATGCTCAGCGCTTTGAGTTTAGAACTTATTTCCTTTATCTCGCTTACAAGTATTTCTTTCGGGTCTTTCTTTGAGTGTGTGAGTTTAAACAGTTTGTTTATGTTTCCGCCAGAGCCAATAACGTGTATGTCGGGTATCTCCTTTGCATATAAAGAAAGGTCTGTCTTCAACTCGTTCACCGCCGCCTGCGACACCTTTCCGCTAAGCATGCGTAGCGTACCTATATTATATGAACGGCTGTGAACAAGTGTGCCGTTGTGAAGAAGCGAGATTTCAGTGCTTCCGCCGCCAACATCAATATAAGCGAAGTCGCCAACTGCCGAATCGGTATTTTCAACTATATTGTTGCAGAGCAGTTGGGCCTCTTCCTGACCCTTTATTATTTCCACTTTTATACCTGTTTGCTTGCGCAATTGCTTCAATACCTTTTCTCCGTTTTCGGCGTCGCGCATTGCCGAAGTAGCGCAGGCACGATACGTAACGACGTCGTTCAGTTTCATTATCTGCTTGAATGCCTTCAGCATGAAAAGCATCTTTTCCTGGCGCTCCTTTGAGATTTTGCCAAGCGTAAACACATCTTTTCCAAGCCGCAGCGGCACGCGCATATACATAACCCGCGTTATCTTCGGTTCTCCCCTTCCGTCTTCACGGAAAAAGTTCTTTATCAGCAGTCTGGCACCGTTAGAACCTATATCTATGGCAGCCATGTTGTATGATATGTCAGACAATTCGTAATTCATAATAAAGTGTTTATTGTTTACCGTTGAAGGTCATTCGTTCAGGTTGGTAAGCATAGTGCAGTGCTTCCTGCGAGCGGAATCCCTTGTTTCCCTGCTGGCACGGTATTGAATCTGTGCCTCGTCCGTCGACGATGCGCCCGTTTGTGGTGTCGTTCGCTCCATACTCCACGGTTCGCAGCAAGTCCCTTTGCATGTCAAGGTCGTATACTGGCGCAAGAACTTCAATGCGGTTTAGCAAATTTCTCGGCATCCAGTCGGCACTGCCAATGAAGTATTTGGGCTGTCCGTTGTTGCAAGCTATTATTATTCGCGAGTGTTCCAGATATCGGTCAATTATTCCCACCACACGAATATTGTTGCTCACGCCTTCAACACCGGGGACAAGCGAGCAGTTGCCCCGCAATACGATATCTATCTTAACTCCAGCCTGCGAAGCCTGATAGAGTTTCTCAACCATGTCCTTTTCAGTGATATGGTTTATCTTTATCTTAAGCCAAGCTTCTTTGCCGTTTTTCGCGTTTTTTATCTCCGTATTTATCAATTGCAACAGCCTTGTCTTCATGGCATTGGGCGAAACAAGCAATTCACGGAAGCGCGGCTGCGAGAACGGACGGCTGATAAAATCAAAAACCCTTCCCACTTCGCTCACTATCTCCTTGCGCGCCGTCATCATCAGGTAGTCTGTATAAACCTTTGCGTTTCCTTCGTGGAAGTTTCCAGTTCCCACACACGCAATGTTGCCTTTCTTTGATTCTATGTAAAGCAGTTTCGAGTGCACCTTAAGGCCTTCAACGCCGAATATGACGTTGATTCCTTCTTCCTGCATCTTTTTGCTCCACTTAATGTTGCTCTTTTCGTCGAAGCGGGCAAGCAGTTCCACTACCGCAGTAACCTTCTTTCCGTTGCGTGCAGCGCAGACCAAAGCCTTTACCACCTTGGAGTCGCTTGCCAAGCGGTAGAGTGTTGTCTTTATCTCCTTTACGTCGGGATGAAGAGCCGCTTCACGCAGAAGGCGGATATAGGCATCAAACGAATGGTAAGGCACATGGATATACCTGTCTTTCTCGCGAATCTGCGTCATTATGCTTTCCTCGCTCATGAACTCCGGCTTCATTACGGGGCGCCACTTGGGGTATTTCAGTTCGCTGTGGCCGAAGTCAGGGAATTTCATAAGGTCTTTGTGGTTTTGGTATCTGCCGCTTGCCAATGCTGCATCAAGGTGTTCCACGTTCAGTTTCGACAGGATTTTCTTCTGCATGTCCTTCGGCATGAGATGATCGTATATAAGACGAACCGGTTCGCCGCGCTTGCGGCTCTTCACGCCCTTTGCTATCATTTCCAACACACCGTAGTCAGAGGCGTTTTCCATTTCCATCTCAGCGTCTTTCGTGAACTTGAAAGAATATGCCTCGAAGGTAGCGGGCTTGAAGCCTATGAATATCAGCGGAAGGCAGAAGCGCACCACATCATCCAAGTACATACAGTTTTGGAATCCATCGCTTGACGGCAACACAACAAAGCGGTTGAAATCAGAATCAGGTACCTTTACAATTGCGTAGTCCGTCTTCGGCTTCTTTCCGAAGCTCTCTGTCTTGTCGGTCTTCTTTACAAAAAGATATATGCGGTTGTCTTGCAGTTGGCCTATCTCTGTGATGTTTTCAAACCAGATAGGGTTTGTCGCGCCATTCAGGCGGTCGTAGTAGAAATCCTTAAGGAACTGTTTTTGTTCGTCGTTCAGATGATTTTCATCGAGCAGCCGAACTTTGTGTTCTTCAAGCAGACTGAACACGTGGTCTATTGTTTCCGTATATTCTGTGCTGTATGTCGTGTTCAGACGGTTAATTGTCTTGATTGTCTGTTTCAGGTGTTCGCGTTCTTTCTTTGCATTCTTGTCGAGAGACTCAACGAGTCTTGTGAGCGAAGCCATGCGCACGCGGAAAAATTCGTCAAGGTTGTTTGAATAAATGCCAAGGAAAGACAGTCGTTCCAGTAGTGGTATGTTTTCTTTCTGCGCTTCCTGCAGAATACGGCGGTTAAAATACATCCAGCTTATGTCGCGGTCTACGTAGGCCTGCTTCAGTTCCTTTTCCTTCATAGGGCTTTCTGTTTATTTGATTTCTTTCTTGTAACTGAGCGTTATTTATACATTGGGGATACCGTTTTATCAGACTTCTTGTCTTTTCCGCCTTTCTTCTCCTTTTTGTCTTTCTTCACTTCCTTCTGGTCTACTTTGGCCGAAAGTTGTTTGTCTTTCACTCCGGTTTCAACTGAAGCCCGTTCTTCTACTCTTTCTTCAAAATCCTTCACAAGTTTCTTGAAGCTGCCTATGCTTCCGGCAGGAACACTTATGGAATGGATGTTGTCGCAGCCGGCCAGCATGCTGCGTTTCAGCTTTTGAGGAACGCCCTCGAACTCCACTTCACGCAGGTTCTCGCTGTCGCCAAAGGCGCATGCACCGATAAACTCCACGTTTTCAGGAATACTGATGTTCTGAAGACTGTCGCAGTCGAAGAAAGCCTCATCGCCTATAGTCTTCAACGATTTCGGAAGCGTTATCCACCGAAGTTGCTTCTTGCCGAAAAACGCTTTGTCGCCAATATCCTCTACTCCTTCCGGAACCACAAACACGCTGTCGTCAGAAAGAAACGAAACAAGACATTTGCCTCCGTCGGAATAAACGGCCTTTCCGTCTGACACGACTGCCGCAGAACGGCTTTTCACATCTATTCCGTCAAGACCGATAAACGGGTTGGTTCCGATTTTCCTCACCGTTGACGGCAGTTCTATCTCCCTCATGGAAATACAACGGCCAAAGGCTTCGTGGCCTATCACCTCTACACCTTCTGGCAAAGAAACGCCCTCAAGATAAGCACAGCCCCAAAAAGCGTCGTCATCTATTTCACGCGTTCCCTCGCACACTGTGTATTTGCCTTCAAGACTCTTTGAAGCCATTACAACGTGGCGTCCATTCTTCGAATAGTAAACTCCATTCAAATCTTCCCGGCAGCCTACCGTTTTCCTCACAGCATAGTCCAATACCAATTGCTCAAGTTTGTTTCCTGATTTCAGTTCCTTTTTGGAATCCTGCACTTTTGATTTCTTAACCTCATTCATAATGCTCTGATAAAATTCTGTTGCAAAATTATTCAAATTAGTTCATTGGAACAATGTATCCGGTATTACAATAATGTTAAGTAAACATTACATACACCTTACAGTACGGCATGAGCAAAAAGTGCAGCCTTCATGGGAAAAACCTCACAGCTTGCAGAAGGTTGCATCGACGTTATGTCTTTTCAACAACGACGCTTCAACAATCTCGTATTGACGCTGACAAAAAATCACATCCAAGTCATATAGGATTGGCACTGTCTGAATTTGAAACGAGTTTCTTTGCTCATCACACCACGTTGTATTACCTTTACAGAAATTTTGGAACTCCATACGAAACAATATAAAGCGAATGAAAAAGCAAGAATACGCAAAAGCGAACAAACAATGGCTGCTGGAGAAAGCCAAGGAAGAAGGAGTAAGGGAAATCTCCGGCGGGATATACTACAAAGTCATTAAAGAGGGACTCAACGACGGGCGGCATCCTACAAGACGAAGCATCGTTACCGCCCATTACACGGGCAGAACTATCAACGGGAAAAAGTTTGATTCGTCGCTCGGCAGCGTGCCGCTGGCCGTAAGGCTCTGCGAACTGATTGAAGGATGGATAATCGCCATGCAACAGATGTGCGTGGGCGACAAGTGGGAAGTGTATATTCCGGCCGAGAAAGGCTACGGAAAATTCTCCCAGCCTGGCATACCCGGCGGTTCAACGCTCGTTTTCGAAATTGAACTGCTGGCTATTGCATAACGGCAAACCCACAATGCGGAAAGTCAGCGCTACAAAGAAACTTTCATATCCGGCGGCATGAGTATGCCGGCCCTGTCAATCAAATGAGTTTTTCAACAAAATGAACCGTTCGGTTAGGACGGAGCGTTTTTTCTTAGTAAATTTGCAATGCTTTTTCAGCCTATCTTGAAATTGCAAAAAAAGAGACAACAAAACAAAAGACTACGTTTCAGAAACAATGAAGACAACAATTATATTGGCAGCGGCTGCCGTATGCCTGGCCAGTTGCCAAGAAAGCCTTGAAGACCGCGCTGCACGCGAAGCGGAAGAATACACAAAGAAAAACTGTCCGGTGCAGATGGGACCGACATTGACGACAGACAGCGTGGCTTTCGACAAGCAGACGAAAACACTTCACTACTACATGACGCTAAGCGGAAGAGCAGACACAACGGCAATAAACGCCGCAGAAGTAAAGAAGGAAATGGTCAGCACTTTAAAGGGCGTGCCTTCCATGCGCCCCTACCAGGAAGCGGGTTACAACTTTGCCTACACCTTCAACTCGTCGAAGCACAAAGGACAGGTGATTTACGAAGTGACTATAACGAAAAAAGACTATAACAACTGACAACTATGGCAAAACTTACAATTAACAACTATGACGAGTTCGCTGCCTACGTGGGCAAAAATCTCGGAACGTCAGACTATGTTGAGCTATCGCAGGAACGTATAAACATGTTCGCCGATGCAACGCTCGACCATCAGTGGATTCACGTCGACACGGAAAAGGCAAAGAAAGAAAGTCCATACCAGACAACAATCGCACACGGCTATCTTACGCTCTCAATGCTACCCTATCTGTGGAACCAAATCATTGAAGTAAACAATCTGAAGATGATGGTAAATTACGGAATGGACAAGATGAAGTTCGGACAGGCAGTCAAGTCTGGCGAAAGCGTAAGGCTCGTTACCGACCTACAATCTATTGCCAATCTTCGCGGCGTAACGAAAGCAGAGATTAAATTCCGCATAGAGGTAAAGGAAACTGGCAAGAAGGCTCTTGAAGGTGTAGCCACTTTCCTTTATTACTTTGAATAAACGCAGCAAGACACAATTGCAAAAGATGCAATACGAACAGAGAAGGGACAATCCTTGAAACGCTCAAGGCCATCGTCCCTTCTCTGTTTTTGTTTTCAATCCACCGCGTTCTCTTGCAAACAGACGTCTAATACCACTGTACGGCATTGCTGTAACCGCTGCGCTTGTCATACTTCAATGCATCTGTCAGCGTGGATGCGTTGCAACGGAAAGAGAAATTGTAAGACGTGTATGGTGCCAGCACCACGCTGCAGCTCATGCTGAAACAGTGAAGGTCGCGCTGCAGCGAAGCCGTTGTCATTGAGAGATCGTGTTCCTCAAAGTCATAACCGGAAGAAAAGCTTATGTTCCATCCGTCGCTGATACGTATATTGCCGCTGAAATTAAGTGTCTGCGTAAACTTGTAAGGGTATCTCATCGTTTTTTTGTTGAACTTTCCGCCTGTATTCTCGCGCATACTTATTCCATATCCAAAAGTTATCGACCACGGCATAGAGAATTTCATATAACCGTCGCCGTCGGTTTCAGCCTTGCTTGCGGCGGAACGTTTTGCCCCGTTCTGTGCCTTCACCATGTCGTCGTCGACATTGGTTTCAACACCCGTATCGTTGTCGTCCTTTTTCTTTTCCTTCTCGTCTTCCTTGCTTCCGCCGCCAAAGAGTTTCTTGATCTTTTCCGGATTAAGCGTGTAGGAAATGTTCTGCGACATACCCTGGAAGCGGCCGAAGCGGCCTTTGCCCCACTCCGTATGGTTGCCCACATACGGATTTCCGTTGGCGTCAAGTTCATAGGCATATGTGGCAAACACGGCAGTCATATTGAAGGTATAGTTTTTCCACCACTTCAATCGTATGTTCATGGTGAGGTCGCTCCATTTCTTTTCCTTTGCGGCCATGTTGTAAGACATGCTCGCACCAAGTTCATCGATGATGCTGAGTTTCTTAAAACCTGTGGAATCTTTGTCTGACCGCACCTTCATCTCGATATTGTTAGAGAGCGACATCGACACGCTTCCTGTTCGTCCGCGGCCAGGAACACCAAAAATCTCGTTTTGGAAAGGCGAATACGTTTCTAGGGATACGTTGCCCTGTGCATCCGTCTTCTGGTAAGTTTTGTAATATCCGTAACGGCTGGCGCCGAAATCAGGAGCGTAACTGTATGACACCTGCGGGGTGATGACATGGCGAATGGCCTGTATCTTGTCGCCGAAAATCTTCTTGTTCGGAATCCAGAAGCCATAAAGTTTTGTCGAAGCGCTTACACTCATCGACCAGTTATATACATTGTAAAAGCCATGCGTTGTGTCACGGACAACAGTCTGCGACTGCTCATCCCAACTCTGAAGCACTTTGTTGGTATACATCCTGTCGGTGAAACTTATCTGCGGGTTGATGTTGATATAGTTGAACAGGGTGAAGTTTCCGTTGATGGGGATGGAGTGCTGCATTCCATTTCGCCAGTCTTTTATCAAATTGGACTTGAATATTTGGTCTTCCTTCGTCTCAATCGAGTTTCTTAGACTTCCGGTATAGCTCATTGATATTTTCTCATACCAACGCTCCTTGCCCACCATGCGTTTACGCTTGAACGGATAGAAACGGCTGATAGAGATGTTTAGATCAGGCAACGTTATTGCCAACGTTGAATCGCGCATGTTTTGGCTCAAGTTAGCCGTCCCGCTCAAAGACATGCCTATACTTGAGAACGTTGTGCTCCAGCTGACACTCGAAGTACGTGTGCTTTGGGTTAGCGACTGCGGGTTATACATGCTGGTAAGGTTGTTGCGTTCATAACTCGACGTTGCAAAGTTCACGCTGGCCGAAAGACTGCTGTAAGGGTTGGCCTTGGAATCCTGTCTGTGGCTCCACTGTATTTTGAAACTCTCCTGTTCGGTAAAATCCGGCATACCTTTGTCGCCATTCTTTGTATCCTGATAACTGAAGAAAAAGCTGCCACTGTATTTGTAGCGCTTGCGGTAATTGCTTGCAGCCGAAACGCCCCACGAACCTTTTGTATATATTTCGCCCAACAACTTCAAGTCCCAGTTGTCGTTAATAGCGAAGTAATATCCTCCGTCACGCAGATAAAAACCTCGGGCACTTTCGTCTCCATAAGTTGGCATAATGAATCCGCTTGAATAGCTCTTTGAAAACGGAAAGAAGCCATATGGAATAGCCAGCGGCAACGGCACATCTGCAACAACAAGGTAGGCAGGTCCGAAGACCACGTCCTTGCCGGGACGCACCTTTGCCCTCGACAATGCTATGTAGAAGTCAGGGTGTTCGGCATCGCAAGTGGTATATCGCCCGTGCTCAAGGAAGAGTTCTCCGTTATCGTTTCGCTTGGAATGTTCACTGGTCAGATAGCCATCCTGCTGCTCCGTATATACATTATTTATAAATCCCTTCTTCGTCTTGAAATTGAATGCTATTGTATCGCTCTCATACTGTGTCTCTCCCATCTTGAAGACAGGGCGTCCATCTATCGTGCCCGATGTATCGCGCGCACCTGTGGCATGAACCAGACTGCTGTCCATGCTCATCGTGATGTCGGCACTGGAAAGATTCATGTTCTGGTAGCTAACCTTTGAATTGCCGTAAAGAAATGCCAACTTGTCGGAAGCCTGATAAACCATAGAGTCTATAGCAGAGAAATTTACCGGAGCTTCGATACCTGTAGATTTGGCCCTGTTTATGCTGTCAAGACGTATCGAATCGTCAACTTGCTTGTTATGACGAAATATAGCCAGCGAAAGCGAGTCCATGAGTGTAGTGTCAGGCTCGCCGTTATTGCGTTGATGCAATATGGAATCCAGCTCCAGCGTGTCTGCCGGGGCCTGGGTATTGGTTGCCTTTTTCTGTTTTTTCTCTTTCCTCATCATAGGCATATCTGCACTGGCCACAATGAAGAGAAAAGCAAAAAGCAGCAGGAGTATAGTGGATTTCTTTCTCACTTTATCGTTTTGTATGCGACGTATCCTGTCAATAAAACATGTTTCTTTTCAAATAAAACAGGGTGCAAAATTACGTTTTTTCGATAGAATACATACTACACACCAATATTTTATGTTTTATTTAACGTTTTTCCATCTTGTAGAATTACGTTCAAACCAAGAGCAAATGCCTTTAAAGCGGAAAATTCATGTTCCGTCACCAACCTGGGTTCTGGGTATTCTTTCCGTTGAGGTTGAGTTCGTTGGTAGGAACAGGGAAAAGATAATGCTTTTTATCGTATTTCCTCACCTTGCTGCATACCACCATATATTTGTCTGCATCTACAGCCACTTCAATGTCGCTTACATTTGAAAGGTTTGCCCCAAGATTTATGTTTGGGTTCTTTTCCGTATCAAGCTTGTCGAGCTGATGCCAGCGCACAAGATCCCAGTAACGGTACCAATTGTCCGTCATAAGTTCACAGCGGCGGCAACGGCGTATCTCCCAAAGCAAGTTGTCCACATTCATGTTGTTGGCAGGATCGGCCTCTGGCTCAAGCGTCAAGCCAGGCAATCCTGCGCGCTTTTGCAGAAGATTCACTGTTTTGTCAAGATCTGTCTGCGAGATTACGCCCAATTCAGCCTTGGCCTCTGCATTATTGAGCAGAATCACAGCAAACCAGAAAAGCGGGGCATCCGTATATCCCGTCGTTGTATTCGTACGATAGTATTTGTCGAGCGTAAGATTGTCGTATTTACTGATAGTGTAGCCTGTCGACGATGTCATCAGCATGCCAATAGATTTTCCTTCAGCGTTGACACGCACCCAACTATGGCCTTTAAAGCAAAGTATTGAGTCTACCAGCACCGAAAGCCGCTTGTCTCTAACCTGAAGAGCCTTTCCTATTGAATAGTCACCGTTTGAATTGATTTCCGCCTTGTCGCTTTTTGCCAGCGTTGTAGTTGCAAGCGGTTTTCCGTCAGCGAAGAGAAATGCATCAAAAGCGTCCTTTGTTATCCCCCACTGTTCAGCAGAATTGCACGTATAGGCTATAAGGTTGTGCATTACAAGATCCTTGCCGTAGTTACGGTAAAAAATCGTTTCTGAACCAGAGCCTAGAGACAGTGAGTTGTAAACTTCGCCATATGTTTTCGTCAGGCTATAGGTTCCGGAATTTATCAACAAATCAGATGCTGAAACAGCCTCTTTCAAGAATTTCTCCGAACGTGCCAAATCCGGTTTCCTTCCATTGTCCGCCTCTGTGCGGTATTTCAGGAAAGTGCCTTCGTACAAGCACACGTCACTCTTCATGGCTAGAGCCATGTCCTTGCTCCATTTTGTCTTGTCGGTAGCTGTTCCGAGATTTGCTATAGCATAGTCCAAGTCGTTAAGCACCGAATCCATAACCACATCACGGTCAGTTCGCTCGCCGTAAACGTGCGGATCGTCAGGATCGGCAATTACTTCGCTGAGCCATTCCACGTCGCCATATTCGCGCACAAGCTGATAGTATTGCCAAGCGCGGTTCAGCCGTGCAACGGCAGTAAAGTAAACCTTACTGTTTTTATCCATTGACGATGCAGACACGTTCTGTATCACATAGTTTGCACGGCGCACTTCCTTAAAGCCGTCGGTCCAATACGACGATGTGCTAGGAACAGCGGTAAAAGTCCAATCGTCGAAGCCTGAATTTCCCTGGTCGTCACTAAGACTTTTAAAGTAGAACCATCCGAAGTTACCGTTTTGGCTATATCCCACATAATTGTCATAGAATTTGTTGGTATAGCTCTCAACGGCATTTGTATTGCTCCAAAAAACATTGTTGTTGACAAAAGTATCGCGCGGTTCCTTGTCAAGCATATCATTGCAACCACTCAATACGCAAACTGCAGCCGCAATGTAGAACAGTATCTTGTTTTTCATTTTTCCTTTTCTTACGATATGTATTACAAACCATGTGGCGAAAAGCCAACATATTCCTTGTTCTCTATATTATTTCGATGCGTTTTCCCTCTCTTAAAAGCTAAGCTGAAAGCCAATTGCCCACGAGCGCGTTATCGGATAAGTGCGTCCCCATGTTCCGTAGCCATAAGAACCAGAAGGTCCGTCGTTCATTTCCGGATCTATTGGCACATTGCGCGCTCCGTTATGAAGCAGACACAGATTGTTTACACTTGCATAGAACCGAACTTTTTCAAGATATGCCTTGCGTGTCAGCTTCTGCGGCAGAGTGTAGCCAAGTGTTACACTTTTCAGCCGCAAGTAAGACAAATCAATAAGGTATTTGCTTTGCGGATAATAATTGTGGCAACCACCTATTGGCGCAAGTGCCGACACATTGCCAGCATATTCGTTGCCAGGATAAAGGCACGGATAGTCGTTCGCTTCTGATATGTTAACCACTCCATTGGCAGGGTCATACACATTGTAACTTGTCTGGTTTGAATAGATGGCGAGGTCAGGCTCGCGCATCTCAGGGAAAGCGAACGAAGACTGTGTCCACATTGAGCGTTTTCCAACGCCCTGAAAAAACAGATCAAGGTCGAATCCCTTGAAAGAGCCGCCAACACGGAAACTGTATTCATAGCGCGGCATGGTATTTCCAATTACCTTCAGGTCGCCATGATTGGCCAACGTACCGTCGCCACCGTCTATCTTGCCATCGCCGTTAAGGTCCTTGAACTTGATGTCACCGGGACCATAAACAAAATTGTCGGTCTGTATGCCTGTTTGATCGGCTACACCTTCCTTGTAGTTCCACGAGCCGTCCGGGTTTTGCCCGTTGAAGTCATCTTCCGTGAAATATCGTTCCGTCTCGAAGCCCCATATGTCTCCCCATGTCTCGCCTTCATAAGCATACATCTTTGCGTTATAGTCGGTGTCAATGCCACCGGTATGGCCGATAATCTTAGAGTCGTTGTTCCATTTCGTAATCTTTGACTTTGAGTCGCCAATATTGAAATTGGCATAAACTCCCAAGTTCTTGTTAAACTGTTTGTGCCAGTTTATGCTCAGTTCCCAGCCCCGCGTGCGCAATTGTCCGGCATTTGTATAAGGAGCCGAAGCGCCAACCGTTCCGGGAAGAGCCTTTCCCGGTGCCAACATATCGTTGGTCATGCGCTGGTAGCAATCGAAAGTGAGCGTCAGTTCATCGTTCAAGAAGCCGAGGTCTACGCCCAAGTCTGTTGTATTGATGCGCTCCCACGTAAGCGTTGAGCCCACCCATGTTGGCATATCAGTTTGGTTTACGCGCGTATCGCTACCGTCCATCCAGTAAGTTTTGCTTGGATCTATCTGAGATATGGTTGAAAGGAACATGTTGTCTCCCACTGCCTCATTTCCAATCTCGCCGTAAGAGAAGCGTAACTTACCGCTGCTTACATATTCATGCAGCCTGTCCCAGTATTTTTCTTCCGTAAAGCGATAGCCAAGCGAGAACGACGGGAAGAAAGCCCACTTGTGTCCTGTGGGAAAACGAGAGCTGCCGTCATATCGTCCATTGAGTTCCAGCAGATATATGCCCTTATAGTCATAGTTTATTCTGCCGAAATATCCGGCTGTGGCACGGTCGCCTGTAGACGATGTTATGGTGGCATGAGTCAGATTGCCGTAAGCCATGTTCAGTTCCGGATAGCTTTCGTCATAGAGTTGCGTGCGTCGCACATAGAAATAGTCAGATTTGTAGCTTTCGCCATTTACTCCAACCATCACACTCAGGTTGTGGTTTCTGTTCCATGTATGGTTATAGTTCAAGTATGCGTTGGCCGTCCAACGGTTGGACTTTGTATTGTCGCGAGTGGCGTTTGTTGTGGAACTTTGCACCAGGTAGACAGGCTCCGTTCCTGTCCAGTTCATACCGTATACGCTGCTGCTGCTTGACTTCATGTTGGTGTTGTCTATCTGATAGGTATAGTCAACGTTCATCGTCAAGTCTTTCGTTATGTGCGCAACGGCATATGCGTTCATACGCAACACATCGTGTACAGTATTGATCCTTGCGGCCTGCTTTTGTAAAGCAAGGATGCGATAGTCAAGGATTTGACCGTCTTCGCCCAGAATATAACCGGATGGCACAAAGAAGGACCCCCATCTCCATATATACTGATAGATGTTGCTGAAAGAATTGGCGCGGCTCATGTCTAGACGAGTGAAGTTTGCACGCACACCGAAGGTTAGCCAATCTGTAAGATCCGAACGCAGATTTACCGTAAGATTATATCTGTTGCGTTTTGCGGGGTTAATCTTCATCACGTTTTGCTTGTAATTGTAGCCCAAGTCAACATAATATGATGTTTTTCCGCTTGATCCGCTCACCGAAACATCATGGCTCGAAGATGGGGCAGCATTGTCATACCATATTCCCTGAATATCGTAGTCGGCATAATAATACGGCTGTCCGTTCACAAACATGTAGTCTCCCACGTTGTTCTCGTCGGCATATGGTGTCATCATACTATAGCCTTTCTTGCCTGAGTGTTGCTCTTTCCATTTTTCTGCATATGGCAACAACTTGTCGAAATACATTCCGAAGAGTTCCACCGTGCCACTTCCCTTGCGCGCCTTTGCCTGCAATGCAGCAGTGAGTTGTGATGGAACATCAGGAAAGTCGGGAAGTATCGTAGCTTTGTCCCAAGCAAAATATCCGTTGTATTTTACGGATGTCTTTTCCCCTTTGGCTGCCTGCTTTGTCGTTACCAATATTACTCCAAAAGCGGCGCGGCTGCCGTATATCGACGATGAGGCAGCATCCTTCAACACTGAGATTGAGGCAATGTCATGGGCGTTAATCATCGAAAGGTCGTCAGTGGGAACTCCATCGACAATAATGAGCGGGCTTGATGTCTGTCCGTTCGACAATGTTCCCAGGCCACGTATACGCAATGTGGGCTGCGCTCCAATATCGCCATTGCTGTTTACCACCGTCAATCCAGGCACGGCTCCCTGCAAAGCCTTTGCAACGTCTTGTTCAGGACGCGAAGAAAGGGTTTTGTCGAGGTCGATATTGGCCACGGCACCCGTCAGGTTCACCTTTTTTTGTTTTCCATATCCTACAACGACAAGTTCGTCAAGCTGTGCATTGTCGTCTTTCATAACCACTTTCATCCCATTGACAGCCACAGTATTCACGGTCTTGTAACCAATATAAGAAATGCGGAGGTTGGCATTTGCCCCCACTTCCAATTCAAAACTGCCGTCAACACGCGTTATAGTCCCTTTGTTTGTACCTACTTCCTGTATTGTTGCACCAATTACAGGTTCACCGGAACTGTCTACGACCAAGCCTTTCACAATTGTTGCACTTTGCATGACGTGCTGAGGAGCGGCATTTGCCAATAGGCAATTGCCGTTGAATACTGACGACATAAGCAGTACTCCCAAAAGAGTCCCTTTCTTGTTCATATAGCTTTTTTGAGGTTAAGATATTCTGCATGTGCCAAGCATGGCTCATACAAGGCGGAATTCAAAAATGTCTGCATAATGTTCTTCTTGTATCGCAAGACAAACATTGCATACAGTTTTTATCGTCAAATGCCACAATAATGAGCAGAGAACAGTCCCCGCCGTAATTCTTTTGCAAATTTATATAAAAAACGTAAAAAATAAGAAGAAAAGGCATCAATATAGCATTTGTTGTTGCTGCTTTCTGCCTTTGCTGCATTTTACATTGCTGCGCTCCCGATGTAATAAATATATAAATAAGGTGTAAATTGCCTGTAACAATCAAATCCGGAAGAAGTTAGGGTCACTTGCAAAAACGTGTGGATTAGGCAAAAATCTTGGACAGTCTAAAAAGA
>CAVAPC010000007.1:0-111908 GCA_963590505.1 uncultured Alistipes sp. | reverse complement strand
TACGTGTTTTATTATAAAAAAAAAAAAAAAATCACCTTTTTTAGTGTTAAAAACTAATTAACATTCAACAATCTCAACATTTTATAAGATCTGTCTTTCAACAGGAAAAAACGGTTATAAGACTACAAGTGTCCAGTCTTATAAAAATCAAAAAATGAGAAAAAGGAAAGAAAACAAAATTCATGGTTCCCCAAAGGTGTGAAAGCATGAATTAAAACGAAATTATTTCTTGTATATCAAAACGGTGGCATATGCACTTATGCCTTCTTTTCTACCGGTAAACCCTAGCTTTTCTGTGGTTGTTGCCTTTATTGAAATATTGTCAATATCTGTACCTATAATATTGGCAAGGCATTCTTTCATCTTTTCCACATGAGGATTTATCTTTGGCTGTTCTGCACATACGGTTGCATCAATGTTTCCGACTACGAAGTCCTTACTTGCTATCAGTTCTACTGTCTTTCTCAACAGGATTTTACTGTCGATATTGCGAGTCTCGTCAGCAGTATCTGGAAAATGATAGCCAATATCCCGCAGATTTGCTGCACCGAGCAAAGCATCACAGATTGCATGTATAAGCACATCTGCATCGCTATGTCCGAGCAAACCAAGGGAATGAGGAATATTTATGCCTCCAAGCCACAATTCACGGCCTTCAACAAGGCGGTGAACATCATAACCAAAACCTACACGTATATTCATTACGAGGAATTTTAAACGAGAGAACTACTTTCTGAAAAGGTCTTTAATTCCGTCCATGTCAAAACCTAACGTAAAGCGAAGGGTTTGGTCAAGAGGATTACTCTTTGACGTAGCTATTACGTAACCGCAATCAAGAGTGAAGGCACTCATGCGAAAACCTGCTCCAACAGTGAAATATTTGCGATTGCCCTTGTTTTCAGATTCATTATGATAGCCGGCGCGTAACGAAAACTTGTCGTTGTAAACATATTCAGCACCAACACTCCAGTTTATCTCTTGAAGTTCTTCCTTAAAACCGCCGGGGGCGTCACCAAAACTCTTGAAAATGCCAGAGATACTGCTTGTATTATAGTATTCCTTCTCTACGCGCTCTTCATATTCCGTCTGAGACTCACCGTCATTCTGTTGTGGATAAGTGGGGACAAGCAATTTATTAGCGTCGGCAGATATGGTGAAACGGTTGAACTCATCAATTGGAACCATAAGCGCCGCTCCGAGACGCATGTTGGTAGGTATGAACTCACTGTAGTCGCTTCCTCCAAAGGTTATCTTACTACCAATATTGCTTATGTTAAGGCCTATGCCAAGCTGACATTCACGCGAGCCGATATTGATATAGTTGTTATAGTAGCAAGCTATGTCTGCGGCAAACGCACTCGATGCCGTGCGCTCTTCTGTTGAGCTATACTGCATGTCTGACATCAGCCAGCGCACACCCGCAGCAATAGAGAATTTCTCGCTCAACATCAGAGAGTAAGCCACGTCAAACGACATTTCATAAGGGTTAATGGTCTGAGCATTCGAAAGGTCTGAACTGGAAGAATCATAGTTGGTATAAACTTCACCCAAGGAAAAATAGCGCAACGACGCAGACACTGCACTGTAATTGCCAATTCTGTAGTAGCCGGAAAGGTAAGCAATATCCATGTCGCTTACCAAAGATCTGAGCCACGGCGTATAGTTGAGGGCTATGCCGGCACGACTTATGCAAAACGGGTATTTAGCAGGATTCCAGTATTGTGAATTTACATCAGGGTCGGTTGCAGCTCCGACATCGCCCATACCGGCAGCACGAGCATCAGGAGCAATCGTCTGTGATACTAATGCTGTATGGATAGGATTGAACATATCTCTCTTGTCTTGCGCCTGTACGCTCATTGAAACAATGGCCACGAAGGCGACAAGTACTATCTTCAGTTTACTGATCATTATTGTTCGATTAAGTTGTTAAGTTAACGGCATTGGGAATGCCTCAAATACATTCACCCTAATATAACTCTTTTTGTTGTGAATTATTGTGTAACGACAGACAACTTTGTCTGTTGTTAATTTATCACGATTAGTTTCTTTGCCTTCGTAGCTTCGCTGCTGCCGTCGCTCGAAAGACGAACTCGATAAAGATATATGCCAGACTGTAGTCTACCGCCATTGTCTGCACACAAATCCCAAGTATATGTATAAGCCGACGTTTCCGCCACAGTTTCTTCCTTATGCTGCCAAAGAATACGTCCGCTAGTGTCGAATACTTCGATAAGAACACTCACATCACTGCCACCGCGATTATGGTTCACGATAAAGGTTGTATTATCTTTTGCCGGATTGTTTGTGCAGCTCACGCTCGTTATGCTTGGCGTCAGTCCACGCACGACGTTGAAACTTAGCGTTGCGGTTGACGGATTGTTCAGTATGTCCCATGCAGTAAACTTCAATTTATGCGTGCCGCTCTCCAGCTCTGGTATATAATAATAGGTAGAGCCTTTTGTGTAAGAACCGAAATCAAAAGAGAAATTGTCGTTCAGCGTATAAGTTTTCATCGGGTCGCCGTCGATAACAAGCGTCAGATCGTGTCCTATGCCAGCCCCTGACGTGTTAAGACCATCTTTGTCCGACAGTTCTGCCACGAAATACGGCGTTGCATTCACATTGTCGCCATTGCTGAATGACGGAGAGTTAAGATAACAATAAACCGACGGTCCGATTGAGTCGGAGGATGAGATTTCTGTTCCGCCTACAATAAAACTTTCCGTCATGCCATTGGCAGTTTCATTATTTTTATTGTTTACTGCGAATGCGTAAATACGTCCGTTCTCGTCAGAATAGTTTATGTCTTTGGTTACAGCAAAGGAAATGTCAAACTTACCGTTCCTTATACTGTCGGTACCATTAAAAATTGTTTTTGTATAGTCGTAATATTCGTAAGCGACCTTTGTCTCCGTACTGTTTTTCTTTCCCGTGATCTTCTCTTTCGAGTCTCTCACGTCAAGAGTTACGCTTCCGGTGAAATCATCAAGCGGCTTTCCTGCAATAGTTTCAACATGTCCTTTAACATTTACAGTAGCCCCAGCTTTCATGCGGGGCAGTTCCTGAGCAGTTGCAAGGCAAACTCCGTTGATACTGTCAACAACAATTCTGTGTTCCGGTATCTTCAGCTTCAAGGCAGGGTCGCCAAGCAATGAAAATTGGAGTTTGTTTATAGTACGGTCTTCGCCCGCAGAGATTATATAATTCTTCGCTATGCGCTGCGCCTCACCCATTGAGGGATATTCATAACCGGTCATCGTAAAGAGACTACGGATGTAAGCATTGTTCAGATACTGGTTACCGTCCATGTATACTGTTCGAGTTGTACCATAGAAAGCCACTGCGCCACCGGAAGGGTTAAGCATTGCCGTAACGCCGATGTTTGTTTCAGTACCGTCCCAAGGGGCAATGTCGCACGAAGCCGTTATCCAGAGCGGATAGACCTTGTTCTTAAATTGTGAGAAATCTGTTACTGTGAGCACTTGTTCATGCGACATTATCCCCGCACTGCCGTGCCCCGCATAATCAAACAACAGCGCTCCGTCCGTCTGTTGCTTTTTCAAAATGCTGGTCACCTCTGGATACGTATTCCCCGTAGCCGTGAACACTCTCGTATACATATCCCAAAAAACGCGCTTTGCCTGCATCGACGGCGCAAGTCTTTCCATGATTTTTGCAGCGCCGTCGGCAGACGCTATATGTCCATTGTTGTTTCCGTCATCGCCAAGGTATGCCGCAACGTTCTGCCAAGAACCAGCATTCTTGTTTTCGACATAACTTAAGACTTTATCAACCACAATCTTTGCCTCGTCAGCGGTCGTTACAGGGAAACGTCCAACGGCAATATCGTATTTGTCCGTCTTGGACGAAGAATTTGAAGCGCCGTTTCCTTCTCCATCATCAAGCGCCGTGAAATAACAGTCATCGACAAAACTTTGAGTATAGCTAAACGAATTTTCGCTCTCGAAACACAAAAGATAATCATCGGGGGAAACATTGCTGAACGCACTTGTATTCATTCTGTTGTCCCATTTCCCGTCACCGAACAAAAGCAGATATTTTGGCATTTGCGCCTCGCTTTCAGCCCGGTCATAAAGCATCTTCATATAAAGTCTGTATGCATCAGCTTCAGGTGTGCCACTTGAAAATTCATTGTACAGTTCATCTGCAGGCACAATTCTAACGTTCAATGAGTCATGCTGCTCGTGAAGAGTCTTCAACCTTTCGGCTTGTGCCGTTAGTTTTTGGCTCGTCGGCACAATAATTACCATGTCGCATGGTTTGTCGGCATGGTGATTTTGGTTCGTTATATTGTAAACGTATTCAGGAACAGAGAATGTTGCAACGGAAAGCTGCGGTTCAGGACGCGGTTGTGTGAACACCAAGGAAATATAGTCAAGCCTTATGACGTTGCCGCCAATATTGGAAATCTTTATTTCATTGTTAGTCGAGAGATTGCTTATTACGAAAGATTTTGCAATGCTGCATCCTCTGTCATATTCTCCAGGTTTCGGCGTAGTAAGCGTGCCAACAACAGAATCGTTGACACTAACTTGCGCAGAAGTCACTCCATAGGCAGATATGTTCACATATACAGTGGCGGAATGTTCTACAGCCTGTTGCGGTGCGGAAATCTGATAAGTCTTGTTTGCGCCGCTGCTTATAGGGGATTGCTCATAAAGATTGCGCCCGCCAGGAAACCATGCATAGTTATCTATTTCATGCAACGCATGATAATCGTCGGGAGAAGGATAGAAAGAGGAAACGAAAGTTGCAGAATCAACAGTAAGCGGTTCGTTGTCATTCTGCGTTATAAAATAATATCCATAGTCAGAATACGGATTTCTTGTGCGTGTCGTTATCGTGTTTGAAGTCCATGTCACAGGTCCTGTAGCACGGAACAGTTTTTTCCCGCCGGCATTGCATGTCGGTACTTCCTTCAAGTCATCGTATGCCTGAATGTTTACTTCCGTCAATGCCTCAGCATGGAGCGCGCCACCATAGCCATATACCTTTACCTTGCTTATATCACTAAAGCCAGCCTGCTTTATAAGTGCATCGGTTATTTGGTAGACACCTGTGGAAGGAACCCTTATCTTTGCCCATGAACCGCTTGCCAGCACTGAGTTAGTGGCATATCTCGAAGCCTTGGAACTTTCCATAAGTGCATTGCTTCGTCTGACGCCTCGAGATTTAGCTTTGGATTTAACACGCAGCATGAAACTTACGAGCTTCCTGTATTTGCCGTCTTTATATACTATAGGCGAAAAAACAACTTCCAGCATTCCTTTTTTGCGTTCTACAACTACACGGCTCTCGATATTTGGCGAAGCAGGCAACGGAAGAGCTGAAATCTTTTTCACACGGGCGATGTCTTCCGCACCCATATCTATGTATTCCGGATACTCTACTGAAACTGTATAAATAGAGTCTGCATAAGCCTTGCCAAGAGGCAGTGCATGTTTGAACTTAGGCATTACGGAATCTATCTTAACCTCGCCTGCCGTGAGATTGAAGAACGTTTGTGCCTTAATGCTTAAAGTGCTTAACAAAAGCGTGAAAGCGAGAAGTATGTTTCTTGTCATTTACTTTACGTTAAATTCAAGCACTTTCCTGTCTTCAAGATAACCTTCCAAATGATCGTCTATTGCAACGGGACCGACTCCTGCCGGTGTACCTGTGTAAAGAAGGTCGCCTGTTTTCAGAGTGAAGTACTTGCTTATGTACTCAATGATTTGGTCAATCTTGAAGAGCATATCGCATGTGCATCCCTCCTGTACGGTTTTTCCGTTTATATCCAGGTGAAAGCGAAGTGCTTGAATGTCGCGTAGTTTTTCAACGCTAACCCATTCGCCAATAGCTGCTGCTCCATCGAATCCCTTGCACATTTCCCAAGGCATACCATTTGCCCGCAATTCCTGCTGAAATTGGCGTGCCGTGAAATCAATTCCTACCGTCACAGCATCATAGTAGCGGTGGGCGAATCTGGCAGGTATAGCCTTGCCCAGTCTGCTTATGCGCACTACTATTTCCGTTTCATAGTCTATGCGCCCCATGTCGTCCGGCAGGAAAAAGGGTTTCTTGTCCTTCAAGAGAGAGGAGTCTGCCTTTGTGAATATGACAGGCTTCTCTCCTTTGTATAACGTTTCTTTAAGCTCTTTATTGTGTTGCGGGTAATTCAAACCCACTGCAAATATCTTCATTCTTTTGCTTTACTTTGTTCTGTGGTATCGTCAGAAGATGTATCGACATCCGCGTCGTCCTTTTCAAAAGCATCTTCTTTTCCCAATATCTCATTTATATGACGGAACTTTGTCATATGTTCCATTGCTTTCTTGATGTTAGGATTCATGTCTGGTATTTCAAGTCCTTCTGGCATCTTGAATTCTTCCAACAAAGTCTGTTTGTCGCTCTTTATGTCTTCTTTTGAGGCATAGTCAATGCCGTATACATAAATCTCCACACCAAAATCAACGAACTCCTTGGTCTTGTTCCTTATAATGCGATACATATTCACCTTGTTCTGCATATCATAAAGGCGTGGAGTCCCGTTTTCAAGACTATACGTCTCGCTTGTATATATGTTTGAAAAGGATATGGGGAATATCCAAAATTTGAACGGTTTATTGGCAAATACACTGTCAACAACAATTTCACATCGTTTGTTCACGCTGTCTTCGTTCATATACGTCACGCCACCCTCTCTTTTCCAATCGGTCGGAAGCCTTACTCCATTTTTTAGTTTGTCGTATTTCTGACAGAGATTATAATCACAAAGCCCTGTCGGTCCACCAAGTTGACTCAGGATTCGCATGAAACGTGACTGTTTCTTCAGAAGATTTGCATCACCGTATGAAGTTCTAGCCATGGTAACGAACCTTGGCTCCGTGGTTGTTGTTGAATTTTTGAAATAAAAATTGCAAAGTTCTTCTGTCACCAAAGAAACCTGTCCGTTTGTGAAAGCATAGGTACGTACCACGACCTTCATTCTGATTTTGGCCTTTGGATCCTTGCTGACTTTCACGTCCTTTATTTCACGCGAACATGGCGTCATTTTTATCTGGTTGTCCGTTACTTGCGCTATTACAACATCACAAGTCTTATAGTTAATATGCTGAATGGAAATGCTTTTGCACTTCTCTGCACCAGCGGGGAGAATTCCATCAACATTTGTAAGTCCCAACACTTTTCCGCTTGCATTATCGAAAACGCTTGCAAAATCTACCGGTTCACCGCTTTCTGAATCTATCGCTTTGATTTGTGCCTGAGCCACAATAGCCGTTGCAAACAGGATAAACAAAAATGCAAATTGCTTTAAACATTGTGCAAATGAAGACATAGGACACAATGATTTGTTTTGACTTTTCGCTTTCATAAATTTTCTCTTTTTGTAGTTAATGTTTTTTCTTAAATAGCTTTTAGTAATGCAAAGATAAAAACATTCATTCAAACACACAAAACTTTTGGAATATATTTTAAGAACAAATGAATAATCGTTTTATTTTTCCTTTACTAAAATATTAGCGAAACGGACTAAGACTGTGAACAGACCATGCGCAAACAATATTACAATTGCGGAAGAAAATGTAAAAAGCCGGGCAAAAGAATTTAATCTATGCCCGGCATATTTCAAAAAGAATATACTATTGTAATCTTTATTGATTACTCTGCACGCAGAGTGAAACGCTTGAAGTCAACAACAGTAAGTTCCTTGTCTGCCTCTTTAAGGTAGTCGGAAACGCTCTTCTTGCTGTCCTGAATGAATTCCTGGTTAAGCAGGCAAGATTCCTTGAAGAACTTGTTCAAACGTCCCTTTGCGATGTTCTGTATCATCTGCTCTGGCAGGTTTGCAGCTTTCTCTGCTGAAACGGTTGCGATAATTTCCTTTGCTTTTGCAACATCCTCAGCGGTAATCCAGCCTTTGCCCATGTTAGACTCCATGTGTTCTTCTGAATCTACGTGTGCGGGGTTGATTCCAGCCTTCTTGAGTGCGCTCTCAACGGCTTTCTGCACCTGTTCCTGCTTTGTCTTCTCAACAGCCACCTTGATTTCCTCGTCGATTACAGACTGTGGAACTGACTCTTGGTTAAGAGCAACGGGCTTCATTGCAGCAACCTGCATTGCTATAGCGTGAGCCTGTTCCTCTGCTGCCTTGTTGGTCTGAACCATTGTGCAGAGAGTATGCTTGCCCATGTGGTCGTAAACTGATACGTTTTCACCTTCGATGAAGTTGTATCCGTCAAGTTCCATCTTTTCGCCAGTTATACCAGAGCGTGCAACAACAGCATCCTGCACCTTTGTGCCGTCAGCAAGCGTAAGTTCCTTAACCTCGTCAAGTGTCTTAGCCTTTGCTGCCACAGCAGCGTCAAGAATATCCTGTGTCAGTTTGATATAGTCTGCTCCGTTTGCTACGAAGTCTGTTTCGCACTTTAGAGCAATTATAGCGGCAAAGCCGTCAGCGAATTTAACGAGTACACATCCATTTGAAGTTTCGCGGTCAGAACGCTTTGCAGCGATAGCCTGTCCCTTCTCGCGGATAATCTCTACTGCCTTCTCGAAATCGCCCTCAGAATCGGTGAGAGCCTTTTTGCAGTCAGAAAGACCTGCGCCTGTCATTTTGCGCAGCTTCTGGATATCAGCTATTGATACAGCCATAGTTCTTTTTAAATGATTTTAGGTTTGGGGTAATGTTTGGTTTAATCGAAAATTGAGAATCACCCGTTTTTTTGCAATCAGGCAATTCTCAATGTTCCGTTATGTCTTAAGCTTCTGCCGGTGCTTCCTCTGTAGCCTCAGCTTCTGCTTCAGCGGGAGCTTCCTTGCGAGCCTTGCGTGCGCGCTTTGGCTTGTCTTCAGCTGTTTCAGCCTGCTCTTTTGCAGCCTTTTCGTCAGCTTTTTCAACCTTGCGTTCTTCAAGTCCTTCGTTGATAGCATCGCAGCATGCCTGCAGGATTACGTCGATGCTGTCTTTTGCATCGTCGTTAGCAGGAATAAGGAAGTCGATGTCCTTTGGATTTGAGTTGGTATCAACGATAGCGAACACAGGAATACCAAGACGCTTAGCTTCCTTAACGGCGATGGCCTCTTTCATAACGTCTACTACGAAGAGTGCGGAAGGCAGACGGGTAAGGTCAGCGATAGAACCGAGGTTCTTCTCAAGTTTTGCGCGCTGACGAGAAATCTGCAGAATTTCGCGCTTAGAGAGGTTAGAGTATGTACCGTCGTTCATCAGCTTGTCGATGTTGGCCATCTTCTTCACAGCCTTACGGATTGTGGGGAAGTTTGTGAGCATACCGCCTGGCCAGCGCTCGATAACGTATGGCATGTTAACCGAAGCAGCCTTTTCAGCAACTACGTCCTTAGCCTGTTTTTTAGTAGCAACGAACAGTATTTTCTTTCCTGCCTTCGCAATTTGCTTAAGAGCTTCAGCTGCCTCGTCTATCTTGGCTGAGGTCTTATACAAATCGATGATATGAATGCCGTTACGCTCCATAAAGATATAAGGAGCCATTGCAGGATTCCACTTGCGGGTAAGGTGACCGAAGTGACATCCGGCCTTCAGAAGCATATCGAAATTAGTTCTTGACATTTCGTTTTCTTTTTAAATTGTTTTGTTTACTTTCTTTTTTATTCTTCTTGTTAGAATCAGCCTGCGGGTAACCACCCCTAGAGCGGGTCCTGCCGGTTTAGATACTAAACGTGTCCAGCTATCCAGAGGATTAACGCTTGCTGAACTGGAAGCGACGACGAGCCTTGGGCTGACCCGGCTTCTTACGTTCAACGGCACGAGAGTCACGTGTCATGAAGCCGTGGTCTTTCAATGTCTTCTTGTCTTCAGCATTCACTTTAACCAAAGCGCGTGCAATAGCAAGGCGAAGTGCCTGGCTCTGACCTGTGAAGCCACCACCGTCGAGGTTTGCTTTGATGTCGTATTTCTCGACAACATCGAGAGCAAGCAGAGGCTGCTTAACGACATACTGTATTATTGCTGATGGGAAATATTCAGTAATATCTTTTTTGTTAATGGTTATCTTGCCGGTACCTTCGCTCATGTAAACGCGTGCTACGGCACTCTTGCGGCGACCAATTGCGTTAATTACTTCCATTATCGTGTGAATTATTTATACTGGTTAATATCGATTGCTTTAGGTTTCTGAGCTTCGTGCTTATGCTCTGTGCCTTCATAAACATAAAGGTTGCTCATAAGACTACGACCGAGGGGGCCTTTGGGAAGCATACCCTTAACTGCATGACGGATAATCTTGTCAACACCGTCCTTGCGAGTACGAAGTTCAGCGGGAGTGTTGAAACGCTGTCCGCCTGGATAGCCAGTATAACGTGTGTAAACCTTGTCGGTTTCTTTCTTGCCGGTGAAATAAGCTTTGCCGGCATTGATGATGATTACGTTGTCACCGCAATCTACGTGAGGAGTGAAGTTAGGCTTGTATTTGCCGCGCAGCAACTTTGCGACTTTTGAGCAAAGGCGACCTACAACTTGGTCCGTGGCGTCAATAACAACCCACTCTTTGTTGACTGTTTCTTTGTTTGCAGAAATAGTCTTGTAACTTAAAGTGTTCATTCTGATGTTTAAAATTTTACTACTAAAAAACGTTTTTTCACTTTGAAACGCCCTGCCTATGCTTGGAATTTCCGAACACATGCATTGCGCTTGAACGCAGATTCACTAACCGCCAAGCCCGGCCAAAGGCTTCGCTATTAACACTACGTCCGTGGGAACCTAAGATTTCCCCATTAAATAATCGGACTGCAAAGGTACGAAATTTTCGTTCCAATACTATCCCTGCATAATGCCGGCTACGAATATTTACATTTATTTAACAATACTCAGCTTGCAATACCACAAGTTTTCGTTCCCAAGCGTACATTAACGAGTTTGTATGACAACTGCCTTGACACAAAAAGCCAGTCCCGTCGCGTAACGATTATAGGTTCCTCAACAATCTGTCATAACGTCGATACAAACGAAACACAGTGCAAACAGAATCAAATCAGCGTTACATTGCAAACAAAGTCTTGAAGCATAGGCAACAATCCAACGCCAACAAGAACGAATCAGTCCAAAAACGAACGCGAACAGAGCCAAACAAAAAAACGGCCAAGTGACATTTCTGACATCCTAGCCGTTTACTGTACCCAGAGCCGGGGTCGAACCGGCACGGGTTGCCCCACTGGTGTTTGAGACCAGCGCGTCTACCGATTCCGCCATCTGGGCTTAATTGCGGTGCAAAGGTAATACATTTATTCAAAAGCAACAAACTTTTCACGAATAAAAGTTCAAGCGCTCAAAAAACACGGACATACGACATACGTAATACCAATGTTTAGCTTTACGAAAGAAAAGCGAAAAAAACAAAAATTTGTTGTCCCGCTGAAAAATAACAAGTATCTTCGTTGAAGAAAAGCATATTGTACGCACTTTATTGAAAACTCAAAATCACACGATGAAGAATTTCAACGACAACAAATATTGCGTCATTCTTGCAGGCGGC
Source organism: uncultured Alistipes sp. (assembly GCA_963590505.1). Classification (GTDB taxonomy): domain Bacteria; phylum Bacteroidota; class Bacteroidia; order Bacteroidales; family Bacteroidaceae; genus Prevotella. Next base: position 100,395 of record CAVAPC010000007.1, on the reverse strand, counting down.
AAAGGAAAAAGGCTTTGGCCTGCCAGCAGGGAAAATCGCCCTAAACAGTTTCTTGACTTCTTTTCAACCGGACGCACTCTCCTGCAGACGACATACGACAGGATGGCCTCTATCATCAAAGCACAAAACATCATTATCACAACTATAGAAGAATATGCTTCACTAATAAAGGAACAACTGCCGGAAGTGCCTGAAACGAACATCCTTTGTGAGCCCGTTTCCCGCAACACGGCGCCAAGCGTAGCATGGGCACTGTGCAGAATCTTGCACCGTAACGCCAATGCGGAAGTGGCCATAGTGCCTTCCGACCAAATGGTAACTGACGAAAAAGCGTTCTGCAACGACATTGCATGCGGCTTTGACTGCGTTACGGCAAACGACACCGTGCTTGCCATGGGAGTTAAGCCTTCAAGACCTGAACCTGGCTACGGATACATACAAAAAGACGGGCAATGCCTGTCGCACAAGATATATGGAGTGAAAAGCTTCACGGAGAAACCTCAACGCGAGTTCGCCCAAATGTTCATGAAAAGCGGTGAATTCCTATGGAACACCGGAATGTTCATAGCAAAGGGAGAACATCTATGGAATTGCCTTTGCAAGATATTTCCGCCTGTGCTTCGTGAAATTGAAAGCAAAGAGGGGGAATACAGCATTGCACGTGAGGAGCATTTGGTGGAAGAGCGCTATTCCGTGTATCCCAACCTTTCTATAGACTACGCTATTCTGGAGAAAACAAAAGGAGTCTGCATTATGCAGTGTTCTTTTGGATGGGCGGACCTTGGAACATGGCACTCCATGTATGAAACGATGAGCCGTTGCAACGGAGACAACGTAGTGCTGAGCGAGAAGGTTTTGCTTGACGACTGCAAAGGAAACATAATAAAGATACCAGACGACCACATAGCCATTCTGAACGGTCTCGACGGATACATCGTGGCAGAGAAGGGCAATGTGCTACTGGTGTGCAAGAAAGAAGATTCTTCGGCACTCATCCGGAAATATGTCAATGAAGTCCAGATGAAAGACGGAGAGAAATTCATATAGAGACAACAGAACATCATTTTTTAGAAACCAAAACATAGCAATAATGGCATAAACAGAAAAAAACCACAAACCACTGAGGCTTTTTGAGGATATGAGAGAATCATAAACTTATTTTATAGGGCATAAAGAAAAGGATATGCCCTGAAACTTTAAAAAACGACAGCAAAAGTGAAAAAACTTATCTTTGCTCTATTCCTCATACTTGCGGCGATAGAGGACATGCGGGCGGAGAACTATCCGTACCGCTCGGACTATTTGTGGGTAACCATACCTGACCATGCCAATTGGCTATACAAAACCGGAGAGAAAGCCACCGTGGACGTGCAGCTTCTAAAATACGGAATGCCGGCAGAGGGAACTGTAACATACGAGATTTCTGACGACATGCTTTCCGGCGACACGCACGGCACGGCAAAACTTAAGGACGGGCGTTGCAGAATTGTGCTGGGAACAAGGAAAAACGCAGGCTTCCGCGATTTGAAAATGACGGCCGAAGTTAACGGAAAGCGCACGCAGCACCATATAAAAGTAGGCTTTGACGTCGACAAGATTGAGCCATACACAAAAGAGCCTTCCGATTTCTTGAGCTTTTGGAACGGCAACATAGACACAATGCACAAGAAACCGCTGAAATACTCGCTTGAAGACGCGCCGGAATACACCACCGAAAAGATGACTTGCCGCTTGCTCAAGCTCCAGACAGTGGACAACCGCTCAGTTTATGCCTATGTTTTCGTGCCGAAGGGAAAAGGTGCAAAGAGTTGTCCTGCCGTCATCTGTCCTCCGGGAGCGGGAATAAAAACGATAAAAGAGCCTTTACGCCACAGATACTACGGTGAAGGCGGATGCATAAGAATAGAGATGGAAATCCACGGACTTGACCCGCGCCTTCCGAAGTCAACGTTTGACGACATCAGCCGGGCTTACAACAATGGCAACGACAACGGTTATCTTTCCTACGGCATTGACAACCGCAACCGCTTCTACATGAAAGACGTATATCTTGCACTTGTCAGGATGATTGATTTCGCCACGACACTCGATGAATGGGACGGCAAAAACATCATCATGCAGGGAGGAAGCCAGGGCGGAGCACTCTCTATTGTAGCGGCAGGACTTGACAAACGTGTCACACAATGCGTGGTAAACCATCCTGCCTTAAGCGACATGGCCGGATATTACGAGAAGAACCGCACCGGAGGATACCCCCATTTCAAGAAGGAGACGGGCACTCTCACTCCTGAGACAATCAAGACACTGGCATATTTCGACGTTGTCAACTTTGCGCGCCACGTGGAATGTCCCGTATTCATGACGTGGGGATACAACGACATAACATGCCCGCCAACCACCAGCTATGCAGTATGGAACACGCTGAAATGCGAAAAAGAACCGCTGATAACGCCAATCAATGAGCATTGGACTTCTGACGCAACGGAATATTCACAATACCAATGGATAATGAAGCATCTGCAATAACGGCAGCATACCTTTGAACAAACAAAAGTCACCCCGCTACAAACGACAGGAAGAGTCGTCTGTGGCGGGGTGAACTTTGTTCTTGCACCTTCCGGCTTGCCAGACATCATATCATCGTGCGGAAAGAGTCTACGATGCCAAGCAGATGGCGGTCGTCGTCAAGAACGAGCACACAGTGAATCTTGTTCGAATGAAGAATCTGTTCAATCTCCGTGATTTTAGTTTCGGGCGAAACGGTCTTTGGTGTGCGAGTCATTATGTCCTCAACCGAGAGCTGGAAGAAGCGGTCTTGCCGGCTTTCCATAGCCCGGCGAATGTCACCGTCAGTTATCAGACCAACCACCCTATCGTTTTCCGTTGCCACACACAAGCCAAGCCTGCCATTGCTCACGTGTATCACCGCTTCGCCAAGTTTCATTTCAGGCGATATGACGGGCAGATCTTCGGTGCGCATCACGTCCTTTGCCCTTGTCAACAGGCGCTTGCCCAGTGTTCCGCCTGGGTGGAAGCGGGCAAAGTCGGTTGCCTTGAAGTTGCGCGCCACCATAAGCGAACATGCCAAAGCGTCGCCCAAAGCCAAAGCTGCGGTTGTCGACGAGGTTGGAGCGAGCCCAAGCGGACACGCTTCGTGGCTAACCCCAGCGTTAAGGTGAGCAGAAGAGTATTTGGCCAGCAACGAGTCAGGGTTACCGCTCATTCCGATTACCGGTATGCCGTGTTCTATCATATAAGGAAGGAAACGCAACAGTTCGTCTGTCTGCCCTGAATTAGACAGGGCGAGCACCACGTCGCCTTTCTGAATTACGCCCAAATCGCCGTGGAAGGCATCCAGAGGATTGATGAAAAAGCTTGGTGTGCCGGTGGACGACAACGTTGCAGCTATCTTTGCACCGATATGTCCGCTCTTGCCAACTCCTGTCACTATTAGTTTTCCACTGCATCCAAGAATGATTTCAACGGCTTTGTCGAAGTTTTCATCGATATTCGGAATGAGTTCGAGCAACGCTTTCGACTCATCTTCTATACATTTAATTGCAGTCTGCGTATATTTCATAGTTGAACTATTTTACTTCCCCGTTAATCTTTCATCAGTTTAAGCACAGTCTGTTCCAAATCTTCAAGACGCAGCATGTTCGGACCGTCACTTAGAGCATTGTCAGGGTCAGGATGCGTTTCGAAGAAATAGCCTTGTGCTCCGAATGCTTTTGCCGCCATTGCCATCATAGGAACAAATTGTCTGTCGCCACCTGTTTTTCCTCCTGCTGCACCTGGACGCTGAACGCTGTGCGTGCAGTCCATAACAACACGATCCGCATACTGGCTCATAACGGGCAGGTTGCGGAAGTCAACAACAAGGTTATTGTAGCCGAATGTACTTCCACGCTCAGTCAGCCACACTTCCTTTGCTCCCGCTTCGCGGCATTTCTCTACAGGATAGCGCATATCCTCACCGGAAAGGAACTGAGCCTTCTTTATGTTCACCGTTCGTCCGGTTCGGGCAGCCTCAACAAGCAAATCCGTCTGACGGCAGAGAAAAGCCGGAATCTGCAGCACGTCCACCACTTCACCCGCAGCCTTTGCCTGCCAGCTCTCGTGGATATCGGTAAGCAGAGGCAAAGAATATTTTTCCTTCACGTCGGAAAGCATCTGAAGTCCACGCTCCAGCCCCGGTCCGCGGAAAGAATGTATTGAAGTGCGGTTTGCCTTGTCGAACGAGGCCTTGAAATAGAACGTCAAGCCTGTAAGCTGTGCCAGGCGTTTCACTTCCTGTGCCACCGTGTCCAACAATTCTGCCGACTCTATCACGCAAGGGCCTGTTATAAATATAGGTTTCATGGGTATATCTTCTTTGTAACAAACATTTGTTTACAATATGCAAATATACATGTTTTTATTGCCGCCGACAATTATTATCGCAATAAAGGAAAGTCGGCAAGCAGAAATCGTTGTATTCTTTGAGACATTTCTTTCTTATGAGTAACAACATTAGCGGCAACAATAGAATGAAAATAAAAAAAATGGTGTACTTTTGCAATACAAATCTATCAATCAAAGACAAAGGTCTTACTGTCTTGAAAACTAACAAAAACACATCAATAATGAAAAAGTCTCTACTCTTAGCTGCTGCCTTGACGGGCATAACCCTCACGGCTTCGGCACAACAGGTGAAAGAAAAGCTAAACCGCGCGCCTGTTGCAGTGAAAACCAGCCAGGGAATACTTGTCTCCTGGCGCTGGCTTACCACAGATGCGAATGAACTGACGTTCAGCATCTACCGTAACGGCACAAAAGTGGCAAGCAACATAAGCGACGTTACAAACTGGCTCGACAAAGAAGGAAAACCTGGCGACACGTACAAGATTGAAACTTCGGCTGGCGAAACAAGCGAGGCAAAGGCTTGGGACAACATGTTCACCAGTTTCGACGTGAAACGCCCCGCGAGCATAAAAAGCGGGAACACGACAGGCCGCTACCGACCCGACGACATGTGCGTGGGCGACGTTGACGGAGACGGAAACTATGAACTCATACTAAAATGGTTGCCCGACAACGCCCGCGACAGCGGCAAAGAAGGATATTCGTCGCCCGTGATAATAAGCGCATACCGCATGGACGGCACACCGCTATGGCAAAAAGACATCAACCTCGGACTGAACATACGTTCCGGCAACCACACAACGCAACTCGTTGTCTACGACCTTGACGGAGACGGAAAGGCGGAACTGGTGTGCAAGACAGCGGCCGGCTCTACCGACGGAACAGGGGCTTACGTAAGCGAAGCCGGCGACGAAACAATAAAGGCAACGGACAACAGCAAGACTTACGTCACAAGCAAAGGACGAGTATCGGGCGGAGAGGAATTTCTCACTGTCTTCAACGGTGAAACGGGAAAGGCAATGAAAACGATATGGTATTCTCCCGGACGTTCTGGAGAGGATTTTCCAACGTCAGCCACTGCTGCAAACAGCTTCTTCGGCGACTCCAACTATAACCGCTCGGAGCGTTTCAATGCTGCCGTGGCTTACCTTGACGGACTTGACAAGTTGCCGACTGCCATATTCCAGCGCGGATATTATGCCAACTGTTTTGTTTGGGCTGTAGACTGGAATGGATCGGAACTCACCACACGCTGGCTTCACAGAGGTTTCAGCGGGAAATGGACAACACTCGATGCAAATGGCAACACCCTTTACAGCGGAACTGGAACATCAAGCTTCGGACAAGGTGTACACGGCATATCCATTGGCGACGTAAATACCGACGGTCACGATGAAATAGTAATCGGTTCGGCAACCATCAGCCATGATGGAAAATTGCTCTGCTCTACGGGAAAAGGCCACGGAGACGCAATTCACTTGGCAGACCTGTGTCCTGACCGCGCAGGACTGGAGATAATGATGCCGCACGAAGAGAGTCCCTACGGATATGACGTGCATGACGCGACGACAGGAGAGTTGCTCGTTTCGGCAACAGGCACAAAAGACAACGGACGCGGACTTGCTGCCGATTTCATCCCTGCAAAAAGAGGTTACGAATTCTGGTCAAGTGCCGATGGAATAATTCGCAGTTGCGTTGACGGCGCCGAAGTATTAGAGAAGAAGCCAGACACCAATTTCAGAATCTATTGGACAGGCGATCCATACGACCAGACCTTCGACGGCCACTATGACAGCAGCACTGACAAATGCGCACCGTCGATAAAGAATTTCAATACGTCTTCAAACAGTATCTACACATTTCAGGAATTTTCTGACTACGGTTCACCGATGGCTTGCAACACAACAAAAGCGACACCATGTCTTCAGGCAGACATCCTCGGCGACTGGCGAGAGGAAATCATAATGTTCCAGCACGAAAGCGACTTCACCTCACCAACGTGCAAAATACTAATTTACTCTACTCCTGAGCCAACGAAATACAAAGTGCCGTGTCTGATGGAAGACCACGTTTACCGAATGGGCATAGTATGGCAGAACTCATCGTACAACCAGCCTCCTCACCTGGGATATTACCTTCCCGACTATCTAGGGGTTGACGGAACGACATACACCACGCAGACTGAGAGCCACGCTCCGGAAACGGTAATAATACCTGACGCAGACGAAGGAAACGAAACACTGAAGAAACCGGCTGAAGACAAAGGTGTGGTGAACGGGAACTGCTATACTGCCGGAGAAAACGGCGAACTGACAAGCAGCGAAAGCAACGGATACATAAAAATGCGCACGGGAAACAACAACGCAATCGTGTTCTCTGTGAACGAGGGCTACAAGATTGTCGGCATTACCATAGAGGGCTACAGCAACAACACTTCTACGACAGCTGACCGATCGATTTATATGACCGGTGTATATATTGATGATGCAGAAAAAAGTGTGCTTGACGAACAAGTTGTGTTCCCTGGCGGCACGGCAGGACAAACACCGGTTACAAAAAGCGTTGAAGGGTTCGAAGCAACAAAAAACATAAAGCTGACATTCGACAACTCTAACATCACAACATCTGACGTTGACTCTAAAGGCAAGAACAAGCAGATATTCGCTTCTGTCATATTCAAATACAAAAAGATTGAAAGCGGAATAAACGAGATAAAGTCTCAAACGATTTCAATCGGCAGAAACGGGAAAATCTATACGCTCGACGGGAAAATCACCAATGAGACAAACAAGAACAAGGTTTATATAAAGGACGGGAAAAAATTCGTGAAATAAAAAAATGAAATTCTGAAATTTCATCCTGTCTAAACAACAATCCCCTTCTGACATATCATAAACATTGATTTGTCGAAAGGGGATTGTTGTTTATTTTCACCTGTACTTTTATGTTGCTCTACATGCAACATTCACAGGATAGCCTATACCTTATTATTATATATAAGCACAGTGAAAAGACACACTTGTCAGTTCTACAAAAGATAGAACTGGGTGAATGCCTTTATGCAGTATTCATGGTCGGCCGTTGAAGCGGTTTCGCGTGCAGAATGCATTGCCAACACAGGATTTCCCATGTCAACGCCTCGCAAAGGCAACGACGATGCCAAGATATTGCCCAAAGTACTGCCGCCGGCAACGTCGCTATGGTTTACAAACCTTTGGCATGGCACACCGGCCTTCTCGCAGATACCGGCAAAAACAGCTGCCGAAGCGGCATCACTAGCATACTTCTGTGCAGCATTGAACTTGATAACTGGTCCTCCGCCCAATACCGGATGGTTCGTTGGATCATACTTCTCATTATAGTTGGGGTGCCAAGCATGTGCATTGTCGGCCGATACCATGAACGACTTTTCAACACAACGGAAATAGTCCTCTGCGTTTCCGCCTTGTGCAAGCACAATACGCTGCAACAAACTGGAAAGGAACGGACTTCCTGCGCCTTGCTTCGTTTGACTTCCGGTTTCCTCGTTGTCAAAAACGGCAAGCACTTGAGTAGTTTCCGGCACTGTTTCGCCAGAAGACAGAAGAGCCATAAGTCCAGCGTGAACCATGCTCAAATCGTCAAGTCTACCGCTTGAAACAAATTCGTCGTGCACACCGAATGTGCATGCAGGCGTACAGTCATAAAGATAGAGGTCAAAGTCAAGAATATCGGCAGCGTCAACACCTAACTCTCCTGTAATTACATTCATCAGCATGTTGCCGCTTTCAAGTCTGTCGCTTACGATTCCTAACAGAGGCATCATGTCTTTCTGCCGACTTAGCTTCACCCCATCGTTAACCTGACGGTTGAAATGTATCGCAAGGTTGCTTATCTGCAATAACGGACGAGTTACATTAAGCAAGCGTGTGGCTGGTTTCATAACATTATCAGTGCGTACAATTACGCGACCGGCAATGCTCAACGGTCTGTCGAACCATGTACTCATTATCGGGCCACCGTAAACTTCAGTGTTAAGTTTTGTTATTCCGCCTTCACAAACGATCTCGGCATTTGGCTTTATGCGGAACGTTGGTGAATCGCAGTGTGCACAAATCACATGGAAGCCATTGTCGGCAAGCGGTTTCTCGCCTATGCGCATGGCATAGAGCGAGGAATCATTCTTGGTAAAGAATATTTTGTCACCCGGATTAAGTGTCCCTACAGGTTTTGTTGCATCGATAAACCTGAAGCCTGCGGTCTCAAGCCTTTCTGTCAAAGTCCTGACCGCAAGGAAATTCACGGGCGAACTGTCAAGAAAAGAAAGCAAATCCTTTATCATGGCAATTATGGTATTGTTGTTATTTTCTGTAATTATCAAGTCCTTCATTGAGGAAATCCAGATATTCCTGAACATCCTCTTTATAAGAGAACGAGCGTGACAATGGTTTACCCGAAGCATCAAGCGTCACGTAGTAAGGTTGTGCCAAAGCTCCGAATTTGCTCTGTTGCAGATAACTCCACTTGTCGCCGACTGTACGCAAAGTGCGTTTCTGTCCGTTCACAGTCACTTCGATGGGCTTTGCAAGCGGTTGTTTGTCGTCCACATACAAGGATATCAAAACATAGTCGTTGTTCAGTTTGTCAGCCACGCGCGGGTCAGTCCACACTGCGGCCTCCATTTTACGACAGTTCACGCAGCCAAATCCTGTGAAGTCAACCAACACGGGTTTACATTGTGCGGCAGCGGCAGCCATACCCTCTTCGAATGAAGTGTATTTTGGCTTCACCTCGTTTGTATTAAGGTTGAAATCCTGTGTATTCATAGGCGGTGCAAAAGCGCTCACGGCCTTACAAGGAGCTCCCCACAAGCCTGGAACCATATAGATTGCAAAGGCAAACGACACGAGACCGAGCATCACACACGGTACCGGCATAGGCTTGCTCTCGCCCATCATAACGTCGCTTTGGAACTTAAGCTTGCCAATCAAGTACAGCCCAAGTAGGAAGAAGATGGCAATCCACAGTGCAAGGAATGTTTCGCGGTCGAGAATATGCCAACCGTAAGCAAGGTCGGCAACAGAAAGGAACTTGAGAGAGAATGCAAGTTCAACGAAACCGAGCGTTACCTTAAGCGTGTTCATCCATGAACCTGACTTTGGGGCAGACTTGAGCCATGCCGGGAACATTGCAAACAAAGTGAACGGCAGAGCCAGCGCCACGCTGAAGCCAAGCATTCCCACTGCTGGAGCTGCGATATTGCCTGAAGTAGAGAATTCTGCAAGAAGAAGACCGATGATTGGAGCCGTGCATGAGAAAGATACGAGCACGAGCGTAAAGGCCATGAGGAAGATTGATACCAAGCCGCTTGTTGCAGAAGCCTTATTGTCAACGGAGTTTGTCCATTTTGACGGTAGTTCGAGTTCGAACCATCCGAAGAAAGACACAGCAAATACCACCAAAACAAGGAATATGATAATGTTGAAGATGGCATTTGTAGAAAGGCTGTTCAGTCCGTTTCCGCCAGAAATCAGAGTTATCAAAAAACCAAGCAAAACGTAGATAACTATAATGGATATGCCGTAAGTTATGGCATCGCGAATGCCTTTTGCCTTATCTTTGTTTCGCTTAAGGAAGAAGCTGACTGTCATAGGAATGATAGGCCAGATGCAGGGCATCAACACAGCAAGAAGACCGCCGACGAAACCCATCACAAGGATATAGAAAAGAGAATGGCTTGTGGTTCCACCATCTTGAAAGGCCTTCAGTTCATTTATCACCGGTTTCCAAAGATCACCGTCGGCTATTACTGATGCGGTATCAACGCTTGCGGAATCCGTTGAAGCTGCAACATTCGCAACAGCAGTGTCTGTTGCAGCTTCGGTATCGTTCACAGATTCATCAGTAGTCGCCGGAGCATCAGCGGGACCGTTTCCTTTATAAGAAAACTCTACGGCAGTAGGCGGCATGCACCCACTGTCGTTGCAGGCTCCATATTCAAGATACCCCTTTACCGCATAAGTCTTGCCCGTTATCTTATAGCGTTGCACGAATGTCACACTGTTTTCGAAATAGCGCAACTGCATTCCGAATATCTGGTCGTATTCCTTTATTTCCTTTCCTTGCGCCTTTAGTTTTCCAACAGCTTTCACTCCGTCTGCCTTTTCTGTTGTAAGAGTGGCAGGTATAGGTCCGTCTGCCGGAATTTCCGGTGAATAAACATGCCACCCCTTTGCTATTGTCCCTTTGAAAACCACTTCAATCTCATTGTCGGACACCTGTTTCTGACTGACGGTGAAGTGCACCGGATTCGACTGCGCCCATGCCATGACTGCAATAAGCAGTGTCAAAGCGGTAAGGAACGTCTTTTTCAATAATGTTCTTTTCATTTCTTATCTTATGCTTTTTGATTTTCTTTTTCCTTTTTGCTCTTGTGGGTCATAATGTCAAGGACAAAGCGGTCTGTGTCATTCATTCCGCGACTACCTATAGCGGTGAGATTTCGTATACTTTGGTCGACATCATCGTCGATTATGCCCTCTACAGAAGTAACATACTTGTGTTGCATTGCAAGCATGGCGCTCAATACTGCCGTGCTTACGCCAGTTGTCAGCTTCAGAGCGCAGCTTGGCTTTGCTCCGTCGCATATCATACCGGTAAGATTGGCTATCATATTCTTTACGGCATAAGAAATCTGCTCGTATGTGCCGCCCATAAGATATGTTATACCGCAACTGCTGCCAGTGCTTGCTACGACGCAACCGCACAGAGCAGAGAGTGTGCCAAGGTTCTGCTTTATATATATGGCGGTAAGGTTGCTCAAAACAAGAGCCCTTATCAGTTCCTCTTCCGTATTGTGGTTTTCTTTTGCAAATACAACAACCGGCATTGTTGTGCAAATTCCCTGATTACCGCTTCCGCTATTGCTCATAACCGGAATCATGGCTCCTGCCATTCTTGCATCGCATGCACAACTCGTGGCGGAAAGTATCCGTGAAAAGATGCTTTCGCCCATTATTCCGTGACCAAGCGGACTGCAAAGGGTCTTGCCCAGTTCATGTCCGTAGTTCTCGCGCAGTCCGGCTTCCGAAGCAGCTTCATTAAGACGTTTTGCTTCAAGGATAAATCTAATATCGTCAAGTTCGGCTGTGGTAGCAAACTCATACACTTTGGAAAGAGTAAGCTTTATCCCGTCATCCGACTGTTCAGCAGCCGAGCATGTCTGCTTGTTCAAAATCTCTTCCTCACCTTTTCTTAGATAAACGAAATTGGTGTGTTCCCCTTTTATCCTTGCCTCTGCATGCTTACCGTCTGCCTCCACGATGGCATTTATGTACAGTTTGTCATCGTCATCACCTTCAAGAGTTATGCTGATACGGTTTTCTTCTATATATGCCTTGCCGCATTCAACATCTTTTTTTGTGCAGTCGCGCAGCACTTCAAGCATGAGTTCAGGCTTCCCAGCCAACGCTCCAAGAGCAATGGCTATAGGAAGTCCAATCATTCCCGTTCCCGGAATACCAACTCCCATTGCATTTTTGAAGATGTTTGCGCTGAGCCTTACACGTATCGCTTCTGGCTCTTGCCCCAATACAGATGTTGCCTTTGCCACACATAGCGCAACGGCAATAGGTTCTGTGCATCCTATGGCCGGCACAACCTGACGATGTATGAGCTCAAGGATTGCTTGTTTTTCCGAATCGGTTATCATAAGAAAACAAATGTGTTGTAGTATCAGTATTATTTTGATGCAAAAATACATATAATATAATAAAGATTACGGCTTTTCACCGTTTTTTTGCTCAGACTTTCAACAATTATTACTAACTTTGCACGCAAGAAACCAAGACAACATAGAAAAAGATAATGGATTCCGGCTTATTGTTACTGTCGGAATCCATTGTCTTATACTGTTTTAAAAAACACATAAAGAAAGGAATAATAAATTATGGTTTACATGTCACAAGAAGGCTACGACAAAATGATAGCCGAACTGAAACGCTTGGAAGGAATCGAGCGTCCCAAAGCTTCTGCAGCGATTGCAGAGGCAGCCGACAAGGGCGACCTTAGTGAGAATTCGGAATATGATGCTGCGAAGGAAGCTCAGGCTCATTTGGAAGATAAAATAAACAAACTTAAACTTGCAATTTCAGAGGCAAAGATTGTTGACGTGTCTCGCTTGAGTACCGACAGCGTGCAAATTCTCTCAAAGGTAGAGATGACCAACCTCGCAAACAAAGCAAAAATGACATACACCATTGTCAGCGAAAGCGAGGCTAACCTGAAAGAAGGAAAGATTTCCATCAAGACACCGATCGCACAGGGACTACTCAACAAGAAAGTTGGCGACGAGGTTGAAATAAAAATACCACGTGGCACAATACGTCTGCGTATCGACAAGATTTCGGTTGAATAACCTTTAAGAGGACTGATTATGGATATATTCTCAAAAATCGCAGCAGGTGAAATTCCTAGCTGGAAATGCGCAGAGAACGACAAGTTCTATGCTTTTCTAGACATAAACCCACTGACAAAAGGCCACACTTTAGTTATACCTCGCCGTGAAGTTGACTATTATTTCGACATGAGCGACGACGAGATAGCAGAAATGGCCGTTTTCGCCAAGAAAGTGGCAGTGGCAATAAAGAACGCTTTCCCCTGCCGTAAAGTAGGAATGGCTGTTCTGGGACTTGAAGTGGCTCACGCCCACGTTCACCTTGTGCCGATGCAAAGCGAGAAGGACATGTTGTTTTCCAATCCGAAGCTAAAACTTTCTGACGAAGAATTCAAGGAGATTGCAAATAAAATTTACGCTGAATTCAAGAAGATTTAGTTACACATCAAACAAACTAGAAGGGGCTGTACTGCAACATTTCAATGCGGTACAGCCCCTTTTCATACAATGGATTTCATCTTCGCTTATTCAGAAAGACTCGCGCTTTAGTTATTCCGTACAACTTTCATTGCCTTTCCGTTGCGAACTACTATGTTTACACCGGACTTAAGCGAAGGAATCTTGCAACCCATAAGATTGTAATATTCAGTTGGAGTTGCTTCAATATCGCTGTTTACAGAAGAAAATCCTGTACTTATACCTGTAAATTCCTTGCTCGTAATGGCGGCAGAATTAGCCACACTGCACTTCGTTTTGTCGTTGGCATCATAGTCGTGAACAAAAGCCAACACGCCAAGATTGTCCATATTGTAATTCTGCGTATAAGGAATGGAACAAGTATACGTGTAGTCATCCCCGTTCCACTCTATAACATCTCCCCATGTGCTGTTAACGCGACGTCCTACATTATAATGAACGTAGTCTGCCCCTGCACCGGCTTGGCTAATTGCAGCAAGATTTGTTTCCGTAAGCACAACTGTTATGCGCGGCGGGTTTTCAGTGAAGTTCTCTTTTGCTCTGGAACCGGTCACCGTGACGTTGATGTTTTGATTCGTTTCATCCACATCGGCAGCAATCTTCAGGCTGACGAAAGCTGTCTGGCGCATGCGATAGCGTATATATTCAAAGAGTTCGGCCTTGCTGCTCGGAGACATTACAGGCGTAATGCTTCCGTCATTGGCCTTACGGTCATACATAACGGCAGGTGCATATTCATTGTCATAAAACCAAGTCCAGTCATTATGGAATGATGCCGTGAACGAATCGGTATAATACCCTGCATGATTTTCCATCGTGTTCAACCGCCCTTGAAATTCAGGTTCTGTCATCGCTGCATGAACATAATTTGCGACACGCGGGCAATTTGTACATTTCTCTGTCGTAAACTCTTCCAACAACACGCAACGTGTAAAACTATGCAATGTCACATTAAACGTTCCTGACAGCGTGTTGTCGCTCGGCATTTCATCCTCGCCTTCCATGAGATTACCAATGGTCACGGTAACAACGCGTGTTGCAGGATCCATTGTTTGAATTGCCGAAGGCCGAATCGTAGCATACAAATATTTCTCTTCTCCGTAAGCGATTGAAGTGTCACAATGTACAGTATAAACGGCATCCGTTCCATCAATCGTGCAAATGGCGTCAAAACCGCTTATCGTTACAGTACCATTGTTACGAACCTTCATTGTCAGTTCCAGTTCCCCGTTGTCCACTACGTAGTTTTCCTGCACATAAAGTTCTTCGAGTGCGAGATCATACTTCGGCAAATTGTCGCCATACACAATAGCCTCAACACAAAGAGTATACATGCCACTGTAATCTTGCCAGCCATCTTGCCCATAACGCACGAAGCATGAATATCCCGGGGTCGTTTCCGTCAAGCAACTTAGAGCTTTACAGGTACTCTTCTGATGATAGGAATAACCGATATACAGTTTTTCCATATTCTTGTCTATCTTAACAGGAGACGACAAGGCAACAGTGTTCCATTCTTTTACCACTGTCGTAACAGTGTCTGCGACAAGGACCGGTCCGTCAAGACTTTCGCTTGCCCATACAACCAATGTGTCAACGTTAAGCTTTGACGCCAAATCAGCACGGATTTCACGAATTTCGTTACCAGCAAGACTCTGTATACGGTCTTTGCTCAACAAAATAGCGCCGCTACTCCAAACTTTCTTCTTAGTAGACATATTGGAGAAATAGGCATCCGACGTGGAAGGGAAACTACCCAGTTCACCATGACAATAGCCTATGTTCATCCCTGTCACTTGGGCATTGCCCGCCTCTGTCAAGGCGAGCAATGTCAAGAGCAATACAATGAATTTTCTCATTATATGAATGTTTTTATCTAATTACCTTGCGAACCACAACATTGCCGTTTTCATTTTGCGTGCGAACAATGTTTATTCCGCGATTCAGCTTATCTGTCTTGCATCCGTCAAGAGTAAAATACTCAACAGCATTGCCTGCAACATTTTTATTTGCAGAACTTATTGCATCGGCTCCATTCTTTGTCATAACGTTAACATCGTCAAGACGCAAAATGTACTGACCATTGCAATCGTGATGGCGGAAACAGATAACGACTTGTTTGCCTGCATATTCGTCAAGGTCAAACTGACGCAGTGTCCAACCATCCATTGCTCCATTCTCTTCTTTCAGCGTCTCGGAAAAGAGAGGGGTTTCTGAAGAAACATCGTCAACAGACACCGAAGTTGAATCATAAGGATGTACATACACGCTGTAATGCTCTTCAAAACGTGAAGGACTGAATGCTGCCACATAATAAGAGAGCTTTGCGCCATCTGCCGGTATAGTTATGACTGGAGACAAAGTCCAGTTGTCTGGAGTTATAGCACCAAGATAGTTACTATATGAGACGGAAGCCAAACATTCATTTCCGCTATGGCAATATTCCGGCCGGTCTCCCCACAGGTTCGAACCAAGATTCCATGTTTCGCCATCGTTGTCTGCATCGGCAGTAGTCCATCCGTAAGCCACATCCTCAAAGTCGCCTAAATAAATGTAACCTTTGTCTGACGCATTTTCAGCAATGCCATGACATTTTACCTGAACATCACCGGCACTTGTCTTAAGCGTTACTGTTCCATCAAAAGAGCCTGCCTCAGATGGATAGAACCAAAGAGTAACATCAATTGTCTTGTTGAACTGTGCCACGCTGGTCGTTTCAATTGCATAGAACGGAGCTTCGCCACTGACTTCACCTACTGAAAGCTGACTTGAGCCTGTGTTGCGAAGCGTAACCTTTGCTGTTGCATAGCGATTGTAACCTACATAAACTGAATCGAAAGTTATTTCCGGTGTTTCTACTTCCACGTTATTAGCATGGAAGTCTATAACATGAATCTTGATATTCGATATCTCAACATAGTCGCCTTCTGGAACTGTTCCGTCACCATTGTGATACCATCCCCACTTGTAGTAATGGGTGCCAGGAACACAAGCAAGGAAATCCGACCAATATTCATCCGCCCCAACAACTGACGAGCTGATGTCTATGTTTTCACCGTATTCGGATGTATTGCAAGTATTCATAGGATGGCTCATCTCAAGAGTTGCATAACTGCTATAGTATTGACTGTAGTTTACATTGTCTTCGGGACGTCCTTTTCCGTGACCTTCCCAAGAGACATAGGCAAGTTTACCTTCAGGAATATTCAGATTCATCTTAAACCAAGCAGTCTCAGCTATGTTGTTGACGCCAGAGTTCTTATTGATTGCCTTACCGTTTTCTATAACAAACGGAGCATCCGGATTTACTTCCCAACCCGATATATATTCAGCACCCTCGGTAACAAGGCTTGCAAAGTCCGGCATATCCAAAACAGAAGCAGTTCCCTTCACTTCAAACTGACCTGCCGAAGTTTCGATTGTAAATGTCGTTTCTTTCTCACCGGAAGTCTTTGCTTCAAGCATAACAGGGATAGCAAGTTCCTCCATCGTGCCAACTGAAGTCAAGCCGCTTAGATCTGCGCTGAACTCAGAACTTGAACTGGTAACGCTCTTTACAACGAGATTGTTTGCTCCCATATTCTTCAATGTAATGACAGATGATTTCTGGCTGTTGTCACCGGGTTTCAGAATATCATTTCCAAAATCAACTACAGGGGTAAGCAATGCTGCAGAGTCTGCCAAGAGTTGTGTTTCATCATACGCTATATCATACAAGTAAAGACGATTCTCTTCCAAGCCTGTATAAGCCTGGCCTTCATACTGATAACGGATAAAGTGCTTACCTGGGGCAAATTCCCAGTCTCCAGAGAAGTCTTCGTTAGCCCCTGTCAATGACACTTTTGCTCCGTCAAGCGTATCAACAAAGTAACCACCTGCATTTTGATACCACAGACTACTGTTATTGAACAATCCTTTCCAACTAACCTTTCCTAATTTTCCCTCAGGAACGGTAAAATCAAGTTGAAGCCAAGAAGTGCCGTACTTACCGTGAGTTCCTGACTGAGCGATTGGAGTTCCATCATCAAGTGTTGCCATTTCGAACGGAAACTCAATGCCCGTTTTCATCTTGAAATCTCCACTCTTTACTGCCGCCGAATAATCGGGATATTGCTTAGCCGTTGCAGCCAAGTCTATCACAAGCGTCTTCTCGCCATTGCCAGAATCGTATGTCAAAGTAACAATTCCTTCATAAGTTCCAGCTTTGGAAGAAACGAAAGAGAACGGAAGGGTAAATGCGCCTTTGGCAGGAACGACACCAGACATTGTCTCAGACGTAAACACATCGTCTTCAGATTCCAGTTCCATAACAAACTCTGCGTCCATGCCACCTGTATTATACAGGGTAATTTCTTTCTTTGTTTCAGTATCAACGAAAGTTTCTCCAAAATCTTCCGACTCGACAAACGTTTTTATATTTGCTTCCCCAGGCTGAGGCAAGTTTGAAGAAAACGACTTATAGACACGAATAGTACCATATGTATACTTGGCAAGCATACTGCTACGGGCCGTCAACGAAGCTATGCTTCCGTCGTCATTGGTCACTACATCAAAAACCAGGTTTTCATCAGGCGTCAAAGAACCGTTTTCGCTAACTGTTCCAGCCAAGAGATATACGTCATAGTAGCCACCGTAGTTTCCACAAACGACACCGCTCGTTGTCGTTGGTATAGTGATAGTTTTTGCATCGGCGTCATACACACCGTCTACAGGATAGTCGTAGCTACGTGCCCACGACGTTGCAGACTGGTTGTACATATCAAAGAGATTCGTAAACGTTGCTTTAGTTCCGTTTATAGCCAATCCCACATTATAATAATATATGTCACCGCCGTCATAATTGAAGGTGTAGTTCTTGTGATACGACTGTGCAATCGTAAAATACTGGACCGTATCGACAACTGCCTCGTCTTGACGTGGCAACTGCCTTGCCACAATTCTTTTAGCAACCTTTGGAGTGTCGCCGGAAGGAACAATACCGTCAACATTTCCAGGAACAGCAAGGAAAGACACATCATTAGGATCGTGTGTTGCTTTTAATTCCTGCACATTTACTTTCTGTCTGTCTGGAGAGATTACAGACTGTGCCCTCAACGGGAGAGACAGAAAGGAAAGAGCGAACAGAGATAATGTTAATATCTTCATAAAAATACTCCGTTAATTAGACAATCTGATAAATAACTCACTGCAAAAGTAGCAATACGACAGAAGAAATACAAGTTTTATCAGAATATCAATTATACAAATTCAAGAAATTAAATAAAATATCTTAATTTCTTACTACATTTGCACGCAGAAACAATGAAACAAAGATGAAAAAATATATCTGCATTCTATTATTTTCTGTGTTGCAAACTTGCCTATATGCACAACACTCCCAATTGTCTGCAGACAGTTTGAACATTATCGGAAATGACTATTATCGTGCTGAAAGATATATGGACGCACTTGAAGTGTTGGGGGAGACTATGGACTTGGCCGCACAAACCAACAACGACAAAGCCTACATGTCGTCTATTCTTACAATCGGCAACATTTACACGATATTCGACGACTACGACCAAGCACTTCACTATTACGCGCTTTGCCTTAACAAGGCAGAAAGTCTGAAGGACGACACGCTTATATCCAAGGCCAAAAGCAATATGCTGTTATGTTATGCAATGCTTGGAAAAAGAAGCGAAGCAGAAGCTTGCTACAGATCTATCGGCACGTTACGAATGAAGGACGTAAACCAAAAGCGCTTCTATACTTATCTCAACCAAGCCCTGCTTGCAAAGGCTCAGAAATACTATAAAGGAGCAATATATTTCCATACACAAGCATTGGAATATGCACGGAACCACAACATGAACGGTCGTTATGTAGCGGCTGAAATGGGACAGATAGGAACCGTATATGAAGAGATCGGCAATGTGAAGGCTGCTGAAGAATGGTATCTAAAATGCAAGGAGTTTGCTGAGAAGGGCCACTTTATCGGACCTCTTACGACATCGTTCGAAAAGCTTGCCACACTATACCGTAAAGAAGGCAAGGACAGTCTTTCCATGAAATACAACAAGTTGTTTGTACAACTCTCCGACTCCTTTTTCCAACAACGCGAATTCAACAGCAAACGAAGTCTGATCAACAAATATGAGGAACGCTTGAGCGACAGAACGATTTCGCATCTCAAAGGGCAGACAAACAGATTGATATGGATTATCGTAGCCGTTTCAACTTTTCTTCTGCTGCTTGTTGCCCTCCTTATATATATATTCAGAATAAACCATCGTCTGGTCAATACTCAACGGCTACTTATACAGAAACACCAGGAGCACAGCCAACAGCTGCAAATGCAAAACGAGATTTTCACACGCATGGAAAATGGAGATTCCCACATGCTCTGCACAACCATTGAAGCGCCCAGCATTCAAAGTCAGCAGGAAGATTGCGACGATGCAGAAATTTCAGCAAACAGTGAACTATTGACAAAGGAACAGTCTGACTTGCTGTTGGTAAGCATTGCGCATATTATGGAAGACAATAGCGTTATCTGCAATCCCGATTTCTGTTTGAACACTTTGTCCCAAATGGTCAACTCCAACACGAAGTATGTATCATGGGTCATAAACAAAAGCTACGGCAAAAACTTCAAAAGTTTTCTTAATGAATACCGCATACGCATTGCATCGCAACTATTGTCTGACACAAGCCAAATTGTAAACACAACCATTGCCGGTATTTCGGAACGCGTTGGCTACAAATCTCCGGCCAGTTTCCATCAAGCTTTCAAGAAAATCTATGGAATGACACCAGCAGCCTACGTAAAGTTGATAAAACAAAAACAGAACTTCTAAAAACACAGGACTAAAAGAAGATGGAATAGAAAAGAAAAAGAGTTGAATTTACAGGATTAACCTATATCTTCAACTCTTAAATAGTGTCGGGATGACTGGACTCGAACCAGCGACCTCACGCCCCCCAGACGCGTGCGCTAACCAACTGCGCTACATCCCGAAACCTTTATTTAAAAAACTCTTGTTTCCAAAAGCGAATGCAAAAGTAAGAACTAATTTTTACTTATGCAAACTTTTATGTATCTTTTTTAGTCCTCACTTTTTCTACCATGAAACAGTCCATACAATTGAAGGGACGGTGTATCATAATAAAAAAGCACACCGTCCCTCAATTGTTTAATCATCAAGCATTACCAGCCGGGGTTCTGCTCTGCTTGTTTCTCTTCTGGTGTCAGTGCATGACCGTTTTTCTGTATGCCGTCAAGGTAAGTCTGCGGTATTGGACGCAACACCATATAGTCTTTTATATTGGCTGCTGCTTGCGGGTTGTACGCTTGCACTCTTTTAACAAGAGTCTTGGTTCGGGCCAAATCTTGCCAACGCAAGAATTCTCCACACAACTCACGGGTACGTTCATTAAGTACAAGACACAACATACGGTCGTAGTCACTTGTGTATCCAAGTTTCCTTATCACCTCCTCATCTTCGGCAGGCAAATTATTTATGCTGCTTATATGAAGATCAGTGGCTGACGTGGTTTCTGCGATTCCGTTTGACTCATAATATGAGCACTCTGACATGTAGCTGTTTTCGCCATTGTCTTTATAACCTGGCGCACCCTGTTTGTAGGCTGCTCCGCCGTCAACATGTGCAGAACGGTCTTCGCCTTCCTTGTATGCAGCCCTTGCGCGCAAAGTATTGATATAGGTGAGTGCTTCATTATATCTTCCCTGTCTTACAAGCGCTTCTGCGGCAATAAGATAAGTCTCGCCAAGTCTGGCAATAATACCGTCACGCGTGCCGACACGATCGGTCACGCTTTCACGATATCCATCGATAAATTTGCTTAATGAAGGGAAGAACTGTGTGAAAGCAAAAAGCGAATTGTCACCGCGCTTTGTACCGGCGGGATAAGCAACAAAGACGGTCGGTATCGTCTTGCCCGTCTTGTTATAAACAACAGAGTCGTTGCTCCTAACGCTTGCATAGCGCGTATCACCAGGAGTATTTATGACGTACATTACTCCAAGGTCGCCATTGACATAATATGTTGAGCTTTTTTTGTTGTTTACAGCTGCCTTCGTCTTGAAACTCTTCCAGAAGCGGGAGTCATTGACCTTATCATAGACATCATATGTATAATAAGATGTTCTGAGACGCTGGTACTCGCGCTCACCAGGAATGTCGCGTTTCATATACGGCAAGTCCTTGTAAATTGAAATGTAATAGAGATGCGTCTGGTTGTAACTGTTTCCCGTGTTGGTCGACTTGTCTGCCGTAAACTGTGCAGCCAATATTATCTCATTCAGCATTTCATTTGCCCCGTCAGGCCCGGTATAATTCCAGAGATCTGCATAGTCTTGGGCAAGCGTGCGATGGCTTATAACTTCCTGTGCATATTTCAAGCAGTCAGACAAGTCTTGTTCTTTGTAAGCAGAATTCCAGTCATCATTACGTTCACTGGCTCTCGACAACAATGCCTTGGCGAGGAAATGTGCTGCAGCGTCCTTTGTAATTTGTCCTGTCTTTTCGGCATTCTGCGGCAACAGCTCATAAGCCTGTTTCAAATCACTTATTATCTGTTTATAGCAATCTTCGGCTGACGAACGTGAAAACTCTCTGTCTGGTGAATTGCTTGGCGCAAGTGTTACGGGAACGCCTCCATACTGCGACACCAAAGTGTAATAATTGAAGCCACGAAGGAAATATCCCTCGCCAAGATACTGCTTCATTTTATCGTTACCCTCTAGTTTTGCAGTTGCATTCCGTATCAACAGGTTTGCATTGTTAATGCCAACATACATTTCGTCCCACAAATCATACATGTTTGTGGAATTGCTCGTTATTGTCGGTCCGTAATTGCCGTCATAACTGTTCCATGATGCGTTTGAACCGTCACCGCCAACAGTAAACTCGTCAACACCGTTCTCTGTATAAGCGACAGAGTTTTCTCTTGAAAAATGGTAGCGCAAGTTTTCATAGAGCGCCGTTGACAGATCTGCCACACCTTCATCAGTATTCAGATACTCTGTGTTTCGCTGCGTTTTTAGTTCCTCGTTCAGGAAATCACTGCACGAAGAAGCTGCTATTCCAATCAAAGCAAAAATTGTCATAGCAAATATATTGTTGTATGATTTCATATTCTTAGTTTTTTTAATGCCGTTATATTTTATGCACATTGCATTTCCATTCTGTCAGAAATCAAGATTCAGTCCGATTGTCCATCCACGGTTCCAGTTTGAAGTATACGCCTGCGATGCATCCAGTTCAAGGAATTTGACAGCCGAATATATTCTGAACGGGTTGCGTGCCTGAACGTAAACGCGAAGATTGTTTATCCCGACCTTGTTTATCCACCGTTTTGGGAAGGTGTAACCAAGCGAGATGCTGCGCACCTTTAGGAAGCCTCCGTCTTTATAGCCTACAATTTTATAATAGTTGTCGCCTCCACCTATATTATATATGGGTTTCTGGTATTCTGAATTGTGGTTGTTCTCGTTGTAGTAGTTTATCGCGCGCTGCATGTAACGTCCGCCTTGCCATTCGCCGCCTGTACTTACTTTGTAACCAAAGCGTCCATAGAGCATAAAGCTGAAATCGACGTTTTTATACGAGAAACTGTTCGTCATGCCGAATATCCAATGTGGATTGGTGTTGCCTATAACCACACGGTCGTTGTTTGCGTCTATTTTGTAATCACCGTTCTGATCAACCGGACGCACCATTCCTGCGGAGAAATTGTTGCCGTTGGCGTTAAATTTTGCCATTTCCTCAGCATCCTCCGGCTGCCATATGCCTGCGAATTCATAGTCATAGAGAGAATTGATGGCCTCTCCTATAAACAGATTATTGTTTATATCATCTTCTTTTCCATTTGCAAGGCGGTCAATCTTATCTTTCTGATACGACACATTGATGGTCGTGTTCCAATTAAAGTCCTTCGACTGTATATTTATGGTGTTCAATGTCAAGTCAACGCCCTTGTTTGACGTTTCTCCTATATTGGCCCAAGTATTCTTATAGCCGTTGATCGACGGTATCGCCATCTGCATAAGCAAATCCTTGGTCTTTGAAACATAGAAGTCAACAACACCGCTGATACGCCCTTTAAGGAAGCTGAAATCAACACCTATATTCCATTGCGTCGTCTTCTCCCATCCCAGCTCCGTGTTTGCCATTGGCAAATTTCCGTCTGCAACGATTGGTTCTGTTGGCGCATAGCCCGACTCCAACGAGTTGCCGAACGGATAGAACATAGACACCACTCCGCCTTTTGTCTGATAAGGGTCGATTGCGGAGTTGCCGGTAACGCCGACTCCCACACGAAGTTTCAACTGTTCAATCCATGACACATTCTGCATGAATTTCTCCTGCTCAATTCGCCAGCCCAAAGCCATACTTGGGAAGAACGCCCATTTGTGTCCTTCCGCCAACTGTGAAGCTCCATCCCAACGACCGCTCATCGTAAGAAGATACTTGTCTGCAAAACTGTAATTCACGCGTGCCATGTATGACAACAACTGCCGTTCTGTAAGCGACGTGCTCCAATCCGAAAGTTGTGACACCTGAGACTTTTCCAGTGCATTCCACTTGGCCTTTTCATACGGTATTCCATTTGCTGCAAGACTTGCGTCCTCATATCTGTATTTCGTTGAACTTTGCAAAAGTGTTACGCCGAAATTGTGCTTTCCAAGTTCACGGTTGTAGTATATCAAGTTATCCATTGTCCACGACACATTGCTGTCATGTTTGTCTGAAGCATGGTTTTGTCCTTGACTGCTTGTTGACTGACTGTCACGGAACGTTCCTGTACGCCGGTAACGGAAATCAGGACCGAAGTTGAAGCGGTAACTGAGTCCCTTCAACGGCTTCCACATCTGTTCAAAATCAAGTTGTGCATAAATGCTGGCTATCACACGGAAAATTCTCCGCTCGTTCTGACTGTGATTCCACTCGTCTGCAATGTTTTTCACCATATCGTCACCTCCCGGATACGTTATGATATTGCCGTCACTGTCATATGGCTGAGCATAAGGGAACTGACTTGTTGCTGCATAATAAAGGTTTGTCGGCAAACCTTTAAGGAGAGAACCTTGCGAACTTGCCGTTGATCCGTATTGCTGCAAGCCATACGAGCCGTTCACGTTCATTCCCAGATTTAGCCATTTCTGCGGTTTGACGTCAAGACTTATCTTCGACGAATACCTCCGGTAGCCCTGTCCCTTTATTGTTCCCGTGTTGTCAAGGATTCCAAACGACAAATATCCCTTGAATTTGTCGGTTCCTCCGCTAACGCCAAGAGTGTGTTCATGTGTTATTCCAGTGCGTGTAACCAAATCCTGCCAGTCGTATGTGGGAACTTTCGAACCGTCCCAAGTTCCTCCTTCCCATCCTTTCATAATGTTGGCCCATGCCGTAGGATCGGCTTCCGCCTTGAATATCTCCCGGTCCACTTCAATGTTTGGCTGGTCGGCACGCGGATAGACATTGGGATTCATATAGTAATAAGCCCAACGGCGCCATTCTATATATTCGGCAGAGTTCATCTGGCGCGAATAGTCTTCGAGTGTCTCGAATGTCACGGTTCCGTCATAAGTCACTTTTGTCTTGCCTGCCTTTCCTTGCTTTGTCGTTACAAGAATAACGCCGTTTGCACCGCGGCTTCCGTAAATGGCAGTTGCCGACGCGTCTTTAAGGATATCAATGCTTTCTATGTCTCGCGGGTTTAGAGTCTCAATGCCGCTTTGCGACATCAGCGGAATCCCGTCCACGACATAAAGGGGCGTATTCTGCGCATTGATGGAACGCACGCCACGCACGTTGATTGTTCCGATCTCGCCGGGGCGTTCATTGCTCGTTATGTCAACTCCGGCTGCCTTGCCCTGCATTGCTTCAAGAGCATTTCCGACGGGACGTGAATTTATGTCTTTCTCGCCAACGCGAACCAACGAACCGGTAACGTCTGACTTTCGCTGAACGCCGTAGCCGACAACAACCACTTCATTGAGTTGCTGCAAGTCCGGTTCCATTCTTACAGTACCGCCAACCACCACCGTTTGGTCTTTGTAACCCGTATAAGAAAGTTTTATCTGTGTTCCACGAGCCACCCGAACAGTATAGTTGCCGTTTATGTCTGTTATTGTTGCCGCGTCTCCTTTAACGGAACGCACCGTAACTCCGATGAGCGGTTCCCCTTTCTCATCAACAACTTTTCCTGTCACGCTGTTGTTCTGCTGTTGAACAGACTGATTGTCAAGCATGGTGCTTGCTGCATAAGCGCTTAGCGGAGTGCATAAAGCAAAAAAGCCCACACTAAACACAAGGTTCTGCCATGCACGACAATTCGTAAATGCATGGCATTTCGCATTAAGGTTAACTTGCATATCGATTAGATTTAGGTTATGGCAGAACTTCAGAAACAATGTCTGCTGCCGTCAATTATGTTTTACATATAACAATGTTCATCATTTCTCACGAAATAATGGAATCAAGGAAATTGTAAACTGACGGAAACGCCAGTCGATAAAAAATTATGGCAACGGTGCAAGACTTACTGTGCTTTCCCTTTGTTGCCACTTTTCACCAATATGGTTATTCCACGTAGTCTATTTTCAGTACAATCACGCGGAGCGACTGATCGTCGAGCGGTGTCTTTACTTTTGCAATATGCCAGTCTGACGGGAAACACACTACAAAGCGCTTTGGCGTTGAGGTGAAAAAGTGTGCTTTTTCCTTGTCGTAATCATAACGTACAACGTCCTTTGCATCGTCATACTGGCAGTTTGGAGTTGATGTTTTATGGTCGAGCAACATGAAGCCTTCTGTTCCTTTCACCACATACATGAAGTCTATCTTCTTTCTGTGCGATTCCGTCTTGCGTTTTTCAAGCGGTTCGTTAGCGCTGTCCTCTATCGAAGCACGCACATTCGTGCCCGGAATCATCAGTTTGCCTTTGGGTATGGCAAGGAGGTCGGTGGATGCTAGCCATTTGAAAGCTGCGTCCCACTGCGCTTGGTTCTTGTGATACTGTGAATAGAACTCCCGAAGATTTACCGTTGCATCGGGCATCGCGTCGAAACCGTTGCGCCATTCGCCCTTTTCCACCCATGCCGCTGCTTTTTTCTTCGACACTTTAAATGTGTTTTTCCTTGCATCGGACACTGTTGCAGAGCAAAACACTAACAGTGCCAGCACGACTGTCTTGAAAATTGTGTGTTTCATATTATTGTATGTATTTTGATTTGCGATAATTCTCCATGTACTTCTCCACACAGGGCGGTACGATACCGGCTATCGGCAGTCCGTCGCCAACGAGTTTCCTCACCTGCGTACTGCTGACATCGAGCAGTTCCGTGTCAAGCAAGCGCACGTTTTCCGGCAAACTTGCGGCATCTATGTCGCACCCACGGCGCGGATAGACCGCTATCTCATGGTTCTTGAGAATATCCCCGTAGTTACGCCATTGTCTGAAGCAGTTCCAGTTGTCGGCTCCTATAAGGAGAACAAACTGGTTTTGCGGGTATTCCCTGCGCAACACTTCCAGAGTATGTTGCGTATACGACGGTCGTGGCATGCGGAACTCACAGTCGGAAGCTCTCATCTTCGGTTCCTCCGCCAACGCTTCCTCCACAATTTTCAGCCGGTCGGCATCTGGCATGAGTTCCTGTTCAGCCTTCAACGGATTGTGGGGCGAGACTACAAACCACACTTCGTCAAGTTGCGCCTCTGTCAGTATCTGGCGTGCCAGCGATATGTGTCCGTTGTGGATTGGGTTGAACGAACCGCCGTAGAATCCGATTCTCATAGCTTCATTCCCCGACAAAAGCCTTGACCTTTTCGTAGGTCTCTGCCTTTGCTGCGTCAAGACTGTCGTTTACAACAATAGTGTCGAACTTTTCAGCAAACGAGAGTTCAAACTCCGCCCTTTTTATGCGGTCTTCAATCACCTCTGGCGCATCCGTCCCGCGCCCGTTAAGGCGCTTGCGAAGTTCTTCCACCGAAGGCGGTTGGATAAAGAGGCTGAGAGCCTTCGCTCCGTAAAAGTTCTTGATGTTGCATCCGCCCTTCACGTCAACGTCAAGCACTACGTTCTCTCCCGCCGCAAGTTGTTTCTCAACCTGGGCTTTCAGCGTTCCGTAGTAGCGGTCGGCATAAACTTCTTCATATTCGAGGAAATCGCCAGCGGCAATGCGTCGACGGAATTCTTCGGGCGTTACGAAGAAATACTCCACACCGTCCTTCTCAGTTCCGCGTGGCTGACGGCTGGTGCACGAAATGCTGAATTTCAGGTTCAGTTCCGGGTGCTCCGTCATGAGCCAGTTGATGATTGTGCTTTTTCCGCTGCCGCTTGGCGCCGAGAATATTACCACTTTTCCCTGCATGTCTGTTGTGTCTTCTTAGAGTGCGTTAAGCACCTGTTCCTTAATCTGCTCCAATTCGTCCTTCATCTTCACCACTATGTTCTGCATCTCCGCATTGTTGCTTTTGCTTCCCGTGGTGTTGATTTCGCGTCCCATTTCCTGTGCGATGAAACCAAGCTTCTTCCCCACTCCCTGTGTCTCTTCCATTGTTTCGCGGAAGTATTTCAGGTGATTTGTCAGACGCTGTTTCTCTTCGCTTATGTCGAGTTTCTCGATATAGTAAATAAGTTCCTGTTCCAGACGGTTCTTGTCGTAATCCACTTCTGGTATGGATTTAAGTCCGTCGACTATTCGCTGGCGTATCTTCTCCACGCGCGATTTTTCATACGGCTCTATGCTGGCAAGCAGAGCGGTAATGTTGTCGAGTTTTTCGTTGAACTTCTTCTGCAAGGCTGCGCCTTCTTGAAGTCTGAAGTCCACGAGTTTCTGCAGAGCCTCTGCTATGACTTTTGTGGCAACATCCCATTCCTCGTCGGTAAGTGTCTCCGTTTCGGTGCGTGTCAGCACGTCGGGCATGCGCATCAGCGTGGAAAACCAGTCGGAAGGCTCGGGAATATTGTTGTTTTTAGCTATGTCTTTAAGTTGGGTGAAATAGTTTGCCACCAAAGCGGCGTTTACGGGAGTTGCGTCAACAACGGTTTCCTTTTCCACCCAAATGCTGAAATCAACCTTTCCACGCGTGAGTGTCTGCGAAACCATCTGTCGTATCTGCATTTCCTTCTCGCGGTAGATCGGAGCGATACGGGTGGAAAGATCGAGAGTCTTGCTGTTTAGCGATTTTATCTCAACGTTTATTTTCTTTTCTCCATATTCGGCCACAGCTTTACCGTAGCCTGTCATTGACTGTATCATGTATTGTGATTAAAATATTTCTGCAAAATTACAAAAAAACAGCATAAAAGATCCGTTTTCACAGGCGTTTTACACTGTTGCTGCGTTTATTGCCGCCTGCATCTCAGTGGCGGAACGGCTTGTAGTACCCTTCGTCGGCAAAATCGAGCATTTCGATATCACCGCTGCTATCGCCGAAAGCAATCAGCCGATAGCTCTTTCTGTCGGGATGCAAAGCGAGGATGCGGCGCACTTTCTCCTTCCTTCTGCAGTTGGCAGAAAGGAAACGGCCCGTCAGCACACCGTCTTTAACACCTATCCGCGTGCAGCATATCTCTATCTGGGGCATGTTCTTGAAGAAAGGCGCAACCCAATTGTTTATGCTGGCGCTCACTATCATCACGCTCGCTTCTTCATCTTCAAGCACTTCGCCTATCTTCTCTATTCCCTTGCGCCTCAAAAGGCTTGCATGTGTTGCGGTGAATCGCTGGCAAAGCTCGTTGAACTGGCTCTCGGGCATGCCTGCGAAATAATAGGCAAAGATGCGTTCCTTCACCTTTCCGCTGTCTTTCAGGTGGAGTTTCATGGCCAAAAGCAGATGGAAATGAATGGCCAAACACTTTGCAAAGATCTTCCATCCGCGTGCAAAGAGCAGGAAAGCAATGAACGAGTCGCGCTTTGTCAGCGTTCCGTCAAAGTCAAAAGCATATATCTTTTTCATAATTCCAGCATTGTTTTTTCTTGTTTCATTGTGCAACGCACTTGACTGCGTTTCCGTTGAAGCGTACTTTCCGTCGTATCGACGTTATGTCTGCGGCAGAACGACGTTATGTTGTCATGCGATATATATTATTACGAGAAACGACAGCAGCCAAAGAGCCACGACAACTTGCAGCATGCGGTCGCCAAGCAGCGCTCTCGTCGGGTCGCCGCTCTTGTTGTCCACGAGCGTCAACTGTAGATAGCGCAGTATTCCCAGCAAGACAAAAACGGTTGTCAGGTAGAGATAGCGTGTACCGATGCGCTGTTCCACCTCCGGCGACACGCAGTACATTATGTAACACACCAGCGTCACGGTTGCCGTAATGGTGATTGCCTGGTTGATGAAGTCGAGATTGTAACGGATTGTGTTCTTTCGTGCCGGATGGCCCGTTTCGTTCATCCTCACTACATCGTCGCGACGCTTGGCAAGCGAGAGGAACAGGGTCAGAAGGAAGGTCATAAGCACTATCCAGTTGCTCAGTTCCGTATGCGTTGCCGCTCCGCCAGCCAGCAGACGCAGCACAAAGCCGAAGGCAATTATGCACACATCGACTATTGCATAGTCCTTTAGCCACAGACAGTAGGCTACGTTCATAACGAAATAAACGGCAATCACGCCTGCGGTGAGCGCTGCCATGCTGCCAAGAAGAGCCGTAAGGGCGAAACTTGCCGCCACCATAAATGCCATGCACGCATAGGCTTGCGGCACGCTGACCTTTCCGGAGGCTATCGGACGGCGGCACTTTACGGGATGATTGCGGTCGGCCTCAACGTCAACGATATCGTTAAGGCAGTATATCGACGAGGCGATGAAGCTGAAAGCCACGAAGGCTATGGTTGCCGCAAGCAGACTGCCGCCGTTCATCATGCTGCCGCCGAAGAACAACGGAATGAACACGAACACGTTTTTCACCCACTGGTGGGGGCGTATCACCTTGATTATACTTTTATTCATTGTTTTTCCAAGAATTTACCAACCTGCATTTTCCGCTTTTGCCGTGCAGCGGGCCAATGCCTTGCGCAGCAAAGATACAGCTTTGCCCGTTATTTTCTGCAACATCCAAGCTACTGGAATTGAGATTGCAAGCACCGACAGTGCCGTAAGGCAGTAGCCAAGCTTGTATTGCTGCAAGGGTTTCATTATCCATTCTATGTGCACTAGATATATCTCCAGGCTTATTCCGCCTATGAAGGCCAAGGCTTTCCTGACCGCCGGAGAGCAGACTGCAAGCATTTTGCACTCAAGCAGCAATGCAGACACCGTGAGCGGTATGTAAACCATGCGCTCCAAGAAAAGCGGAAACCTGCGATGGCCGATGTATTCGAGCCTGAGACAGAGCCAGAAGCTCAGCACGAAAAGGATTGCAACCATTATGATACAGCCTTTGTCCAACGTTCTGCCGCTGCGCACCCATGCGCCGACGTTTATTCCGATAAGGAATATCGGGATGCGACTGAAAAAGATTTCGATGTGGCCCACGGCATTGTGTACAAGCGGAACATAGTTAACCATGGCGGCAAACACCACAAACGCCAACGGAAGCCACCTGAACGAGGGACTGCGGCGAATGAGTTCCATATAAAAAGGAGCAAAGGTATAGAGCATCATAGTGGCTGGAACATACCAGAACGTAAGGTCGTCTATACGCCAAAAGCTCCAGTTGAAAACAACGTTTGCCAGGAGATTGGGTACGTCCGGACTGTATCCCGAGCCGGGATTCTCTATGTAATGCCCGACATAGAACGCCGACGCAACAATAAGCCACACCGGATAGATGCGCAAATAACGGCGGGAGAAAAACCTGGCAAGGGCTTTCTTCACTGACAAAGCGGAACGCGACGGCGTTTCCTGTTGCTCCGGGCGCATTCTGCACCAAGAGAACCAAAGTCCCATGCCGCTTACGAAAAGGAACATGTCTACTCCCACATTGCCCAAACGGCGCAACGGATAGAATAAGTTTGACGTTGGCATGGAAACATGGAACAGCACGACGAAGAGTATGGCCAGACCCATAAGTTCGCCGCGGTATTTGCTGAGCTCGCCAAAGTCAACACGCGGACAAATGTTTCTTGTTTCTTGTTTCATATCCATGGCGTAAAGATTTTTATTGCGGCAGTCAAAAACACCAACTGCCCGTTATGGCTAAAGCCCGAGGTTCAGCCTTTATGCAACCGAGGCTTGGGAATATATCTGAAAAGAAGTTTGAAAAGCCACGCAACAAGCACGGACGCGAGGAAATACACAAGTATTCCGGTGTAGACTCGCCCTCTGTATGACATTGGTATGATTATCTCTCTCATCACAGGATGCACAATGAACAGCGCAGAAGATATTGCTCCGAACCATATCATAGGAAGAAGCAACTTGGAAGGAAGCAGCTTGACGGTTGAAACGGCGCCCAACACGACGAAAGCCGGAACCCAGAGCCATGAATGGAAGTTGAAACTTCCGGCAAAGACAACAACGGCCGACAACAATGCAACGACGGCATAGCCCGATTTGGGCAACATCTTGCCGTGGCGAGCATAAAGCATGCCCATTCCGAAGGGAAGCATGCCGCCGATGAAGTTATAGCGTATGCGGTTGAGCGAGTTGAAATCGCCTATCACTTCTGGCGACCATACTGTCTGAACTATCCAGCAAACGAGAACAAGGGCAACGGTGTAGGCCGAGCGGCGACGGTAGAGGAAAAGCCTGTATATTAGATACAGTTGCATGGTGAGACCGAAATACCAATAAGGGCCGGGCTTTATGATATGGTCCGGATCCGGGAGCATGTTTATGTACATTAACAACTGTGCCACCACTCTGCCGAATGTGTAGCCATGGTATCCGTTGGGATGAAGATAGCTTACAACGGCAAAAGCTATATATCCAAGGAACATCATACGAAGCAGCTTTGCGTAATGGAACCAGGTGAAAGGCAACACTCCCACGCGCCCCATGCGCTCGTCTTTCTCGTATTTTGCCACAAGACCGAAGCCGCTGATAAAAAGGAACACGGGCACACCGTAATGGCCGAAGAAAGAAAACAGATGAACGAAAAGGTCGTTGTTGAGCGAGCAAAGCCTCTCGAAAAGCTGCATCGGCTTCGCTGCATCAAAAGTATATTCGTTTTCCTTCACGGCAAAACGAAGAAAATGACAATAGTTATGGAGTATTATGCCAAGAATGGCTATGCCTCTCAGAGCTTTCGATTCAGTTAGACTTAACAGTTGCTTGTTCATTTCTTGACTTTTTTGTTTTTCTCTTCGTCTTTTAATGTCGACTCTTTTTCTTTCTTCATGAGCTGGTCATAATCTGCCTGGTTCTTCAGTATGCGAGGACGCTTCTCGTCATATCCGTCGCCAAGCACATTGAGCTGTTCGCGGTAGTCCTTGCATTCTATTCCTGCTAGCCAAAGCAGAAGATGGGGCACGGCATCGGTCATAAACGGGCGTCTGCGGCATTTTCTCACCCTTTGCCACACATCGCGGTGCGTTGCCTTGTATTTCTTTGAAGCCCATATCCACATGGGAATCTCAAACTCGGCATGTGCAAGTCGCGACGTAACCTCGGCAGAGTGCATGCGTCCGTAGAAATGCGCCCCGTCGTAGCATTCCTCTCCATGGTCGGGAACATACAGAACTATGGCGTCCTTGCTGCGGAACTTGTCTATTATTGCCGTAACGACACTGTCATTGTAAAGGATTGCATTGTCGTATTCCGCCAAAACCTGGCGTTCCTTGTCGCTTAGTTCCGGCCGTTTGTCTTTATAATAGTCTTTATTGAAACGTTTCTGCGGTTTGGGACTGCGGCTTTTATAGTCGACGTGTTGCCCTTTCAGGTGGAATATAATCAGTTGGGGCTTGCCTTCGCCTTCATCCTTCAGCTTGTCGTAATCGCAGAGCAGACCGTTGTCAAAGCGGAACAGTCGTGTGTTGCGCGTATCAAACTGAGCCTTGCTGAGTTCCTCGTCGTTAAGGAAAAATCCACCGCTGAAATCATATACAGCTTCCTTCGCCTGGGGAAGAAACTGGTTGGTCATGAACGTAACATGGTATCCTGCTTTTCTAAACACTTCGGGAAAAAGCGGATAGTCACACCACTCGCCTTTGTCGCCAACGGTGTAAAGGGAGAAAAGATGCTTGAACACAAAACTCGTAAGGTTCCATGGCGATACGACATCGGTGTAAGTAACCAGTTCGCCGCGGCGGGAAAGGCGGCGTTGACGTGGAGTGTTTGGCGTGTCGTAGCCATACAGTTGGGAATGGTTGCGGTTATAGCTTTCTCCTATTATTAGTACGATGTTCTTGCTGCGGCAGGAACAACTGTCTACCGACACGTTCTTCAGGCTGGCTTTCAGTCTTACAAGCTGGTTGGCAGTTAGTTTATTGGCATATACACTGAAAACAAGGCGGTAAACGGGTTGGTATTGTTCGCCATGAGGTTTCTTCGTAAGTTCATGCTCAACGTCGCCGATGTTGTCGTACGAAAGCAGACGTGCATAAAGAACTTTGTTCTGCCAGCACATTGAGCCGTAAACGACGAACAGGACTGCCGCCAGGCCGCCCAATGCAGGTGCGACAAACGGGCGAATCTTCTTCACTGCGAAGAAAACCTTTTGCATTCCGTCTGCGAAGAACTTTCCTGCCGTTGCTTTCAGCCATGCAAGGATGCGCTTGCCAAACACTGCGGTGAGTATATGGACAAGCATTATCAAAAGGATAAGCCCCAGATTGCTGAAAATGATGTCGGCATTGAGGTAAGAAGCAAGGAACTCCGCCGCCTCGCTGCTGTTCGTCTCCCCCACGAGCAAGAGCATAGTGGGATTTAACGTAGAGTCGAATTTCACGAAACAATACATGTCGACCACGGCAATGCCGTAGGCTACGGCATAAAGCGCGCCTCTCACCCATCGTCTCGCCTTTAAAGGCAAAATCGCCAAAACGACGGCAATCAGGTAAATGTCAAAATACAGTTCTTCCCACGCCAGTGAATACGGTTTCCACTTGGGGTGAAGCGTGGCATAAGTACTTGTTATGCCAAGCAGATACATGAACACACAGAACGACGCGTTCCGTCTAATCGGCAAAAGTCCAGCCGAAAACACCTTGCCTGTAATGCGCATTATATCCATATTCCTACATTATTCCCAGCCAACGCAGCACATCATTAAGATTTGCCACCAACATAAGGAGTATGATTATAGTGAAACCGACATATTCTGCACGCAGAAGGAATTTCTCACTTGGGGTGCGTCCGGTTATCATCTCATATATAAGGAACAGCACATGACCGCCGTCCAACGCTGGAATAGGCAATATGTTCATGAAAGCAAGGATGATGCTGAGGAAAGCTGTCATGTTCCAGAACCGCATCCAGTCCCATGTCTCCGGGAATAGGCTTCCTATTGCGCCGAAACCTCCCAGTTGTTTTGCTCCGTCGGCGGTAAACACATACTTCAAGTCGTCAACATAACCGCGAAGGACGCTAAGTCCGTATTTCACGCCTGCGGGGAAACTCTCGAAAAAGCCATATGATTTTTCCACAGGCTTATAGTATTCGGCTATATACGACATTCCGACGCCAAGCTGCAACTCGGGCGAAAGCACCACGTTTGCCGTATCCAAGAGTCCTGTTGCCTTGCTTTTGAACACGACGCTGGTTGAACGCACCTTCAAAGAGTCTTTCGCCGTGGCAGGAACAGCCGCAAGAATGTCGCGCATTACTGCCACCTGATCGGTGAAAGCATTCCATGAATCCACAGGTTTGCCGTTGAACGCGATTATTTTGTCGCCTTTTCTGATTCCGGCCTTGTATGCAGGCGTACCTTGCATAACGGTGTCGACATCAGCAGGAACAAACGGGCGCATGAAAGAAGGTTCGCTCTTTATCATGGTAAGCAGACTCATGTCGGCAGGCATGGCTAAGGTAACTTCCTTTCCCGCACGCTTCACGGTGACAGTCTGTGCTTCAGATACTGTACGGAACAGGTCTACATCAAATTTCTTCAGTTCCTTTTTGTCGGTGCGCAAAAGCACATCGCCGTCTTTAAAGCCTATTGCCTTTGCCTCGGCATTGAACTTCATTCCCATCGTCATGTTCTGCACTGGTATGTAAGATTCTCCCCAATGGAAAAGCACCATGCTGTAAATGAATAGGGCAAGGAGGAAATTTACAAGCACGCCGCCAATCATTATAAGCAAGCGCTGCCATGCCGGCTTTGAACGGAACTCCCATGGCTGTGCGGGCTGTTTCATCTGCTCGGTGTCGAACGATTCGTCTATCATTCCCGATATCTTGCAATAACCGCCAAGTGGCAGCCAGCCGATACCATATGTCGTTTCGCTGTTTTTCGGTTTGTACTGAAATATATGGAACCAAGGATCGAAGAAAAGGAAAAACTTTTCAACCCTAACTCCAAAAAGTTTTGAGAAGAAGAAATGGCCTCCTTCATGAAGGAGAACCAAGAGTGAGATTGCCAGCATGAACTGAAGCAATCTGATTAGAAATACTTCCATTTGACTTTTATGTTTCTTTTTTTAATGTTCAATCTTTGTTTGCCAACGCCAACCTTTTTCCTTTTTACAAAATGAGCAGCGGCAGCACACTTTTTCACCTATTTATATAATGATGTAACCCTATCTGCATAGAAAGGTTTCTTACTTGCCAAGCAACTCGCTTGCAACACGCCGCGCTTCGGCATCAGTTGCCGTATATGTATCGTAAGAGGGATTTTTGTCAAAAGCCACCGTCTGCATGGTCTTTTCTATGATGCGAGGCATGTCGGTAAACGAGCAGCGGTCTTCAAGAAACGCCTTGTTAACAATCTCGTTTGCCGCATTCACGATACAGGGCATGTTTCCGCCTTTTCCTATCGCCTCGTAAGCGAGAGCCAAACAGCGGAACTTTTCCATATCCGGCTCAAAGAATTCCAGCGGATGGCGGAACAAGTCGAGACGCTCTCCGTTCAGATGAAGTCTGTTCGGATAAGAAAAGGCATACTGTATGGGCAGCCTCATGTCTGGAACGCCGAGCTGAGCTTTCACGGCACCGTCGGAAAATTGCACGGCACTGTGGATTATCGACTGCGGATGAACCAAGACTTGTATTTTGTCAGCTTCAACGCCAAAGAGCCATTTGGCCTCTATAACCTCAAAGCCCTTGTTCATCATCGTGGCACTGTCGATTGTTATCTTGGCACCCATATCCCATGTGGGGTGTTTCAGTGCATCTGCTTTTGTAACTGTGGCCAATTGCTCTGCAGTCATAGTGCGGAACGGCCCGCCGGAAGCTGTGAGAAGAATCTTTTCAATCTTGTTGTCGCCCTCGCCCACTATGCTTTGGAATATTGCAGAATGTTCACTGTCAACAGGAAGAATGGGCGAACGGTTTTCGGTAGCCAAGCGGCATATAAGTTCGCCTGCGACAACAAGCGTTTCCTTGTTGGCAAGACAAATTTTCTTGTGTGCTTTTATTGCATGGATGGTTGGACTTAATCCTGCGAAACCGACCATTGCCGTTAGAACCATGTCTATCGGACCTGCAGTCACTATATCGTCAAGTGCCTTCTTCCCTGCATAAACTTTTATGTCAGGGCAATCGGAAAGAAGCTCCTTTAGTTTTGCATAGTGATCCTCGTTGGCTATGACAACAGCAGCAGGATTGAACTTGCGAGCCTGTTCTGCCAGTTTGTCGACCCTGTTGTTTGCAGTCAGACAATACACCTCATAGAGGTCGGAATGCTCTTCAACAACTTCAAGAGCCTGTGTCCCGATGGAACCCGTAGAGCCAAGTATAGCAATTTGCTGTTTCATTGATGTTCAGTTGTTGTCGTTAAGGTTTATCAACCCGTCGGGAATTTCTGCCGTCAAAGTTCTGTCGGCGGGGTTAACCTGTGTTATAATATCTTCTATAGCTGGAATAAGCAATGTCTTTCCGTCAGAAGTTTCTATTTCAAGCAATACATTGATTGTTGTGTCGTCTACTGCCGATACGGTTCCAAGTACCTTGCCGTCATGATTCCTCGCAATGACAGAAAATCCAAGCAACTCGTCCCATGTAAGTTCGCCTTCTTCCCTGTCAGACAAAGTCTTAGGGAAATAAACCTCACAACCAACTATTTCACTAGCACGCTCCTTTGTATCGATGTCGCAGAACTTGACAAGAGCCGTTTCGCCACTCTTGAAGCGCCACTCCTCCATAAAAAACGGCACGAGAATGCCGTCGACGGAAAGTACAAGGTAATCTGCCTCCACACGGTCGAACACATCGTCATCAAAGAACAGAGTAAGTTCTCCTTTAACGCCGTGTGGCTTTCCTATCTTTCCTATCTTGTAAACGTCTTCCTGTCTGATCATTTTATATTGTAGTGTTGTTGCCTGCAAATATCAGTTTGACACACGGCTTATTTTTGCCCCCAAAGCATTCAGACGCGCTTCGATATCTTCATAGCCACGGTCTATCTGGGCTATATTGTCGATGCGCGACGTTCCGTTTGCGCTCAGTGCAGCAATAAGCAAGGCGATACCGGCACGTATGTCAGGGCTGGTCATTCGGCCTGCCCGCAACCTCAGTTTATGGTCATGCCCTATCACCACGGCACGATGCGGGTCGCACAGGATTATCTGTGCTCCCATGTCAATAAGTTTGTCTACGAAAAACAGGCGGCTTTCAAACATTTTCTGATGAATGAGCACACTTCCGCGTGCCTGTGTGGCCACAACGAGCAAGACGGAAAGGAGATCGGGCGTAAGTCCGGGCCACGGAGCATCGGCAAGCGTCATTATTGATCCGTCAATAAAGGAGTCTACCTGATAATGTGGCATATGAGGGATATACAAGTCATCGCCTTCGATAAGTATCTTAACCCCAAGACGACGAAAAGCATCGGGTATTATCCCGAGATTCTCTACCGACACATTTTTTATCCTCAAGCCATTGCCTACCATTGCAGCCATACCTATAAAGGAACCTACTTCAATCATGTCTGGAAGAACCTTATGTTCGGTGCCATGAAGTCTATCAACGCCTTCAATTTCAAGCAAGTTTGAAGCAATGCCGCTTATCTTTGCTCCCATACCGTTAAGCATTCGGCAGAGTTGCTGTATGTATGGCTCGCATGCAGCGTTGTATATTGTGGTTTTGCCCTTGGCAAGCACAGCTGCCATCACTACATTGGCAGTTCCTGTAACCGAAGCCTCATCAAGGAGAATGTTTGTTCCTTTCAATCGGGCAGCTTTTATTTCAAACGTATTAGCGCCTTCGCTATGCACGAACTTGGCACCGAGGTTCTTGAAACCGAGGAAATGCGTGTCAAGACGGCGTCGTCCTATTTTGTCGCCGCCTGGCTTTGCAACGACGGCCTTGCCGAAACGGGCCAGTAGCGGGCCTATCAGCAATACACTTCCACGCAGAGAGGAGCACTTGCGCACGAATTCCTCGCTGTCGAGATAGTCAAGGTTTATGTTCTTGGCACAGAATGAATATTCGTTTCGCCCTGTTTTATCAACCTTTACCCCTATGTCTTTCAGAAGAAGCATAAGATTGTTTACGTCAAGGATGTCTGGAACGTTTGCTATGCGCACTTCGTCTTCTGTAAGCAAAGTGGCGCATATAACTTCCAAAGCTTCGTTCTTTGCACCTTGCGGCGTAATTGTTCCGCTTAGTAGGTGGCCGCCTTCTATGATGAATGACTCCATAGGATAAGGTATTAGCGGTTTGACTTCTTTTTCCGTTTCTTTTCAGCGCTGTTCTTCAATGATTGCGCAGGTTGGTTAAAGCGGGAGTTCTGAAGTTCTTGCGCATCGAGTTGTATAATGCCGTCAGTCAGGCGTGCAATGTCATCAACAACTTTTTCATAGTTAGTTGCACCGTGCCCCCATTGGTCAAGATTACGTTTCATCTGCTCCGCTGCAAGCCGTGCCAACTCATCGCGTTCTTCTCCAGATTCCATTTGCTTGAGGGTTTCAAGTGTCTCAAGCATCAAATGTCCGTAGTGGCGAACACGTATCCTTGTCATCGGATATTTCATCGGCTCGGGCTTCGACGCTATAGCAAGCGCCTGACTCACGTCGCAGGGATAGTCGATATCCAGTTTGAAACAACTCATTATAGCAAGATGATCCCACAGTTTCTGCTTGTAGCCAATGTTGTTACGGTTGTGCGACATCATGCGATCCATTACGGAAATTATTGTCTCAGCACATTTTTGCCGTTCATCCTTATCGGGAAGTGAAACGGCATAGTCTACCATCTTCTGTACTTCCCGTCCATATTCAGGCATAATGAGTTTCTCACGGTGTGTATTGTAATCGAGTCCTTGT
Source organism: uncultured Alistipes sp. (assembly GCA_963590505.1). Taxonomy (GTDB): domain Bacteria; phylum Bacteroidota; class Bacteroidia; order Bacteroidales; family Bacteroidaceae; genus Prevotella. The sequence continues at coordinate 60,820 of CAVAPC010000007.1, read as the reverse complement.
ATGTTCATTGTAACGAAAATGAAGAGACCTGCACCTGTCGAAGCCCTATTGGCCCAACGTCAGAAGGCGGGTCTTGTTGAAAATCAAAGCAGTTTCTTCGGTGTCTTGGCAACAAAATCCTTAAAATAGAACGGAACGAAATACGCTACGTCTTCATAGCATTCCTTGGCTATGCGCTTTTCGGCCAAAGGATACATGAACTTCGACAAAGGTTCGATGCCTTTTATCAAGCGTGCATTTGGATGGTTTATCGTATCCATGCACTTTGCAGCCCCGTTGCCGAAGAAATAGACAGGATGTTGGTCCAAATAAGTCCGATAGGTATCGGCGTCTACAACGTCAGCCTGCACGCCGCGCACTTCATTCAAGGCACGATCGTAAACCGCAGCATAGACTTCCATGCGCCGTGCGTCAATCATTGGGCAAAGGAGTGCATCGTCTTCCAATTCATGCTTAAGCAAAACCGGAACAGACATAAGTTCAAGCGTAGGCACGGATATAAGCTTTATTCCACGACCGTAGCAAATACCTTTTGCCATCGACGTTCCGATACGAAGTCCTGTATAAGAACCCGGACCGCAACTCACTGCGACTGCATCAACAGGAATGGCGTGGCTGTCTGCAAACGACAAGCCCTCGTCTACGAATTGCCCGAGTTTCACTGCATGATTAGGTCCGCTATGATCTTCGCGCGTAAAGATGTCTGCGCCGTCTTGGCTGACAGTAAGCGAACACACGTCCGTGCTCGTTTCAATATTTATAATGCACGACATAAATTTAATTGTATTCGAATAACTAACGTGCAAAGATAAGACAAACGCAAGAGAAATGCAACATTAGAAACCGAAAACAATTGATTTCATTGTAAATAACACTTACGTGTATATCTGCTTAAAATAATCATCAGAGCTATTGCTATGGTAAATAGATATTCTGGAAACAAATAAATTCAAAGGTTGTGGCTACAACAAAAAAAAGGACACCGTTCCTTTTCCTGCCATAAACGTTTTTGCATTCCTTTGTCTTGCTACTTTTATAAAAAGATGATGCACAAACAAAGAGAAGCCGGACAAGAGATTGGTTCTAACCAGTCATCTTATCCGGCTCTTCAGCCCTCCGATGGGGACAAGTTTTTAATTGCGATTTAGCGCTGCAAAGTTACTTGTTTTTTCGATAACCGCAAAATTCCCCAAAGTTTTAATTATTTGTTTTGTGCAAGTCTCCCTTACTGCGAAAGGAAACAGTTGTTTAATATCCAGGATTCTGATATTCCGAACCGTTTTCAAGGCCGTCTGTAAACGTAGAGGATATTGGACGCAATGCATATTCAGGCTTGAAATATTGTCCGAGGTCTGGATGCGTCTCGTTAAGATACGTGTTGTCTTTCAGCAGTCCCATACGTTTCAAATCGTAGAAACGGCAATATTCTCCGCAAAGCTCGCGGCCACGCTCGTCAAGAACGTCGCGCAGAGTTGGCGTGGTGTTCAGAAGTTCTGCTCCGGCACGTGCTTTCACCTTATTTATATATGCCTTGGCATTTGCTCCACCGTTAAGGTAAATGTCGAGTTCTGCTGCAATAAGGTATATCTCAGCCATACGCATGATAAACGTACCGTTCAGATTTCCTATACGACTCTTCTTATCGTTAGCAATAAAATAGTTGCTGCTGTTGTGTTTGTTCAGTGACGGATAGAAATAGCTGAAAAGATTCTCACTTGAGCCGTTTTGATTGATCACGTTCTTTTTGGCGTCGTTGTAAACGTCCTTGTAGTCTACGAGAAGATAATGCGAAGTGCTCTTGTTTGCCACTTCCTGAGAATAGTCGGAGTCTTGCGGCATAGCGAATTTTATGGCTGTATCGCCGGTGTTCAGCTTCACTCCAGCCACAGAGGCGTCTTTGCCGTACTTCGTCTGAGCGTCTTTGTTCCAAGTGTACGAAGTGTTTGCCTTCCATTGCGTGGTAAACGATTTATGGAAACGCGGGTCAAGCGTTCCGTCGCTCTGCACATACAGGCTGAGCAGATGCTGCGATGGCATGAATATACCAGGGCGACAGTCCTCCCAAGTCTGGCGCGAAGCAAGATTGTCAACAATGGCTCCAAACTGTGTAACGGAACAAAGGAATTTCTCGTCGTTGCGGTTCAACTTCCAGTTTCCGTTGCTTGAGCCGTGTCCTTCCGAGCCAGCATACCAACGGTGCTTCCACAGAGCTTCCTTGTTGTTGAAGTTGTTCGATTCCAAGAACACTTCGTCATAAGTCGGATACATATATGCGCCATAGGAAGTTCCGCCACCTTCGCAATCATCTATAAGTTTCTTCGCAGCCTGTAAGCCTTCTGTAAGATACTCGTCCGTTCCATATTCTTTTGTCTGCAAACACGCTTTTGCCAGCATTCCCAATGCAGCCTTCTTTGTGGGTTGTGTGGTTGTGGCGTCCGTTCCTTTTTCCAGCCATTCAACGGCAAACTCCAAATCCGGAATTATAAGTTCTCTGTAAATGGTAAGCGGCTCGGTGCGTGTGGGCGAGAAATTAGGTACAGTAGAAGACTGTGTGGTCATTGTCACGGCTCCGAACTGTTCAACAGCGTTGAAATAATATACCGCACGCATGAAATGCGCTTCAGCCACGGCTGTGTTTCTCAACGTATCGTTCTTGTACGGAACACTTGGTGCAAGGTTTATTGCCTCGTTGCAGCCGGCGATACCGTCATATATGGCGTTCCATATACCGTTGGTATAAGTTGTGTTTGGCGAAGCTCCTGCATAGAACCAGAAGTACTGGGTGCTACCGGTCGATTTGTTTGCAGTGTAAGTCCACAAGTCTGTGCCTGCTTCCGTCAGTTCCATAAAGCCGTCGGTGCCGTAAAGGAATCGTTCCATTCCGAAATAGCACTGGTTTATGAGCGTCCTGTATGAAGTTGTGGAGTTTTCAGCCAAGTCTTTCATGGTGAAACCTCCAGGGTTGTCCTCTTCTAGCGAGCAGGAGGATAATCCCATGGCAACGGCAGCCGTTGCCAATATCATTGATTTAAAGTTTCTTTTCATAGTTGACATGTTGTATTAGAAAGTTATGTTTACTCCGAACACATACTGTTTGTATGTCGGGAAGCTGTCAGCTCCGCCTGTTTCAGGGTCTGTTCCTTTGAGTTTGCTCTCAGAACAGAATATCCACGGGTTGTAGGCCGTGAAGTAGAAGCGGCATTTCTCCATAAGAGCGTGCTTGGAAATTTTCTTCGGGAGCGTATAGCCGATGGTGATGTTCTTTATCTTGATGAACGATCCGTCGTAAACGTTTACTGCCGAATTGCCCACAGTCTGGTCGTCACCGCTACCAGGACGTGGATAATAAGCGCCTTGGTTGTTTTCTGTCCAGTAGTCTACGCCTGAGATCTGGTTCTCTCCGATTTCAGATTTCGCTGTATACATACCGAGGAGCTTGCTGTAAATGGTCTGTCCCCAGCGTCCCATTGCATAGATTGTAAGGTCGAAATCCTTGTAAACAAACGTATTGTTGAGACCGAGTATCCAGTTCGGGTTCTGATGACCCAACACTTGACGGTCGTCGAGGCTGTATTTGTGTTTTCCGCCGTCGCCGTTTTTCTCAACCGTCTGTATCTTCACCCAGCCCGGCTTTACGCCGTAAGTAGAAAGCTCTTCGTCCGAAGCGTCTGTTCCCCAAATGCCGGCATACTTGTAGTCGTAGATTGCTTTTATAGGACTGCCGACAAACAGGTTCTCACTCTTCACGTCTCCGTTTGGCAGGCTTTCTATGCGCTCTTTCTGCCAAGTTCCAGTAAGGGTGGTGTTCCACTTGAAGTCTTTGGTCGTTATGTTACGGCTGTTGATGGTAAATTCAAGACCCTTGTTGCTTGTCTTTGCGAGGTTTTCCCAGCTTGAGAGCGGTGAGCCCCAACCGGTGTAACCGTCGGTTATGTTCATCGTGCGCTTGAAAAGCAGGCCGCGCGTAACCGTAGTGAAGAAGTCTACAGATCCGTCGATGCGTCCTCCCAATACTGCAAAGTCGAGTCCGAAGTTCCAGTTGTAAGACTTTTCCCATCCAAGTGTGGCGCTACCCACCGTGCCTGAGTACTGTGCGAAATCCACAATCTTGCCGTTTATGGTTATACCGTTTGCTGAATACTTGTAAGCGTTAGTTTGCGTGGCATAAGCTCCAACGCCACCTGAGTTACCGGTAATACCTGTGCTGACACGAAGCTTCAAGTTGTCGAGCCATCCCTTGGTGCCTGCCATGAAAGCTTCATCGGAAATGCGCCAGCCGATAGCGGCAGCGGGGAATGAATCCCACTTCTTTCCTTTTGAGAAGAAGGAAACGCCGTCCCAACGATTGGAGAACGTAAACAGATATCGCCCTTTGAACGAATAGTTGAAACGCACAGCGTATGACATCTTCTGTGTGCCTTCGTAAGACGACTCTACGTGTGGAGTAGTTGCAGCCATGAGTCTCCAATACTGCCATACGTCAAGGTCTTGTTTGCTGCCTTCTGCATATGAATACTCGCTTTGGTCTTTCTGCCAAGAAGTGATACCCGTAATGCCGAAATCGTGGTCTTTGGCAACAGTAAAGTTATACGACAGGATGTTTTCCCAGTTATAGCTGTAAGCATCGCTGTTCTTTATCTGTGCATGAGGCGTTCCCGCATACGTCGGACGGTTGGAGTTGGCGTCTGCTCCCCAGTATCTGCCAAGACGGGCGTGCGTCAGTGTGGCATTGAGCTGAGTGCGGAAGCGAAGTCCCTTGACAGGGGTTATTTCAGCATAGCCAATTGAATTGATGTACGTTGTGCGCGTGTTGTTTGAATACTGGTTCTTTATGAAGTCGCCGAGCGGAGAATAATAGTTGGCAACGTATTCCGATTGGTAGTTGCCGTCCTTGTCGTAGACATCACCCAAAGGCAGTGCCGTGATCGACTTTGTGAAGGTCTTGTTGTCGCCCTTGTCGTGAATCGTATAGTTGAGGTTGCTCGACAAGCCAACCTTCAACCAGCTGAAGATGCTGTGGTCAACGTTCAGGCGGGCCTGATACTTGTTGCGTAGTTCATTGTTGAGCATACCCTCGTCGCGGCTGTAGACAACGGAAGAATAAACGTTCGTCTTCTCGTTTCCGGCCTGTATTGAAAGAGAGTATTTCTGCGTGGTCGACGTGTTGTCGGTTGCCTTGTCTACCCAGTCAATCCATTTCCCTTTGTTGTAAGCTTCGATAAGAGCATTGTCGCCCTTGAACACGTCGCTCATGCTTGTGGGATAACTGCCGTTTTTGTATTTGTATGCCTCGGTATAGTAGTTGGTCCATTCGTCGCCGGTCATTCCGTGCTTATACTGCGCAGAGCCGCTCCATCCGTAGTATGCGTCGAAATTAACCTTTGTCTTCTGGCTTTTTGCACCGCGCTTAGTGGTGATTATGATAACACCGTTTGCTCCTGCCGAACCGTAGATGGCTGTTGACGAAGCGTCCTTCAAGACATCGATGCTTTCAATGTCGTTCGGACTAACGTCATCGTAGCTTCCGGGCAGTCCGTCAATAATGAACAGAGGCGAGTTGCTGCCGTAAATGGAACGTGAACCGCGCAAAAGAATATTCACCGAACCGCCGGTTTCACCGCTTGTCTTCGTGATGTCAAGTCCCGACACCTTGCCTTGGAGGGCTTCCATAACGTCGTTTGTCGGGGCGACCACTATGTCTTCGTTCTTCATCGACGTAACAGAACCGGTAAGGTCGCGCTTCTTCTGCGTGCCATAACCGACAACCACCACGTCGTCAAGGCCGATTGCATCCGGCTTCATGGTTATTTTCAATCCCTGGCGGGCAGAAACCGTTTGTGTCAGATAACCGGTGTAGCTCACTTCAAGCTGTGTTCCCGCAGGAAGGCTTACGCTGAAATTTCCGTCCATGTCGGTAATTGCACCAACCGAACCGCCCTTCTGCTTCACTGTAGCGCCGATTAACGGTTCACCGTTTTCGTCAATCACTGTTCCTGAAACCTTGTCGTTGCGCTGTTCTACTGCCATTCGGTGTGCATCGGCGTATCCGCCGGCTGCAACTGCCGTTGTCGGCGCCAGAAGGGACAGCGAAACGAGGAGAGCACCTTGGGCAAAGCCCAGTATCGGCAATCTTCTACTGTTTTCTTGCATAACTAATTATTTAAGGTTAAGTTAATAGATTTAAGAGAATTTCTTCCTTTTAAAAGAATGTTAACTATTTAAAAGACGCCTTGAAAGAATCTTTGTAATACTTTCAAGGCTGCCTTTTTCACAGAAAAAGTGCATTGCAAAAGAAATCCACATATTTAAAGGAACAGGAAAAGCATAACGTCGTTACAAATGAAACGAAGCTTGCTTAAGACGCCAAGCAACGGTCGTTTGCAGGCAACGCTTGCATACTTGTAAAAAAACAGAAAGGGCTGCATGGTTTCACAACCACGCAACCCGCAAACTTAAACAACCAATAAAAGAAATAGATTGTAGGGTTTATCTGATGAACAGCAGTTCGCGATACTTAGGCAGCGTCCAAAGTTCATCGCTAACGGTGAGCTCGAGCTTGTCTATGTGATAGCGAATTTCCTCCATCTTAGGAGCCACTGTGTCGTGATAAGCTATAGCTTTTTCGCGTTCGTCGGCAATCTTGTTTGCAACCTTGCGTGCATTGACAAGTTCCTCAACGCCTTTTTCGATTATCTGCGTGCGTTCTGCAATGTCTTCAATTATCTTGATATTGCTTGCGCTAAGCTTGTCGGCCTTTTCAACAGGGAATACAGTGCGCATGTTCTGCACGTTCTTCAGAAGCATGCTCTGATAGTGTGTTGCCACCGGTATGATGTGGTTCATCGTAAGGTCGCCCATTACGCGTGCTTCAATCTGTATCTTCTTTGTGTATGTCTCCCACTTCACTTCATTGCGTGCTGCGAGTTCCTTCTCAGTCATTACGCCAAGCTTTGTGAACATCTCTACGGACGACTTGCTCAGGTAATTGTCGAAGATTACCGGGCAGCTTGTCTCGCAGTCAAGGCCGCGCTTCTTTGCTTCTTCCACCCATTCGTCTGAATAGCCGTTGCCGTCGAAGCGGATAGGCTTGCAAGTCTTGATGTCTTCGCGCAGAACGTCAACAATGGCCTTTGTCTGGTCAACGCCTTTCTCGATGAGAGCGTCAACACGAGCCTTGAAGTCAACAAGGGCTTCGGCCACGGCAGAGTTAAGTGCAATCATTGCCGAAGCGCAGTTAGCCTCAGAGCCGACGGCACGGAACTCGAAACGGTTTCCGGTGAAGGCAAAAGGTGATGTGCGGTTACGGTCGGTATTGTCGATAAGAAGTTCCGGAATTTCAGGAATGTCCATCTTCATGCCCTGCTTTCCAGCCATGTTGAACGCGTCTTCGCTGTCGCTGTTTTCTATTTCGTCAAGCAAAGAACTGAGCTGAGTGCCAAGGAACGAAGAAATGATTGCTGGGGGTGCCTCGTTTGCACCCAGACGGTGAGCGTTTGTTGCGCTCATGATGGAAGCCTTGATAAGGCCGTTGTGGCGGTAAAGTCCCATCAGCGTTTCAACGATGAATGTCACGAAACGCAAGTTAGCTTCGGGTGTTTTGCCAGGAGCATGAAGCAGAACGCCCGTGTCTGTAGAAAGGCTCCAGTTGTTGTGCTTTCCGCTTCCGTTGATGCCTGCAAAAGGTTTTTCGTGAAGCAGAACGATAAATCCGTGCTTGCGTGCCACTTTCTTCATAAGTGACATGAGAAGCATATTGTGGTCAACTGCAAGATTTGTCTCCTCAAAGATCGGCGCAATCTCAAACTGGTTTGGCGCAACCTCGTTGTGACGTGTCTTGCAGGGAATTGAAAGTTCGAGAGCTTGAATCTCCAGGTCTTTCATGAAAGCCTGTACTCTGTCGGGAATCGTACCGAAATAGTGGTCGTCCATCTGCTGGTTCTTTGCTGAATCATGGCCCATAAGAGTGCGGCCAGTAAGCATAAGGTCTGGGCGGGCGCTGTAAAGTTCAGCGTCTACAAGGAAATATTCCTGTTCCCAACCGAGATTGGAAGTTACCTTTGATACTTTCGGGTCGAAATAATGGCAAACGTTTGTCGCTGCTACGTTCACAGCATGAAGAGCGCGCAGCAATGGAGCTTTGTAGTCGAGGGCTTCACCCGTGTATGAAATGAAAACGGTAGGGATACAAAGCGTGTCATCAATAATGAACACTGGAGATGTGGGGTCCCATGCCGAATAGCCGCGTGCTTCGAAAGTGTTACGTATACCGCCGCTTGGGAAAGAGCTGGCGTCCGGTTCTTGCTGAACAAGAAGCTTGCCGGAGAATTCCTCAATCATGCCTCCCTTGCCGTCATGTTCTATGAATGCATCGTGCTTTTCGGCAGTTCCGCCGGTAAGGGGCTGAAACCAGTGAGTGTAGTGAGTAACGCCGTTTTCCTCTGCCCACTGCTTCATTCCCGTTGCAACAGCGTTTGCTATCGAACGGTCAAGAGTTGCTCCGTTGTCAATTACGTCTATGAGCTTGTCGTAAACGTCAGCAGGAAGATACTTGTACATTTTTGCACGGTTGAAAACGTACTTCCCGAAGTATTCAGACGGGCGCTCCAAAGGTGCTATCACTTCTACCGGGCGCTTCTTGAACGCCTCTTCAACAACCTGAAATCTTAAATTTGCCATTGTTTAAAGCTTTGTTTTATTGAGTTTATTCTTAATGTTGTGCAAAGGTAATGCTTTTTTCTCTGTAGTAACACTTTTTGTTAGAATATTCACGGCATTTAATATCTTTTTGTTTTCAAAGACATCAGATACCATGAATATTGCTTTGCATTATATTCTTATGGCTTCAGCGTGAAACCAAATACGAAATACGCTTTCTGTGTGCTTGGATTTGCTGCGATAGTGGCAAAGAGAGGCAGCGTGAACGACTTTGTTATATGTATATCGCGCGACGCCATCACCGAAACGTTGGTTACTGCAAAGCCGTTGGCCTTTGCATAGTAATCCGTTGCATAAGGTACTACGCCGACCGCAGCTTTCCAGTCGCATCCGCCAAGCTTGAACGGTGCGCTGGCTTCGAAATAAGATGAGTAAGCGCGGTCGCCGTCTTTGTTCAAACCGTCTTTGCCTGCAAAGTTTGTGTACCACTGCAAAGCCACAGGACCGAAGTCATAGCCCACGTTAGCCTCGAAAACATGGTTTGTCTTGCCGTTGGCATAAGAGAAATACTTGCTGTCTTTTGCAATCCAGTAGTCGGTGACGCCAACGTTGAAACCTCCGTTTGTGTAAGCCAAAGTGAGGTCCAGCTCTTCATTGTCGTCAGGATTGGATATCCCGTAGCTTCCCCATGCCGTTAGCGACAGTCCTTTGTAAGAAAGACCAAGCGTCGGCTGAACGCTTACGTCGCCTGAAGGTTGGCCACGCCAAACGTATTTGCTGACAAAGTCAGCCGAAACAGTTGCTTCAACCTTGTCCTGTGCAACAGATGTAGTTGCCAATGCTGTCATCCCAAGGGCCAAAAGACCAAGTTTCTTCAGTTCCTTCATAATCTTCTACCTTTCTTTTTTTTAGTTAATACTGCACGGAGATATCCCCCCGCATTGTGTTTGTGTCTGTGTGCCAATGCCTTTCTTTCAGCCGACACTGGCTTTATTATTGTATACTTTTATCTTTTACATCCCTTGCAGGCGTGACAGCAGCGAAACCATGCTGCCGGTTCTCCGCCTTTCACGTTCATTCCTATGCCTTGAGCCACTGTGCTATGCGGCGCATAGCTTCCTCGCAGTTGGCGCGCTCGCCGAATGAAGTGAATCGAACGTATCCCTCTCCGCTTGGACCGAAGCCCACGCCTGGCGTGCAGACGATTTGCGCTCCATAAAGAAGCTGTTCGAAAAATTTCCAACTGTCAACGCCGTCGGGAGTCTTCACCCAAATATAAGGAGCATTAACGCCGCCATATACTTTGAAGCCCATTTCTTTCAATGCGTCATACATAAGCTTGGCGTTGCCCATATAGTAATCAATCACTTCACGCGTCTGTTTTTTTCCTTCCGGCGTGTAAATCGCCTCTGCCGCACGCTGGCTGATATAGCTTGTGCCGTTGAACTTTGTGCATTGACGGCGATCCCACAGCGGGTTGAGCGCTATGCGTTCCTTTCCGTCAATAGTCACAGCCGTCAGTTCTTTCGGTATAACAGTATAGCCGCAACGCACTCCGGTGAATCCAGCCGTTTTGGAATAACTGTGGAACTCTATCGCCACCTTGCGCGCACCCTTTATTTCGTAAATGGAATGCGGTATGTCTGGCTCAGTAATATAAGCCTCGTAAGCTGCATCATACAGGATAAGCGTATCGTTCTTAAGGGCATAGTTGACCCATTTCTTAAGTTCTTCCTTTGATATTACCGTCCCTGTCGGATTGTTCGGGTAACAAAGGTATATCATGTCAACTCTGTGGTCTGGTATTTGCGGTACGAAATCATTGCTTTCAAGGCAAGGCATGTATGTAACATTGCTCCATTTGCCGTTTTCCAGCACGCCGGCGCGTCCGCACATAACGTTGGAATCGATGTAAACAGGGTAGATAGGATCAGTTACGCCTACGCTGTTGTCCCATCTCACCAGCTCTCCGATGTTTCCAGTGTCACTCTTTGCGCCATCGTTCACAAAAACTTCGCTTGGGTCTATGTGAATGCCGCGCGGAAGAAAGTCATTCTTGACTATTGCTTCGCGAAGCCAGGAATAACCTTGCTCTGGTCCATATCCATGGAAGGTTTCCTTTTTTGCCATGTCGTCTACAGCCTTGTGCATCGCCTCTATCACGGCAGGCACAAGTGGCTGCGTCACGTCGCCAATGCCCAAGCTTATAACGTCAGCTTTGGGGTGAGATATCTTGTATGCGTTCACCTTTTTCGCGATGTCAGCAAACAAGTAGTTTTTCTGAAGTTTCAGATAGTGTTCGTTTACTAATGCCATTTTCTTTATATCTTTTATTGTTGTTTCCTGTTATTTGCCTTATCTGTTTTATGGATGCGGTGTCAAAGTTCAATTTCACCGTCATACACCACGGTTGCAGGGCCTGTCATGTACACATGCTTGTCGTCGCTGCGCCATTCAATGTGAAGTTCTCCGCCGTCCATGCTTATTACGCTTTTTCTCTGGGCTCGTCCCGTTTTTGCCGCAGCCACTGCCGTGGCGCACGCCCCAGTGCCGCAAGCCATTGTTATGCCGCTTCCACGCTCCCATACGCGCGTTCTGATTTTCCCGTCAGTCGAAAGCTGAGCAAACTCAATGTTGCAGCGTTCCGGAAAACTGGCGTCACGCTCAAGAACCTTACCGTATGAAGCTATATCTATTGTATCTATATCGTCAACGAAAGTCACAAAATGCGGATTTCCCATGCAGACGAACGTACCCTCAAAATTTCTTCCAAGCGCAACGAGTTTTCCTCCGCACTGTTCGTCATATTGTTTTTCGTTGCAGAACAGCGGCTCCAGCATGTCAACCGTAACACTGTCAACCCTGCGCCAAGTGTCATCCACATGCAGTTGAAGGACTTTAATTCCAGACAACGTTTCCAACCTGATTGTTGCCTTGTCAGTCATGCCGCGTTCAAAGAGATATTTCCCGATACAACGGGAAGCATTTCCGCACATCATAGCTTCAGAACCATCAGCATTGAATATCCTCATTCTGTAGTCAGCGTCCGGAACAGTCGGTTCACAGATAAGAACAAGTCCGTCGCTGCCTATTCCTTTATGGCGATCACTCCATTTTAATGACGTCTCTTCAGGATTCTCTATATTATATAATAAGGTGTTGACATAGATATAGTCATTACCCGCTCCATGCATCTTTGTGAATTTTATATTTCGCCCTGACATTTTGTTCTTTTATATTGGTAGTTGCTTTCAAGTTTGTCTTTTGTTCACTGCAAAAATACTACATTTTGATAAAATACTAACAATAAACAAAACTCTTTTACCTTTTATTTTCTTTAAAATATCAATTTGTAAGCATATGCAAAAATATTGCTTACAAAACGAAACAAGCACACTCTCTATAAAAGCTAACTGTAAGAAGAAAAAGAATAAGGTAAACAAAAAGCTAACATAATTTAGTTTATTTCAACATTTTGCCGTAAATTTGCAGCAACAAACAGCAAAACGATATTTTATCAGTTTAAACCAATAAAAAAGGTAAGTAAGTATGAAGAAGATTGAAGCTATCATCCGAAAGACAAGATTTGAGGATGTTAAAGAGGCGCTTCTTGCCGCCGACATTGAGTGGTTCTCTTATTATGACGTAAGAGGAGAGGGCAAGATGCGACAAGCGAGAATTTACCGTGGCGTCATGTACGACACAAGTAGCATTGAGCGCGTGCTCGTCAGCATCGTGGTGCGAGACAAAAACGTTGAAAAGACAGTTGCAGCCATACAGGGTGCTGCACGCACCGGCGAGATAGGCGACGGAAGAATATTCATCATTCCGATTGAAGACTCCATCCGCATCCGCACTGGCGAGAGAGGCGACATTGCACTATACAACGCCGAACAGGAAAAATAAGCACACTGGCGACAACCAGTAAAAAACAGGTATTTTTAAGGTAGAAGATAAAGACTTTTAAGGAACGTCAATCTTCAAATACTTTTCAAAACAGCAAACACAAATTATTATTCCGACATAGTGTAAGAAAATATCGGGTTTAGCTTTTATCCGAGTAAAAAGACTTTGTATTCAGGAATTTAAGGGATAATAACAACACGCACAACAAATAAAAAAAGATTACGATTATGACTACATTCATTTTAGCTGCCGAGTCGGCTGCCGACATTGCCAAAAGCGTTGCCGACCTTGGAGTTTCTCTTGATACAGTGTGGATGCTGCTTGCAGCAATGCTCGTGTTCTTCATGCAGCCTGGCTTCGCCCTTTGTGAGGCAGGCTTCACAAGAAGCAAGAACACAGCGAATATTTTGTTCAAAAACTTCGTCGACTTTATGATTGGTTCGGTGCTTTTCTGGTTCGTTGGCTTTGGTTTCATGTGGGGAAGCAACGGCGAAGGATTCATCGGCATGCCTAACTTCGGCGACCTTTCATTCTACGACGGCGGACTGCCAACGGAAGGTTTCCTCATGTTCCAGACAGTTTTCTGCGCAACATCCGCCACAATCGTTTCGGGAGCAATGGCAGAACGTACAAAGTTCTCTATGTATTGCGTCTATTCATTCTTCATCTCGCTCATCATCTACCCTGTGGAAGGTCACTGGACATGGGGCGGCGGTTGGCTTGCAAACGCAGAAGAGGGTTCTTTCATGATGAACACATTCGGAGCAACGTTCCACGATTTCGCAGGTTCGGCCATAGTCCACTCTGTCGGCGGTGTGTTGGCATTGGTTGGAGCTCTCGTTCTCGGACCTCGCCGCGGAAAATACGACAAGAACGGCAAGAGCCGCGCTATACCTGGCCACAACTTGATGGCAGCTGCACTTGGAGTGTTTGTCCTTTGGTTCGGTTGGTTCGGCTTTAACCCTGGCTCTCAGCTCGCAGCATCGGGCGAAGTAAACCGTGTTGCAATCTCTCACGTGTTCCTCACAACTAACCTTGCTGCCGTTGCAGGCGGTCTCGGAACGATGTTCACATCGTGGATCAAATACGGCAAACCTTCATTCTCGCTCACTCTCAACGGTATCCTTGCAGGACTTGTGGGCATAACAGCCGGTTGCGACCTTGTTTCACCTTTAGGCGCACTTATTATCGGTCTTGTTTCAGGTATCGTGCTTGTATTCGCAATTGAGTTCATCGACGTGAAGCTCCACATTGACGACCCTGTCGGCGCAAGTTCCGTTCACGGTGTATGCGGTATTCTCGGTACATTGCTCACCGGTCTCTTCGCTCTTGACGGCGGTGCTTTCTACGGCGGCGGCTTCGGATTCTTCGGAGCACAGTGTCTCGGAATCGTATGCATTGACGCATGGGCAGCTGCAACGGGCTTCATCCTCTTCAAGGGCATTGACAAGATTGCAGGACTTAGAGTCGACAAGCGAATTGAAGACGAAGGTCTCGACATCTACGAGCACGGAGAGAGTTGCTATAACTAATGAAATGACACAAAGTGCTTCATAGCACGGAATTTTTGAAATAAGTTTTGGTTAGTAAAAGAAGTTCTTGGGACGGCAAAACGCTCGTTCCAAGAACTTTGGATTAAACTGAAAAACACATACAAACAACTATCAATAACCGATAAAAGAAAGGAAACAAGACAATGTGTGGCATAGTATCTATTTTCAACATACAGGAGCAGACGCAGGAACTGCGCCAAAAGGCTCTGAGAATGAGTGCGAAAATCCGTCACCGCGGGCCAGACTGGAGCGGAATACACTGCGGCGGCTCTGCAATTCTCGCCCATGAGCGTCTATCCATAGTTGACCCTGAATCAGGCAAACAGCCGTTGTTCAGCCCTGACAAGAAACAAGTGCTTGCAGTCAACGGCGAAATATACAACCATCTTGCCATACGCAAGAAGTTCGAAGGCAAATACCAGTTCCAGACAGGCAGCGACTGCGAGGTTATCCTTGCCCTCTACAGGCAGTGGATTGACAGTATCGGGCGCAACGAAACTCCGGGCGTACCGTCTTTCCTCGAAGAACTGAGCGGAATCTTCGCCTTTGCGCTCTACGACGCAGAGCGCGACGAATTTATCGTAGCGCGCGACCCCATCGGAGTAATACCGCTTTACATCGGACACGACGCTGACGGAAAAATATATATCGCCAGCGAGCTGAAAGCGCTTGAGGGACAATGCGACGAGTATGAGCCCTTCTTGCCCGGACACTACTACTGGAGCCGCGAGGGGAAGATGAAAAGATATTACACCCGCGACTGGTTTGAATATGAGAGCGTGAAGAACAATCCTGCGAGCGTGCAGTCCATACGCGAAGGACTTGAAGACGCGGTTCAAAGGCAGCTTATGAGCGACGTTCCCTACGGGGTCTTGCTGAGCGGCGGACTGGACTCTTCGGTTATAAGTGCCGTTGCACAGAAATTCTCCTCACGCCGCATTGAGGAAGACGGAAAGACACAGGCTTGGTGGCCACGCCTGCATTCGTTTGCAGTAGGCTTGAAAGGTGCGCCGGATCTTGCCAAAGCGAGGATGGTGGCCGACCACATTGGCACCGTTCACCACGAGATTAACTATACGATACAAGAGGGTCTCGACGCGATACGCGATGTGATATACTTCATAGAGACCTACGACGTGACCACAGTGCGCGCTTCAACGCCAATGTATCTGCTCGCCCGCGTAATCAAGAGCATGGGGATAAAGATGGTACTTTCAGGCGAAGGGGCCGACGAAATATTCGGCGGATACCTTTATTTCCACAAGGCTCCAAACGCAAAGGCGTTTCACGAAGAAACAGTCAGAAAGCTGTCAAAGCTGCATCTCTACGACTGTCTTCGCGCGAACAAGAGTCTTTCGGCATGGGGTGTGGAAGGACGCGTGCCGTTTCTCGACAAGGAATTTCTGGATATCGCCATGCGCACGAATCCGGAAGCGAAGATGTGTCCCGGTTCCACAATTGAAAAGAAAATCGTCAGAGAAGCCTTTGCCGACATGTTGCCGCAGGAAGTGGCATGGAGACAGAAAGAACAGTTCTCCGACGGCGTCGGCTACAGTTGGATTGACACATTGAAGAAAATCACGTCAGACATGGTAAGCGACGACGACATGGCTCACGCTGCCGAGCGTTTCCCCATCAATCCGCCACGGAACAAGGAGGAATACTACTACCGCTCCATTTTCGCAGAACATTTTCCAAGCGATTCGGCTGCAAGAAGTGTGCCCAGCGTGCCCAGCGTGGCATGCAGCACGGCAGAAGCTCTCGCCTGGGACGAAGCGTTCCGCAACATGAACGATCCGAGCGGCCGCGCCGTTGCAGGTGTTCACGAAAAGGCTTACGGCAAATAGCAAGGTTGCTGCCGGTTTCATCACCGGTTAGACACAAACGAAACATAGCGTCGACGGAAGAAGGAGCAAGGTTCCTTTCTGTTCCGTCGACGCTATGTTCGTTTTATATACAAGTCTGATGTATTTTCCCCCGCAAGCGGCTACTTGATGGAATATCTGAGACCCAGCTTCAAGTTGAAGTTGAAAGGCTTTTCAGTATAGGTTGTTTTCACCTCGCTTCCGCTGTTGATATAATAGCCTACGCCTGGCTCAAGATAAAGTCCAAGGTTCTCCGTTATGTTAAACTGGGCGCCGGCTGCCGCGTTCAGCGACCATTGCAGTTCTTTCGGCTTCACATCCATACGTTCGGTAGTTATGGTCTTGCCGTCAAGACGGTAGCTCGTTTCCGATTTTCCGCTTACGCATTTTTCCACCATACCGCCTCCTGCCACATAAACGCGTGCCCAACGGTTCTGCCACACGCTGTAGTCAACGACCACGGGCACACCGACGTAATGAAGTTTCTGCGTCGTCTCGTGACGGCTGTCGCTGCTTCCGCGCGCAATATCGGAAGAAAGGTATGAATAAGCAAGTCCGGTTTCAATGCCCCACCGCTTGCTGAAGGAATAGTGAACCGAAACTCCGATGCGGACGGGGGCATGATGCTTCACGTTCTCATCGTCGTTTGTATCCTGAAGATACGTCCTTGTGCCAATTTCCTGCGACTGGTCAGGCAGAGTGCACAAAGCCGCGTCGCTCTGCAACAAGTTTTGCGAAGAGAACACGGTTGCTGACGATCCCGAGTTACCTGTAGACACGGCATTAGAGGCATACAGTCCGGCAGTAAGCTTGGCTGAAGAATATTGTTTTCGGCTTGCGCTGAAATCCATGTCGCCGGTGGAGTAAACAACAGTCTGTGTGTCGTTGTGCGGTTTACGTTGAGATGTATTCTGTTGCGGTTTGCTTTCAGCCCTCTTTTCTTCCCGTTCCACTGTTGAGGAACTGCCTTCGGCCGACGACACAGTTTGCATCGGTTCGCCCGCATTGTCGTCTTTGCTTTCAACGGCTTGTGCAAGCAGGCGCTCCTCGCCGGCATTTCCGGAAGCGGCAACGGCATGTTTCACATGACCGCCATTGCATTCTGCTGAGATTGCGTTTCGGCTTTCCGCATAAGCCGCCTGGTTCCGTTCTGCTGAAGCGTGAGGGTTTCCGCCATTTGGCGAGACGCCACACGTTATATTCTGAGACTGATTGCCGTCATTGTCTGAAAGATAAAAGAACAAACCCGCGAGGCATGCCACTCCCGCTGCGGCTGCATACAGTCGCAGTGCAGTTGGTCTGCGCCAACGGGCAGGACGCAATATTGCGGGCGTTTCCTCTGCATTGCTTTCTTGCGGAACAGCAGGCACAGGACTGTTGTCGAGAGCTGCTTCGATGGCATTCCACAACCCGTCGGGCGCTGCCTCTTCATAATCAGACAGGCTGTCTTGCAGTTTGTTTTTCCATTCCTCTTTCATCGTTAAAGCATGTTTCGTTTATATTCTTTTATCATCCTTGCCATCATCGCCTTTGCATGGAACAGTTGCGAAGCCGAAGACGCGGCCTTTATGCCCAGGATTTGTGCTATCTCCTTGTGGCTTTTGTTTTCAAAGACGTAAAGGTTAAGCACTGTGCGATAGCCGTCGGGCAGGCGTTTCACCATCTCCTGCAAACGTGCAGGCGGCACTCCGTCGGCATCCGGCTCTTCTTCGGCTGCGGCATTGGCTGAAAGCATATCGTCGCGCACAAGGTTCAGCCGGCCGTTTGACTTCAGCCAGTTCAGCGACGCATTTATGACTATGCGCGTAAGCCACGCCCGCAGCGAGCCTTCGCCGCGGAAGGTGAACATGTTGAACTGCGTGAATATCTTTACGAAAGCCTCCTGCATGACATCCTTGACGTCGTCGGCATCGGCAACGTAACGTGAACAAACCGCCGTAAGGCCCCCCACATATTTTTCGTAGAGAGCCTTTTGGGCACGCCTGTCGCCGGTTTTCAACTGTTCGGCAAGCTGCTGTTCGCTGATATGTGCTCCGGTTGATGTCAATCCTTGGTCTTATAGTCGAACTCTGCCGTTTTCTCGCCGCTGAACGACTGGTACTTCACCTTCAGTTTGACAGTCTTTCCGCCTGTCTTGGGCAGGTTCTTCAGCGAGAACGCCACAGTAGCGGAAGAAGTCTTGCCGTTGGTATCGCCGTTTGCATTCTGCCGCAGCTCCACTTCGTAGGGGTCGTCGGCATTTACTCCGGTTACGAGATTCACGAGATGACGCATGCCCGTATTTCCGAAAAGGGTGGAAATACATAGCGTCAGATAATTGTCCTCGCAAACCGTAGGGAAGCCTTTCATGATTTCAAGCGGGTCCTTGCCGTAAACCTTGTCGTTTTCGCTGCCAAGTGTGGGCACTGTCTGTTTTGTCAGCACGCTGTCCATCTTGTGGACAGTTACGGCATAAGAATACTTCGAGTTGTTCTGATTTACCACTGAGAAGTAAACGAAAGCCCTCACCTCTTTCCCGCCGAAAATACTGTTGCTGACATTCTGCGGATACAGCGTGGTTGAATCGTCAAGTTGCAGAAACGCAACACTGTCGGCAGAGTGTTTAACCGTTACGATAGCCATGTTCCATCCGGCAGGACACACGGGATAATAGTTATCATCGTCGCTGCTGCACGACACGAAGGCTGCAACGGCAGCCACAAGAAGCGTCAGCGTGCAGAACATCTGCCGCAGGCTGAAAATTTTCCTATTGTCTTTCATATTGTTTTCCTTTCTTTTTGGGTTCTGGTTTATGATGCATCCAACTTTGAAACAACGCACAAAGGAAAACATTGCATGGGGAAACATGAAAAACGCAAAAATCGTTTCATTTTTCCCTTGCGCCGCAACCTTATCCCTTTCGCCCGAAGTCGGCAGGCACCTCGCCCCATTTCTTCGTCTCCCACTTTAGGATTGGCACGCGGAAGGCGTGAGTTCGCAGCCATTGTTCGGCGCGTGCTATTACGTCATAGAGGCGAACCGTTTGCGGCGTGCGTTCAAGCTTTGTCTTGCACTGCATCTTGCTGACCCAAAGTATGGCGTTGCGGCTGTCGGAATAGATTGTTTTCCGCAAGCCCTGCTTTTCCATCAGGGCAAGAGCATGCACTATTGCAAGGAATTCACCAATGTTGTTTGTTCCGTGCACAGGTCCGTAGTGGAACACGACCGCTCCCGTTGCAAGATCAATGCCGCGATATTCCATCGGTCCGGGATTTCCGGAGCAAGCGGCGTCAACTGCCCAGGCATTGGACGACACTTCCATCGGAAGTGGCAACACGGTGTCGTGTCTGTAATCGGGGGGCGAAACAATTTTGTCCATATTGATGCTGTATTAAAAATACGGGGTGACAGAATTCACTTGACATTTGATTTCCGTCACCCCGCCTATTGTTTTTTGAATTGCTTTACATTCTTTCCGGCACTTCTATGCCCAACAACGCCATTCCGTTCTTAATCGTTTTTGCCACGTTCTTGGCCAACACGAGGCGAACGAGCTTCTCTTCGTCGCTGTCTGCCCCCAAAATGCTGTAGTCGTGGTAAAACTGGTTGAAGTCTTTGGTCAGTTCGTAACAGTAGTTAGCTATTCCGCTTGGAGAGTAATCTTTGCCGGCTTGGCGAACAGCTGCCCCGTATTCGTCCATCTTCTGTATTATTTCCGTTTCTTTGGTGTTGAGCGGCATTGTCTCAGTTAGTTCTGCCGGCACATCAATGCCCTGTTCAGCGGCTTTGCGCAGGATGCTGCGTATACGGGCATATGTATATTGTATAAACGGACCGGTGTTGCCGTTGAAATCAATGCTCTCTTCAGGGTTGAACAGCATGTTCTTGCGTGCGTCTACCTTCAGGATGAAATATTTCAGAGCGCCCATGCCCACGATGCGCGCTATCTCGTTGCGCTCTTCTTCGGTCATGTCGTTGAACTTGCCCAGCTCTTCGCTTGTTTTCTTAGCGTCGGCAACCATCTCTGCCACAAGGTCGTCGGCATCAACAACGGTTCCTTCGCGGCTCTTCATCTTTCCGTTTGGCAGTTCCACCATTCCGTATGAGAAGTGAACAAGCTCTTTTCCCCATTTGAAGCCCAGTCGGTCGAGCAGTATCGACAGTACCTGGAAGTGGTAATTCTGTTCGTTGCCCACCACATATATCATCTTGTCTATCGGGAAATCCTTGAAACGCATCTCGGCGGTACCTATGTCTTGAGTCATATACACCGACGTGCCGTCAGAACGAAGCAGCAGCTTCTGGTCAAGGCCCTCGTTTGTAAGGTCTGCCCAAACGCTGTTGTCGGCATGACGCTCAAAGAGTCCCTTTGCAAGTCCCTCTTCAACTTTTGCCTTTCCCTTCAGATAGGTCTGCGACTCATAGTATATCTTGTCGAAAGCAACGCCGAGGTTCTTGTATGTCTCGTCGAAACCGGCATAAACCCAGTTGTTCATCTTTTCCCACAAGGCGCGCACGTCCGGATCGCCCTGCTCCCACTTTACGAGCATAGCGTGGGCTTCCTTGATTAGCGGTGCCTCGTCTTTCGCTTTCTTCTCTGCCGCATCTTCATCCAAGCCTTCTTTCACATACTGTTCCTTGAGTTGCTTCACTTCCTCGCGGTAATGCTTGTCGAAAGCCACGTAGAAATCGCCGATAAGATGGTCACCTTTCTTTCCGCTGCTTTCAGGAGTAACTCCGTCTCCCCACTTTTGCCATGCAAGCATAGATTTGCAAATATGTATGCCGCGGTCGTTAACGATGTTTGTCTTCACCACTTTGTTGCCGTTTGCCGCCATAATCTGCGCCAACGACCAGCCAAGCAGGTTGTTTCTCACGTGTCCAAGATGCAGAGGCTTGTTGGTGTTGGGCGAAGAATACTCTATCATCACCAGCGGCGAACTCTCGTCTGCCTTTGTCTCGCCGTACTTTTCGTCGGCATTGATTGCGTTGAGCAGCTCAATCCACGCAGACTGGGCTATAACGAGGTTAAGGAATCCCTTTACCACGTTGCAGTCGGCCACAGCCTTGCAGTGTTCTTTCATCCACTGCCCTATCTCTTCTGCCGTTTCCTCAGGCTTCTTCTTCGAAATCTTGAGGAACGGGAAAACAACGAGCGTGAGACTTCCCTCAAACTCCTTTTTGGTCTTTTGCACCTGCACCATCTTTTCGGGCACTTCCTGCCCGTAGAGTGCAGCAACGGCACTTCGTGCCGCACTGTTTATTTCGCTAAGTATATTCATAATCTTGGTTGTTCCAAAAACAACGGCGTTATGATGAAACGCGTTGTTTTCGGCAAAATTACAAAAAAGAAATGAAAGTAACGGCAACGGCACTGCCAAAATGGAAAATCGGCCTACATTCCGCCCTTGGAGCCACCCTTTGGCGAAGAAGACACATCGTCGTTCACTATGGTTCTCGCTGCCTTCTTCACTCCCGATTCAAGCTTTCCGAAACGATAGCTTATCGCTGCGCCGACGTAGCCTATGCAAAATCGGTTATTCGAAACGTATCTGAAATTGTTTCCCACCGTGTTCTGTTTCCATTTCATATTCCAGTTGAACGGGTTGGCAACGGCCAAGCTTGCCGTAAGACGCTTGTCTAACCACGATTTCTTCATGCTCAGACTTTCGCTGAAGAAGCCGGAGCCTTTGCCTTGAAGGCTGATTTCGGGCGTGCTCTTGTATATTCCGACAACGAACGACCATGTTTTTGCCACCGTCTGCTCTATGCTGCCGTAAAGGTTCATGCTCCATCCGTGGTTTTCAAGCGTCTGTCCGTCGGTATAGCGGGTGTATTCGCCCGAGCCGTTAACGGTGATGCGGGTGCCGTCGAACGGGGTCCAGCCCACATAACACTGCAAAGAGGCCCGTTGCCTGCGCCCGATGTTGCGGTAAGTAGTGTACAGCACTTCCTTGCCTGTGGCGTCTTGCAATCCTGACACAGCTCTGTCGTCGGTCATTATGTCGACACTTTCAATGCCGTTGCGCGAGAATTCGTAACCGAGAGAAAAGTTGCAGTTGATTTTTTGTCCGAAGCTTCCGTATTCTATGTCAAAGGAATGTATCTTCTCCGACACAAGGTCGCTGTTGCCTTGCGAGAGGTGTTCGGGATCGGAGTTGTCGAGATACGGATTCAACTCCCATATCCCGGGACGCGATATGCGCATCTTGTAGTTGAAACTCAAGTTATGAATGTCCGAGAACTTGTATCCGAGCTTTACCGACGGCACTACGTCGTCGAAATTTCTGCTGAAGTCTGCTCCGCGTCCCAGTCTGTATTCAACTTTCTGAAACGTGTGTTCATATCTAAGTCCAAGTCTTGCAGACCATTTCTTGAGACTTAGCCCATAACCCAAGTATGCTGCGAGAATGTCGTTGCGGTGCTTGTAGTCGGAACTGCCTTCCGTGTCATACGTTTCCGCTTCGTCCTTCCCCGCTGGAACGTCATATTTGTCGGTAGCGGCATTGTTGAGCCTCATGATATACTTTGCTCCGACCTCGAAGGTGTGCCACTTTGCGAAGGGCGTAGTGTAGTCTATCTGGAAAGTGTGCTCGGTTGAGTTCCGTGTGCCGTCGGTCCGCTGGTTTCTTATGCGGCGAAGATAGTCTGAATAAGTTTCGTGTGCATAAAAGTCGGAATATTCTTGCGAACCGGTTTCCTTTGAGGGATTTCCCTCTATGCGGTACGACAGAGTGAGAAGCCTGTCTTTTGTCTTGAAAGAGCGCTGGTAATCCACGCCTCCGCTAAAGTCGTTGTATGTGTTCCGACTGTGCATCAGCGTTGAATACGAGTAAAGGTCCAGTCCTTCCTGCGGGGCGGTGGAAAGTACAGTACCGTTTCCTGTTACGTTGGAATGGAACAAGTTTACCGCGAACGAGGCGGTAAGCAGTCGCAACGTGTCTATCTCGTAGCTGGCTTCAAGCATGGCGTTATGCCATGCAACCTTGTTTCTGTTCGTACTTTCGTTGACGGAGTGGCGGGTTTCAGTGCCAAGATCGTTGAAGACAGACTGTTCGTTTGAATGCGTAGTGTGCGGATGTTTCTGAAAAGCGTTGTTGTAGTTTGCGCTTAACGTTAATTTCCCCGTCTTCACCGTGGCAAAGAGAGAACTTCCAACGCCGCGCGACGTGCCTGTAAGCTTCACCGTGGCAGTATAGCCCTCAAGTCCTTTTCCGATTGTTATTATATTCAATATTCCGCCAACGCCCTCTGCATCATATTTAGGCCCGGGATTTGTGATAACCTCTATCTTCTTTATGCTTGAGGCTGGCATGCTTTTCAGTATCTGCTTGGCATTGCTCGTCATCATGTTGTCAGGCTTTCCGTTCACATATATCTTGAACGACGAACTGCCCTTAACCTTTATGTTGTCTTCGGCGTCAACCGTAACCATCGGCACTTTCTTCAGCATTTCCGTAACGCTCGCCACGTCGGATTCAGGGTCGTCTTCCACGCTATACGTCAGCTTGTCGATGTCAGCCTTTACCAAAGGCTTGTATGCCACCACTTCAACGTCTTTGAGTTCTGTGGGCGAATCGGAACAAAGAAGCGTGCCCAGGTCTATAACCTTTTTCTTTCCGTCCACGCTGAACGGCAGTTCTATCGTGTTGCGCCCCACAGAGCGCACGATGAGCACGTAGTTGCCCGTGCCGTTGGCGTCGATGCCAAACCTGCCGTCGGCGTCGGTCACTGCCATCGTCAGCGGTATTGTCTTGTCTTTGGGCGAAACGATATTCAGAGTGGCATACGGCTCGCCCGCTTTTGTCAGCGAATCAACAACGACGCCCTTCAGCCGGTATGCGAAACGACCGGTATCCGCCGATGCTCCAAGCGCCAGCGCAAAGAGAACGGCCAACAACAATAATGCTTTACAACTTTTCATAAATGCGTATTACGATAGTTCGGATCTCAAGTCTTCGTCGTTGGCACAACAATGCACGGCGAAGGCAATCATTTTTTTTTGCTTATTCTGATGTTCTATAAATTTATATGCCAAAGTTACGTCCATTTGAACAAAGCCGCTTGATTATTTAAGAAGTTTAACTCTTAACGCCCGAAAATATGGAAAAAAGGGAATTCCGAACAATAAAACGATAAAATATCACTAAAAAACACCAAGAAACGTATATGGATTTATGCTACATTGCATAACTTTGCAAATGCAAACAGAACACAAGTTGTTGGTCATCAAAAAGCCAACTGTGGTTCCATATAAAATAATGTAAGAACAATAAACCTTTAAAAACTTACGATTATGAAGAAAGTTATCCTTATGGCTGTGGCAATGTTAGCTTCCGTAGCATCATTTGCACAGCATGCAGTAGGCTCTGTCACCATCCAACCAAAAGTAGGTGTAAGCATTGCAAATATTACTGACGCTTCTAAAGCTGATCCCCGCGTTGGCTTTGTAGGCGGAGCAGAGTTCGAATACCAGGCAACAGACATGTTCTCGATCAGCGCTGGCGCACTTTACTCCATGCAGGGCGCAAAAACTAAAGAAGACGGAGCTACCATCACACAGAAACTGGACTACATCAACATTCCAATCCTTGCCAACGTTTACGTGTTCAAGGGATTTGCCGTTAAACTCGGCATTCAGCCAGGTTTTAAAGTAAATGACTCTTTCAGTGTAAGTAAAGGAAAAGTCGATGTATCAAAAGATGACCAAGACGGATTGAACACATTCGATTTCTCAATCCCCGTTGGTGTGAGCTACGAATACAAGAACTTTGTGATTGACGGACGCTACAACTGGGGCCTTACGAAGATATCAAGCGAAAGCGACGGCCCAAAGAGCAAGCACAGTGTGTTCCAGATTACACTGGGCTACAAGTTCGATCTCTAAACAAAAGCACAAAAATAGATACAAAGGCGCAAGAGTTATGTTCAAGATTCCCGTGATCTTTAAAGACGCAGGAATATTGACAAAAACACAAGGACTTTAAACAGACATTTTATAACAGGAACGATAAGACTGTTTCCCCACTGCGGGAGACAGCAAGCAACAGGACCGAAGACCTTTGCCAACCGTAAGAAAATACAAGACGGCGCAAGGACTTCGGTCCGTTTCTTTTTCATGCCGCGCGCATCGGCCGCCCTGAGAAAAATGCCGGCACGACGAAAGCCATGCGACATAAGGGGGACAAGAAAGCATCATAACGCAGATATGTTTCAATCATAACACAGATGCATTTCTATCATAACGGAGAAACGATTCTATCATAACGCTGATGCATTTCAATCGAAAGGGTGATACGATTCTATCGTAACTGAATTTCCACTCTATCATAACGGAAAGCGGGGCATGCACGGGTTATAACACCCTGCATGCCCCGCTGATTTCGGGGAAGTCATCCCGTCATGTTGCCGACGGAACAGTTATTTCCTTGTGAACTTCTTGCCGTTCTGTATCACGATACCGCGGAAACTCTTTCCTACCTTCTGTCCGGAAGTGTTGAACATGTCGGCATTCTCGTTCAGACCGCCGTTGTCTACACCGTTTATCGCATCGGGCAGAGGAACGTCACTCTCGTAAAGATAAATGTATTCCACGTCGCTCGTCTTGCGAAGATAAGCGTTTCCCTGCGGAATCTCAGTGCCAACCACGGTTGAGAAAGCGGGCTTGTTGTCGAGAGACAGTCCCAAGCTCCACACTTCGTTGACATCGTCGAACTTGATTGTGTATGGAGCCGAAGCCGTCGAAACGAGAAGATTCTTCGTCACAACGGGCGCATCAGCAGAAACCTTTGCGTCATAGTCGCCACCGGCCGCCAATATTATCACGCCTGTGTTTGCCGGCACTGCGGCAACAGGGGCAAGCTCTGTGAACGCTGCGTCGTTCTTCTTCTGAACGTCAGTAACCACATAAGCCTTGAAGCCGTCAAGCTCTGAGAAGTCAAGTGCCTTTTCTGAACTGAAGGCAAGGATTCCATTCTCCGGAACGGTTATCTTTACAGTTAGCGGCACAAGCTGGATTTCACCGAAGTCGTGGTTTGACGTGAACACAACGGAGTCTTCCAGCGCGAACGGTTCATATCCATCGGCTTCAACGCTGAGCATGTATTTCTCGTCCTGCATTGCAGAAGCGAGGAACTTGCCGTCGGCGTCAACCTTGCCTGTTATTTCCGTTGCCGGAACGGTGTTTGAACGGAGCGTAAACACAGCCTCTGCAACAGGAACGTTGCCGCACATCACTGTTCCGTTCACTTCAACCAAAGGCTTGGTCATTTCTATCGTGTCTACCGTTACATCGTTGTCGCCAACAAGTACGGAATCATCACAAGCATAAGCGTTGTAACCCTCTGCAACAACGCCAAGTTTGTATTTCTTGCCGTGGAGAACTGCATCGAAGGTGTAAGAGCCGTCTTCCAGAGTGGTTGTTTCAAGCGTTTCAGCATGGTCGTCGGCAAGAGTGACCTTGGCTCCAGCCACGGGCAAAGTTCTGTAAGCCACAACGCCCTTCACTGTGTGGAACTTCTTGGTGAGACAGATGTTCTTCTCAATGCTTTCCGACAATGTCATAGAGTCTTCTGCCGTGTAATCCTCGAAGCCTTCGGCAGAAACAGCAAGAAGATACTTTCTGTCTGACTGATAAACGGTCATACTGTAGCTTCCGTCTTCTGCACTTAGCGCCGTATAATAAACGTCACCGCTTGCTGCCTTCACTGTTGCATTTGCCACAGGTTCGCCGTTGGTTGCGGTAATCTTTCCGCTAACGGTGAAAGGATCGTAAGCAACGCCCAATGTCATAACCGGTGCATAGTCAGACGAGAACGTCGACGCGCTGCCTTTCTTGTAATAGGCCGTCTTGTATGTTTTGTCCGTAGCGTACTTCACGCGGGTGTAAGTGTTGGCCTGAGCGTATGTAAACACCCTTATTGCCTTTTCGCCGTCCCATACAATCGGTTCGCCGAGCTGCACCTTCGTGTCGAAAGCTTCTCCTTCCTTGAAGGAATAAGGGGAGTTCTCGTAGAGAGCCACCCTCTGAAGTGCAGCAGTGTCGGTATTCGCTGCGTATGCCGTTGTGTCGGCGGTGCCAACAAACATGGTCAGGTTGAGAGACTGGTATTCCTTTGTTGCAGATGCGGTTCCGCTGTATGCAACCGAAGTTATCTTCTGTCCCGCTTTCAGTCCGTAAGCCTTCAGCATGTCGGGCGTATAGAGAATGTCTGCGTTCGCTCCCTGCGCGTTGTCAGCGTTGTAAAGATAGTAAGGAACGTTGGTCGTTGTGTTTCCCTTGCCGTCGCCAATCACGAGGCTGCTCTCTCCCACTTCTTTCGCCACTGCCACGCTGACCGTGTCGCCCGACAAGGTATAGTCGTCGAGCGTGTTCTTCACAAGGATGTAGGCCTCAAGCGTGTCGGCGGTATGTGGAACGTAGCTCAATGAAAGCGTGGTCTCGCCTCCAGACTCGATGTCTTGATCGCCAGTCTTCTCGGCAACTTTCTCGCCACCAACGTAAAGTTCAGCCTTGTATGTTGAAGCGGCTTCCGCCTTTGCGTTGATATTCCTTACGGTTACGCTTGCCACGTAAACGTGGTTCACCATAGCCGTGGCGGGAAGCGACTGGTCGCTGATGCCAAGGTCATGGGCAACGTCAACGAGTTTGCCGCCATATATGTTGTCAACATAGGTGTAACCTGCACCAAAGGCAAAGTAATATTCCCCGGCAGGAATGTCCTTCACGGTGAAGTTTGTGGGGCTGGAGAAATAATACGAATATGAAACAAGGCGCTTTACCGACAGTTCGCTGCCCGCAATCTTGCGTGCCAGCGTCCAGTTGCGGCGGTCGGTTGAATAGTAAACATTGAGATACACGCCGTCGCCGCCTTGGTTATAGTTTGCGCGGCCAGCGTCGAAGGTCAGCGAGTCGCCTTCCTCAAGCAGCAGTTTGGGCGTAACGAACTTGTCGTCGCGGTTCTGATAGCTGTTAGAGAGAACGTACTTGTTGTTGGCCGACCCAGTGTTGCACTGTGCAATCTTCCATGAATCCTCAACGTATGAACCTGCGGGGAGTTTCTGGTCCTCGAAGTCTACATAGAATTTAGCCTGATCGAGCACCACGCCTTTCAGTCCAAACGTCACGTCGGAAACGTCTTCGCCACTGAACGTAATGGTGCCGGCATAACTTGCCGCATGTTCTGCGGTTAAAGTGATGCTTACAATGCTGTCCTTGTGGGCCTCAACCGTGAACGGTGCCGCTGCGCTGCATGCAAATCCTTCGGGCAATGCGATGGAAGTGACCTGAAGCGGAGCCGCTCCGCTGTTTCTCAATGTAAATTCCTTCGTTACTGCGGTCTGCACATTGCCGTAGTCTATGATGTCATCAGCCGTGAGTTTCGTCCCGTCGTACCTCACGTCCATCTGCGGAACATAAGCCGTAGGCTGCAACCAAACGCCGGTTGTGCCGGTTGTGCCGCCAATGTTCTCCCTGACCAAATACTTGCTGTATTTTTCGTGGCCTTCGTAAGGCACGGTTGCCTCTATCTCCACGGTTGCTTCAGCGCCTTTTCCCATTGCACTCTCAATTGGTTGCGTTGCAAGCACAGTGGTGTCGCCGTTGCTTACATACAGCATCGAGACAGAGAATCCCTCGTCACCGGGATTGATGGCCTTGTCGCCGTTGTTGGTTACAGTGGCCTTCAGCTTCACGTTGAAGTGGTTCGTGGCATCGCAGTCGGGGTAATTCGTGCCTGTTGCATTTGACACGGCACCCACTTTCAGCGACTTCGTGAGTTCATACTCGGCCTGTTGCGCCGCGAAATCATCAAGATAAACATATGAAGCCTTTATGCCAACGTATTCTCCGTAAACGGTGGGAATATCAACAGTGACGTATTCGCTTGTTGAAAGGTCGGGCAGAGTAACCTCTATCTCATCGCCGCGCGTATACGTGTTGCCTGACTTCGTTACCTTATAGAACTTCAGCGTGGGCGAATAGTAACTGCTGCCCTTTTTCACTTTAATGCTCGACGTGCCCATAATCTTCGGCGTTACGAGCAAGTCGTAGAGTTCTGTTGACGGATAGCCCACTTTCTGGCTTCCGGCATAAAGCGCACCCGTGCCGTCAACGCCGGAGCTTGAATAATAAGAGTAAGAGGCATAGTATGTTTCCCATTCGTCCTCGTCGTAGTAACTGTCTACGATGTGCCCCCATCCAGAGGCCACTTTGAAGGCATGGTCGCTGGTTTCAATCTTGTCGTTGAAGTCGCAGACGTAGTTCTGCACTATGTCTGCCTCAACACCGCCTGTGCCCCAAAGCAGCAGCGACAAGAGCGCCAGCAGTTTGTGTAAGTGTTTCATAAGCGATAAAGTTTAATTCGTTAATATTCTTGTTGCCGTTTCTGTCATTGTCATTTTAACCGTAGCAAATTGTCACTTCACTGCCACCTTGCGGCTCTTTCCGCCGGAGCGTATCACATATATGCCCTTGCCCAAAGTGCCCGCCGGAAGTTTCAGTCCGGAGAGAGTATAGATTCCGTCGGCGGGCGAAGCCGTAACGTCAGCCTGCACTGCCAAATTTATTCCAGTTTCATCGGCGGGAACTTTTTCCGTTGCTGCATTCAGAACGTCGGCATCAAGCACGTTGGAATCAGTCACTTCCGGCAGCCATCGCGTAAGCAACGCAACCACTTTCAGGTTGCTTGCGTTCCAGGTTGAAGGCACATCGTAGGTGCGTGTCACCTTGAACGCACCGTCCTGCAAGTCTACAAGCTCGCCTGTGGCAGGTGTCATGTATGCGCGCAGCACGTTGTCGTGGGAGTAGTTTCTGTCCGTTTTCACTGTGTTGCCGTTCAGAACTTTCTGGTCGGAAACTACCTTGTCTTCAGAAATCATCAGCGTCAGAGCCATGTCGCCCACAACTTCTGGCAGTTCTTCCACCGTTTCGCCCGTTGCCTCAACTGAAAGCGTGCGCGTGGCAGCGTCGAAAGCCGGCTTTATGCGCAGTGTCGAGAAACAGGGATTGGCGTCAACCTCGTAAAAGAGAGGTGCAACAAGCGTAGACCAAAACTGCGGTATTGCCGTAACGTAGCCGTTCACGTCGAAAGCCACGTACTTTTCGCCCATCATATAAAAGCGGTCTATCGTGAAACAGGGCGTGGTGTATGCATAGAGGGCACTCCATCCGAGCGACGCGTCAACGGCAAGCGGCTCGCCATCCTGATAGAGATTTACAAGAGCAACGCTGTCTTTTGCGGCACCGCCGTTCATCTGACTGTTAACCAAGGCTCCGTGATAATTTTCCTGGCTATTGTATTGTTCAACGTAATGGCAATTGCGTTTAGTTGACTGTCGATAGACAACAAACTTGTCTTCAATCGTGTCAGTTGGCGCGCCGTCAGAAGGCTGTCCATCAATCTTGTCGACAAAGAAGCTTAGAGTATGGTTGCCTGAGGAAAGGTCTTCCGGCAGGCAGAACTGTGGATTTACGCTACCCGAAGCCGACGTCTTCAGCGTTTCGTCGTTGTCTACGTATGTTGTCTCGCCGTCATCTATGCGATATCCAAGGCGCACAGAAGAAATTTCTTCAAGCCCAGTGTTGATATACATAACGAATGCATCTACGTTGCTGCCTGCTTTGTGATATTTGTTGCCGGCAAGCAGATTTGTCATAGTTACCGCTTTCTTTGGCATAGAGCTGACGTCGACGATAAGCTGCACACACAGATTGCCAAGCTGCGCCATTGTGTATAAGCCGCCGTCCTTTTCTATCTGCGACGCACTGGCATTTGGTGTCTCCGGCTGGTAGAAACAAAGTGCTCCCTTGTGCGCTGCAACCATGTCGGCGCTCTCATTGTATGCGAAGCCATACATCAGCGATTCGTCTCCGCCTATGGAATATTCCTGTGAGGCGTTGAAGCGAATCTCGTTCCAGCCGTCTGAAGTGCGGCGCACGTTTACTGTCTGAATGTCCGAAGCTACGCCGCCCTCAACACGGTAAAGGAAAGCGGTGGTTTTGCCTATCGTCTGGCTCAAGGCGAAGCGCAGTCCCACAATTTTGCAGCCGGCATACGCCGAAAGCGAACTGCCGGGCATAATGGCAAACACCTTGTATGTGCCGGCTTCGCCGATGTAAGCGTCCTTTGTCGTAATGCTGTCGCCGTCGGTATAGCCCACAGCGCGCTCCGTAGACGAGAGGATTCGGTAAGGAGAAGCACTGCCGCACACCGAGACAGCCTTAAGGTTTGCGGCTGCACCGATGTTTATCTGTTGCGCTCCCGCAGCAAAGACATGAAAGAGCGCAAGTGCCAAAAGTGTTGATTTCTTCATGTTCCGTTTATCTTTTTAGCCTGTTTCCTCGCCCTTTGCACAGTCGTAGCTAGCCAAAGTACGAGGAAAGTTTATGTCAGTTTCTTGCTTTTACAGTCTTGCCGGCGTACTTCACGACGTAGACTCCCTTTGGTTGCGATCCCAACGTTCCTGCCAGGCGCTGGCCCTGAAGGTTGAACACGGCCGCATCGGCGGGGATAGCCTCAACGTTCAGAACATCAACTGAGGTTGCCACGATGTGGTAATAGGTGCGCTCGGAAATGTCGTTTTTGTAGACTGCCTCAATGCCAACGGTGTGGTCACCGCTTGAAATGCCCTTCAACGTAAAGGCGGCGGTTGTGGATTCGCCTGCCAAAGCGCCGTCAAGATAGATATTGTATTTCACAACGTTGCCGTAATCTACCGACTTGCCAGTTCCTTCTGCCGGCGAGACACTGAAATCGTCGAGCTGTGCAAAGAACGTGTCGGTGGAGACATAGTGCACTCCCACTCTTATCTTCTTTCCGGCGTATGCCGACAATGGCGTGGTGTATTCCTGCCACTGGCTCGACGGCATGTTGTATGCGGTGCTCAGGGTTGTAAAGCTTGACGGATCTGTTCCGTTCTCCGATACGGCAAACTCGAAACTCTCCGGATATTGGTCGGTATAGCTCTTCGCCGTGACTTTAAGTTCGTATCCATCGTAGATTGTCAGCTCGGGCGAAATGAGCCATTTGTCCGCCCTTGAACCTTGGGGCGAGAAGAAAATGACATACTTCTCACCGTCGGGTGCCTGCATCGCAGGGTCGGACGGAAGCATTGCAGGTACGGTGTTCCACGGATTGAACACCATCGGAGCAATAGCTGTGGGGGTGTTCTGCGTGCCGGAACCGGGAAATGCGATTATCTGACCGCCAAGCGAGATGGGATAAACGGGCATGCGGTCGTTGTCTACCGTTGTCCACTCGCCGAAAGAACCTGTGGCAAAATCGTCATACTGTTCGAAACTGTCGCTGAAGCCAAGGTCTTGGTTCCATCTGAGCGCCGCCGTGGTTGTTCCGTCGGTTGCTGTCTCCAGGTCGGCAGTTATGTTGTATGGCGCAAGCACGTTGTCTTCAAGCATTATGCTTATAAGCGTATCGCCAGCCAACGCCGTTTCGGAAGAGTATCCCTTGAAAGCGCCTTGCTCCACACCTATGATGTAAGTGCCTTTAGGCAGTGACGCAAGCGAAGCATTGCCGCCTGCAACTGAAAGTTGGTAAGTTGCGGCATCAAGAGTGGAGAGAACGTTTATCTTCTGGCCGTCGGCAGAAAGCTTACTGTCGGCAGAAACGTTGAAGTCAAGCTTTGCATAGTTGTCGTGGCTGACGGTGAGCGAAGTGGTGACAAGGTCGCTCTCTGCCGCGATATACTTTGCTTTCACGCCAAAGACATGCGAACCGTCGGCAACATTGGCTACGGTGAATGTGTAACCGTCGGTCGTTCCCACAACATTTCCGTCCTGATAAACGTCGAACTCCTCGTTGGGATTGGCGGGCGAGAGCTGCGGTTTGCGGACAGCCAACGGCGAGAGGCGGTTGGACAAGGTTGGAACCGTTGTCGGCGAAGCTGTGCCGTAATCCGGTTGACCCACATAGAAATCGTCAACCATTAGCATGAACGCTCCCCCATCGTTGGCTTCGCTGATGTATCTGACTGCAATCTTCACCTTTTTGCCCGCATAGGCGGAAAGGTCGTAGAGCACTTCACGCCACGACTTATAGTCAACCGCCTCATAGTTGCCTTGCGTCAGGCAGGTAAAGTCTTCCTGTTGGGGCGAACCGGTGTTCGTTGTGATGTAGACCAAGAATTTTTCTGTGTATTTGTCTGCCGCTTTGGCACGGAAACTAAGTACGTTGTCTGTGCCAACAACAATCTCCGGCGAGATAAGCCAGTCGTTGTTGGCCTCACCGCTTGACGTTCTCACAAAGCCGACATATTGCTTTCCTGAATAAGGGCGCAGCACAGGATAGGAATACCACCACATAGGCTGCACTGTAAGCGGGTTTATAATCTGGGCATACTGCATGACGCCGCGGTTGGGATAGTCGCCTTCAAGCGGTGCCGCCTGCAAATGGTCGCCGTCTATGCCTGTCCATTGTCCGAACTCAACGGCAAAGGGGTCGTAACTCTCAAAGTCGTCGAAAAATGCCGGTGCCTCGGTATTCCACGAGAGTGCAACTGAGTTTTCACCAGTGTAGGCATCCACGTTCAGCTTTGCGGTAAGAGAAAACGGTGTGCGCGTCTTCTCTACAAGCGTAAGCTCTATATCCTTGCGCGTATCGCTTTCGGCCACTTCAAACTGCGTTGTGACGGTTACGTATCCTTGGCGTTCTACGGTTACGGTGTGGTTGCCGGAGTATACTTTCAGCGTTGCCTTGCCGTCGGCATCAAGGGTGACGGCAGGATATGAAACGCCGTAGTCGGTTTGCTTCACGTTCACTTGCTGTCCTTCCAGGCTCTCGCCCGTTACCACGCTAACTGTTATGCCGAGCGTCTTGTCTCTCTTCTGCGCCGCAGCAGGCAACACAAGGAGTAGGAGCAACGCCATCAGGATATGGCGGAAGGAGATATGCAATGTTGTGTAAATCGTTTTTTTCATGATAATAAGATTGCTCGTATAACATTGAAGCAAAAAGGCAACAGGAGCTTCGCCTAACCGGATTGGAATGGAAGCCGCCCGTTATCTTTTTTTATTGTATATTAGCGGCTACTTGCGCGCCACCTTCATGGTCTTCACGCCGCTTTCCGTGTTTATCTTCACTACGTATACACCTTTCTGAAGGGCAGATAGTGTTGAAAGCCCAGTACCTTCGGCTACCTTCTGACCGTTGATACCGAATACCGTAACCTTGGATGCGGCAACTTCCTGTGCGTCCACGTTCTGTATGCCATCAGCCGAAGTGGTGTCGAAGTTCGTGAACGTGAAGTCGTCAACGAAAGCCTGAAGTGCGAAAGCTTCGTTATAGTCGCGAACGGCAATGTAAACAGGCTTGCCGGCATAGTCGGAGAGATCTATCGTATAGTGTTTCCATGTCTTTCCGCTAAGGAACGGCAGTTCCTGTAGCTTCATGACTTCGGTGAACGAATCGCGGTCGGTGTTGCTTGTCTCGCTGACGAGCACTGCAATCTTGTGTGCTGCCGACGGCAGTATGCTTTCTTCCGACTCCAGGTTACGTGCATAGAAGTCGAATGTAGCGCCGGTCTGCGGTGTCATCTTGCTGCTTATAATCCAGTTGTCGCCATGAACGTCGTCAGACGCAGGTGTTCCTGCCATAAGCACCGCGTCGCCAGAAACTGGAGCAATGCCGTTGTGTGTAGGACGCTCGTATACTGTGGTGAAGGCAAACACTCCGCCGCTTTCGGGACACTCCGTTCCGTAGTAGGTGAACCTTGATGTTGCAGCGTGGTCAACGTCAATCATGGTGAAGTCCTGCTTCCAGTTGTAGTCGAGGTCGTTGTCCTCGAACGAGTAATAGCGAGTTGTCGAAGGCAAAGCCGTTCCGTCAACAGGCAATGTCACCTTGTATCCGCTCTCGAACGTAACGGTAAGCTGGTCTGAAACAGGTGCTGCCGTGGTCTTTGCATTGAACTGCATGTTGAATACGAGCCCCTGTCCTGCTTCTATCTCATCGCCCTCCTTTATGGAAGTCTCGAAGTTCTCCGTTTCAAACGCAGCACTCTTAACCTTCAGTACGTTTGCTCCGCGGTTTATCAAAGTGAAGATGTTTCCAGAGTTAACGGCCTTGTCGCTGTTTACCTTTCCGGCGCTCCATCCGCTCTTGTTGAATATGGCCTTGTCGCCGTGCTTTTCGTCGATAACGACGTTGTCTATGGCGCAACCGTGGTCGCGGTTGTTGTCATAACTATAGTGAGTCCAACGGAACTGAACTGTCTTTCCCGCATATTGAGCCAAGTCATAACTCTCTCCAAACCAGTATGACTTGTCTGTCTGCTCTATCGAGATATGGTCGAGCTTTGTCCATTCGCCGTCGGCACAGATTTCGAAAGTCAAGTCATTTATGCCGTTGTTCGGTTCAATGTTGTTCTTCTTCTGTATGCCGCTCTCGTCGGTCTGCAAGTCAGAAGGATGCAATCCGCCCCAATCGAACGAAATTTCCATTGTCTTGTTCTCCGGAAGCTTGAATTCATGCGTTGTTACAGAAATGTATTCATCCTTGTAAAGCCACGTAGCGTAGAGACAAGGTGCGGAGTTGCCGTAAACCTTGTTGATGTCCCACTTACGGTTGTAAGACGACTGTCCTTCAGTAATCCAACCCGTAGGAAGCGCACCTGCGCTGAAGTCTTCTTTGTATGGATAGGCAGCGGTAGAGGCGTCTTTCTGCGTGGTGAAATTCCATTCCTTTGCGGTGACAGACTGCCCTACACTGTTGTATCCGACAACCTTCCAGTAGTAAGTGGTTTCATAGTCAGCCTTGTCGATGGTGTATGTAAGGCTGTTGTCAAGGTCTTTGCCCTCAATAACGTTGTAAACGCCGGGAGCTGTGCCCACATACAGGGCGTAGCCAGTGGCAAACTGTGCCGGTGTCCATTCAAGCTTAATGTTCCTTGGATAAATCTCCGTTGCTCCGTTTTTCGGAGAGACAATGTTGCAGCTGTCCGGCACACCGTCCTCGCCGTAGAGTGTGGGCAGGAGTATGCGGTCAAGATAGAATGAACTGCATTCCGGCACGTCGCCGTCGTCGGAAGTAACACCGGTGTTTGTCCAGCGGATGTACGAGTTGTCTGTTCCTGTGCCAAGGTCAACGGTCTCGGTTATCTTTGCGTTTGACTTCGCATCGTCCTCATAGTCGAAAATCCACTTCTGCGTCCAGGTCTCTCCGCCGTCGGTAGAGAGTTCCAGCTTAATGTCGTTGCTCTGGTAAGTGCCGCCGTCTTCGCTGGTAAAGTTGTTGAAATATTCGAAGGTCACCTTTCCTCCCTTTGTAAGATCAAGGCGCGGAGAAACAAGATGGTCGTCTTTCGTGTCTACGGTTGCCAATGCTGAGCGGTCGCCCTCAAGGGCCGACGATGTGGAGGCCCATCCGTCGTTTTGCCATCCAGCCGGTGGGAAATATGCCTCGAAGGTTTCTTCTGTCATTCCGTCGGGCAGAAGTTCTTTCTTGGCAGTGAGAGATATCGTGATGTCACCGCCGTTTGTCTTTATCACAGCGTCGCTGCTTTCAGGACTGGCAAGCGATGCGGTGTATGACAGCTGGAATGAAACGGAAGCGTTGGTGTCGAGGTTTACCGACGAAGGGTCGATGTTGAGCGCCACGCCTGCGGGAAGGTCAACACCCGTAATCATCAGGCCCTTCTTTCCCGTGTTGGTCAATTTTATCTGCTCTGTATAGAATTTCTCTCCAAGGTACATCTGGCCGAAGTCGTAGCTTGTGCGGTTCACCTTAGCCACAGGACCTGTGGCGGGCGTGAACTGCTTCACGAGCACGTTGTCAAGGTAAATGCAGTTTCCTACAGTGGTGAGCATTTTGTATACAAAGGCTATCTTAACCTGCTGCCCCTTCCACTCGCTCAGATCGAGCTTGCTGGTGTTCGTCTGCCAGCCCACGAAATTCGTAACGCCGCTCTCTTTCAGGTCATCGGCGTTCTGTATTGAGAATATCGTCTCGGCATTGTCGATGTCTCCGCCTTTGACAATACGAATCTGAAGGTCGAAAAGACTGTTTGGGCTGAACGCCATCGACGAAGCGGCCCAGTCAAAGCTCAGCTGGTAAGTGTCGTCGAGATTCAGTTCGGGCGTGAGCAGAATCTCTTCTCGCGGTCCTTCTCCGTCGCCTGTGCCTGTTTCGTAAGTGGGGCAATCTACCATGGCAACGTGTTTGCCCGAAATTGTGCCTTTTGCATTATAGTAGTTAACCCATTTGTAGTTCTCTTTCGTCCCCGAATAGGAGTCAACCGTTGTCCATCCCTCGCCCTTTGCAACAGGACGGGAGTATGAAGAGGCGTTGTCGTCGCTCTTCACGTAGTCGGTTTCAAAGTCTTCGTCGAGCAATGTCTGCGCCGATACAGTGACGTTTGCAGCCAACATGCCCAAGAAGACAAAAAAAGTATTGAACCGTTTCATTGCGTATTGATTTTAAGTGTGTGATATATGATGTAACCTTAACTGTGTCTTTTGGGCAAAGTTATGAATATTATTTCAATTTGTCACTTAATACGTGCCTTTTGTAGCGGTCAATTCGTCACTCATACAAATTGTCGCATCTTTTCGTAAAGTATTGCGACATCATTTTTTACTGCAAGATATTTCTGCAAGACAGCAGTTGCACGATGCAGACAACGGTAACGCAAAAGCATTGACCTTATGACAAAAAAAATACCGCAGACTGAGCACCACTGCTTTGCCTACGGTTCAATAAGTTCTCGCCAGAACTGATACTACATGTTATTTAATCATTACCTTCAAATAATTTATTCATTCTGCTGTCATTATATATATTCGTCTTCAATTCTACTTCAATATGATATATATGCCGTTATCCCGACATGGGATCTGGCGTATGCAAGATTCATTGAAAGTGTATTTGTGCTTGTGTTTGTATTCATCCTGCCGCCATTGCTGCCAAACATCACTTGAAAGGAATATCCCTGAAGAATGTTTTTGAATGGCAACACGATGATAAAGTTCCTTTTTTCTATGTTTGTTTAATTAACCCTTAAAAAATCTTCAAATGGTGTTTTAATAGATATTTAGGGTTCGTTTAACTTGTTCTTACATTGCAAAAGTAGTAAATCTTTTTAATTCCAACAAACAATCCAACGGATATTTTATCATTTTTTTAAGAAAATATCACTTCAGCGCAAAAAATTATTTCAAATCCGTTATTTCTTCAAAACAAGTGCATTTACAGAAAACAAGAAGCCTGCGGCACTCGTTTCTGTTGCCGCAGGCTTGTGAATTTATCGAAACTTGCTTCTGCGCAAGACGACGTTTCAAAGTTTTCGTTTCACCGTTATGTTATTTCACGATGCTGATGCTCTTGCTCTGGTTTCCGTTGGTGAGTTTCAATACGAACACGCCGTGTTTTCCACTGGCGATAGCTGCATTGCCGTCAAGTTTGCCTTGTTCCACGATGCGTCCCTGCATGTCGTAGAGAGCGTAGCCGGTGAAATCGGCATCTGTTTCAGCAAGTCCCTTTATCGACGCGCTCTCGCCCACCTTCGAGAAGTCGGTGTAAAGCGTGCGCTGAGAAGGTTGCCAGTTAACTGTTCCGTCGCTCAGAACGGGCGTGAAGAAGTCCCAAGAGTTGCCTACCACCTCTGTCTGATAGTCGTAATCAGCGCTGTAAGTGTAAACGTCTTTGTGTGCATAATACAGAGTGAGCGCATCGCCGTATCCGCCGCCCCATTGTTCTTCGCCAACAAGCTTGCCGCGCTCGTTGTAATAATAGGTGTAGCGGCTGAGTGCTATCTCGTCGTCGGTTACGGCAGCATCGCCGTTCATGTCCCACCATGAGCGGTCGTCAATCTTATATGAACCGTTGTCGTCGATAAGCGAGCACTTGAACACGTCGTAGCCAGAGCCGTCAAGGTATGTGTATGTAGCGTCGTATTCGGGAGCTTTCTCGCCGTAAGTCATTACGTAATCGCCGTAAGCAACTCCTTTATACCAGTAGCGGAAGGTGAGAGCACGGTTCTTTCCGATGCGGTATCCGGCGTTGACGTCAACGAACTGGTCGTCGCAGTCATGCCATGTAAGGTTGGTAAAGCGCTTCATCTCGCCCAGTTCGTAGTCGTCGGTAGATGAGTTGTAGACCTGGTCTTCCACAGTTATTGTGCTGGGATGGCCTGTTGTTTCATCGTATGTGGGCGTGAGGCGCTGGTAAACATATTCCTTTCCTTTCGAATCGAACTTGTATACGGTGAGAAGTGTCACTTTACCGTCGGCATCGCGCTGTATGTCTTTTCTGAAACAGTTGTCGGGAAGAAGACGGGTAAAGTCGCCCGTTGTCGTGCTGAACTGGTATTGCATTGCTTCCGTCTGTGTGCCTTTCACAACACTGTCGTATTTCATTGTTGTGCGGTCGTAAGACTGCCATTCGTTACCGTCTGCACTGTATGCGTGTATCTGCTGTATCACGTTTCCGTCGGCGTCATATTCGTATGAATAGCGCTCGTACCTTTCGTTTTCCACCTCGTTGTTCAGGTTTACATAAAGCTTCGTCTTTATGTTGCCTGCCTCGTCGTAGGTGTATGTATAAGTGGTTGAAGCTTTGGTTTCCCAGTCCGTTCCGGCACTGTTTCTGTAGAAAATCTGTTCCGTTGCAGGGCGCCATATTTCTCCGGCAGCCTTTGCGGGAGCGTTTTCAAGAAGTGCTGCCGGCGCAGCGAACTCTGCCGACGGATGCATGTTTGTGCGGTTCATCAGACTTGTCTGTGCCATTGCACTCTGTTGAACTGCCAGCAAAGCGGCGAATGTGAAGAATGTAGAGACTTTCATAAGCGGTATGTATTAATGGTTATTCATGTTTTCCTCTTTTGCAAAAGTAGTTTTTTAATCTTTAAACGGCAAATTTTTATTGCATAAACTGTGAATAAAACATCATTTTGCAATTCGGCAACACACAACACCGCCATTATGTTCTTGTTTTACATTATCTAATAAAGGAATGAAACCCAATAATTATGCAAAACGGGAAGCCATGCGACACTAACAAACGGAAAACTCCCCGCTGCCGGCGTTGCGACAATACGGGGAGCAATCTTCTGTTATCTTTAACGTAACCTTAAATACTATGCGGATTGGCTCTTGATTCGGGACGGAGGAAATTTACTGCGGAATGAGTTCCAGCAACTCTCCGGCCGATGTGGGAATGTCGTAAAGCATTGTTTCAGGCAACACAGTTTCAGGAATCTTTGTCTTGTCCTTCACTACAGGCTTGCTCATGTTATAAGGCTGCATCAACGGATTTGTATTGTTGCCGGAAGCCGCTGCAAGGACAGCTCCGTCGGATTTTTTCAGCGGGGTGGCCGTGCGCAAACGCAGGTTGCCGCCAATCGTGCTCTTTATCTTTAGCGACACCAACTTGCCGCCGGCCCACTTCATGTCGGTTATCTCGAAACCGCCGCGCGTGCGCAAGCCTTTCACTTCGCCCGCTGCTTTCCATTCTGTCGGCAGTGCGGGGAGAACGTGCATAAAGCCGGCATGGCTCTGAACAAGCATCTCTGCAATTCCGGCGCAGCAGCCGAAGTTTCCGTCGATTTGGAAAGGCGGATGAGAATCGAACATGTTTGCATACGTTCCACCGTCCTGGTCGCGTATCGTAGCGTTGGGATCTTTCAGTTTAAGCTGGTTCTTGATGAGTTGCATGGCGTGGTCGCCGTCGAGCATGCGTGCCCAGAGACAAACCTTCCACCCCATTGACCATCCGCGGCTTGCGTCTCCTCGGCCAACAAGGCTCTTGTGGACAGCTTGAAAGAGATCTGCATTTTCATATGGCGAGACTTGGTTTCCGGGGAAGCATCCCCACAAATGGGAAAGGTGGCGATGGCTTGAAAACTCACGGTCCCAGTCTTCCATCCACTCTTGCAACTGACCGTATTTGCCCACCATCATCGGCGGAAGTCCGGCGCGGAGCTTGTCTAGTTCAGCGGCGAACTGTTCGTCTTGCCCAAGAGTCCGTGCCGCGGTGGCGGTGTTTTTCAGCAAGTCATAAATCATTGCATTGTCCATCGTAATGCCCTGGAACACGGCACAGTTCTGCTTCTTGCCGTTGTCGTCGGTATAACTGAACAGTCCGGGATGGTTTTCCGGAGATATCGAAGGCCCGGCAACCATGTATCCCGTTTTGTTGTCTTTATAAAGAAAGCCCTGGTAAAATTCTGCTGCGCCCTTCATGACGGGATAGTATTCAGCCAGGAATTTCTTGTCGCCCGTATAAAGATAATGCTCCCATATATGCGAACAGAACCAAGCGTTGCCTGTGGGCCAAATGGCCGCAGTGGCATTGTCAACAGCCCCGGTAGAGCGCCACAAGTCAGTGTTGTGGTGAAGTGCCCAGCCGTTGCACCCATACATTTTCTGCGCACTTTGCCTTCCGGTGACGCTCACATCCTTCACCATCTTAAGGAAAGGCTGGTGACACTCAGCGAGATTTGTCACTTCGGAAGGCCAATAATTCATTTCCGCATTTATGTTGGTTGTGTATTTGGAGTCCCATGCAGGATATTGACGGCCATCCGGATTCCAAACGCCCTGCAAGTTGGCCGGTTGTGAGCCTGGTTGCGACGAAGAGATGAGGAGATAGCGCCCGAACTGAAAATACATTGCCGCCAGCTGAGGGTCGGTTGTCGTGGAAAACTCCGAGATACGCGTCTGTGTGTCCTTCGAACTTTGCACAGCGTTGTTGCCGAGCGTCAGGCTCACGCGGTCAAACTGTTTTTTGTATTTTTCCACGTGTGCCGAAAGAGCGGAGACGTAGTTCTTTCCTTGCCATTTTTCGATGAAACCGAGCGCTTTTGCCTTTGCATCGGCCGAAATATCGTTGTAGTTGACGAAGTTTGTTGCCGAGCTTATTATCAGAGTCACTTCCGTTGCACCGCAGACTTCCATCGTTGGAACGTCTTCCGCCGGCGCGGCAGCCGATGTCTTGACGCTTTGTGTGCCGCTTTTCAGCTTGCCGTCGTTGTCAACGATGCGGATGAAAGAGTAACATTCCATCTTGCAGGGAATGTTTTCTTCCTTTTCCCTGCCTGGATATGAACGCACCATAAGTGTATTGTTGTCGTATTTCGACGAAGTGCACTTTATTCTCGTGGTCTTCTCGGGCCCGACGAAGGATATTGCGAAGTTGAGCTTGCCTTTCTTGCTTGCCGTCAAGCGCACAAC
Organism: uncultured Alistipes sp.; assembly: GCA_963590505.1. Classification (GTDB taxonomy): domain Bacteria; phylum Bacteroidota; class Bacteroidia; order Bacteroidales; family Bacteroidaceae; genus Prevotella. Next base: position 18,683 of record CAVAPC010000007.1, on the reverse strand, counting down.
GGTCACGTTGTCTTCAAAGGAAGTAAACACTGTGCGGGTGTACTTCACTCCATTACAGTTGTAACTCACGCCGCTGGTAGCGTCTTCCAGGTTAAGCCAGCGTTTGTAGTTGCTGACAACGCGCGGATTTGCGGTATTTCCGTTCTTTGCCGGCTCCGTGACGAAGGTCTGGCCGGGAAAAGTGAGGAGCATACGTCCAACGGACTCATATATTTGTCCGTGACTAGTCTTTGTCTTGTCGGCGACCATATGCTTCAACGCAAGTTTCTGTGCGTTCACATATCCCTCTTCAGTACCTTTCTGGATATCGTCGCGCATCTCCTGCAGATATGTCTTGCACTCTGCATTATAATTATTATAAGGTGAACCGCTCCAGAACGTGTCTTCGTTCAACTGTATTGTGTCCTGTGCCACAGAACCGGACACCATCGCCGCAAGGCGTCCGTTGCCTAAAGGCAATGCTTCTTCCCAGTAGTTTGCCGGGGATTGATACCACAACGTAAGTTCATCGGCGGCATTTGCATTGCATGTTCCAAGCAAAAGCGCAGAAGCGTAAAGTACGGTGCGTAATGATTTCTCTAACTTTACCATATTGCTTAATAGATTTTTGAGGTGCAGGAATGATGTTTCCTTTATTGTCTGCAAAGTTAATGCATCGTAACTCTGTGCAGGAGCAGGAAAATCCTTTGCAGGAGAAATATTGTCCTAAGTTCAATGGCAATAGCAAAAAAGGTGGTCTTGTTTCTTTTATGGTGGAAAATTTTCTAATTTTGCATTGAATAACACTGTCTTTAACTTTAAATCCATACCTTTATAAGAATATGAGACAAAGGATTCTTGCCATTACGATGTTTCTGTTAACTGCCACCGTTTCGTTTTGCGCCGGCAGGTCACCTCACATCAGGCACTTTGCAGACAGCGACGGACTGCCACAAAGCACTGTCACCTGTGTCATGCAGGACTCCAAAGGCTACATCTGGATAAGTTCGTGGAATGGACTGACACGTTACGACGGATACTCTTTCTCACACTACAAGGCCAGGCAGGGCGACAACTGCCCGCTGCAAAGCAACAGGATAACGTTCATACGCGAGACACCAAGCGGCGACATACTATGCAAGTGCCTTGACGGATTTTATCTGTTCAATGTAACAGAAAAAAGTTTCACTGCCTTGCCCGACAAGAAGAGCGACAGCGGCGACCGTTACCGCCCTACCCTGTCGGACAAGACCCTCATTTCTTCTCTTCCCGAATATGCCAACGTGCAGACACGCATTCTGTTCAAAGACAGACAGAACGGATACTGGGTATTTACTCACCGCGGACTTGACCGGATATGGTTCGGACAGGAGAAAATCAAGCCTGTAAAAAACGGCAACGACGGGGAGGAAATCGTAAGGGCCGTATTCATTGACGGCAAGACAATGCTCGTTGCCGACAAGAACGGCTTTCTGCGCATTACCGACTTGCGGGGAAACACAATAAGCTACGTGTCAAACGACGGGAAAGTCACTGCCCTCTGCAAACCTTTCGGCGCTAATGTATACTGCATTTTCAAAGACTCAAAAGGCTTTCTTTGGCTCGGAACAAAGCCAAACGGCCTTTTCAGACTTAAGGAAACAGCCAACGGTAATTTCACCGTAAAGTCCTTCCGACAAAATCCGGCCGACAAATGGGCAATAAACTGCCAAAGCATATATTCCATCACCGAAGACAGATCGGGAAGGATACTGCTCGGCACATTCAAAGGAGGGCTGAACATTGTGGAAAACCCTCAAAGCGAGGAGCCAAGATTCATCAACTGCAACAACATCATGGCGAACTACCCTTCAGACGCACTGCAAATACACGATATTAAAGAGGTAGGCAATGATGTCTTGCTTATTGCCACAAACAATGGACTGTATTCCTGCTCGCTGAGGGAACGGCCGGAGAAAATGTCGTTCTTCTGCAACAAACGCGACCCAGCGGACAAAGAGTCGTTAAGCAACGACCAAGTGATGGGAATACTTAAAACGCGCAGCGGAGCAATATTCGTTGGAACATACGGAGGCGGCATAAACGCCATTTCATCGAAGAATCTGCTGTCTGACAAGATTCGTTTCAACGCATTGACCACCGACAACGGCATGGCTTCAGACATCGTATTGACTCTTTGCGAAGACCCTAAGGGAAACGTTTGGATTGTATCGGAACGGTCACTCATGGAATACACGCCGAAGACAATGCTTTTCACGAACTATACCGAAGGAATGTTCGAAGGCAATTTCTCTTTCTCTGAAATGTATCCAGCCTTCGTCAACAATGGCAGCACGCTGTTGTGCGGAACGACGCAAGGCCTTCTCGTGCTGAACGTAAAAGACTTCTGCAAAAGCAGCTTCGTGCCGAAGATACGCTTCGATGCGCCGGAGAAAATAGAACTAAAGCCGGAAGAGCGCAATTTAAGTGTCTCGTTCAGCGCTCTGGACTACAACACAAACGAAAGGATTCAATACGCGTATCTGTTGGAGGGCATTTCAAAAGAATGGATGTACACAAGCGACAACCACATAAACCTTTCGAACATTCCCGCAGGTACGTTCAAGCTGCATGTGCGCTCAACCAACGGTGACAGAGTGTGGGTTGACAACGAAGAGACAATTACGATACAACGCGAACCGTACTTCAACGAGCGCCCGATAGCATGGATGCTCTACGGCGCGCTTGCCATTATTGCAGTCATCATAGTTTCAAAAGTTTTGTCTTACATAAGGAAACTGAAAAACGAGCTCAAGGATTTGCGTCTGTCCAACGAAGAAAGGATGGAATATCTTAAGGTTCGCATCGGTGACATGATTGAAGGCAACAAAGAACCAGAAGAGAACAAAAACGACGGAAACATCGAAAAATCTGCATTCAGGAAGAAAGCAGAAAGCTTTGTGACGGAAAACATTCAGAACACAGAGCTGAACATAACCGATTTCGCCCGTGAAATGGGCGTAAGCCGCTCCGTTCTTTACATACAGATGAAGAAAGAATTCGGATGCACACCTAACATTTATATTACCAACCTGCGGATAGAAACGGCTTCAAGGCTCCTGAAAAGCGACGACAGCCTCAACATATCTGAAGTTGCCTACAGATGCGGATTCTCTGACCCGAAATATTTCAGCAAGTGCTTCAAGAAAGCCACGGGCCACACGCCATCTGAAATAAGGGAAGCCGCAGAATAGTTCGTTTCTTTCTGCGAAACCAGCGTCCGCATGTCTGTTGCCGACAGGCATGCGGACGTTTTGCATATACGTCTGCCCCATATTGGTTTTCAGTCGAAGCCTCATCAACGGCAAGACATGCTTGCATGCAAATTCGTCTGCGCATCATGCTTTTTTCGTTTATTCACACTTTTTCTACTTGAAATGAAATTTTTTACACTTTGCAACAGTCGTAACATTCTACTTTTGCACACATAATTTTTTAACTATCAAACAACTTTTATGAAAAACATCAGACGAAAAAGCAGGTACATACTCATTTTGCTTTCGTTCATACTGATGAACGCAATGGATGTACACGCACAGACGAAGACCGTGAGCGGCATTGTAAAAGACAACACAGGCGAACCGGTCATTGGAGCAACCGTAACATTGTTCGGACAAGCCAAAACAGGAACCGTAACAGACCTTGACGGAAAATTCTCGCTGGAAGTTCCGGAAAATTCTCGCAAGATAGAGGTCAGTTACATAGGTATGACAACTCAGCAAGTCGACATAAAAGGCAACGTACCATTAAACGTTACGTTAAAGGACAACGCCAAAGACCTCGACGAGATAGTGGTAATAGGATACGGCACAGTAAAGAAACGCGACCTTACAGGCTCCATGACATCGATAAAGTCGGAAGAAATAACTGCAACGCCGACGACAAACGCCCTGGAAAGCCTTCAAGGAAAAGTTGCCGGACTTGACATGACGAAGTCCAGCGGCCAGACAGGTTCAAGCCTGTCCTTCTCCATCAGAGGAAACCGCTCGCTGAACGCATCAAACACACCGCTTATCATTGTTGACGGAATACCGTACGGAACAGACATCGACATCAACCCGAACATGATTGAATCGATGGAAATTCTGAAAGACGCCTCGTCTACGGCAATCTACGGTTCGCGCGGTGCCAACGGCGTAATACTTATAACAACCAAGAAAGGTGTAAAGGGAAAGACCAAGGTTTCCTACAACGGCTATTACTCCATCAACGCGCCGACATCCTTCCCTGAACACATGAACTTGCAGGAGTGGGCAGATTTCAAGCGCGAGGCTTACAAAGCCGACGGACAATGGGCCAGCTCCGACGACGACGCTAAAATTTTCGGTTCCGCCTACGATGCTGTGGTGTCAAACCAGAATGTCGACTGGATTGACCTTCTTCTGAAGAACGGCTGCCAGACTTCCCATTCCATCAGCGTTTCAAACGCTTCCGACAAGACGGCACTCAACCTCGGGTTTGAATACATGAACGAACAGGGCATTGTAAGGCTCGACAACCTGCACCGCTACAATGCAACAATGACACTGTCGCACAAAATAACAAAGAACTTCCGGCTGAACCTCAACATGGTTTACACGTTCCAGAACCAGAACATCAGGCGAAACCCGTTGAACCGCGCTCTCTACTACGCTCCATACGGCGACGTGTACAACGAGGACGGTTCGATAAACACGCTCCCGTTCAACGACGGACAGACAATAAGCCCTATTGCGGAAGAAGTGCCAGGCTCATACAAGAACAACAAGCGCACAAGCCACATCGTAGGAAACGTGGGCGCAACATGGAACATACTGAAAAACCTTACCTTCACCACTACTTTCGGACTTGACCGCAAGGACATACGCACCGGACACTTCGCCGACCAGAACACGCTCGACGGTTCGGGAAACTACTCTGTGGCCGACGCTACTAACGAAAACGACATGAACTGGTCGTGGGAGAACACTCTGAACTACAATCTTGGCCTTGGCAAACACGACATTGGAATAATGGTCGGAAACGCTCTTTACAAGAACGAGACCGAAACATACACCGGTTCCGGCCACGACATAATTTCAACGAGCATGCTTTTCTATAATCTCGGAGCCTTGCAAAGCAGCCAGAAAATCGGAAGCAGCTATCTGAAGACTACAATGGCATCTTTCTTCGGACGCATAAACTACAAGTTCAACGAGAAATACCTGCTCACTCTCACTTTCCGCGAAGACGGTTCTTCCGTGCTTGCAAGCAAACACAAATGGGGTTTCTTCCCATCCGCTGCCGTAGCATGGAGGATAAAGGAAGAAAACTTCCTTAAAAACGTAAACTGGCTATATAACCTGAAACTGCGTCTGAGCTATGGTATTTCAGGAAACAGCGCCGTTTCGGCCTATCAGACACAGGGCGGACTGGGCAAAACCATGTACTCGTTCCTCGTAAACGGCGTTGAAACCGGTGCATACGGATATTATCCCGCACTCACGCCCAACGTATCCTTGGGATGGGAGAAAACGGCAACGACAAACTTCGGTATCGACTTCGGATTCCTCAACAACAGGATAAGCGGTTCTATCGACCTTTACTACCAAAACACTTACGACTTGCTCATGCAGAAGAAAGTGCCTACTTCAACCGGTTACTCCATATCATGGGACAATGTAGGAAAGACTGAAAACAAGGGTATTGAGGTGGTTCTGAACACGGCGAACATCATCAGCAGGGACTTCAACTGGAACACCGACCTCACTTTCACGCTGAACAGGGAGAAAATCAAGGAACTTGCAGACGGTTCCGACCGTGACATCGCCAACAGTTGGTTTGTGGGACACCCGATAAAGACGCACTACGGACTGAAGAAACTTGGCATATGGCAACTCAACGAAGCGGAAGAAGCAAAGAAATACGGTGAGAAACCGGGAAGAATCAAGATATACGACAAGAACAACGACGGTAAGATCGACAACGACAACGACCGAATCATCCTCGGTTCGGAAGTGCCGGATTTCGTAATGGGAATGAACAACAGTTTCAGATACAAGAACTTTGACCTCAAGATCTTCATGTATTGGAGACAAGGACAAATGCTGCATGCCGAAGCTGCAGGCTACGGCTCGTTCTCGATACAGGGCGATCCGGGACTGAAATTTGACTACTGGACGGAAGACAACCCGACAAACGCTTTCCCGAGACCGGAGAAAAGCTACTCCAAGACTTCACCAAGCCTCTCTTCACTCGGATACGTTGACGGATCGTACCTTAAAATAAAGGAGATTACGCTTGGATACTCTCTGCCCAAAGCGTGGATAAGCAAAATCAACGCTTCGAAGATCAGGGTTTACTGCTCGCTGAAGAATTTCCTAACCTTCAGCCACATCAAAGACTACGACCCTGAGCGCGGAGGCTCGCTGAGCTATCCTATGACGAAGCAGGCTGTGTTCGGACTTAACGTTGAATTCTAAAAACAAACAACAATATGAACAATATATATAAATGGTGTGTCATTGCTTGCGCCGCAACGGCACTCTCCACATCATGCAGCGACTTTCTTGAAGAAGACAACCGCAGCGGTCTGACGGAAGACACTTTCTACAAAACCAAAAGCGGCGCCGAGGCTCTTATCAATTCATGCTATACGCCATTGCGCTTCTGGTACGGTCAGGAATACGCCATTTCAATGACAGAAGTAGGCACAGACATTTTCACACGCGGCAACGGTTGCGGACAGCCGGAACTGTCGGACTACAACAGCTCGCTGCAAGGTTCGAGCGAACCGCTTACGAAAGAATGGGAACGCCTCTACTCTGCCCTCAACAGCTGCAACTCCGCAATTGAGCGCATACCTGATTCGGATCTTGCCGCAGCTGACAAGGAGACGAGACTGGGCGAAGCGCATTTCCTTCGCGCCTTGTATCTGTGGCACATCGTTGAGACTTGGGGCGGCGTCTACCTTACAGAAAAAGAATGCAAGTCGCCAAGCGGATACGTCAACCGTTCGTCTGTGGAAGATTTCTACAAGACAATAAACGCTGACCTCAAGACAGCCATGGAAAAGCTGCCAGAAAAGACTTCAGACTACGGCAGAGCGACAAAAGGCGCAGCTGAAGCGCTGGCTGCGCGCGTTTGCCTTTACAACAATGACAACGCCGGAGCTTTGGAACACGCCAAGAACGTTATCGCAAACTACGGATATGAACTTGCATCAGACTACAATGAACTTTGCGACATCAATACTTGCAACGACACGAAAGAGAACATCTTCGTGTGTGTCTACGACAAAAACGAGATTTACGGCACGTCTATAGAAGAAGGACCCGACGGCAAGGCCATAATCTGGCGCACACCGGGCAACAACCCAGTTCACCTTTTCTTCGTAATGTGCTACGACCAGGTGCTGGACAAGAACGGAAAGAAACCCGTGACACGTTCGATAGAATACGGACGCGGCTTCAACAGATACATGCCAACGGCATACTATCTTGATCTCTTCAACGAGAAAATAGACTCACGCTACGATGACATCTTCCAGCAGGTGTGGATTTGCAACAACACCAACAGTTCGTATATTCACAAAGGCGACACGGCCATCGTTTTCACCAAATACAGCATGAGCGAAGAGGAGCAGGCAAAGCACAACTACGTTGTGATTGACCGCGACAAGGTTTACAACGCCGACGGATCGGTGAAGAACCGCACTCAGAACGTAACGTTCAAGAAATTCCTCGACCCTACAAGAGAATCGATAAACTACACTGGCAGCAAGCGGCACGGCGTCATATTGCGTTTGGCCGAAATGTACCTTATTGCAGCCGAGGCCGAGCTTAACCTCAACAACAAGCAGGAAGGCGCCAAATACATAAACGCGATACGCCGCCGCGCTGCAGTGAAAGGACACGAGAGCGAGATGGAAATCACTCCGGAACAGCTTACACTCGACTTCATCCTGGACGAAAGGGCACGAGAACTTGGTGGCGAACAGCAAAGATGGTTCGACCTTAAACGCACGGGCAAGCTGCTTGAGCGCGTGAAGAAATACAATCCCGACGCAAAGGACAACATAAAGGAATACCACACCTTGCGCCCGATACCGCAAACACAGCTCGATGCCGTGATCAACAAGCAGGACTTCAGCCAGAATCCGGGATACGAGGCTGAATAGCAAGCATCAACAGGGATGCAACCCTGTTTGGGAGAAATAGAAAGACCTGTCAAGAGCAGAATGCCTGAAGCACTGCTTTTGACAGGTCTTGCCTTGTTTACGTTTTCATCGTAACGCCGTTTCATTCGCAACGACGCTTGCTTTCTTGGCCGTTGAAGGTGAAAGCCACAGAGAACGGGCTATGTGTTGCCGCATTATCTGCCCAGGAACTTTCCCGAGATATATTCGTTAAGCTTGTCTTTGTAGAGGTCGCCGATAGGCATAGAAGCGTCGTTTGAGAGCGTTATGCGGCTCTTGTTCATCTCCTTAATGTGCTTCAGGTTTATAATGTAGGAACGGTGAATGCGCATGAAGTGCCTGTTTTGCAAGCGCTCCTCCATTTTTTTCATACTCAACAGGGCAATCACCGGCTTTTCCTGGTTCTCAAGATAAATTCGCAGGTATTCGCTCATGCCTTCCACATAGATTATGTCGGAAAGGCGTATGCGAACCACCTTGTATTCAGTTTTCATGAAAATACTGTCATCGTCGTCCACGGGCGAAAGCTGCGCCGTATGGATCAAGTCGTAACGCGATTTCAGTTTTGCCGCAGCGCGCTGCATGTCGGTAAGGCCGAACGGTTTAAGCAGATAGTCTACGGCATCTACCTTGTATCCCTCAACGGCATATTCGGAATAAGCCGTGGTAAACACTACAAGCGGGGGCAAAGCAAGCGACTTTACGAAGTCAAGCCCGTTAAGATCAGGCATGTTTATGTCGACGAACAGTGCATCCACACTGTCGTTGTCGAGCACTTCCTTTGCTTCCTTAGCCGAATGGCAACTCGCCACAAGCTGAAGAAAAGGAATTTTGTTTATGTATCCTGCAATCTGGCGCAGTGCCAGCGGTTCGTCGTCAATGGCTATGCATCTTATCATGAGCATCCTTTTATTTTGTTTCTATGTATGGCATTTCAAGTTTCACGCAGAACTGGTCGTCTTCCTGGTTTACAAGCAGTGAATATTTGTCTGAATAGATGAGATCAAGACGCTGCCTCGTGTTTTGAAGCCCTACTCCACCGGTGTTCGTATCTTCGGGATTGCGGCTGTTTCGGCATTCAAACGTAACTCCTTTCCCGTGTGCCTTTACTCTGACGCAGATAAACGAAGCCCTTTCATAGCTCACTCCGTGTTTGAAAGCGTTTTCGACAAAGGTAACGAATATAAGCGGCGGAATGAAGCGGTTGGGCACTTCCGCGGGGAAATCAACCGTCAGTTTCAGTCTGTCGGTGTATCGTATGCGCATAAGTTCAATGTAACACGAAAGGAAGTCAATTTCCTTTTTCAGCGGAGCACGGTCAGAGTTGCTGTCATACAGCATGTAACGCATCAGCTTCGAGAGCACCTCTATAGTGCGCTTCGCCTCTTCTGCATCAATATCAACAAGGGCATGGATATTGTTGAGCGTGTTCATGAAGAAATGCGGGTTAATCTGGTATTTCAGGTAATCGAGCTGCTGCTGCAGATTTTGCCTTTCCAAGTCGCGCATGCGCTTGCGCTCGTCGAAAGAGCGGAAATAGAACTTCACGCCCAAGTTCAGTCCGAACAGAAGGAGCGTGAGAATCAGCCCCATGACATCTTGCCCTCCGAACGCCATAGGCGGATGTACGCGCTTTCTGGGCTTCGGTTGGGGCGGAGTGTCAGACGGTATCATTTTTTTCATGTGCCGCATTGGCTTGTCTGGCGGGACGGGACGTTCCGGTTTGCCGCGGTAGTCCATCATCTGTTCGGCTGCTTCAGGTTCTTCCGGGCGTATGGAACACTGGTATAACTGGAAGCATACGACAAGAGAGACTAGGGCTGCCAAATACGCCTTCGTTCTGTTTCTGTAAACAAGAAGCGGTGCCAGAAACATATTGTGTATGACAAAGACGATACAGAAAGCGCCCATGGCGCGCCATGTTTCAAACAAACGCGGCCATACGTTGATATTTTCGAGATTTTCTATGTTATGGATGAAAAAGGACAATGCTGGCATTGTGAACATGAATATCCACAATGCAAGATAGAGAAGATTCTCCATTTTCTTCTGTCCGATAATAGCCATTTGCTTCTGCGGTGTTAGTTTCCGGTTTTCCAGTCTACAAGGTTTGTCCGGACGGGACGTTTGTCCCCTGTCCAAAGCATAAGCAAAGTTAGTTCAATACCGTGAGCGGGGCAAAACATTTCAATGAAATTTCTGTTTTGGTAAGCAAACGTTTCTGAACGCGCGCCAACCAAAGGCAAAGGGGCAGAGCCGCAATTGCATCTTAGCGGTTCTGCCCCTTGTTTTACTGTATTTCCGGCAACGGACGTTTACTTCTGGCGGTACATTTCCGCTTGCTGAAGTATCAGTTGCTTGTCGTCGAAATAATTTATGCGCATCGCTTCGCGCACGTCGTGAAGTGTCTGCGCCGCAACCTCGCGTGCTTCTTGGCTTCCACGCTTCAGAATGTTGTAGACTTCGGGGATATCCTGTTCAAACTCATGTCGACGCTGGCGTATCGGCTCAAGCCTCTTGTCGAGAACCTTTATCAGGAATTTCTTGCACTTCATGTCTCCCAGTCCGCCACGGCGGTAATGGTCTTTCAATTCATCTATGTTTTGATATTCCGGCCAGAATTCCGCAAAGTCGTCTGACGTGGAAAACGCATCAAGATAGGTGAACACCGTGTTGCCTTCAATCTTTCCCGGATCTTCAACGCGCAGGTGTCCGGGGTCTGTATACATGCTTTTCACTTTCTGCTGCATTTCCTTCGACGTGTCAGAAAGGTATATGCAGTTTCCAAGGCTCTTGCTCATCTTTGCCTTGCCGTCTGTTCCGGGCAGACGGAGGCATGCCTGGTTGGTTGGAAGCATTATCTTGGGTTCAACAAGAACTTCGCCGTAGGTGTTGTTGAAGCGTTTCACAATTTCCCTTGTCTGCTCAAGCATCGGTTCCTGGTCTTCTCCAGCCGGCACCGTAGTTGCCTTGAAAGCCGTAATGTCGGCAGCCTGGGATATAGGATAGGTGAAAAAGCCGACAGGTATGCTTGTTTCGAAATTGCGCATCTGTATCTCCGTCTTCACTGTCGGGTTGCGTTGCAGACGAGACACGGTTACCAGGTTCATGTAATAAACCGTAAGCTCGGCAAGTTCAGGTATCATGGACTGAACGAAGAGCGTTACCTTCTGCGGATCAAGGCCGCAAGAGAGATAGTCGAGCGCCACTTCTATGATGTTCTGGCGCACTTTTTCAGGGTTGTCCGCATTGTCGGTTAGAGCCTGAACGTCGGCTATGAATACAAACATCTTGTCGAAGTCGCCTTCGTTCTGCAGTTCCACACGGCGACGCAGCGAGCCGACATAATGACCAAGATGAAGACGGCCCGTTGGACGGTCGCCCGTAAGAATTATTTTTCCCATATATTTTCTTTTTTCCTTTTTCGCTGTTTTTCCATTCTATGCCAGTCCGACGGCTTGCAGCACTTTGTCTGAAGCACCGGAACGCGACAAAACATAAGCTCCGGCGGCATCGGCAGACGATTTGAGCCAAGCGGCATCGGTGTCGAAGCGGTTCATTATTTTCTCGAAACTGTCATAATCCGTTATCTCAATTCCACCCTTGGAGGCAAGCAGCTCCTGCGCTTCCTGAAAGCGCTTGTTGTTGGGACCGAACAAAACGGGCACGTTCCACACGGCCGCTTCAAGCACGTTGTGTATGCCTACGCCGAAGCCACCGCCAATGTATGACACATCGGCAAACTGGTAGATGCTGGACAAGAGACCGAAACAGTCGACGATAAGGCAGTCGGCATTTGCTGCCTCCTCGGGCGTAGTCTGAGTGTAACGCACGGCCTTGCGCTTCAGTTTGCGCAGGATTTGCTGCAAATGGTCTTCGCCTATGACATGGGGTGCAATGACTATGCGCCAGTCTTTGTGTTCGTTGAAGTAGCGAATGAATATGTCTTCGTCTGGCGGCCAGCTGCTTCCGGCAACAAAGACCTTGAAGCCTTTGGCGAAGGCATCTACTATAGGCAGTTGCTTTGCCTGGCACTTTATCTCAATGACACGGTCGAAGCGAGTGTCGCCCGTTATATCCACATCTGTTATGCCCAACTTTGCGAGAAGTTGGCGGCTTCTCTCGTTTTGGACGAAATAGCGGGCAATGCAGTTCAGCACAAGCCGGTATTTCCTGCCGTACCAACGGAAGAACACCTGTTCGGGACGGAAGATGCTGCTCACGCTATACACTGGTATTCCGCGCTTCTTCATGAGTGAGAGGTAGTTCCACCAGAATTCGTATTTTATGAAAAATGCGCATTCTATGGGCACGAGTTTCAGGAAACGGCGCGCGCTGAGCGGTGTGTCGAGCGGCAGGTAGCAGATGATGTCTGCCCCCTCGTAGTTTTTCCGCACTTCATATCCAGAAGGCGAAAAGAAGGTCAGCAGGATTTTGAATTCCGGATGCGACTTGCGCAAACGCTCCATGATGGGGCGCCCCTGTTCGAATTCACCGAGCGACGCTGCATGAAACCACATGTAGCGTGCCGATGGGTCTACCTTGCTGCGCAGAACATTGAAAGCATCCCTTTCTCCGCGCCACATCTTGCGTATTTTCCCGTCCCAGCGGCTGGCGATAGCCACCCCCAGAAGGTATATGTATATAATAAGGTTATACACTATCCTTTTTCGTTTCGTTTGTTATTTCAGCGTTTCTATTGCCTTTTTCAGTCGGGCGAGCGTCTCTTCCTTGCCAAGGAAGGCTGTTATGTCGAACATGCCGGGGCCTTTGCCAATGCCGACAAGGGCGAGGCGGAAGGCATTCATCACGTCGCCAAGTTTGTAGCCCTTGCTTTCAACCCATGCGAAGACAACTTTTTCCTGGTTCTCTATGGAGAAATCGGAAATTCCTTCAATAACTTCTGCAAGTTCTGCCATAACTTGTGCTGAGTTTTCCTTCCAGCGCTTGCGAACGGTCTTCTCGTCGTATTCCGTGGGGGCAATGAAGAAGAAAGAACACAACGGCCAAAGCTCCTTGACGAAGTTCACACGGTCTTTCATCATAGAGACAACCTTCGTGATGCGCTCCATACTCTCGTCAACGCCATTGCCTGCCACAATCGGGGCAAAGAGTGTTGCTATCTCGCTGTCGCTCTTCTTCAGCATGTACTCGTGGTTGAACCAAATTCCTTTTTGATAGTCGAAACGCGCTCCAGCCTTGCTGCACTTCTGTATGTCGAAGGCTTCAACAAGTTCGTCAAGCGTGAAGAGTTCCTGTTCCGTACCGGGATTCCATCCCAACAAAGCGAGGAAGTTTATAACCGCTTCGGGGAAATATCCGCTCTCACGGAAGCCGTTGCTCACATCGCCGGTCTTCGGGTCGTGCCACTCAAGCGGGAACACGGGGAAACCAAGCCTGTCTCCGTCGCGTTTGCTAAGCTTTCCCTTTCCGTCTGGCTTCAGCAGCAATGGAAGATGGGCGAAACGCGGCATGGTGTCTTCCCATCCGAATGCACGATAGAGAAGGACATGAAGCGGTGCGCTTGGCAACCATTCTTCTCCACGTATCACATGGGTTATTTCCATGAGGTGGTCGTCAACGATGTTCGCCAAATGGTATGTTGGAAGCTCGTCGGCGCTTTTGTAAAGAACCTTGTCGTCAAGAATGTCGCTCTTGATAACAACGTCGCCACGTATCATATCGTTTACATGAACTTCCTCGCCCGGCTGAATGAGGAAGCGCACAACATATTGCTTTCCGTCTGCTATCAGTGCATCCACCTCTTCCTTTGGCATGGCCAGAGAGTTGCGCATCTGCATACGGGTGTGTGAATCGTACTGGAAGTTCTTTATCTCGGTGCGCTTTGCCTCAAGTTCTTCGGGAGTGTCGAAAGCGATGTAGGCTTTTCCGGCTGCAAGAAGCTGATCTACATACTGGCGGTAAATGCCACGGCGCTCGCTCTGTCGGTAAGGGCCGAAGTTGCCGCCGAAGCTGACGCCTTCGTCGAATTTTATGCCTAACCACTTGAACGATTCTATGATATACTCTTCTGCTCTCGGAACGAAGCGGTTGCTGTCTGTGTCTTCAATTCGGAACACCAGATCGCCGCCGTGCTGCTTGGCAAAGAGGTAGTTATACAATGCTGTACGCACACCTCCTATGTGCAAAGCTCCTGTTGGACTTGGTGCGAAACGCACTCTTACTTTTCTTTCTGACATTTATATGTTTGCTATATTCTTTATGATGTTGTAAAGCGTTTAGTGCAACATTCAATGGGTTGTCGCTATCTAAACCGTGCAAAAATACAATTTTTTTATCAATTGTTGCTTTATTTTTTGTATTTTCGCAGCTGAAAGCCTTGCTATATGCGCAAAGCAGCACAGGTATGAAATGTTATCTTACTAATTTTTCCAGGAAAACAGCAACATGAACAAGTCAGGCATTTCAGAAACCCACAAGTGGAGAAAAATATTCAGCCGTACGGCTTTGATCGTTATCTCCGTCGTCATAATCGTATGGTTCATTCCGCGCAACAGCGGACCGCAGTTCCGCTACGACGTCGGCAAGCCATGGATGTACGGGTCACTGATAGCCACGTTCGACTTCCCCATTTACAAGACGGAAGATGCAATAAAAGCAGAGCGTGACAGCATGATGCGAAAGTTCGAACCGTATTTCAACTACAGTGCCGATGTTGAAACGAAACAGATTGCCCGCTTTTTCCAAGATTTCCAAAGCGGGATTCCCGGGTTGCCGGCCAACTATACAAGTATCGTAGCAGACAAACTTCACCAAATATACGACAACGGAATAATAGGTAGCAACGAATACTCGCAGTTTTCGGCAGACACGTCACGAACGATACGCATCGTGGACGGAAAGAAAGCTATAGCCGAACGCCTTTCGCGCTTCTTCTCTACAATGACTGCCTACGAACAGATATACAGGGACGAGCGACTTGCCCCCCATCGTGCCATATTGCAACGCTGTAACCTGAACGACTATATTGAACCAAACATCATCTACGACAAGGAACGCAGCGAAACAGAGCGAGACGACATCCTCGGACAGATACCGCAGGCAAGCGGAATGGTGTTGTCGGGCCAAAAAATCATTGACAGAGGTGAGATCGTCGACGATTACACCTACCGAGTGTTAAGTTCTTTCGAAAAGGAAACACAAAGGCGAAGCGCCAGTACAACGGCCGTACCGTCAACCATTGTCGGACAGGTAATATTCGTGCTGCTATTCATCGTGCTCTTTACCATGTATCTGGGAATGTTCCGCAAGGACTACTTCAACAAACCGCGAAGCATAGCCATGCTCTATGTCATGATAACGGTGTTCCCAATCATGGTGTCGCTGATGATGGAACACAACGTGCTCAGCGTGTACATTCTGCCTTTTGCAATAGCACCCATTTTCATTCGCGTCTTCATGGATTCACGCACGGCTTTCCTCACACACGTGGTCATGGTCATGTTGTGTGCGGCGGCGGTGAAATATCAGTATGAATTCATAATCGTGCAGCTGGTGGCAGGCTTGGTGGCTATATACTCTCTGCGCGAACTGTCGCAACGGGCACAAATCTTCCGTACAGCTCTTTTGGTTACGGTGGCAAGCAGCGCAGTATATTTCGCCATGCAGCTGATGACAGACAACACGTTTTCTACCATCGACAACACGATGTACAAATATTTCGTAATCAACGGAATCCTGCTTCTCTTTGCATATCCGCTGATGTTGATAATAGAGAAAACTTTCGGGTTTATCTCCAACGTTACGCTCATCGAACTGTCAAACACAAGCAAGGACTTGCTGCGACGCCTCAGCGAAGTAGCACCGGGAACGTTCCAACATTCTATAATGGTGGGGAATCTGGCTTCGGCAATAGCGGAAAAGATTGGTGCAAAGGCACAACTCGTGCGCACAGGCGCACTTTACCACGATATTGGGAAAATGCATGACCCTGCGTTCTTCACCGAAAACCAGAACGGTAACAACGCATTGGAGAAGATGTCGCGCATTGACGCTGCACACATAATTATAAACCATGTGGCTGACGGACTGAAACTGGCAGAAAAATACAATCTGCCGTCGGTGATAAAGGATTTCATCAGCACTCACCACGGCACGGGTATCACAAAATATTTCTACATTTCATACAAGAACGAGCATCCCAACGAACCTATTGACGATTCGCTATTTGCCTATCCCGGGCCAAATCCATTCACCCGTGAACAGGCAATACTTATGATGGCGGACTCTGTAGAAGCGGCGGCACGTTCCCTGCCCGAATACACGGAAATAAGTATCAGTAACTTAGTAAACAAAATAATAGACCAGCAACTCAAAGACGGTTTCTTCATTTACTGTCCGATAACGTTCCGTGACATAGCGATGGCGAAACAGGTCTTGATAGAACGGCTGAAGTCTATTTACCACACCCGCGTCAGCTATCCAGAGCTGAAGAAATAAACGTTTCGGCGTTTAACAATAACCCTGTGTTTGTTCTTTCATCTTATACACACCGTTTATCATGCTTGTAACAGCATTGGTAAACGGTTGTTTATTTACTGTCACTTTGCTTTTTTCGACTTTCAATCAACGACTGCGATTATTCGATTTATTACATTTCTTACTGCGTTTTTCCACAAATCCATTGCACAAACGGAAGAATTTGAGCAAAAAACACGAAGATTTCCGTTAATAAACATTAAGAAACAAATCACTTTTCGGAAATAGCGAACAAGTTTGATACCTTTGCAGCCAATTTGTTTAACGAAAGAAAACTAATGGCACATTTATTACAAGATTGTGCCCAAAAAGTATTTACAAGATGAAGAAATTAAAGAATGTAGGTCTGTCAGCAATTCTGGCTACCACAGCAGTTGTTGCCAATGCTGGCGGACTGCTTACCAACACAAACCAGCACATCGCCTTCAACAGAATGATGAGCCGCGAGGCTTCGATAGGAATAGACGGCGTTTATTACAATCCTGCAGGAGTGGTGTTCTTGGGAGAAGGACACCACTTGAGCCTCAACGTGCAAACAGCTATTCAAACACGCACAATAAAGAACTCATACGCTTTGTTCGCGAACAACGTAAACAACCAGTCTAACGAAAGAACATTCAAAGGCAAAGCTTTTGCTCCTGTAATACCATCGTTTCAGTATGCGTACAATAAAGGCAAGTGGTCATTTCAAGGAAATTTCGCACTAACAGGAGGTGGAGGCAAATGCAAGTTCGACAACGGACTGGGATCGTTTGAACGAGTCGTATCAAACATAGGACTACTTGGAAACACACTGGCACCTTATCTTGGCGGACTGCTCCCTGTCGACGAGAATACAGTAAATCCTGCCACAGGAAAAGCTGGAGGGTATGGATATACGTTCGACAGTTTCATGCGCGGCCGTCAATACTATTACGGCTTATCTGTGGGAGCAGCATACAAGATAAGCGACAACTTCAGCGTATATGCAGGAATCCGCGGCATTTACGCCACTTGCAACTACTACGGATATGTGAAGAACATAGCTTTTGTAGGCAAAGGTGGAGCAAAGTTACCGCTATCTAGCATTGTTGACCCCAACGATGCTGAAAGTTCAGACATTGAACTGAATACAGACCAAACAGGCTACGGTTTCACGCCTATTCTTGGCATTGACTTCAAGACCGGGAGATGGAACTTTTCAGCGAAATACGAATTCAAGACGCACCTATGCCTTAAGAACCAGGGAACTGTGATAACGCCGGTAAACAAGCTAAACGCCATAGGACAGAACCTCGCACAGGCGGGAGTTCCGGCAAAGGTGCTACAGGCAATTGCACCGTCAATAAACCAGGCAAAGGAGAATATCAATGAACTTATCGCTGAATATGACCCTAACCAAAACTATAAAGATCCAGGCGACATTCCCGCATTGCTTACGCTCGGTGCAGGATATAGTCCCATCGATGCCTTGCACATAAATGTCGGCTTTCACTGGTTTGACGACAAGTCTGCCACATCCGGATACAAATGGACAAAAGCCGATGGTGAAACACAGGAGAAAGTGAACCGTCACAAAAGGTTAAACAGAGGAACTCTGGAGTATAATGCCGGTGCAGAATACGACATAAACAAAACATTCACCGTTAGTGCTGGATGGCAAAACACAAGCTATGGCCTTTCTGATGACTACATGGACGACAAGTCGTTCGTCGTAAGCAGCAATTCAGTAGGCTTTGGAACATGCATTCATGTGTCAAAGAAAATTGCTCTTAACTTGGCGTATTTCCACACGTTCTATAATCACAAAAAGACTTCAGAACAAGTCTCAGAAAAGCTTTCATATACTTCAGACTATACACGCAACAACGACGTATTTGGAGTTGGGTTGGACATAGACTTCTAATGAAGTACCTAACAAGAACAAATGGTCGGAGGGATACGAAGTTGTTTCCTTCCGACTTATTGCTGTCCGGTAAAATTTTCAGAGTTGGGAAAAATTAGGGCTGACACTTCTCACGAGGTATCAGCC
>CAVAPC010000006.1:0-115323 GCA_963590505.1 uncultured Alistipes sp. | reverse complement strand
AAAGCCTTTTTTATGCAAATTTCTTAATCGTAAATTCTAAATCCGAAACTTGAGTACGTTATTTATATAGGTCGCAAACATCCATACAATGCCAGAATGAACCTGTTGACCGAATCGCTTTTGTGCATACTTAATTCTTCTGATATGTTTAGCTTTATTTGCTTATACAGAAAAACGTCAGGACAATCTCGACACAACAAATACATTTTTCGGGGAAACAAGACTTTTGTCATTTTTAATATTTATCTTTGCAAATTAAATATGCCCACACACGGCCGGAATTTGTATTCCGACACGCAACGTAAACAAGCAATGGAAACACTGAATACGGAACAACAGTTCAAAAACGTGATGCAGGAATGCCGCTCTCTCTTCGAAAAGAAGCTCCACGACTACAATGCTTCGTGGCGAATGCTGCGCCCTTCATCGCTCACTGACCAACTTTTGATAAAGGCACACCGCATACGCAGCATTGAAGTAAAGGGGAAAGCCTTGGTGGAAGACTCCACACGCTCTGAGTTCGTGGCACTGATAAACTACGGCATAGTGGGACTAATACAGTTGGAAAAGGGCTTTGCCGACAACGTTGACATTACCAACGAAGAAGCGTTGCAGCTTTACGACAAATACCAGAAAGAAGCACTGATGCTGATGCTGCGCAAGAACCACGACTACAACGAAGCATGGCGCATGATGAGAGTCAGCAGCTATACAGACTTCATTCTGACAAAGATAGAGCGTGTCAAGGAAATAGAGAACCTGAACGGAGGGACACTCGTTTCGGAAGGTATCGACGCCAACTACATGGACATTATAAACTACTCCGTGTTCGGGGTTATAAAACTTTCCGAGAATAACTAAAGAGACTATGGGGAAAACTGTGGTTAAGAACATTGCGGTGAACCTGTCAAGGCTGATTCTTGCACTTACATTCATTTTTTCGGGTTACGTAAAGGCTATCGACCCTATCGGCACGCAATACAAGATAAACGACTATCTGAATGCCCTCAACCTGTCTGCCGTCTTGCCCGACTTTGCCACACTGAGTTTTTCTGTAATCCTCGCAGCAACGGAACTATCTCTTGGAGTGTTCCTGCTTTTCGCCATAAGGCGCAGAATGGTGTCAAAAGCTGTTTTGGCGTTCATGTCAATCATGACCGTACTGACAATATGGATTGCGCTTGACAACCCCGTAAAAGACTGCGGATGCTTCGGCGACGCAATAAAGCTGACCAACGGGCAAACTCTTGCAAAAAACATCGTATTGCTTGTCTGTGCCGCAACAGTGGCAAAATGGCCTATGGCAATGGTGCGCTTCATCGGACGCACAAACCAGTGGATTGCTATAAACTACACCATAATATATAGTCTCGTCACAAGTGCCTACTGTCTTTACACACTGCCGGTGTTCGACTTCCGTCCCTACCACATCGGAGCAAACATCCCCAAAGGGATGGAGATACCGCAGGGAGCTGAGCAGCCGGAATTTCAGACAACGTTCATTCTGAAGAAAAACGGTGTAACAAAAGTGTTCTCTCTCGAAAACTACCCCGACTCGACATGGACGTTCGTAGACAGCAAAACAGTGCAGACGAAACCCGGTTACGAACCGCCGATACACGACCTGAGCATGGAAGACCCTACTACTGGAGAAGATCTGACCGACCAGATTCTCTCGAACAGGGGATACACGTTCCTGCTTGTGGCTCCACATCTGGAAAATGCCGACGATTCGAACTTCGGAGACATCAACCAAATAAACGATTACGCCAAGCAACATGGCTACGGCTTCTTCTGTCTGACTGCCAGCGGCGCAAAAGCGATGCTGCACTGGCAAGACATTACGGGGGCAGAATACCCATTCCTGCAAACAGACGAAACGACACTGAAAACAATGGTGAGAAGCAATCCCGGACTGTTGTTGCTGAAAGGCGGAACAATAATTGGGAAATGGAGCCACAACACACTGCCCCAGTTTGACGACACCACGCCACAACTTGACAAACTGCCTGAAGGACACATGCCGCAGACAGCCATAGGGCAAAAGATTGTATACACTCTGGCATGGTTCTTCCTGCCATTGGCATTGCTGGCACTTGCCGACCGGACATGGGCATGGACAAAATGGATAAGAAAACGTAAATCATTTTTTAATATTAGCAAAGAACATGAGAAAGAAAATTGTAGCAGGTAACTGGAAAATGAACATGAACCTGCAAGAAGGCATTGCCTTGGCAAAAGAACTCAACGAAACGCTCACTGCAAGCAAGCCAAACTGCGGTGTAATCATCTGCACTCCATTCATCCACTTGGCAAGTATCGCACAGTTCCTTGACCAAGACGTTATCGGACTTGGTGCAGAAAACTGCGCCGACAAGGAAAAAGGAGCCTACACAGGCGAAGTTTCTGCCGAAATGGTGAAGAGTACAGGTGCGCAATACGTTATACTCGGCCACTCTGAGCGCCGCGGATACTACAACGACACACCTGAAGTTCTGAAAGAGAAGGTTTTGCTCGCACTGAAAAACGGCTTGAAGGTAATCTTCTGTATCGGAGAAAGCCTCGAAGAACGCGAAACCAACAAACAGAACGAAGTGGTTAAGGCAGAATTGGAAGGCAGCGTGTTCAATCTCACGGCTGAAGAGTTCAAGAATATCATCGTTGCTTACGAACCAATCTGGGCTATCGGTACAGGCAAGACTGCTACAGCTGACCAAGCTGAAGAAATACACGCATATATCCGCAGCGTGATTGCTGAGAAATACGGTAAGGAAATTGCAGACGACACAACAATCCTCTACGGAGGAAGCTGCAAGGCTAGCAACGCTCCCGAACTGTTCGCTAAACCAGACATCGACGGTGGACTGATTGGCGGTGCTTCACTCAAGGCTGCCGACTTCAAAGGCATTATCGACGCACGATAAGCATACTCATCCTTCCGCGGAAGAGAAACACCCAAAAGGTTGTCTCCGCGGAAGGATTATGAAATTTAACAAAACACGCACTATGAGAAAATTCATAGCTATATTAGTACTTGCCGTAAGTCTGGCAATGACAGGCAGAGCACAGTCATTCCTCAACGAACTGCAGAAGCAGAAGCAGGGAGAGGGAAAAATAACCGTCAAGCAAAGCACCGATATAGACAACCTGGTGAACAATGCACAGCTAAAGCACGACCAGGAAAAGACCGCAAAGCAGCAAACAACCGGCACGGTACAACCGCAAGCCAACAAAAACAAAACTGCCGTCACTCCGCAACAAAGCAGCAATACGACGACAGAACAGCACCATGCCGACCCGGCAAAGCACAAGCAGCCGACAACTGACCACAAACAGCAGCCCGCCGAACAAAAACAACAAACGGCGGAACACAAGCAACAGGCAGAAGAAAAGCATGTTCCAAAACAGAGCGAACAGACGACAGACGTATCCAGCCACCCGACAACCGTAGACACGGGCAAGAAAATGATGCGCAACAGCTATAAAGTGACGGGCTACCGCATTCAAGCTTATTCAGGAGGAAACACAAGAGCCGACCGCGAAAAGGCGAACCGCATAGGCGACGACATAAAACACAAATATCCCGAGCAGCCGGTTTACGTGCATTTCTATTCTCCGCGATGGATATGCCGCGTCGGGAACTTCCGTTCCTACAGCGAAGCGGCTCAAGTGCTGAAAGGAATAAAGGCAATGGGATACAAACAAGCATGCATAGTTAAGGGAAAAATAACAGTAGCATATTGACAATGATAGACACCGGAACAGAATTCAGACCAGAACTCGACAAACTGGCGGCACACTACAAGGATATTCTAGGACTGCTTGGCGAAGACTCTGAAAGGGAGGGACTTCAGAAAACGCCTATGCGCGTGGCGAAAGCAATGCAGATGCTTACAAGAGGATACACACAGGACGCGCACAAAGTGCTGACAGACGCCCTCTTCAAGGAGAGTTACGACCAAATGGTTATAGTGAAGGACATAGAGTTCTTCTCGCTCTGCGAACACCACATGCTTCCGTTCTACGGGAAAGCACACGTAGCGTACATACCAGACGGATACATAACAGGATTAAGCAAAATTGCGCGAGTGGTTGATGTGTTCAGCCATCGGCTGCAAGTGCAGGAACGCATGACGCAACAGATAAAAGAATGCATCGATGAAGCCCTACACCCAAAAGGAGTCATGGTGATGATTGAAGCAAAGCACATGTGCATGCAAATGCGCGGAGTGGAAAAGCAAAATTCCGTAACAACAACCACAGACTTCTGCGGAGCTTTCGAAGACCAGGCAATGAGACAGGAGTTCCTCAACCTGCTTGACCGCGGATAAACGGTAACAAGCAACAAAAAAATGTCTCTGCGCATGCAATGATTGAAGAAAAGCGTTGTTTAGAGAGTATACACAATTACCTTTTATAATCATTAACTACACGTGCCTGCTCCGAAAAATCACACACAGGGCAGGTAAAAACAAAAGGAGAAAGAAACAAATGAAAAGCCTAAAGAAAACTCTTCCGCTTTTAATTATGGCGGTATTCATGACTATTGGCATGACATCATGCCTTAGCGACAGTGACAACGACGATGTCCTGACACCGGAACAGGACTCACAATACCGTTCGATGATAAACGGAACATACTACGGAAAGATGTATTTCTACGACAGAAGCAATACCGCAAAAACATCTTACTTCTACAACGACTCCATTACCGATATGGCACTCCGCCAATATGCAGCAGACTCCACTATCGTGATTGAAGGTGTTCCGGCAAAACTTCTTTTCAAGGCATTGAAGACGACAAAAGACTATACGGCAACACAGCTTAGCAATCTTACGGACTCAGAAAAAGCAAAGCTGGTACGCAACGAAGCCATGATACAGGCTGCCGAAAACAAGGGCAACATCGACATGAAGTTCAAGTACATGCTGCGCCCCACACCATCTAACGGCTCGCTGACATACTACGTTTCTCCCTACACCGTAGAAATGACACTGGAGTATCAGGGAGAAAAGCACGACATAGCGATTGCGTTCATGTCGTTCACTTTTGCACAGTGGTATCAAAATGCAAACGCTGTAATATTCATGGAAACTGCAATATACGACGGCAAGGTGCGCAACAGCAAGACCGGCAAAGACGAATACCAGCTTCTTGACGGCGAAGCCCTTTACACAGACCAGATGAGCACCACGGAACAGTCGGACATAATGTTCGAATTCTACGGAAAGAAATTCTGACGCAAAACCACAAGTACACATTTTTACAAACAACAAAATATTCTTTCAAATGCCCCCAGCCAGCCCCAAAAGCCTGCTGGGGGTATTGTTTTACAACACACGCTCTCTTATATTTTGCAGTACACCCATTTTTCACTACCTTTGCAGCCGCAAATTCAATTTTCCCTATGAGAATGTTATCCGACGCCGAACTGGCACAACTCCTTGACAAAGAAATATTCCACAAAATATCGCAGGCCGCCGACACGCTGAAACTTGAATGCTACGTGGTTGGAGGCTATGTCCGCGACCTGTTTCTGGAGCGTCCGTCAAACGACATTGACGTTGTCGTGGTGGGAAGCGGCATAAAAGTTGCCGACGAACTGCGCCGACTGCTGGGAAAGAAAGCGCACATATCAGTTTTCAGAAACTTCGGCACAGCACAAGTCAAGTATAAAGACACGGAAGTTGAATTTGTGGGAGCAAGGAAAGAAAGCTACAACAGAGGTTCAAGAAAGCCCATCGTTGAAGACGGGACGCTGGAAGATGACCAGAACAGAAGGGATTTCACAATAAATGCACTTGCCGTTTGTCTGAACAGCGACCGCTTCGGAGAGCTCGTTGACCCCTTCGACGGAATATACGACATGGAAGACGGCATAATACGCACGCCGCTCGATCCTGACATAACCTTTTCCGACGATCCTTTACGCATGATGCGATGCATACGCTTCGCCACTCAGCTGAACTTCTATATTGAAGAGGAAACTTTCGCCGCCCTCGTACGCAACGCCGACCGCATAAAAATAATAAGTGCGGAGCGCATAGAAGAAGAACTGAACAAGATCATGATGACGCCGACACCAAGCAAGGGCTTCGTAGACCTTCAACGTTGCGGACTGCTACAGCTCATCATGCCGGAACTGAGCGCACTAGACATTGTTGAGACACGCAACGGAAGAGCACACAAGAACAACTTCTACCACACTCTTGAGGTTCTCGACAACGTGTGCCGCAAAAGCGACAACCTTTGGCTCAGATGGGCAGCTCTGATGCACGACATAGGGAAACCGAAGAGCAAGCGATGGGATCCGCTGGTGGGCTGGACTTTCCACAACCACAACTATATCGGAGCCAAGATGGTGCCGCAGATTTTCCGCCGCATGAAGTTGCCGATGGACATGAAGATGAAATATGTGCAGAAGCTTGTGGATCTGCACATGCGCCCAATAGCCATTGCCGACGATGTGGTAACAGACAGCGCCGTAAGAAGACTGATAAACGACGCCGGCGACGACATAGACGACCTCATGACACTGTGTGAAGCAGACATCACAAGCAAGAATCAGGTTAGGAAACAACAGTTTCTCGAAAACTTCAGAATGGTAAGAGAAAAACTTGCCGACCTTAAGGAAAAAGACTACAAACGTCTGTTGCAACCCGTGATTGACGGCAACGAGATAATGGAAATGTTCCACCTCAAACCTTCACGCGAAGTAGGAACGCTGAAACAGAAACTGAAAGACGCCGTGCTCGACGGAAAAGTTGCAAACGAGCGCGAACCGCTCATGGAATTGCTTATGAAAGCGGCAAAGTCGATGGGATTGGCATAACTACGCAAGAAAGAACACTCGAAAAGAAAATCCACAAATGCGGACATTCTTCCCATGAAACTACAAAATTTAATTGCGTATGTTCAAAAATTCCTTAGCAATCGTTATGCTTTCGCACGCATAATCAATAATGTCGAAAATTTAGTTAAAACATTTCAATATTCATCTTGTGCCCAAACAAGTTTGAATATTATTGTCTAATTTTGCAGCGAAAACTTAAATCTTGAATTTAGTTTTCGATGCATTCTTAGTTTTTGAGACAATCAAGACATTATTAATTATAACAAATAGGTATGAAAAGAAAGAGTAATTTGTTTATTCTGTTACTCGCCGCAGCACTCGTGTCCTGCGGAGGAGGAAAAAGTGGAAAACCGAATTTCGGAGATGACGAATATGCGGTGAGAACAATCAATGGACAGAGCGCGGAATTGAAGACCACGTATCCTGCAACCATAAAAGGCGTTCAGGATGTTGAAATCCGCCCTAAAGTTTCAGGTTTCATAACGAAACTTTGCGTACAGGAAGGACAAAGCGTAAAGAAGGGCCAGTTGCTCTTCGTTATAGACAACGTAACTTACGAAGCTGCCGTACGCCAGGCCAAGGCTGCCGTAAACTCGGCCAAAGCACAACTCAACACAACGAAACTTACTTACACCAACAGCGAGAAGTTGTTCAAGAGCAATGTAATCGGTTCATACGAACTGCAATCGGCAAAGAACAACCTTGAAGCAGCCTATGCAGCAGTTGCACAGGCAGAAGCTGCATACATTTCAGCAAAGCAGAACCTTGACTTCTGCTATGTCACAAGCCCAGCCGACGGCGTTATAGGCGATCTGCCTTACCGCGTGGGTGCACTTGTAAGCGCATCAAGCCAGCAACCTCTTACTACCGTCTCGAACATCGGCACTATGCAGGTTTACTTCTCAATGACAGAGAAGGACCTTCTTGAACTGACAAAGAGCGCCGGCGGTCTGCATGCCGCAATAAAGGATTACCCCGCAGTGAAACTGCAGCTGGCTGACGGAACTGTTTACAACCACGACGGCCGTGTGGCAACAGTCAGCGGTGTGGTTGACGCAACCACAGGTAGCGTTTCGATGCGTGCAGACTTCCCCAACCCCGAACATCTGCTAAAGAGCGGAGCTTCTGGCAGCATTGTTGTACCGCATGTTGCTTCTTCGGCTATTGTCATACCGCAGGACGCTGTTTCCCAGGTTCAGGACAAATACTTCGTTTACGTTGTTGGCTCAGACAACAAGGTTAAATACACATCCGTAACCGTTAACCCCGACAACGACGGCAAGAACTACATCATCAACAGCGGGCTTAAAGCCGGCGACCGCATTGTAATACAGGGTATATCCGCCCTTACCGACGGACAGAAAATCACTCCAATTACAGAAGCACAATACCAGGAAAAGCTCAAGAAGACAGAGGCTATGGGCGCTGACCAAAGCGACATGAGCAAACTTAAGAAAGATTTCGGCAAATAATTACCAAAGTTTTTGTCGAAAACGAAGAAACAAGTTTTACAGGATTTCAAAAAAGGAAATAAATGAGACTAGATAACTTTATCAAGCGCCCGGTGCTCTCAACCGTAATCTCTATCGTGATAGTGATTCTCGGTTTTATCGGACTTGTGTCACTGCCTATCGAGCAGTACCCCAACATTGCGCCGCCAACCATCATGGTGCGTGCATCATATACGGGTGCCAATGCCGAAACAGTGATGAATTCAGTTCTTGCTCCACTTGAGGAGCAGATAAACGGTGTTGAAGGCATGACATACATGACTTCATCCGCAACAAACGACGGATCTGCCAGCATCACCATATTCTTCAAACAGGGAATGGATGCCGACATGTGCCAGGTTAACGTGCAGAACCGCGTGTCGCAGGCTTCAGCGCTGCTTCCTGCCGAAGTAACGAAGGCCGGCGTAACGGTAATGAAACGCCAGTCGTCAACCGTTATCCTCTTCGGTCTTACCGCCGACGATGACCGCTACGACGACCAGTTCCTCGCCAATTACGCCAACATCAACGTCGTTCCTGCCATCAAGCGTGTGAACGGTGTGGGTGAATGTCAGTGTTTCTCGCAGAAGGACTACACTATGCGCCTTTGGATAGACCCTGTCAGGATGAAGAACTATGGTTTGATTCCGTCAGACCTTACAGGTGTGCTTTCGCAGCAGAACATCGAAGCAGCCCCTGGTTCCGTGGGTGAAATGAGCGACAACCAATATCAGTATACCTTCAGATACAAAGGCCGCTTGAAAACTCCTGAGGAGTTCGGCAACATGATCATAAAGAGTACACAAGACGGACAGACCATTCGCGTGAAGGACGTAGCCCGCGTTGAAATGGGTTCACTCTCGTACACAGTTGAATCAAAGCTCAACAGCAAACCTTCTGTAACAATGATGGTAACCCAGACTGCGGGTTCAAACGCTACAGAAATAGCCGGCAACATCAAGAAACTGCTAAAGGAACAGGAATCAAGCCTGCCTCCAGGCGTTCACTTCGACGTGATGCAGGACGTAACAGAATTCCTCTACGCATCTATCGAGGACCTTGTCAAGACACTTGTCGAGGCATTCATCCTCGTGTTCATAGTGGTTTACATATTCCTTCAGGACACGCGTTCAACGCTTATTCCGCTTATCGCAGTTCCTGTCTCACTTATAGGTACGTTCTTCTTCCTCTATGTGTTCGGGTTCTCGCTCAACCTCCTCACGCTGGCTGCCCTTGTGCTTGCCATTGCCATTGTGGTGGACGACGCCATCGTGGTGGTCGAGGCTGTCCACGCCAAAATAGACCTTGGCTACAAGTCGGCAAGACAGGCTTCAATCGACGCCATGCACGAGATTTCCGGCGCCATCATTTCAATCACGCTCGTTATGGCAGCCGTGTTCGTGCCTGTGTCGTTCATGGGCGGAACATCAGGTACGTTCTACCGTGAGTTCGGTATAACGATGGCCATATCCATCATCATCTCGGCACTTAACGCATTGACACTGTCGCCTGCACTGTGCGCCGTATTGCTGAAACCGAAAAACGAAGATGGTTCAGACCGCAAGATGTCGCTTGTAGACCGTTTCCACACATCTTTCAACGCTGCCTACGGAAAGGTTCAGACAAAATACACAAAAGGTGTGCGACGTTTGGTTGAACGTCCCGTCATTGCAATAATCGCCGTAGTTGTGGGCATTGCCGCAATGGCAACGCTTATGGCAACAACGAAGACGGGGCTTGTTCCAGACGAAGACACCGGCACCGTGTTCTGTACAGTTTCAACTCCTCCTGGAACGTCGATGAAAAAGACCAACGAAGTAATGGACGAGGTTGACCGCATGCTTGCAACCAACCCTGCCATACAGAGCCGTATGCGCATTACCGGTTACAACTTCATTGCCGGCCAAGGTTCAAACCAAGGTACGTTCATCATCAAGCTGAAGCCGTTTGAAGACCGTCAGAAGCTGGAAGGACCGCTGAAATACATTGGCGTGCACAATCTTGGTTCAAGCATGGTTCTTGGCATGATATACAAGCAGACAGCAGCCATCAAGGGCGCACAGATTCTGGCTTTCCAGCCGCCTATGGTGCAAGGATTCTCTGCCACCAACGGTTTGACGTTCTCTATGCAGGACCGCACAGGCGGAGACGTGAACAAGTTCTTTGAAATAACGCAGAAATTCATTGCCGCACTTAACGAACGTCCAGAGATAAGCAACGCCATGACTTCGTACAATGCGAAATATCCTCAATACAAGATTGACGTTGACGTGGCGAAGTGTAAGCAGAGCGGCATCGATCCATCCACTGTCCTCACTACGATGCAGGGCTATTACGGCGGTATGTATGCAAGCAACTTCAACTCTTACGGTAAGTTGTACCGCGTTTACATCCAGTCCGACCCGAAAGACCGCGCCGATCTGAAGAGCCTCAGCAACATCTACGTGCGCACATCTGCCGGCGAGATGGCACCGATACAGGAGTATGTGAACTTGAGCCGTATCTATGGACCGCAGGAAATAGACCGTTTCAACCTATTCACCTCCATCAACGTGAATGCTTCAGCATCTGACGGATACTCTACCGGTGACGCCCTCAACGCCATTGCAGAAGTGGCCAAGACGTCATTGCCTTCAGGATACACTTACGAATATTCGGGTCTTACCCGTACTGAGCAGGAGTCAAGCAACTCAACGGCCATGATCTTTGTGCTTTGTCTCACATTCGTATATCTGATTCTTTCGGCTCAGTACGAGAGTTACATTCTGCCACTGTCGGTAATCCTTTCAATTCCGTTCGGACTTGCAGGAGCGTTCATCTTCACCAACCTGTTTGGCAAGAACAACGACATCTACATGCAGATTGCCCTCATCATGCTTATGGGTCTTCTTGCGAAGAACGCCATTCTTATCGTTCAGTTCGCCCTTGAACGCCGCCGCACCGGTATGGCCGTTTCATGGTCGGCTGTGCTTGGAGCGAAAGACCGTCTGCGTCCAATCCTCATGACGTCGCTTGCCATGATCATCGGTTTGCTGCCTATGCTTATGCCGTGGGGCGTTGGCTACAACGGAAACATGACGCTTGGTGCGGCTGCCATCGGCGGTATGCTCATCGGTATGCTTTGCCAGATTATGGTAGTGCCCGCGCTCTTCTATGTGTTCCAGACACTTCAAGAAAAGGTTAAGCCTATAGAATTTGAAGACGACAGCGCTGACGTTGATTCAGAAATAAAGCAATACACAAACCCGTACGTTGCTGAAAACCTGCAGGCGCGCCTGGATAAGAAATCCGAAAAGTAACAAGTATCCATATTTTAACGAATAGGAAACATATGAACATAAAAAGTATGATAGCATTCGCTTCTGCCGGCCTCGTGCTGGGCAGTTGCGGAATATACAACAAATACGAGCGTCCAGAAGTGAACGCATCGGGCATCGTGCGCGACGTGGCTTCTGCCACCGACACACTTGCCGTTGCCGACACAGCAAGCTTCGGCAACCTGCCGTGGCGCAGCGTGTTTACGGACTCACAACTGCAGACGCTCATCGAGCAGGGGCTTACCCACAACACAAACCTGCTCAACGCTGCACTCAACGTAAAGATGGTTGAAGCGCAACTGACTGCCGCAAAGCTGGCTTTCGTGCCAAGCTTCACGTTCTCGCCGCAAGCCACGGCAACGTCGTGGGACAACAACAAGGCAGTGCAGACTTACTCACTGCCGGTTCAGGCAAGCTGGAGCATAGACCTCTTCGGCAACCTGCTCAATGCAAAGCGCAGCACACAGATGTCTCTGCTTGCAACGAAAGACTACCAGCAGGTGGTGCAGACAGGCCTTATATCCAACATCGCCAACATGTATTACACTCTGATGATGCTCGACAAGCAAGTTGATATCGTTGACAACATGGCTAGCCTGACAAAGGACACATGGGACATGATGAAACTGCAAAAGGAACTCGGACGCGCGAAGGAAACGAGCGTGCAGAGCGCAGAATCAAGCTACTATTCAGTGCTTGCACAGGCTACCGACCTTAAGCGACAGATACGCGAAACTGAGAACTCGCTATCCGTACTCATCGGACAGCCGGCACAGACAATAAGCCGCAACAAGCTTGAAGAGCAGTCGCTGCCAGCAACATTCAGCACAGGCGTTGGAATACAGCTTCTGAACAACCGTCCCGACGTGCATTATGCAGAAATGAGCCTTGCACAATGTTTCTACAACACCAACCAGGCACGTTCAAGATTCTATCCTAGCATAACAATCAGCGGCTCGGGTGCATACACCAACAGCGGAACAACGGGCGTTGTAAACCCAGGCAAGATGCTTTGGAGCGCCGTGGCAAGCCTCGTTCAGCCAATCTTCGCCAAAGGACAGCTCATTGCCGGACTGAAGGTAGCGAAGGCGCAGCAGGAACAGGCATACAACACATGGCAGAACGCAGTGTTGTCGGCCGGAAGCGAAGTGAGCAACGCCCTCGTTCTCTACAACTCTTCGGAAGAAAAGAGCCAACTTGAGCAGAAACAGGTGGAAAGTCTCACCAAGAACGTAGAATACACAAAGATGCTCTTCAACGAAGGCAGCAGCACATACCTTGAGGTTATCACCGCACAGCAGAGCCTGCTGAACGCACAACTCTCTAAGGTAGCCGACGATTTCTACAAGATGCAGGCAGTGGTGAACCTCTACTATGCTCTTGGCGGAGGAAGATATTAAAACAGCGACGTTTGCTCTTCATTGCATAACCGTTATGTTGGAGAGCAGACGAAGCTTGAAAGAAAACCAAACGGCGCCATGTCTGAAAAGCAACGCACCGTAAATTCATCAAAACAATTATGATAAGTGAAAAAGCATACATAGCCCCCGGCGCAAAACTCGGAAAGAACGTAACCGTCTATCCGTTCGCCTACATCGAAGACGATGTTGAAATTGGCGACAACTGCGTCATATATCCCTACGTCAGCATTATGAAGGGAACCCGTATGGGCAAGGGCAACAAGGTTTTCCAGAACACCGTGCTCGGCGCAGAGCCACAGGATTTCAACTACAACGGCGACGAGACACATCTTGTTATCGGCGACGAAAACATCTTCCGTGAGAACGTGGTAATCAACCGCGCCACGTTCAAGGACGGACAAACGCTCATCGGCAACCGCAACTTCTTCATGGAAGGCGTACATATCTCACACGACACGAAAGTGGAAGACTACTGCACCTTCGGCTACGGAACAAAGATTGCCGGCGACTGCGAAATACACGGAGCAGCAATATTCTCCTCTGGCGCAATCGTAAACTCAAACGTGCGCATTGGCGGCGCATCGATGATTACTGGCGGAGTGCGCATCAGCCGCGACGTTCCACCGTTCATCATAGCCACAGACAACCCCGTGCGTTATGCCGGCGTAAACGAATCGCTGCTGAAATCTTCGGGAGCTTCGGAGAAGATCATCGACCATATCGCAAATGCCTACCGACTTGTTTTCCATGGCCAGACAAGCGTATTCGATGCCATTATCCAAGTTAAGGAACAGGTTCCCGAAGGAAAGGAAATAAACGCCATCGTGAACTTCCTTGAAAACACGAAGATTGGCATAATAAGCAAAAACTAACTCATACCTAATATTTTTTTCATAGCATGGTTTTTAACAGGGAGCTGGCCGAGAGGTTGGTTCCCTGTTTTTTCTGTTCTTACAGTTTTGAGACTGCAAGAGAAAGTTTTGGCAGCCGATTTCCTTACGATTGGAATAAAAGCATTAACTTTGTAGGCGTACTTACTATCTACTAACTGAAAAAGAAAAACAAGAATAAAGAACAAACGACATGGAACAAGTATTCAGCTACATTATCAGTCTTGGTGCAAGCGTGATGATGCCAATCATCTTCACTGTCATCGGACTTTGTATCGGCATGAAATTCGGCAAGGCACTGAAGTCAGGTCTCTTCGTCGGCGTAGGATTCGTTGGCCTGGGAGTTGTAACAGCATTGCTCACGACAAATTTCAACGACCCACTTAAAGGAATATCCGACATCTACCATCTGCAGCTCAATGTCTTTGACATGGGATGGCCGGCTGCAGCAGCCGTGGCTTACAACACAGCCGTAGGTGCGCTCATCATTCCAATCTGTCTGGGCGTCAATTTCCTCATGCTTATCACAAAAACAACTCGCACGGTGAACATAGACCTGTGGAACTACTGGCACTTTGCATTCATCGGAGCGGTAGCATATTTCGTAATGGGCGAAAGCCTGCTTTGGGGATACTTCGCCGCAATCGTGTGCTACATCATCACGCTCATCTGTGCCGACCTTACGGCTGAACGCTTCCAGAAATACTACGATCTCGAAGGCATATCCATCCCGCAACCATTCTGCCAAAGCTTCATGCCCTTCGCCATTGTGATCGACAAGCTGCTTAATCTCATTCCCGGTTTCTCTAAACTGGATATCGACGCAGAAGGTTTGAAAAAGAAATTCGGTGTCTTGGGCGAGCCTCTCGTTTTGGGAGTAATCGTCGGCATGCTCATCGGATGGGCAGCACAGCTTGACATAAAGAAGATTTTGGGTCTTGGTGTTACAATGGGCGCTGTTATGGAGCTGATTCCCCGCATAACCTCGCTCTTCATTGAGGGACTTAAGCCAATATCCGAAAAGACCCAGGAACTCGTCAAGAGCAAGTTCAACGGCAAGAAAGTGCATATCGGAATGAGTCCTGCCCTCGTTATCGGGCATCCTACAACGCTCGTCGTTTCAATAATCCTTATCCCTGTAATCCTGGTGCTAGCAGTATTCCTTCCAGGCAACCAGTTCCTGCCTTTGGCTTCGCTTGCAGGCATGTTCTATCTCTTCCCGATGGTGCTGCCTTTCACCAAGGGAAATGTGGTGAAGTCACTCATTGTGGGACTTGTTGCACTTATCATCGGTCTCTATTTCGTTACCGACATGGCACCAGACTTCACAATGGCAGCCGACACTGTGTTCAAGGCAACACAAGACAAAGCAGCACAAATTCCGGAAGGATTCTCTGGCGGTGCGCTTGACTTTGCCTCGTCTCTCTTCGGATGGTTCATTTACCGCGGCGTAAAGCTTGAATACATCGGCATGGGTGCACTGACGATTGTCACGGTTGTAATGATGTATATAAACAACCGCCGCATAACAAAGGAAGACCGCCTTGCAAAAGAAGAAAAATAAACGAACGGAAACAACTGAACAAAACTGAAGATATGAAGAAACTCCTCCTAAGCGCGGCACTCGTTGCCACTGCTCTTTGCGCCAATGCGCAAACTGACTACACTATCCAGACTGCCTGTAACCCGCAAGACGTAAAGACATACGACACTAACCGCTTGCGCAGTGCATTCACAATGGAAAAGGTTATGGAAGCCAACAAGATCCATTTCACCTACTCTATGTACGACCGTGTTGTCTACGGCGGAGCAATGCCCGTAGGCAGCGTTCTGAAACTGGAACCGATAGATCCGCTGAAAGCTGAATATTTCTGCTACAACCGTGAGCTCGGAATTATCAACACAAGCAAAGGCATCGGTGTCGTTACCGTTGACGGAAAGGAATACGAGCTGCACTTCAAGGATGCGCTCTATGTAGGACGCGGAGCAAAGGACGTTACCTTTGCAAGCAAAGACGCTGCCAATCCGGCAAAGTTCTACCTAAACTCCACAACAGCACACAAGGCTTACCCTACACAGATGATTGTCTGCAACGATGCTGCACGCGCCAAAAAGCTGAAATGCCTTAACTCCAACAGTTTCCATGCAGGAAAGATGGAAGAGAGCAACGACCGCGTTATAAACCAGCTTATCGTGAACAACGTGCTCTCAGAGAAAAACGGCGGAAAAGGCGGTCCGTGCCAGTTGCAGATGGGCCTTACGGAACTTGCACCAGGCTCTGTCTGGAACACAATGCCGGCTCACCTTCACGGCAGACGCGTGGAAGCATATTACTATTTCAACCTTCCTGAAGGCAATACCATAGCTCATTTCATGGGCGAGCCACAGGAAACGCGCGTGATTTGGCTGCATAACGAACAGGCCGTAATGTCGCCGGAATGGAGCGTTCACTGCGCTTCTGCAACAAGCAACTACATGTTCGTTTGGGGCATGGGCGGCGAGAACCTTGACTATGGCGACATGGACAAGATTAAATACGTTGACATGAAATAATTGCAGAGAAGGCGATTGCCTCACTCTCTTGAACGCCACAACCGGAAGAGAATCCATAAAAACGGGAATCTCTTCCGGTTGTCATTTATTGCAACCTGCTACAGTTGAACGCAACATTATTCTGAGACATCAACCATTGTTTCTGAGTTTCTGGTAAACGGAAGGCGTCACGCCGTTCACCTTCTTGAATGCCTGGATGAAACTTGCCGCCGAATTGTAACCCAAGTCTTCATATATGGCCTGAATGGTAACGTTTCCGTAATGCTCCTTGTCGGCGAGCCGTTTGCAGGCTTCGCGTATGCGGTATTCGTTCAGCAGAGTCTTGAAGTTCTTGCCGTAAGTTTCGTTTATTACCCACGACACGTATCTTGTATTTGACCCGACTTTGTCTGCAAGCATTGGCAGATTGAAGTCGGAACTTGAAATCAATTCCACATCATCCATTACTGTGGCAATTGAGTTAAGCAACCTGTTGCGTTGCTCTTCGTCAAGTCCTATGTCAGAGCGTTCACTGCTTTCATCCTTGGTTGTTTGGGGCGTCAAGCAACTGTCAGCAGCTTCGTTTTCCGCATTTGAGGATGTTTGTCCGTTGTCGTTCAACGTCTTTACATACTGTTTCAGCAGTTTTTGGCTGTTCCGCTCAGAAGCCATCAGTTCTTCGTTCTTGCTTACTAGCAGACGCTGCGCATCAAGCAGATTGCGAGTTTTCTTTCTAAGTGCAACATACAGGAATGTAACGGTAACGGCAAACACAAGAAACACCACTATAACTATAAGCTGTGTGCTGTTCTGCGACACGAGGTTGTCTATTCGTTTTTGGTTCTCGTTGTTCTCGTATTCGAAAAGCTTGCTGTTTGCCATGTTGAACTGCCCCACGTTGAAGATGGAGTCAGAAAGTGCCAGATACATGCTGCAGTATCTTTCTGCCGAATCGCGTTGCCCCTCTTGCTTGTATACCTCCGACATTTCGCGGTATATGTTCACAAGCTGTTCTTTTGTCTGCATGGCGTTTGCACTGTCGCGCGCCATGCTGTAATATTCAAGCGCCCCTTTCGAGTCGTGCAGGCTTCTCCTTATCTTGCCCAGCTCCAACAACGGCCCCACAACATACTGCGTTGGCATTCTTCGTTCCTTCACAAAATGTTCTGTCGTCTTGAAATAATATTCTGCCAAGTCAAGCTTTCGCCCCGCCAGGGCTATATAAGCCTGATTGTTATAGCTGTAGTATTTCTGCCTTACCACATCCTTTATGGGCAACTGCATCTGCAGACGAAAGAATGCCTGGGCGTTGGCCTCATCGCTTATCTGACAATAGGCCGCAACGATGTTTGTCACGAATCCCCACTGCGTTTCCACATCTTTTGCCTTCTGCGCAGCCTCATACCCGAGCGCATAGTAGTGCAGAGCGCGTTTCACGTCACCCATGCCCGCATATATGTTGCCAATGTTTCCAAGACAGGCATAATAAAGATGCTCGTTGCCGTCGTTCTTTGCTCCGTCAAGCGCTTTGGTATAAAATTCCAGTGCTTCTGAAAAGCGTCCTGCCCCATAGCACGCATCGCCTTTGCTCTTGTCGCTTATGGCTGAACTCAATTTCTGCTCTATTGCCATTGTCCTTGCCGGAACGATGAGCATGACTATATATATAATAATGTGGGCAATTCTTCCTGTCATAACATTGCAAAGATAGCAAGATTTAAAGAAATTGCAAAATCACCGATGAATCATGGAACAAAAGCGTTTGAAAGATACAACATTTCGTTCACACGATGTTATTTTTCCTTTGATTTAAATACCAAAAAGGCAGGTCTAAGACTGTTTTCCTTTTTATTTTCTTAAAATTAAAAGTCTATCGGCATTTCAAACTTGGTTTCACTCACCACATATTCTAACTTTGCAACCAAATTATTGCTTCTGCAACATTTTTAGCAACAAAACATAACACAACAACAACATTTGCTTATGAAAAGATTTTCATTATCATTTCTGACGCTGTCTTTGGCAAGCCTTCTGTTGCCAGCTGTGGCAACGGCGCAGACAAAGGTAGATTTCTCGTCGCTAAAGGGTGCGACGGGAAAGGCGTCGGCGGCAACCGCACAAAAGGCGGATGCCAAGGCAAAAGCGAGTGAGGCAAGAAGTGTTGGCAACAGCATCAAGAACGTGTTGCCAATAAGCAGTGCCAGCGACCGTGCTGACTATGAACGCTTCGTCTCTGCCACAGGCAAAGAGCCTGCATTTGTGCAGACTGTCAAGCCATCTGTGCGCAAAGCCGACGAAGCGACGACATGGACGTACACAGGTTTCAACGCCTATGCCGGACTGAAAGAAGACGGAACGACGCAAACCGGCGGACTGGTGGACTTCAACATTCAGCCTTTCGCCTGCGACACTGTGTCGTCTGACGACGGTCTGTCGCCATATTCGTATGTAGCCAAAGGCAAACTGTATTGTTACCTGCCCAAGGTAAACTCTGCCACAGGCCTGTATAACGGCCTTGTGCGCACCATCTACGATGCAAACACTCTTGAACGTCTCGACCAGAAAACCATAAACAAGAATTTAGACAAGGACCGTCTGCCGTATCTCTTGAGCTATGACGACCAGCGCGACGTTGTGTTCGCAATATCCATTGGCGACAAAACTGCCGAAGGCGACAACAATTCCTATTATCTGAACGTGCTCGACACAGCCACTTGCTCGCTGAAACGCATAGGCTATCTCGGTGGATGGAACGGAGATGTGGATAAAGGCAACTTTTGCCCAAAGTCTTTCACTGCAACCGGCGGAACGCTGCGTGTGGAAAACAGCGACGACTCGGTGTACATCTGCGAAATAGACCCGACAACTTGCGAAGTAAAGACCGTGGGACGCACCGACATGCCAATACAATACGTCTACGGACTGCAGCCGATGACCTACGATTCAAACACGGGCTACCTGTTGATAAACCACTACGACTTCAACTATGGAACGC
Source organism: uncultured Alistipes sp. (assembly GCA_963590505.1). Classification (GTDB taxonomy): domain Bacteria; phylum Bacteroidota; class Bacteroidia; order Bacteroidales; family Bacteroidaceae; genus Prevotella. Next base: position 95,824 of record CAVAPC010000006.1, on the reverse strand, counting down.
AATACTACAAGGTCGCACCATATCTCTCCTACGGACAGACGGACAACCTGTTGAAGACGGAACTGTTGGAGAATGCGCCTACAGGTTTCACGTTCTTCTACAAACGGCCTGAAACGGAAACTGTATACACCAAATACACACTCGCCAACATAAGTGACCTCACGGCCACGATTGACGAAGGCACTACAACGGCAAAGATATCGTTCACCGTGCCAGACACCGACACTGACGGGAACAAGATAGAAGTGCCAAGCTATTCTTCAAACATTGTGCGCTGCTACATCTTTGCCGACAACAACTACCTGAACGTTGTTGACATGCCTTCTTCCATCACTTACGGACAGAAGGTCAACTGTACGGCAGAACTCACTTCAGGCATGCACATCATAACAGTGCTTGCATATCCTTTCTACAACGAAGTGAAGTCAACCCGCAACAGCGTTACCGTGGTTTGCGGATACGACGCTCCTTCAAACGTAGACTCGCCCACGCTTTCGGTCAACGGGCTTAAAGCCACAGTGTCTTGGAAAGCTCCGAAAAACGGCAAGTATGCCGACTTCGGTGGAAATTTCGACGCTTCAGACCTGACATACAAGGTTGTACGAAACACCGACGGTAAAGTAATCGCCGACGGCATTACTGCAACAAGCGTTGAAGACGACCTTGACGAGGAAATCAAGACTTACTCATACACAATCTCGGCTTCAAGCCATGGTTTGGAAGGCATCGGCATAAAAACCAACAGTGTGACTGCCGGCAACTATCAGCCTCTACCATACGCAAACGACTTCTCTTCGTCAGACTGTCTCAACGGCTTTACCATAATCAACGCCAACAACGACGGATCGTACCGCACATGGAGATGGAGCAAATATTACAGCAATGTATCCACAAGCTGGGGAACATGCGACGACTGGCTCATCACACCGGCATTCAAGCTGGAAAGCGACAAACTCTACAGCATTGCATACCGTCTGCTTGGCAGCGGAAGCCTGCGCACTACTGTTGGCAACGGAGCTGAAATAGAAGACCAAGACATAGTGCTCGACGACGTGGACAACTACACCTGCAAAAAGGACTATGAAACGCGCGAGTTCTACTTCCGTCCCACCACTTCCGGAAGCTACAACTTCGGTCTCTATGCCTACAGCCTTGGCGAAAACAGCCATTGGGCAGTTGACAGTCTGTGCATCAGCGCTATTGCCACAGAAGGAACTCCAGACAAGGTTCGCTCTCTCTATGTAACACCTGACGCAAACGGCGCACTCGGAGCGACAATCTCCTTCAAACTGCCAACAACGGCAATAAACGGCAACGCAATATCCTCACTGTCGAAAGTTACAGTATACGACGACAACGGCATCGCACTTGCCTCTCTCGAAAACGTAGCGCCTGGCGCAGACGCGTCTGTTAGCGTAAAGGCGATACACGGATGGAACTACTTCAAGGTTGTAGCACAGAATGCCGACGGCGAAGGCTGGCCTGTTTGGATAACGAAGTTCATCGGTCTTGACACGCCGAAGGCTATCAGCAAGTTCGACATTACTTGGGGCGAAGAGCGCACCGTGGCAAACCTCTCATGGGAAGCACCGACAGAGGGCGTCAACGGCGGATACGTTGACCCGTCTACCTTCACATACAAGATTTACAAATACGACTCAAAAGCTTATCCACAATACACTGAACTCGGAACGACTACTGGCGAAACTTCCATAGAAGTGAACATTATGGACGCTTCGGAAACGCAAGACCAGTACATCTTCGGTCTGACGGCTTCCAACAGCAACGGTGAAAGCACATACGCCCGACGCAGCATCGTTCTTGGTGTGCCTTACACTCTGCCGTTTGCAGAACCGTTTGCAGCCAGCGGCCTCGCACACTCTCCGTGGATTGTCACTGCCGGAAAGAACGGACAGTCTTGGAACGTTGACGTCGGTTACTATAACGACAAGATACAACCTGAGAACAACGACGGCCTTCAGCTCGTGTTCTACAACGCAGGAACGGAAGACGGTTCAAGCTTCTTCTCAACTCCTATCATTGACTTCAGCAATGCACAGAAGCCAGTGTTCTCTGTATGGATGCACCATTCCGACGCAATGCCGGAAGAGGCATACGCTACAGTCGTAGCCTCAACCGATGGTAGCAACAACTTCATCGCGATTGGCGACACAGTGAAACTGACAGGCAACAACGGTTGGACAGAACATGTGTTCGACCTGTCTGTACTCGACGGAAAGAAGGCTCAGGTGGCTCTTGAAGCTTACTTGCCAAACCCAAGCTTCCGAATTTTCTCCGACAACTGGACTATAAAGGAGGCAACAGGCAACGACCTTGCACTGACTGCAATATCCGAACCTTATTGTCCGAAGGTGGGCGACGTTGCCGACATTGCGGTAACCGTGGCAAACACGGGTGCAACTACGGCAAACGAATATTCCGTAATGTTCTCGCTCAACGGTGAAGCCATAGACGAGAAAGCTTCAACCGAACCTTTGGCCATCGGCAAACAGAGCGTGTTCCACTTCACTCTGCCCATCACGGCAGGCTTGAATGAATATGTCTACAGCGCTGAAGTGATATACGACGGCGATGACAATGCCGACAACAACAGCAGCCAGGAGATTGAACTTACTCCAGAACAGATGGAACTGCCGGCACCGACAAGCCTGACACTCAGCGGAACAGACAATCTGAACTGGCTTGCTCCTGCAACAATGGACGGCAGAGAGGTTACACTGGACTTTGAAGACGTTCCTGCCTTCACTGTTGACAACATCAAAGGTTGGAGAACAGCCGACCTTGACGGCCACCTGACACTTACGTTCGTGCAGTACTACAGCAATTACTGGCCTTACGCCAAGCAGCCGCTTGCATGGATGACATGGAGTGCAAGGGAAGCCGGATGTCCTAATGCAGCCGCATGGAAACCTTACGAAGGCGAAAAGTGTCTCGTTCACTGGGGCAACTACGGTGCAGATGCCGATGGACGCACGAACACCGAAGCTGATGACGACTGGTTTATCTCGCCGGAAATAAAGGGCGGAACGGAGTTCTCGTTCATGACCTTGAGCAACGACGTCACTTCGTCGATAGAAGTGCTCACATCAAGCACCGACAGCAACCCAAGTTCGTTCACCAACAATGTTGCAACAGTTACATATTCCAACATGTCTGAGTGGAACGAAGTCAAGACCACACTGCCTGCCGACGCCAAGTACGTTGCACTGCACACGGTTCTCGACGAATTCGGAATTCTTGTTGACAACATCAAGTACACAGAGGCAAAGGCTCCGCAGCTGCTTGGATACAACATCTACTGCAACACTGAGAAGACTGGTTCTGCTACCGACACTCAGGCAAAGGCAGACGGAAAGAGCGGCAACTATGCAGTGAGCGCAGTCTATGACCTGGGCGAATCTGAACTGTCAAATTCTGTGGCCGTAACAACCGGTATTGACGTTGTTTCTGCTGGTCGCACACACGTTGCCGGAGGCAAGGGCACGATAACCGTGAGCGGTGCAAACGGCGAAAGCGTTGACATTTTCTCGCTCGACGGTCAGAAGATTGCTGCCACCACGGCTGAGCAAGACGTAACGATAAACGTTCCGGCCGGTGTCTATGTCGCAAAGATTGGCGGCAAGGCAGTAAAGGTTAGCGTAAGATAACACAAGCCATAAAACAGAAGAGAAGGGCATGCCGCACGGAGAAATCCCGAAGCATTGTTCTTCTCTTTTCAGTTTAAGCGGGATCCTGCTGCAATCCAAGTGGAATACCACTGCAAAACAACCGGATTTGCTTTGCCAAGCTGCTGCAACGGCAATGCCATCCAAAAAGATACCGCAACATCTGACTTCAACCATACAGACAATGAAAAGAAACATACTTGCATTATTGACAGTTGCAGCAGCATTGAGTGCTGCAAATATGGCAAAGGCCATACCTGCCGACCCGCAACCCAAGCGGATGTCACAGCCCGACGGCTCTACCGTGACGGTAATGATGCGGGGCGACGAACACTGTCACCTGACATACACCACAGACGGAAAGCCTCTGTTCTACAACACCAAGACCGGAGCATTTGAATACGCCACGATGAGAGGCGGACGACTTTCCGGCAGCGGACTTACGGCAAGGGATGCCGACCGGCGCACCGCTGCCGACGTGGTGTTCCTGCGTAACCAAGACACGGAAGGAATAGAAAAAGCGGCAATGCGAGCCTATGCATACGCTGAGCCACGCCTGCAAAAGAGCAGTGCCGGCACACCGCGCCGCATACGTATAAACGACTTTCCCACCACAGGACGGCAGAAAACGCTGGTCATATTGTGGGAATTCAGCGACCAGGGATTTACGTCGGTAAGCGATCCTAAGGCATTCTTCAACGGATTGCTCAACACTGAGGGGTTCTCGTGGGAAGGAACGGGAATTAACGGCTCGGCACACGACTTCTACCGCACCGCATCGTCGAACATGTTCGACCCTGACTTTGTCGTTATGGGACCGGTGAAACTCTCCCACTCCGCCACATACTACGGTGAAGACACGGGGACTGGCACCAACAACGGACAGGATGCGCGCATCAGCGAAGCTATAATAGAATCGTGCAAGGCGCTCGACAGTGAGATAGACTTCTCTGAATACGACACCGACGGAGACGGAAAGGTGGACAACATTTACTTCTTCTATGCCGGAAACGGACAGGCCGACACACCTAACGGAACGAACTTCATATGGCCGCACTCGTGGTATCTGAAAGGAACAGGCGAGAACGGATGGGGAAAGGAACTTGTTTTGGACGGCAAACTTATCGACCGCTATACGTGCAGCAACGAACTGCGCTACAGGTCTGACGGTTCTCTGGTTCCAACCGGCATTGGAACGTTCGTTCATGAGTTCGGACACGTGCTCGGACTTGCCGACCACTACGACACATCTTACGGTATGTTCACTTTCGGACTGGGCGCATGGGACACAATGGCAACCGGTTCATACAACAACGACATGAACACGCCGCCAACATTCTCTGCATTTGAAAGGGCGGAGCTTGGATGGCTGGACTATGAGACGTTGGACACAAACGCCGACAGCGTGAATGTGCTGCCAAACCTTGCCGACTGCAACAAAGCTTACCGCGTGGACGTGGACGGCACAGAGGGACGCGAATTCTTCGTATTGGAGAACAGACAGAAAACAGGCTGGGACAAGTATCTGCCGGGGCACGGTATGCTTTTATGGCACATTGATATCGACACGACAGCATGGAACAACAATGCCGTGAACACGCAGATGGACCACCAGCGCGTGGACATTGTGGAAGTGGACGGGGTTGCTACAGACGCAACACGCAGCGCTGACATAATGCCGGGAACGGCAAACGTTACGCAATGGCAGCTGCAGTCGTGGGCGGGCGACGACCTTCTGAAGATCGGCCACGTGGCGGAGCGCAACGACACAGTGAGAATGGTGGTTGCCGGAACATCCTTCCGTCTGCCTGCGCCTGAAGCGCTGATTGTGAGCAACGTGGAAGACAGCAGTCTCTGCGTTACATGGACTCCGGTGGAAGATGCCGAATACTACAAGCTTGCGGCGTTCACCGACGGCGGCAACGGTCAAAGGAAATATGTTGACGGGCTGGACTACAAGGTTTACCCCGAGGTGGCAAGCATAAAGGTCAGCGATCTGGAACCGCTCACCGCATACACACTTTCGGTTTCGGCCTTCCTCGCAAGCTATGCATCGGACACTACGGAAGTGGACGCAACGACACTGCCGCTGGCTTTCAGAAAGAAGCAGCCGCAAGGTCTGACGGCAACGGACATCACGGAAGATGCCTTCAGTGCAGAATGGAACGCTGTGGACGGAGCTACCGACTATACTGTATGGCTGAACAGACACGCTTTCTCGGAGAACACCACTGCCATGGGATATGACTTCGGCAACAAATACGACGGTATGCCGGAGATGTGGAACACGAGCAGCCAGACCTACTATTCGGTCAAAGGATATTTCGGCAACGAAGCACCGTCACTGAGGCTGTCTTCAGACGGCGACTGGCTTACCGTGGCTTTCCCCGAAACGAGAATAGACGGTCTTTCGATGTGGATACGCTCCAGCAAGAGCGGAAACAAGCTGCACATTGATGCAGACTACGGCAACGGATGGACTGAAGTGAACGTCCTCGATGCACCGACGACGGCGGCAACGCTGACTGCTACTGCTGACGGAGCGCAGAAAATGCGCATAAGACTGGAGAAAGCGGCAGGTTTCGTGGTGGTTGACGACGTTACCGCACAGTGCCACACCACGCTGCGCCTTCCCGTAGAGAACTACAACGGAGTGAAGACGGGCGGGAAAGAGAATTTCCGCTTCAGCTCACTAACTACGGGAGAGACTTACAGCTACCGCGTGCAAGCGTCTGACGGAACGGAAGACTCTTACAAGTCGGAAGAATGCAAGGTTACTCTGCCCGTATCGCTAGGCGTAAGACAAGCAACAACTGCGGCAGAAGGTGCATCACACGAAACGTTCGACCTGTTGGGCCGCAAGACCGGCTATACAGCAAACGCCATTGTGATTGTGAGGAAAGGAGATAAAACGATAAAGACGGCACAAAGATGAAAAGGACCATTATAATAACGTCACTGCTTCTGGCTGCGCTGCTTCACGTTCATGCGCAGACCGACACGCTTGAAGTGGGATACTGCAACGGCAAGACTGCCACCGCCACGGAACACCGCATGGACGGCAAAGGTTGGAACCAAGCTGCACTGCGGCTCTCGGCTGAAGCACTGTCGGCATACAGGGGAAACGTGATTGCTGGCGTCAGGGCCGGACTGGTGAACGTGTTGAACACCGACACGTTGACGGTATGGCTGAGAAGCGAGAAAGACGGAGAAAACCTTGCCGAAGCGACAGTGATAAGGAAGACAGGCACAAAAAACGTGACGAAAGGCTGGAACAAGATAGTTTTCAACAAACCTTACGTCATAACGGGCAACGAGGCTGCTCTATATGCCGGATATAGCATCAGGCAGAAAGCGTCGTCGGACATCATCAGCGTTGTGGAGCCGAAGCGCATAGCAACGTCTTACATAAAACAGGGCGAGAACGGATGGCAAGACGTCAGCACGGAGGGCGTACTCAGCATAGAGGCAATGGTAACAGGAAGCAATCTGCCCGACTACGACCTTGGATTGGCTTCGGGCACAGTTACGCCGCACCCGTCTGTGAGCGCAACGGCACTGCAGCTGGAACTTGGCGTGCACAACTACGGCACTGAAAAGGTTTCGGGTTTCACGCTGGAACTGGGTGCAAACTCCTCATGGAGCATAGAAACGCACCTTGACATGGAACTGTCTTCGCTGGCCGACACCACTATCACAGTGATTGTAGACCCGAAAGTGGCCGTGGCTGACAGCGACGAGCTTACAGTACGGCTGAAAAGTCTGGACAACGCACAGGACTGCAACGAAGGAAACAACCTGACTGTGCCATATTACACATATACACGAAACGTCATCCTGGAGGAATTCACCACAGAACAGTGTACGGCGTGCCCTACTGCGGCTGCAAACATACACACTCTGCTGGCTGACGAAAGGTTTTCCGACAAGGTTATAGCCGTGGCGCATCACGTGGGCTATTATACAGACGGATTTACGCTGGGATACAACAGTGAAGACAAGAGCTACGAGGAGGAACAGCTGCTGAGATTCTACAACAACGGCACTGATACATATGCACCTGGCGGCATGGTGAACAGAAAAGCGTATTTCACGACAAAGGCAAACAAGCCTACACCTGTTTTCGCATTGGGCACTTACGCCGTGCTTGAGGCTTATGTGGAATACGAAACGGAACTGGCAACAAACGCCATGCTGAGCATAGACCTTGAAAAGGCTGCTGACGGCAAAAGGGTTGACGTTCATGTGGGCGGCATATGCAACGAACTTTATTCTTCTGACAACCCGTATGTTCAGGTGTATCTCATTGAAAACGACATAAGGACCAACAATCAGGCGGGGACTGCAGGGGCTTATTTCCAGCAGCACGTTACGCGCGACTGCAACGGAACGTGGGGCGCACCAATAGAATGGACTGACAAGGCGTTCAGCTACGACTGTTCGTTTGAACTGAAACAGGAATGGAACACAAAGAACATGGAGATTGTGGCATTTGTCTACAACCGCGACGACGAGAACCTGAAGAACTGCTCAATAGAAAACGGTGCACGCGCTGCGCTCGACGCAGAAACAGGAATTGCCGACACTGCGGCAGAATCTACGGGCAAGGTGGTTGCCACATACGGCATTGACGGACGGAAAGTGACGGAAGCGACAAAAGGTGTAGTGATAATGAAATTGTCAGACGGAAGAACCGTGAAGGCTATAAGATAGAAAGGGAAACTGCACAACAAGCAAGCTTCAACAGAAACGAAACGCACGTTAAACGACAATCAAACAAAGGCTGAAAATTATCGAACGGCGTTCGGAACGGATGACTATATCCTTGTTCCGGACGCCGTTCAGCGTTTTATCCTCCAGTTATACGCATTCTTACCCACAGGAAGCGGGGAACAAGCCGCCAAAAGGCAACGAGAATGCGGTAGCGCCAGTCTATCGTAACCACGCTCTTGCCCTTCTCCACGGCACTGACGATGCTGCGTGCGACGTCGGTGGCACTGAGTTGGAGAGGATAATGGCTGCCGGAAATAAGATCTGTGGCTACGAAGCCAGGACGTATGTCGGTTATTGATATCGGAAGTCGGCGCATTCGTGCAAGTTGGTCGAGACATTCAAGATAATGTCGCTGGAAACGTTTCGTTGACGAATAGGCAGGCGCGGCGCCAAGCCCCTTTGTTCCGGCTATCGACGTTATACATGCTATGCGGAAGCCTTTCGCGGGGATTTTTTCTGACGCCGTCTCTGCAAAAATATTGAAGGCGGCGTCAACCATGCGCACAAAGCCTAGTGCATTTGTTTCCAGTGTTTTCATCTCCTTCTGCTGGTCAAGCATTTCGTTCTGCCAGCCTATCCCGGAACTGTGGAAATACAGGTCCATTCCTCCTGTGGCGGCAATGAGAGAGCGCAACTGAGCCGGAGCGGAACCGGAGGTAACGTCGATTGCCGCATGGGCAACGATATTGGAATGTACGCTGCGGAGTTCTTCCAGTCTTTCGACGCGTCGTCCTGCCACGCCCACAAGCCATCCGCGGGAGGCTAGTTGCAGGGCCACTTCACGGCCAATACCTGAAGTGGCGCCAATTATTATTGCTTTCTTGCTTTGGTTCATATTGTCTGACAACGGTATTATACGTTAAACTTTCAATGCTGCAACGGCAGTCGTGCCTGCTTTTTAATTTCGCCAAACGCCGATTTCTTCACGATGCAAGGTCCTAGCGTTGTTCCACAGAAGCCTCCGGCAGAGGATGCCGTGTAGGTTGTGCTTATGTCTGCGACGAGAAGTGTCCATTCTGCCGAAGATGCCTCACGGAAATAGAATTCATAACAGTTGCCGTTGCTCACGGCTTTCAGGTTGAGCGCAGTTGCCGTGCAGGGCATGGCGGCCAGTTCTTCCGTCGTTTTTGCTCCTATCCGCAGCAGACGGATTTGCTCGCCGTCGGAAGCCAGGAAATACTGGCGTGCCTCTGTCTTGAATATCAGCATGCCGGCAAACGCCTCGCGCTTGAGATCCAAATGCAGCGAAAGCGTGGTTTCGAACTTGCGGTTCTGTATTCTGTGCCCGACGAACGACGGTGTTCCCTTCTGACTTGCCGACGTGGCGGAGGCATACATGCGCAGACCGCCGATGCCTGTAGTGCATAGAGAATCTACTGGACCGCGCAGGGACATCCATTCGGGGCGCAACGAGGACTGCGCGAAGTTGTCGGTGAACGTTACGTTACCGAATGTAACATTGTCGCCACGCACAGCACCATGAATGTCAAGCGTCAGTGGTATCGTGTCTTTCTCCTGGGTGACATAAGGATAGCCGTCAATGCTCCATTTCACGGGCATGAGATATGTCTCGCGCCCCATGCTCTCGTTGCCATTGCCGTCTGGACGCATTCCAAGGAACACGCCGTACCACTTGCCTTCGGGGGTCTGAACGATGTCAAGATGCCCTGTGCAGGTGATGGCATTGGAGCGAGCTGGCTTCAGTTCACGCTGTGTCAGCATCGGATTGCGGCTCCAACGCGTGTAGGGGCCCATAACGGAGTCGGCACGGTATACCACTTCAGAATGGAACATGCCTGTTCCGCCCTCAGCGCAAATAAGGTAGTATTTGCCGTTTACCTTATATATGTGCGGACCTTCATTGCGTCCGAGCCGTTCTTCGGGCCCTACGCCCACCTCACGGAACTTCTCGTCAGGACCGTATACCTTTCCTGTTTCCGTGTTGAAGCGGATTATGCGGATGGCACGATGGTTGCTCCATTTGGGCTGACCGTCGGTATTTTCTTTATGAACGATGTATGCGCTGCCGTCATCGTCGAAAAAGAACGACGGGTCAATGCCGCCTATTTCAGGTAACCATACAGGATCTGACCAGTTGTTGCTGTGAGGATCGGTTGTCGTTACGTAGAAATGTCCGCGTCCCACATCGGTTGTTATCATATAGAAGAGTTTTGTCTTCGGGTTATAACTGATTTGCGGGGCATATATCCCTCCTGTCCCGATTGTCTGGCCGCTAAGGTGTGGCAACTGTGAAGGTCGGTTCAGCACATTGCCTATCTGACGCCAGTTTACGAGGTCGCGGCTATGGAAAATAGGAACGCCGGGATAATAAGAAAAAGTGCTGGTTACGAGATAGTAGTCGTTTCCTGCACGGCAAATGCTTGGGTCGGAATAGAAGCCTGGAAGGATAGGATTGAAGATGCTGCTCTGTGTGGCGAGTTTAACAGTGGAATAATAGTCGTCACGTCCCTGATACTTAAAGTATTCTACGTTCATAACAGGTCTCGTGTCACGTTTCTTTGCCCTTCCTTGCGCTGTATGGGTGCCGACAATTAGCGAGAGTGCGATAGAGAGTATACTGACAATTGGTTTCATATTGTTCTGATTGTATGTTAGTAGTTGTTTCGTGGAGCAAGACCGGCGTGTAATTGCTGAGCCGCTATACGGTGACGTTATTGACGTCACTTGCAAAGTTAGGTAAAATACAGTATACTGCAAACGGTTATGACAATGCGCACAAACGTAAGAAGGGTTAAAAACGTGTAAATATGGAAGAGAAAAACAGAAGTGGAAAAACAAACTGGCAAGAAACCCCACACTTCTAATATTGTTGGAGTTTCCTGCCGGTAAAGATGATAGTTGAAAACAGAAGCGCCTTGCCTGTTTTAAAGGGATTCAAGCATTCGCTTGATAACCACCTCGGCACTTATCTCGCGGTTTGCGGCTTCGGGTATGACGAGAGAATTAGGGCTTTCTATCACATCGTCGGTTACAATCAGTCCGCGACGCACTGGCAGGCAGTGCATGAACTTTGCGTTGTCGGTCCAAGACATGTGTTCTGTATCAACTGTCCATGACATATCCTTTGAGAGTATCTTTCCGTAGTCTTCCGGACAGGTTACGCCTGGACACGACCAGTTCTTCGCATAAATGAAATCTGCGCCTTGGAAGGCTTTTTTCTGGTCGTATTCCACAGTTGCTCCTGCGGTGAACTTGGGGTCAAGTTCATAGCCTTCGGGATGTGTGATAACCAAGTCTACATTGGGAGCGGCAAGCATCCACTCTGCAAAGGAATTTGGAACAGCCTGGGGCAGAGCCCTGCAATGCGGAGCCCAGGTAAGGACAGCCTTCACACGATCCTTGGTCTTGTGTTCATCGATGGTTATCAAATCGGCAAAAGCCTGAAGGGGATGGACGGTTGCTGTTTCCATGGCGAAAACAGGACGGCCACTGTATTTTACGAACTGGTTCACGATTGTTTCGGCATAATCGAAATCACGGTCTGTTAGACCTGCGAAAGAACGGATACCTATCAGGTCGCAGTAGCTTCCCATAACGGGTATTGCCTCAAGAAGATGCTCCGACTTGTCTCCGTCCATAACGACACCGCGCTCGGTTTCCAGTTTCCAAGCGCCGGCATTAACGTCGAGAACGATTACATTCATGCCTAGGTTCATTGCTGCCTTTTGGGTTGAAAGACGCGTTCTGAGTGAGTTGTTGAAGAATACCATCAGAAGGGTTTTGTTCTTGCCCAAATGTTGGAACGCGAACTTGTCGTGCTTCACCTGCTGGGCTTCCTCAAGAGCGGCACTGAGGTCGCCCAGGTCTTTTGCTTTGAAGAAAGTTTTCATTGTCGTTAGGAGTTTAAAGCGTAATTGTTTGATGGCAACAAGTTTTACAGCCAAGGTAACGTGTACCGAAGAAGCACAAAGGAATTATTGCCAGGAAACGGAATGTGGATAAAATCAAAACAAGCCCATCCAGAGTATGGACGGGCTTGCACCTATGAGATATATTCAGATTGTTATTCTGCCTTTGGAGCATCCTCGGCAGGAGCCTCTGTCTTAACCTCTTCAGCAGCGGGTGCTTCTACAGCAGCTTCTGCTTTAGGCGCAGCCTTGCGGCTACGACGGGTCTTCTTGACAGCAGCCTTCGGAGTCTTAGCCATGTTCTCATCATAGTCAACCAACTCGATGAACGCCATTTCTGCAGCGTCACCTTTGCGGAAACCGAGTTTGATGATACGTGTATAGCCTCCGGGACGATCAGCCACTTTAGTAGAAATCTCCTTGAACAACTCTGTTACAGCATACTTGTCCTGCAGATAGCGGAAAACTACACGGCGAGAAGTTGTCGTATCGTTCTTTGAACGAGTGATAAGGGGTTCTACAAACTTCTTCAAGGCCTTTGCCTTGGCAAGAGTCGTAGTGATTCTTTTGTGCTTGATCAGCGAGATTGCCATGTTAGAAAGCATAGCCTTGCGGTGGTCAGCAGTACGACTCAAATGGTTGAATTTTTTATTATGTCTCATTTTTGTTCTTTGTTTCAAGGACAACGATTTAGACTGCGCCTGTGCAACCTTGCTCACGCAAGCTGCACACGGCGTTGTAGCCTATTTTAGTCCTTATCTAATTTGTACTTGGAAATGTCAGTCCCAAACTGCAGATTCAGACTCTCGAGCAAATCATCAAGCTCAGAAAGCGATTTCTTACCGAAGTTGCGGAACTTCAAAAGGTCTGTCTTGTTGTATTGAACAAGGTCGCCCAACGTTTCAACATCTGCTGCCTTCAGACAGTTGAGCGCACGAACACTGAGGTTCATGTCTACAAGACGTGTCTTAAGCAACTGACGCATGTGGAGAACTTCCTCGTCAAACTCCTGATTCGTCTCTACATCATTGTTCTCAAGAGTTATCTTCTCGTCAGAGAACAGCATGAAATGATAGATAAGAATCTTGGCAGCCTCTTTCAGCGCATCTTTCGGTTGAATGGAACCGTCCGTAGTTACTTCAAGGATGAGCTTGTCGTAGTCGGTCTTTTGTTCAACACGATAAGGCTCAACCGAGTATTTAACATTACGGATAGGGGTGTAAATAGAATCGATTGGAATTACGTTTACATCGGTGCAGAACTCACGGTTTTCCTCAGACGGAACATAGCCGCGTCCTTTGTTAATCGTAAGATCTATCTGCATGGATGCCTTTGCGTCTAAATGACAAATCACCAAATCAGGGTTTAACACTTCAAATCCAGTCAGATACTTGCCTATATCACCTGCTTTGAATTCGGTGGAATTCTCTACGGTGATACTAACTTTTTCGTTCTCGAATTCTTCTACTACTTGCTTGAATCTTACTTGTTTCAAATTCAAGATAATGTTTGTTACATCCTCCTTAACTCCAGGTACTGAGGAGAACTCATGCTCAACACCAGCTATGCGGATAGTGTTGATGGCATAACCCTCAAGGGAGGAAAGCAGAATGCGGCGCAACGCGTTACCTATAGTAACGCCGAAGCCAGGCTCGAGAGGACGAAATTCGAACTTGCCGAACTTCTCATCAGCCTCCAACATTACAACTTTGTCGGGTTTTTGAAATGCTAATATCGCCATTAATTCAATGATTATTTAGAGTACAATTCAACGATTAACTGTTCCTTGATATTCTCAGGAATATCGGCACGCTCAGGCTTATGCAAGAACTTGCCACTCTTTGTATTCTCGTCCCACTCGATCCAAGGGTACTTGCTGTGGTTGAAACCAGCCAAAGCAGACTCGATTACCTCAAGAGACTTTGATCTCTCGCGTACACCTACCACCATGCCGGGCTTAACGGCAAATGAAGGAATGTTCACAACCTTTCCGTCAACTACGATATGTCTGTGGCCTACCAACTGACGAGCAGCTGCACGCGTTGGAGCAATACCGAGACGGAAAACAACATTGTCAAGACGGCTTTCCAAGTTCTGAAGCAGCACCTCACCGGTGATACCGTCGGCCTTGGCAGCCCTTTCAAACATATTACGGAACTGACGCTCAAGTACACCGTATGTGTACTTAGCTTTCTGCTTCTCTGCCAACATGACACCGTACTCAGACATCTTTCTGCGACGATTATTGCCATGCTGTCCAGGAGGGAAGTTTCTCCTGGACAAAACTTTGTCTGCACCGAAGATGGCTTCACCAAAACGGCGCGCAATTTTTGATTTCGGACCTATATATCTAGCCATAATATTTTATTGATTTTGTTTTGTTGTCTGCCCTGCAAACTAAAATCTAAAGTAAAGGTATAGAAAGCAAGACAGACGAAAGGGTTGTGAAACGATTAAACTCTTCTTCTCTTTGGAGGACGGCATCCGTTGTGTGGCAATGGAGTAACGTCAACAATCTCCGTAACCTCGATACCTGCACCGTGGATAGCACGAATGGCAGACTCACGACCGTTACCTGGACCCTTGACATATGCCTTTACCTTACGAAGACCAAGATCAAAAGCAACCTTGGCACAATCCTCTGCTGCCATCTGAGCTGCATAAGGAGTGTTCTTCTTAGAACCGCGGAAACCCATCTTACCTGCAGAAGACCAAGAAATAACCTGACCCTCGCTGTTGGCCAATGACACGATGATATTGTTAAAGGAGCTATGAACATGCAACTGTCCTAAAGCGTCAACCTTAACATTTCTTTTCTTTGCGACTGTTTTCTTTGCCATAACTCTAATTATTATTTAGTAGCCTTTTTCTTGTTTGCAACAGTCTTCTTTTTACCCTTACGAGTGCGGGCATTGTTCTTGGTGCTCTGACCACGAACAGGAAGACCGTTACGATGACGAACTCCACGATAGCAACCAATGTCCATCAGTCGCTTGATATTCAACTGGATCTCTGAACGGAGATCACCTTCTACCTTGAATTCAGCGCCGATAATTTCACGGATCTTGGCTGCCTGATCGTCAGACCACTCGCTGACTTTCAAGTCACGGCTCACGCCGGCCTTGTCCAATATCTTTGCTGAACTACTTCGACCTATACCATAGATATAAGTCAATGCGATTTCGCCACGCTTATTTTGGGGCAAATCTACTCCAACAATTCTTATTGCCATTTTGTGTTAAAAAATTAAATAATTAAATGATTTTGATTGAGCTTCGCAACCGACTTCACAATCGGAGCTACAGCCAATTAACCCTGACGCAACTTGTACTTAGGGTTCTTCTTGTTGATAACGAACAGACGACCTTTACGACGAACAATCTTACAGTCGGGTGTACGTTTCTTCAATGATGCTCTTGTCTTCATATATCTCTATAGTTTATTTGTATCTAAATACTATTCTGCCTTTGGTCAAATCATATGGACTCATCTCTACCTTCACCTTGTCTCCGGGAAGAATCTTGATGTAGTGCATGCGCATCTTTCCAGATATGTGCGCGGTGATTGGACATCCATTCTCAAGTTCAACGCGGAACATTGCATTGGAAAGTGCTTCCACGATTGTTCCGTCTTGCTCAATTGCAGCTTGCTTTGCCATTTTTATTTATATGTTTCTAACTTTTCAATTTCATCGAACGAAGATAAAATCTCGGCCTTTCCCTTTCTAACGACTATTGTGTGTTCAAAGTGTGCAGCAGACTTGCCATCACGAGTACGTATAGTCCAACGATCTGGCATGAGATAGATTAACCTATTACCAAGTGTTACCATTGGCTCAATGGCTATACACATACCCGCCTTCAACATTTGTCCGTTGCCACGGATACCGTAATTGGGAACTTGAGGTTCTTCATGCATTTCACGGCCAATACCGTGACCGGTCAACTCCCGAACGATTCCATAGCCGAAAGAATTGCAGTGATCATAAACCGCCGAACCTATATCACCGATGTAACTTCCGGCAACTGAAACTTCAATTCCTTTGTAAAGAGCATCTTTGGTAGCTCTCAACAAGCTCTTGACCTCATCTGCTACTTCTCCTACACAAAAAGTATAACATGAATCACCATTGAATCCATCCAATAGTGCCCCACAGTCGATGGAAATAACGTCACCTTCCTTCAAAATTGTCTTTGAACTAGGTATACCGTGAACTACTACGTCGTTAACAGAAGTGCAGATACTAGCAGGAAACGGGGTTCCAAAAGGATTGGGAAAGTTCTTGAAAGTTGGAATAGCTCCGTGGTCACGGATATATTCTTCTGCAATCTTGTCCAACGACAATGTGCTTATTCCTGGTTTTATGCTTTTAGCCAATTCAGCAAGTGTCTTAGACACTAGCTGATTGGCTTTTCGCATCAATTCAATTTCATCTTCAGTCTTCAGAAATACCTTCATCAATGTTCGTCTAGTAAGCGGAAACGCTTGCGTTGCGATTGCGAACATGACCCGAATTCAAAAGACCGTCATAATGTCTCATCATCAGGTGGCTCTCTACTTGCTGTATAGTGTCAACAACTACACCGACAAGAATGAGAAGCGAAGTTCCGCCAAAGAACTGGGCGAAGGCATCTTGAACATTTAACAAACCAGCAAGAGCCGGCATCACTGCAATAAGTGCAATGAAAAGAGATCCCGGGAACGTTATACGCGTCATTACGGTATCAATATAATCTGCAGTATCTTTGCCTGGTTTTACACCGGGAATGAAACCGTTGTTGCGTTTCATATCCTCAGCCATCTGAGTAGGATTCAAAGTGATTGCCGTATAGAAGTATGTGAATGCAATGATTAACGCAGCGAATACAACGTTGTACAAAAGGCTGCGGTGATTCATCAATGCGCGCATTACTTCATTGGTTGTGTCACTTGAATACTGAACAATAGCCAAAGGTATGAACATCAACGCCTGTGCAAAGATTATTGGCATAACGTTAGCAGCGAAGAGTTTCAGAGGAATATACTGACGTGCACCACCGTATTGTTTGTTTCCTACGATGCGTTTTGCATATTGTACAGGAACTCTTCTAGTACCTTGTGTCAGTAGCAGAGCGGCACATACAACGATATACAGGATAAGAAGTTCAATGATGAACATAACTAGTCCACCGTTTGTGATAGCAGTAAAACGGGAACTTGTTTCCTGAATAAACGCCTGAGGAAGACGAGCAATGATACCAATCATAATAATAAGAGAGATACCGTTGCCTACGCCCTTGTCTGTAATGCGCTCGCCTAGCCAAAGAACGAACATACTTCCGGCTGCGAGGATGAACGTGGAAGTTAAGATGAATGTAGACCAATCAAGTCCAGAAGCCAAAGCTCCTACGGCTTGAGCCTTCAAGTTCAACAGATAAGAAGGAGCCTGGAACACGAGAATGACAACAGTCAATACTCGTGTATACCAGCTGATCTTCTTCCTTCCGCTTTCTCCTTCACGCTGCATCTTCTGGAAATAAGGTACAGCAACAGCGAGAAGCTGCATAACGATAGAAGCTGAGATGTAAGGCATTATTCCCAATGCAAATATAGAAGCATGGGAAAATGCGCCACCGGAGAACATGTCCAACAATGACATCAAGCCACCACTTGTCTGCGACTGCAGTTTTTCCAACATGGCAGGATTTATACCAGGAAGTACCACAAACGATCCGAAGCGGTAGATCGCAACGAAAAGTATAGTGATAAGGATTCGCTGACGCAAATCCTCTATCTTCCAACAGTTCTTCAGTGTCTCAATAAACTTTTTCATTTACTTAGATTATAGTTGTGTTACCACCAACTGCCTTGATAGCTTCTTCAGCAGTCTTTGAGAAAGCGTTTGCTTCTACATCGAGTTTTGCCTTCAGTTCGCCTGTGCCAAGAATCTTGACAAGAACCTTGCCTTTCGAAACACCGTACTCTTTAAGCTCTGCAAGACCGATCTTAGTAAGATTCTTGCTTTCAGCCAAAGACTGTAACGTAGAAAGGTTTACTGCAAAGTATTCCTTGTGGTTGATGTTCTTGAAACCAGACTTCGGAACTCGACGCTGCAAAGGCATCTGACCTCCTTCGAAGCCAATCTTTCTCTTATAACCAGAACGAGCCTTAGCACCTTTGTGTCCACGAGTTGAAGTACCACCGAGTCCAGAACCTGTACCACGGCCGATACGACGACGTGAATGTGTAGAGCCTTGTGCTGGCTTTAAATTATGCAATTTCATGATTGTTCTTGTTAAATTGTTACGAGTAATTAATCAACGACACTCACCAAGTGGTGCACTTTTCTAATCATTCCGCGGATTACAGGATTGTCCTCGTGCTCTACGACCTGAGAGATTTTGTGAAGTCCCAATGCCAGAAGAGTACGCTTCTGGTCAGCTGGAGCTCCGATTTTACTCTTAATCTGTTTGATCTTTATAGTTGCCATAAAATGTCTCCTTATTATCCGTTAAAAACTTTATCAAGGGAAATACCGCGTGTCTGTGCTATAGTATAAGCATCGCGCAACTCGCTCAAAGCAGCAATTGTAGCCTTCACGAGGTTGTGTGGGTTAGAAGAACCTTTAGACTTGGCAAGTACATCGGTAACACCGACACTCTCAAGCACTGCACGCATAGCACCACCGGCTACAAGACCGGTACCGGCAGCAGCCGGACGAAGGAAAACCTTTGCGCCACCGAAGTTTGCTTCAACCTCATGTGGAATTGTGCCCTTGAGAATAGACACCTTAACAAGATTCTTCTTTGCAGCTTCAACGCCTTTTGCTATGGCAGCAGTAACTTCACCTGCCTTACCAAGGCCCCAGCCGATAACGCCTTTTCCATCACCAACTACAACGATAGCAGCAAATGTGAAAGTACGTCCACCTTTTGTAACCTTTGTAACACGGTTAATAGCAACCAGTCTGTCTTTCAATTCAACGTCACTATTTATCTTTACTTTATTCATTGCCATAATTGATTAAAAAATTAGACCGCCGTTACGTGCTGCATCAGCTAGCTCCTTAACCCTACCATGATAGAGATAACCATTACGGTCGAAAACTACCTTAGAAATTCCTGCCTCAATGGCTTTCTTGGCAACCATTTCGCCTACTTTCGCAGCCTGTTCCTTCTTCGGCATAGCCTCAAGGCCAAGTGAAGAAGCAGAAGCCAATGTGCAGCCTGTCAAGTCGTTAATCACCTGAGCATAAATCTGCTTGTTGCTGCGGAATACGCTCAGACGGGGGCGCTCGGCAGTTCCGTTTACGCGCTTGCGAATTCTGAATTTTATCTTGAGTCGTCTTTCTACTTTCTTTGTTGTCATAATCGTAAATTATTAAAATTACTTAGCTGCGGCTGACTTGCCAGACTTTCTGCGAATAACCTCACCCTTGAAGAGGATACCCTTTCCTTTGTAAGGTTCTGGCATACGGAAAGAACGAATTTTAGCACAGATAAGTCCCAACAGTTCTTTGTCACAAGACTCAATGATAATGATGGGATTCTGGTTTCTTTCAGATTTTGTCTCTACCTTAACCTCAGCAGGAAGCTGAAGGAAGATGGGGTGAGTATAGCCAAGAGCAAACTCAAGGATGTTTCCCTGGTTTGAAACTCGATAACCAACACCTACAAGTTCAAGAACTTTCTTGTAGCCCTCACTTACACCAACTACCATGTTGTTGATGAGTGCACGGTAAAGACCGTGAAAAGCATTTTTCTGCTTGTAATTAACAGGACTGTTTTCGTCAACAGTCAGTACAACATGACCATCTTCAATTTTTACGAGGATAGACTTGTCTACCTTCTGAGAAAGTTCTCCTTTAGGACCTTTTACGTTGACAACGCCGTCATTAAGAGTAACTGTAACACCTGCTGGGATGTTAACTGGCAATTTACCTATTCTTGACATTCTAAATCCTCCACATTAATAAACATAGCAAAGAACCTCACCGCCAATTTTCAAAGCAGCAGCTTCCTTGTCTGTCATAACACCTTTGGATGTAGATAAGATAGCTATACCTAATCCGTTAATTACTCTCGGCATTTCCTTGTAACCGGTATACTGACGTAGACCTGGAGTGGAAACTCTTTTTAGGCACTTGATTGCATTTGCCTTTGTCTGAGGGTCGTACTTCAAGGCAACCTTGATAGAACCCTGAGGACCATCCTCTACAAACTTGTAGTTAAGGATGTATCCTTTCTCGAAGAGGATCTTGGTTATTTCCTTCTTCAAGTTGGAAGCTGGAACTTCTACAACACGGTGATGAGCCATAATTGCATTTCTCAACCTCGTAAGATAATCTGCTATTGGATCTGTCATTTTATAAATTGTTTAATTAATCGGGACACCCCCGACAATATTAAAAATTGAATAATCTGCTAATTACCAGCTAGCCTTCTTTACACCTGGTATAAGGCCAGCTGAAGCCATCTCGCGGAACTGAATACGTGAAAGACCGAACTGGCGGATATAACCTTTAGGACGGCCTGTAATCTTGCAACGATTGTGCAGACGGATAGGATTGGCGTTCTTTGGTATAGACTGCAGTTTGCGAGCTGCCTCATATGCTTCAGCGGGATCGTTTGAAGTAGCTATTATTTTCTTCAATGCTGCGCGTTTCTCGGCATAGTGTGCTACCATCTTTGCACGCTTAACCTCGCGAGCTTTCATTGACTCTTTTGCCATATCTATTAATTGTTTTTAGCGTTCTTGAAAGGAAGACCGAAAGCCTTCAACAAAGCGTAACCCTCTTCGTCGGTTGCAGCAGAAGTAACAAATGTAATGTTCATACCCTGAATACGATCAATAGAATCGATATTGATTTCAGGGAAGATAATCTGTTCTGTCACACCCAAAGTGTAGTTGCCATGACCATCTAGTTTGCTCTCGATACCCTTGAAGTCGCGGATACGGGGCAGAGCCACTCTAACGAGTTTCTCTAGGAATTCGTACATACGTTCGCGACGAAGTGTAACCATAACACCGATAGGCATCTTCTTACGAAGCTTGAAGTTAGCGATATCCTTCTTCGAATATGTAGCTACTGCCTTCTGGCCTGTAATTGCTGTTATCTCGTTGATTGCAACGTCAATTATCTTCTTGTCCTGTGTTGCGTCTCCAAGGCCTTGGTTTACAACTATTTTCTTGAGGACAGGAATCTGCATTTTGGAAGAATAATTGAACTGTTTCTGAAGCGCAGGAGCTATTGTTTCTGCGTAAACGGCTTTTAATTCTGCTGTATTCATTATTTGATTTCCTCCCCTGACTTTTTAGCGATGCGAACCTTCTTGCCTTCTTCGTTGATTTTAATAGCCACACGAGTAGGCCTACCACTCTTGGGATCGATCAAACTCAAGTTGGAAACGTGTATAGAAGCTTCCTGTTTTACGATTCCGCCCTGAGGATATTTTGCACTTGGCTTCATGTTCTTGGAAACCATGTTGAGTCCCTCAACAATAGCACGCTGCTTATCAACGATAACCTTGAGCACCTTGCCGGTCTTGCCCTTGTCTTCGCCGGCGAGAACAACAACCGTATCGTTTTTCTTTATATGTAACTTACTCATTAATCTAATACTTTAAAATATTAAAGAACCTCAGGTGCCAAAGAAACGACTTTCATGTTGACAGCACGCAACTCACGGGCTACTGGGCCGAAAATACGGCTGCCACGGAGTTCACCGGCATTGTTCAACAAAACGCAAGCATTGTCGTCGAAACGGATGTAAGAACCGTCTGCACGGCGTATTTCCTTCTTCGTGCGAACAATCAAAGCCTTAGATACTGCACCTTTCTTCAAATCACTTGACGGGATAACATTCTTGACAGCAACGACAATAACATCACCCACACTTGCGTAACGACGGCGAGTGCCTCCGAGTACACGGATGCAAAGAGCTTCGCGAGCACCGCTATTGTCACAAACTGTAAGTCTTGATTCTGCCTGTATCATTTTTACTTAGCTTTTTCTGTTATTTGAACTAATCTCCATCTCTTGGTTTTGCTCAAGGGACGAGTTTCCATAATGAGAACGGTATCACCGATATTTGCCTCATTCTTTTCATCATGAGCATGGTATTTCTTTGTCTTCTGGACAAACTTACCATATATTGGGTGCTTCTCCTTGAACTTAGACGCAATAACAATGGTTTTATCCATTTTGTTGCTGATTACGACACCCATTCTTGTCTTTCTTAAATTTCTTGTTTCCATCTGGACCAATGTTATTTGTTAAGTTCTCTCTCGCGGAGTACGGTCTTCATGCGGGCTATGTCTCGACGTGCCAACTTAATCTGAGATGGATTCTCAAGAGGAGAGATCGCATGATTAAGTTTCATCTGATTGTACTTTGCAACCTCTGCCTCTATTCTCTCAGCCAAATCTTTGGTTTCGAGTTCTCTTACTTCTTTAATCTTCATAATTAAGCGTTTTTATCGAAATCACGTCTTACAATAAACTTTGTCTTAACCGGCAGTTTCTGTGCTGCAAGACGAAGTGCTTCCTTGGCGATATCAAAAGAAACGCCTTCAACCTCGAACAACACACGTCCTGGAGTTACAGGAGCGACCCATCCTGCGGGATCTCCCTTACCTTTACCCATTCGGACGTCAGCAGGCTTACGTGTAATTGGTTTGTCAGGGAAGATACGAATCCAGACCTGCCCCTCACGCTGCATGTAACGATTGACAGCAACACGGGCTGCTTCAATCTGTCGGCTGTCTATCCATTTAGCTTCAAGGGTCTTGATACCAAATGAACCGAAAGCCAATTGTGTACCTCTATGGGCGTTTCCTTTGTTTCCGCGTCCGTCTTGAGGTCTTCTATATTTTACTCTTTTAGGCTGTAACATGATTGTTTTCTAACTTTAACGGTTATTGTTTCTCTTGCGGTTACCTCTTGGTTTGCCGTTAGAACGTCCTCCGTTCGACTTATCCTGTGCGAAATTAGGAGTAAGATCAACCTTTCCGTAAATTTCGCCACGGCAAATCCAAACCTTAATGCCGAGAAGACCTACCTTGGTAAGCGCTTCTTCCTGACAGTAGTCTATGTCTGCACGGAATGTATGAAGAGGAGTACGACCCTCCTTGTACATTTCCTTACGTGCCATTTCAGCGCCGTTCAGACGACCAGTAATCTGCACTTTTATGCCTTCAGCACCTGCGCGCATTGTATTTGCTACAGCCATTTTGATAGCACGACGGTAAGCTATCTTACCCTCAACTTGTCTTGCTATGTTATTAGCAACGATTGATGCGTCAAGTTCTGGTTTCTTAACCTCAAAGATATTGATTTGTATTTCCTTGTCGTAAAGCTTCTTGAGTTCTTCCTTCAACTTGTCAACGTCCTGACCACCTTTTCCGATGACCAAACCTGGACGGGCTGTGCATATAGTAATAGTGACAAGTTTCAAAGTACGTTCGATGACAATGCGAGAAACACTTGCCTTGGCAAGACGCTCGTTAAGATACTTACGGATTTTCTGGTCTTCAACCAAATTGTCTCCGAAGTTCTTTCCACCGAACCAGTTTGAGTCCCAACCTCTGATGATACCCAGACGATTGCTAATTGGATTTACTTTCTGTCCCATTCTACTATATTATTTTTCATCGTTAGTTTTGGCATCTACAAAGAGAGTAACGTGGTTACTACGTTTG
This sequence comes from uncultured Alistipes sp., assembly GCA_963590505.1. GTDB lineage: Bacteria > Bacteroidota > Bacteroidia > Bacteroidales > Bacteroidaceae > Prevotella. Next base: position 71,819 of record CAVAPC010000006.1, on the reverse strand, counting down.
CGAATTCTATAACCTCGTCCCTGTGGTGCAGGTCTCATACGCTTCATTGTAACACCCTCGTCAACAAAGACTTTGGATATATAAAGTTCGCCGTCTTCAGCCTTACGGTCATTTTTTGTTTCCCAGTTTGCGATAGCTGAGCGCAACAGTTTTTCGACGTCAGCAGCGGCTGCCTTCTTTGAAAAACGAAGAACGCCAAGAGCGCGGTTCACCTCCATGCCACGTACCATATCAACGACATAGCGCATTTTACGTGGAGAAGAAGGAACGCCTTTGAGCTTCGCAAAATACATTGTTTTCAGGGCTTCTTTTCTTTTTTCAGCCGATATTTTTTTTCTTGCTCCCATTTTTGTTTCTGTTTGGAATGGTTTGCCTGTTATCTCTTATTACCTGCATGGCCACCAAATCTACGTGTTGGCGAGAATTCACCAAGCTTGTGACCAACCATGTTTTCGGTAATATAAACAGGAATAAATTTATTTCCGTTGTGAACTGCAACAGTGTGACCCACGAAATCCGGGGAAATCATTGATGCTCTAGCCCATGTTTTAACGACACTCTTTTTTCCGCTTTCATTCATAGCGAGAATTTTCTTCTCGAGAGATACGTTAATATAAGGACCCTTTTTTAATGAACGACTCATAATTTACTCGTATTTACTTTATTATTTCTTAGCTCTTTCGATAATGTACTTGTTTGAAAGCTTCTTTGGAGCTCTTGTCTTGAGACCCTTAGCGTACAAGCCCTTACGTGAACGTGGATGACCACCAGACTGACGTCCTTCACCACCGCCCATTGGGTGATCAACAGGGTTCATAACGACACCGCGGTTGTGAGGACGACGTCCGAGCCAACGTGTACGACCAGCCTTACCAGACTGTTCGAGTGCATGGTCTGAATTGCCTACACTACCGATAGTAGCTTTACAAGCACTGAGAACCTGGCGTGTTTCGCCAGAAGGGAGCTTGATAACACAATAACTGCCCTCACGAGAAGTTAACTGAGCAAAATTACCAGCCGAACGAACGAGCAGAGCACCTTGACCAGGACGCAATTCGATGTTGTGAATCACTGTACCTACAGGAATGTTTGCAAGCGGGAGACTGTTACCAATCTCGGGTGCTGCGTCTTTTCCTGACATCAAAGTTGTTCCCACCTGCAGTCCATTGGGAGCAATAATGTAACGTTTTTCTCCATCTGCATAGAACAATAGAGCGATTCGAGCCGAACGGTTTGGATCGTACTCAATCGTCTTTACTACAGCTGGAACACCATCTTTCTCTCGTTTGAAGTCGATGAGACGGAACTTCCTCTTGTGACCGCCGCCGCGATAGCGAACAGTCATCTTACCGGTGTTGTTTCGACCGCCGGTAGAACGTTTACCGTAAACGAGAGACTTTTCTGGCACGGATGCAGTAATTTCCTCGAACGTGCCAATAATCTTGTGTCTTTGACCGGGTGTAACCGGTTTAAATTTACGTACTGCCATTTTTTATTTAGATATTGCTATAAAAATCAATTGTATCGCCTTCCTTAAGAGTAACGATTGCCTTTTTATACGCATTCTTCTGTCCTTTTATAAGACCAGCCTTGGTATAGCGACTTGAGCGCTTTCCTGCATAACGAAGCGTATTTACATTAATTACTGTAACGTTGTACAGACTCTCGACTTCTTTCTTAATTTCAAGTTTGTCGGCATTTGGACGAACTATGAAACCGAACTTAGCTTCAGCCTTCTTTGTACGCACCTCACCTTTATACTTGTAGTTTTTCTCAACAGAAGACTTGTCTGTAATCTTGGTCATCTTCTCAGTGACCAAAGGTTTAATGATGATTGCCATATTTTGTGTCTCCTAATTGTTTATTTGTTTAAGATTCCATCGATTGCAGAGAGCGAATTTTCTGTGATAACAAGAACTTCAGAATTCAATATTTTATAAGTATTGATGTTTGAAGCAGTTATAATATCAGTGCGCTGCAAATTACGAGCTGACAAATATACGTTTTTATTTACTTCTGGCAAAACCAAAAGAGCCTTACGTCCGTCAACTTTAATATTTTTTGCAAAGTTTACGAATTCTTTGGTTTTTGGAGCTTCAAAAGTAAAGTCTTCAACAACTACAATGGCATTTTCCTGAGCCTTATAAGAGAGTGCGCTCTTACGAGCCAAGGACTTAACCTTCTTGTTGAGCTTGAAACCATAGTCGCGAGGTTTAGGACCAAAAACACGTCCACCACCTACAAGTACAGGAGAGTTGATGTCACCACGACGTGCACCACCGCCACCCTTCTGGCGACCGAGCTTACGTGTTGAACCAGCATGCTCGCTTCTTTCCTTAGATTTTGCTGTTCCCTGACGCTGGTTAGCGAGATACTGCTTTACGTCAAGATAAAGAACGTGATCGTTAGGTTCAATTCCGAAGATTGATTCGTTTAACGTAACCTTTCTTCCAGTGTCTTCACCTTTGATATTTAATACGCTAATTTCCATTATTTCTCAATTATTACGGTTGAACCATTGCATCCAGCTACACTTCCTTTCACGAGTATAAGGTTGTGCTCCGGTATTACCTTTAACACTTTAAGGTTCTGAGTAGTAACTCTGTCACCTCCCATTTGGCCACCCATACGCATTCCTTTGAACACCTTAGCGGGGTAAGAACAAGCTCCGATAGATCCCGGTTTGCGAGCGCGGTCGTCCTGACCGTGAGTGCTCTGGCCAACACCGCCAAAGCCATGACGCTTCATAACACCCTGGAAACCTTTACCCTTTGATGTTCCGATAACGTCAACGAACTTTGCATCGTTGAAAATCTCTACAGAGATAGAATCACCGAGGTTATATTCCTCGTCAAACTTGAACTCGGCCAAGTGTCTCTTTGGTGTTGTACCAGCTTTTTTAAATACGCCGAGCATAGGCTTTGTGGCATTCTTCTCATTCATCTCGCCATATGCCAACTGATAAGCGCAATAACCGTCCTTTTCAACGGTTTTCACCTGGGTTACAACACAAGGACCTGCTTCGATAACAGTGCACGGTACATTTTTGCCGTCGGCACTGAAAACGGATGTCATTCCGATTTTTCTTCCAATTAATCCTGGCATTTCAATTATTGTTAAATATTAAACTATACTTTGATTTCAACTTCTACACCGCTTGGCAATTCAAGCTTCATAAGAGCGTCTACAGTCTTTGCAGTTGAACTATAGATGTCAATGAGACGCTTGTAGTCGCTTAACTGGAACTGCTCGCGAGACTTCTTGTTTACAAAAGTCGAACGGTTTACTGTGTAGATACGTTTGTGAGTAGGCAATGGAATAGGACCACTTACGATAGCGCCTGTTGCCTTAACAGCCTTCACGATTTTTTCTGCTGACTTGTCAACCAACTTGTGGTCATAAGACTTCAGCTTAATTCTGATTTTCTGACTCATTTTTAATGTTTTGTTATAAAGAGAAAAGAGTATATGCCCATTAAGAGTCATACGCTAAAGGGCACAATACTCTATTTCATGATTTTTGTTTAGAGGAGATCCACACGACCCTTAACCTCTTCAAGTACAGTCTTTGCGATTGAACTTGAAAGTGGAGAATGGTGATCATACTCCATTGAGCTTGTTGCGCGTCCAGAAGTGATGGTACGGAGAGCTGTTACATAACCGAACATTTCTGCTAGAGGAACCATTGCACGGATAATGCGCGCTCCAGAACGTGTCTCGTCCATGCCTTCAACCTGACCGCGGCGCTTGTTCAAGTCACCGATAACGTCACCCATGTTCTCTTCGGGAGTAACGACCTCAAGTTTCATTATTGGCTCCATTAGAACTGGACCGGCCTTTGCACAAGCGTTTTTATATGCATTGATTGCAGCAACCTCAAATGACAACTGGTCAGAGTCTACAGGGTGGAAAGAACCGTCAAGAAGTGTAACCTTTAGGCTGTCCATAGGATAACCACCAAGTACACCGTTCTTCATTGCACCTTCAAAGCCCTTCTGAACAGAAGGAATGAATTCCTTAGGAATATTACCACCCTTTACTTCGTTTACGAACTGCAGGCCACCTTCCTTGTAGTCTTCGTCGATAGGACCTACGTTTACGATGATGTCAGCGAACTTACCACGGCCACCCGACTGTTTCTTGTAAACCTCACGAAGGTTGACTTCCTTGGTGATTGCTTCCTTATAGTTAACCTGTGGCTTACCCTGGTTACATTCCACCTTGAACTCTCTCTTCAGACGGTCGAGAATGATATCGAGGTGAAGCTCACCCATACCAGAGATAACGGTCTGTCCGCTCTGCTCGTCTGTATGTACTGTGAACGTCGGGTCCTCTTCTGCAAGTTTAGCAAGACCGATACCGAGCTTGTCAACGTCAGCCTGGCTCTTCGGTTCAACAGCAATACCGATAACAGGATCAGGGAAAGTCATCGACTCAAGAACAATCGGATGTTCTTCGTCGCAGAGAGTATCTCCTGTGCGGATATCCTTGAAGCCAACGCCTGCACCGATGTCGCCTGCGTCGATCATCTCCATTGGAACCTGTTTGTTTGAGTTCATCTGGAAGATACGGCTTACGCGCTCTTTCTTTCTTGAACGTGTATTGTAAACATAAGAACCAGCGGCAACCTTACCAGAATAAACACGGAAGAACACAAGGCGGCCAACATAGGGGTCTGTTGCGATCTTGAATGCCAAAGCCGATGTAGGAGCGTCCTCTGAAGGAACGCGGTCTTCCTCAGCACCTGTATCAGGATTTGTACCAATGATGTTAGGTGTATCAATAGGAGCAGGCAAGAAAGCGCAAACATAGTCAAGCAGAGTCTGTACGCCCTTGTTCTTGAAAGAAGAACCGCAAAGTACAGGAGTGCATTCCATTGCGAGTGTACCCTTGCGGATAGCTGCGATGATTTCTGCTTCAGTTATAGAATCAGGATCCTCAAAGTATTTTTCCATGAGGGCTTCGTCGTATTCGGCTGCTGCCTCAACGAGCTTACCTCTCCATTCCTCAGCCTCGTCCTTCAAATCAGCAGGGATTTCTTCAAGATCGTATTCTGCACCCATTGTTTCGTCGTGCCACAGGATAGCCTTCATCTTGATAAGGTCAACAACACCCTTGAATGTTTCCTCGCTACCGATAGGAATTACGAGAGATACTGGGTGAGCACCGAGAACTTCCTTCATCTGGCGGAGTACATCGTAGTAGTCAGCTCCGGAACGGTCCATCTTGTTGACATAACCCAAACGAGGAACATTGTATTTGTCAGCCTGACGCCATACAGTCTCTGACTGTGGCTGAACACCGCCTACAGCACAATATGTTGCCACTGCACCGTCAAGTACGCGCAACGAGCGCTCCACCTCAGCAGTGAAGTCCACGTGTCCCGGAGTGTCGATCAAGTTGATTTTGTACTGCTTGCCTTCGTAGTTCCAGTAGCATGTTGTTGCAGCCGAGGTAATAGTAATACCACGTTCCTGCTCCTGTGCCATCCAGTCCATAGTAGCAGCACCGTCATGAACCTCTCCAATCTTGTGAGTTTTTCCTGTATAGAAAAGAATACGCTCAGAAGTTGTTGTCTTACCAGCATCGATGTGAGCCATGATACCGATATTGCGGGTCAAATGTAAATCTTGCTTTGCCATGATTCTTTTTTACCTTATCTTATGTGTTAAAATCTAAAGTGAGCGAATGCACGGTTAGCTTCTGCCATACGGTGCATGTCTTCCTTACGCTTGTAAGCACCACCCTGATTGTTGAAGGCATCCATGATTTCAGCAGCCAGTTTATCGGCCATGGACTTACCACCGCGCTTGCGGGCGAAGGCGATCATATTCTTCATTGAGATACTCTCCTTGCGGTCTGGACGAATCTCGGTAGGAACCTGGAAAGTCGCTCCACCGATACGGCGGCTCTTTACTTCAACCTGCGGAGTAATGTTGTCAAGTGCAGTCTTCCAGATTTCAAGTGCGGATTTCTCCTCGTTTGACATCTTCTCCTTTACTGTGTCAAGTGCTTTGTAGAAAATCTCGTATGAGGTGTTTTTCTTTCCGTCATACATAAGGTGATTAACGAACTTTGAGACCTTCTGGTCATTGAAAACGGGATCCGGAAGAATCACGCGCTTCTTTGGTTTTGCTTTTCTCATTTCTGAATTTGAAATTTATTCTGCATGGGGCTGTATATGTTCTTCAGCTTCCCCTCCGGGACAACTTACTCAACCGTTATAACAATTCTCCAGCAAAACGTTTAAATTGTGGATTTTTTAACCTCTCGGTTGATTTTTACTTCTGTTTTGGACGCTTAGCTCCGTATTTTGAGCGACGCTGTGTGCGGTTTGCCACACCGGCAGTATCAAGCGTACCGCGAACGATGTGATAACGCACACCAGGAAGGTCCTTTACACGGCCGCCGCGTACAAGCACGATTGAGTGCTCTTGCAGATTGTGACCTTCTCCAGGTATGTAGGAGTTAACTTCCTTCTGGTTTGTCAAACGAACACGGGCAACTTTTCTCATTGCCGAATTAGGCTTCTTAGGCGTGGTTGTATAGACACGTACACAAACTCCACGACGCTGAGGGCATGAATCCAAAGCGGGAGATTTGCTCTTGTCTACAAGTGCCTTTCTGCCTTTTCTTACCAATTGCTGAATTGTAGGCATTGTTTTTAATTTTTAATTTTATATTTATTATTTTGTTATTATCAGTGTGTTACGACTCGGTCTCAGCAACAAGACCATTTTGGGCTGCAAAGGTAAGAAGTTTTTTTGATAATACCTAATATATAGAATTTAGACATAGTTTCACTACCCGTTTTTTTGATTATTATACACTTTCTTAACTATCATTAAGAGAAGACAAATAAAAAACAGGGCGAATTTACTAATAAAAAAGTATTTTTAGAGAAATAGCGGTGCCATGTTTGGCGTTGTTTAAACAAAAAAGCAAACCTTCTGAAAGTAGAAGATTTGCCTTTATACTTTTTTTTCATTACAGCCAGCCTTGATAGCCACAGTGCATTTGGCATTTATGCCTCTCCCTTGCCAATATTGAAGGGAGCTATCGTTTTGCCTTCCTGACCAGGAAGTTGTATCTTACCGAACTCATGTTCGTATTTTGCAACGTTTTCCTGCAAAGCCATAAGCAGACGCTTGGCATGTTCAGGAGCCAAGATAACCCTGCTGTTGATTACTGCCTTTGGCACACCTGGCAAAAGTCTTGCGAAGTCTGCAATAAACTCTGAGTGCGAATGTGTAATGAGCGCAAAGTTTGCATATTCACCCTGTGCTACATTCTGGGGCAGTTCCAACTGGAGCTGACCTTCCTGGTTTTCGTTGTTATTTTCCATACTTTTTTTTTAATTTTTCTTGTTAGTGTGACTTAGTTAAGATTGACAAAGATTGGACGCCGTATGCTTACGGTCTTTTCAAGAAGGGAACTGCTACTGCATTTGTCAGACGCACCGACATCAGTTTCCCTGCAAAGTGGTCTCACCGAGAATCGAACTCGGATCTAATCTTTAGGAGAGACTTGTTCTATCCATTGAACTATGAGACCTTTGTGACCTCTTCTGAAATCAACGTCTGCAAAGGTAGCATTTTTTTCTATTATCCAAAGGTTTTACAGCAGAAAAAAGACGCCAAGCAGCGAATGCGACATGCCTTTTTATTCAGGCATCCGTTTCGTGCGTTTCATCATGCATCATTTGGGCAATGGCCCTTGCCAACTGGTCTGGACAGCTTGTCTTCTTGAATCCGCAGGTAATTCCACGCAAGCGTTCCACTATCTTGTCTGCGGGCATGCCCTCCACAAGCTTCGACAACCCCTGCAGGTTGCCGTTGCATCCGCCAATAAACGACACGGAGTTTATCGTGTTGTCGTCGTTCACTTCAAGGTGTATGAGTTTGCTGCATGTGCCTTCTGTGGCAAAGTCAAGTGTTTTCATAATTGTGTAGCGTTAGAGTAATATTCAATAATCCTGCCGTCGAAGCCCCGCCTTGACACAAGTCTGGCCTCGGGTGGAAGCATAGGAGCGCGCGTTCCTGCAGCAATGTTTTCCTCCGACTTTTCTATACGTATTTCATCCCACAGGTTTTCGCGAATAAAGCTTTGCAAGGTGAATGTTCCGCCTTCAACCAAAAGTGACTGTCTGCCCTCGGCATAGAGTCTGTCTAGTACTTGCCTTGGAACGTTGCCGTTGAAATCCAATCCTTCGAAAGCCGGATGCTTGCGGTCTATAACTATCTTCACGGGATTGTTGCCGCTCCAGTGCCTGACATCAAGGCGCGGATTGTCGCGTTCCTGCGTCACGCGACCCACCAATATTGCATCGTATTCAGCCCGAAGTTTGTGGCTCAACATCTGCGTGAAGGGGGAGGATATCATAGTCGGGCGACATTCGCTATCGATAAAGCCGTTTGCGCTCATACACCATTTCAACAACACGTATGGCCGTTTCAAAGTGTTTACGGTCATAAATCTTTTGTTCAGACGCCGACACTGCTCTTCGAGCACACCAACCGTAACGTGTACGCCTGCCTCTTGCAGTTTCCTTATCCCGCGTCCTTGCACCTTGGAAAACGGATCCATGCAGCCTACCACCACTTTCCTTATACCTTTCTTTATAATAAGGTCGGCACATGGCGGGGTCTTTCCATAGTGGGAGCAAGGTTCAAGGCTGACATACATCGTAGCTTGCGGCAGCAGATGTTCGTCTGCCGGCTTCACCGATGCAAAGGCGTTCACTTCGGCATGTCCCTGCCCGCATCTTATGTGATACCCCTCACCTATTATTTTCCCGCCAGAAACGATCACCGCTCCCACCATAGGGTTCGGCTTAGCGTTCTGCAGCCCGTTGCCTGCAAGTTGCAGGCAACGATGCATAAACATTTCGTCTGTGGTCATCTTCTGTTTTGTTTAGCAAACCTGGCTACCCGGCTTCACTTCTCTGTCGACGCACGTGACACTTAGATTGCCGTCAAAGTCTTCTGCACTGAGTATCATGCCCTGGCTTTCTATGCCCATGAGCTTTCGCGGCGCGAGGTTTGCAATGAAGCACACCTGCTTGCCAATCAGCACCTCTGGCTTGTAGAACTTAGCTATGCCGCTGACGATGGTCCTGTCTGTACCACTGCCGTCGTCGAGGGTAAACTTGAGCAGTTTGTTTGCCTTCTTCACCTTTTCGCAGTTCTTTATCGTTGCCACGCGTATGTCAAGCTTCTCGAAGTCACTGAAATCCACTACTGGCTTTATTTCCTTTGCCTTGTATGCCGCTGCAGCATTGGCTTTCTTTATTTCCTCGAGTTTGTCGAGCTGACACTGTATGGTTTCGTCTTCTATCTTCTCGAACAGCAACTCCGGTTCGGCAAGTTGGTGTCCTGCTTTCAGTAGATCTGTCTGTCCGAGCTGATTCCAGTCGAATGTTTCGATGTTGAGCATCTTTCTTAGCTTTGCGCTGCTGAACGGCAGGAACGGTTCGAAGGCTATTGCCAGATTTGCCACTAGCTGCAACGATATGTAGAGGATTGTCTCCACCCTCTTAGGGTCTGTTTTCCATACCTTCCACGGTTCGCAGTCGGCTATGTACTTGTTTCCTATACGTGCCAGATTCATGGCCTCTTTCTGTGCATCGCGGAACTTGAACACGTCGAGCAGGTCTTCCACCTTCTTTTTCACGTCCTTGAAGTCCTCGAGCGTGCTGCGGTCATAGTCTGTAAGTTCTCCGCATTCCGGCACCACACCGTTCCAGTATTTCTTTGTCAGCTGCAGTGCGCGGTTCACGAAGTTTCCGTATACGCCCACCAGTTCACTGTTGTTTCTCTCCTGGAAATCTTTCCACGTGAAGTTGTTGTCTTTTGTCTCTGGCGCGTTTGCCGTAAGCACGTAACGCAGCACATCTTGCTTTCCGGGAAATTCCGCCAAGTATTCGTGCAGCCATATCGCCCAGTTGCGCGAAGTGGATATTTTGTCGTTCTCAAGGTTCAGGAACTCGTTTGCCGGAACATTGTCGGGAAGGATATATCCCTCATGTGCCTTGAGCATTGTCGGGAAGATGATGCAGTGGAAAACGATATTGTCTTTTCCGATGAAGTGCACAAGCCTTGTTTCGGGATCTTGCCACCATTTCTGCCATTGTCCCCATTTCTGCGGTTCTTTGTCGCATAGTTCTTTCGTGTTGGATATATATCCTATCGGTGCGTCGAACCACACGTAGAGAACTTTTCCTTCGGCTCCTTCCACTGGAACGGGTATACCCCAGTCAAGGTCGCGCGTCATTGCACGCGGCTGCAAGTCCATGTCGAGCCAGCTCTTGCACTGTCCGTAAACGTTGGGTCTCCATTCTTTGTGGTCTTCAAGAATCCACTGCTTAAGCCAGTCCTGATAGTTGTTCAGCGGAAGATACCAGTTCTTTGTGGGTTTCTTCACGAGCCCGTGTCCTGGGTTGTTCTTGTTTGTGGGGTTTACTAGTTCCTCTGGCGAAAGGGTGGCACCACACTTCTCGCACTGGTCGCCGTATGCGCCCTCGGCACCGCAACGGGGGCATGTTCCAACGATGTTACGGTCGGTAAGGAACTCTCCGGTCACTTCGTCGCAGAACTGTTCCTGGGTATGTTCAACAAGCACGTTCTTGTCGTAGAGCGTGCGGAAGAAATCCGACGCGAACTTGTGGTGAATGTCCGACGTCGTCCGGCTGTATATGTCGAATGATATGCCAAAGTCCTGGAAAGACTTCTTTATGAGGTTGTGATAGCGGTCTACCACTTCTTGAACTGTTATGCCCTCCTTTTTGGCGCGGATGGTTACAGGAACACCGTGTTCATCGCTTCCGCCGATAAACACCACTTCCTGCTTTCTGAGTCTAAGATAGCGCACATATATGTCGGCCGGAACGTAAACTCCGGCAAGATGGCCGATATGCACACCGCCGTTGGCATAAGGCAACGCTGCGGTAACGGTAGTGCGCTTGAAATGCTTTTCTTCCATATATAAAGTATGTTGTAGCTTGTAGCTGTTGTGTGTAATGTTTCGAACTGCAAAGATAGCGTTTTTTTTGAACATGGTATTAAATAACCACCATTAAGTTTGTGCATCAGACGGTTAAGCGATAATTTTGCACAACAGAAAAATGCACGGGAACAGTCCCGCAAAAACGTTAACACCCACTGCCGATGACATACAATGAAATGTGGCGCTCGCTCTGCTGCCTATACGAAGAGAATGAAGCGAAATCAATTGTGCGCACCATGCTTGACGACCTTTTCGGCATGTCACTCACCGACATAATATGCAGTGCGACGGAAAGCCTCACGACTGAAGAAAACGCAAGGCTTACCGCTGCAATGGAAAGGTTGAGGGCAGCCGAACCTGTGCAATACGTAACGGGGAATGCCCCGTTTGCCGGTCGCCACTACCACGTGGAGCCGGGCGTACTCATCCCACGTCCCGAAACAGAAACGCTCTGTGCCGCTGCAATGGAAAAGGTGAAAGCCGAGAAACCACGCCTGCTCGACGTAGGCACTGGAAGCGGATGCATTGCCTGCACGCTTGCCCTCGATATACCAAGGGCAACGGTGACGGCATGGGACATTTCGGCCGACGCCATCCGGATAGCCTCAGGCAACGCCGAAAGGCTGGGTGCAAAAAACATTGTGTTCGAGTGGCAGGATGCACTTACGCCCCCTGCACACCGCGAACTTTGGGATGTCGTTGTAAGCAACCCGCCATACATCTGCATGAAAGAAAAGCAGGACATGGAAAGAAACGTGCTTGAAAACGAACCGCACATAGCCTTGTTCGTCCCAGACGACGACCCGTTGCTCTTCTACAGAGCAATCGCAACATATGCGTTACAGTCGCTGAAAAGCGGCGGATGGCTTATATTCGAGATAAATCCGCTCTATGCCCGCATAACGGAAACCATGCTTAAAGAAAAAGGCTTCGTTGAAATCAACACAATAACCGACGATTACGGCAAACCACGCGTAACGTCGGCATGCAAACCGTAACAACAAAACATCTATACCTTATATAATATATAAACACATCATGCAATCCATAAGGCCACGAAAGGAGATTACTGAACAAGAGGCTACAAGCCGACTCGAGGCGCTCTGCTCACGTGCGGAACACTGCGCGTTTGAAATGCAGGAGAAGATGAAACGCTGGGGACTTGACGAAGCGGCACAGTTGCGCGTCATAGCATTGCTCAGAAAGAACAGATATATAGACGACGAAAGATTTGCAATGGCCTTCGCCCGCGACAAGATTGTATACAACAAATGGGGACGGCGGAAAGTGGACCAGGCGCTGCGCATGAAGCGGATAGACGAAGATGTGCGCACACGGGTTCTCGACAGTTTCGACAAGGATGATTTTACCGATTCGCTGCGCCCGCTACTGATTGCCAAGATGAAGGCAACCAAGGCGAAAAACGACTACGAACTTGGGTGTAAACTGATACGCTTTGCGCTCGGCAGAGGATTTGAATACGAAGACATCAAGAATTGCCTTGCCGAAATGAAGTTGGAAACGGAAGAATACTGACCGCACACAAACGGTAGTATTCCATTATTCCTATGGGTTGCTGAAACTTCTTGGAAATGCGCTTGTGCATACACTTGCAGAATTACAAAAAAGAACCCTAACACTTTCTCACGAGAGCATTAGGGCCTGATGTGAGCAAATTTGCTCAACATACCAACATTATTCAATCAACATTTATTCATCACATAAAATAAGCTTCTAAATTGGAATCACCACGGGCGTCCGCCTCCTGAGTTTCCAAGCAACGTTGCCGTTACTGTAGAAGAGGACGTTCCAGAAGTGAGAGTGTAACTATTTCCACTCGTTAAATTTGGGCAAGAGACCAAAACGCTGCTTCCGCTGCCCCAGCCTCCACCGCCTGGGCCTCCAGGACCACCGGCTCCGCGCGGACCTCCGCCGCTGCCGGAAGAGCTGTAGTTGGAAGGAACCGTGAACGTAGCCAACACCGTATCGCCGCTTTTCAGCGTTATATCAGTATTTGCCGTGACGTTCATGTTTGCCGTAACAAACGGTTGTGTGGATTCAGACGTGCTTGGCACAGAATTTCCGCCGCCCACGGCAAGCAGTGTTCCTCCGGTGAAGATTACCGAGTAGCCTTCTTCCTCGTTAGCATCAATGCCGCACTCAGGCGATGTTGTGCCAAATGCTTTTATGGTACCGCCCATGATATACATGTTGCCATTGGAGTCGAGTCCGTCGTTGTCGGTTGCAACAACCGTTATGTCGCCACCTTTTATATACATATGGCTCGAGGAGTTAATTGCGTCGTCACAGGCATTGATGACTATTGTCCCGGCGTTGACCGTCAGTTCAGCCTTGCTCTCGATGCCTTCCGCTCCGTTGCCGACTGTAGAAACGTTTATGTTTCCACCGTTGATAACCACGTTGCCATCGGCCTTTACGCCCTTTGCAGAGGATTTCTGGTCGCTTGTCAGTCTGTCGGTATTGCCTGTATAGTTAGAGTATTCCGTGCCGTTCACGTAGGCATACAACCCGCCTGTTGTGCTTATAGTCAGCGTTCCATCGTTCATAACGAATTCGCCGTCGCAGTTCACGCCTTTGCCTCCGGCACCGGAGCTTGTCAGCTGTAGCGTTCCTCCGTCAATCTGCACCTTTCCGTCGGCACTCAGGCAAGAAGCTGCCTTTGTCTTGTTATCGTCGGTGTCCCATTTCCCGCCGCCTGAAGTCGTAACGGTTATGTCGCCGCCCGTCACCAGTATGTCGCCGTCCGCCTTCATACCTTTCGTTGCCGTGCCTGTTGTGCTGATGTTAAGCGTTCCGCCAGATATTGTTATCGTTCCGGTATCTTCCGCCTCACGGTCGGTATCGTCTTTATATGAAACCTGCACACCGTCGTCAGCTACTCCTGAAACATTAAGCGTTCCGCTTTCCATAAGGAAATACTGGTTGCAGTTTATTCCGTCTTTCTGGGCTGAGAGAACGTTGACCGTACAGTTTTTCATTTCAACGTACTCTTTGGCGTATATGGCGTGCGATGCATTTCCATTGACGGTCAGAGAGCCTTTTCCCTTAAGTTCGATATGTCCCTTGCAAACGAGACATCCCTTCTGCGAGCCTGACGCCCCGTCCGTAAGAACGTTTTCAGTACCTTTCTTCACGCTGAAGTCAATGCGTTTGCCGTCCTGTATGTTTATAGCGGCTCCATTGGGGTTGGTCAGTGTCAGTCCCTGCAGTTCTACGGTAGCCTTGTAAGATCCTTCCATATAGAACTCTCCGTCGGTGGAAATTCCGGAAAGGCTGTAGGTTATCTCGCCGCAAGTCTCGTCGGATACGCCGCTGTCTTGCACAATGCTTACGTGCGCCCCGTCAACGGTTGCCGTAACATATCTGGCTATGTTTCCCGCTATCGTTACAGATGCAGTCTGGCCGTTGTATGCCACGCTTACGGTATTATCGGTAACGGAGCTGTTGTCTACGTACATCTTTGTTATTCCGCTCACGGGAAACTGCTTCCCCAAAATTTTGAGCGAGTCGCCGTGGGCATAAGTCATGTCGCCGGCCTGCACTGACGGAATGGCGTAAGTCACGCTTCCCGTTACAACGTTAAGCGTCTGTGCCAGTGCCGTCATTATGCAGAGAGCGAGCATTGTGAATGTTGTTGTTATCCTTCTTTTCATCTTATTACCACTTTAGATGTCTTCCCATTATCCTTTATTAAATATACACCTTTTCCACACGACTGTCGCACTGCGCTGTCGGTGTCGAAAGTGCCCACAAACGTTCCGGATATTGAGTATACTTGCTTTGCGTGGCTTGCCACATTTTCAGTTTCTGCAATGACTGTTGGAGCGTCGTTCGTAAAGAACATCATGCTCAACTCCGAAACGGGTATATCCTGTGTACCACTGTCACTTTCCACATGCAGCAAACCATCGGCGAATGTCATATTCAGATTTTCCACGCCAACGGTGATCTTGCTGCCGTCAGCCTTCTGGAAGGCCATATACGAATAGTCTTGGGCATGCGCACACACGCTGAACAGGAGCATGACAAAGACAACTTTGAATATTCTCATAAGCATTCCTTTCGTTCTGCCGCCTTGTCTGCACCGGCCAAGCGGAAAGAATCGACAAATAGCGGTATTTCATTTATAATTACGCTGCAAAGAAAGCGTTTTCATGTCAGAACGAAAAAAATATTCCACAAACACGGAATATTTATAAGCAAACAATCATATTTTTCCGTAATCAACAAAGCCATGCGCACCGTGGCCGCATTTGCGACAGCCACGTATGACGCATGCCTTTGTCAGCGGATTTTCTTATTTATGGTTCGCCTAGATTTTCCACTATTAACTTTACCTGCGCCGGCGTGAAGGAGCGTGCCGTGGAACGGAGCTTTCCGTCGACAAGGAATTTTGCCGAAAGCTTCGGCGACTTGGCAATCCACCGTTTCAGTCTCTTGAAAGCGGATTCCGGGGTTAGCTCAGGGCTGTAGAGCAACGCCAGTTCGGTGCGCCCGTAGGTACGCACTTTGAATTCTTCTCGATTGTTGTTTTTCATGGATACTGTTATTAAAATATTGTTTAACGCTACACACTGTTTTACATGTGTGTGTGCGCAAATGCGCAACCGCCGTTGCGCTCGTTTTCCTGTATTATCAATACGGCTTTGTGCCGTTCGTTTTTGTAATGCAAAGATATGTATAATTGTCTACAAATGCAAAGACGAAGGCGGAAAAATAACCAAAGTTTTTCAGCCGTGCACCGTCTGCCATATCAGGAAACATCGACGCTGCGCGCGACATACATTTTATAACACGCACGCATGCACAGACATAAATATATAAATAGAGACCGGCAATTGATTACACTCCGAAACTTTTCATACGCAAACAAGAATATTTTATTATAAATCCTTTCATATATTTTCCGAAAAAGTTACTTTTGCAACCGTAACAGCATATTAAAAGCACATGACAACATGAGTTTCATGACCGTTGCATGTATCACAAGCCGTTCATTACCTTTTTTACAGAAGGCTTTAGGGTAAGAAGAAACGAAATTAACTAACAATATAACGAGAAGAATATGAGAAAGACTTTACTCTCTTTGGTTGCCATGGTGGCAACAAGCGGTGCCGTGACGGCACAAAACGGTATAACCGTTCTCCCGGACAATACCGGACTGCAGTTGTGCGGCGGAGCCATGTCGCCCAACGGAAGATACGTAGGCGGATACACCTACACCACACAACAGGCGTTCATCTATGACAACAATACAAAGAAGATGGTTGTCTTCGACAAGGAAGGTGAGGCAGACACCCAGATAAAGAGCGTGTCGAACACAGGCGTTTTCGTTGGATGGAGCGGCTCAGCATGCAAATGGGAGTTCGGAACCGACAGCATCGGCAAGGAGACTCCGTTCGGAGAAGAAGACAAATATTTGTACAAGGGTATCTCTCCCGACGGAAAGATTATCGTAGGCGCTGTGATGGACCCGGAATCATGGCAGACACAGGCTTGCTACTTTTCAGGAGACGAAGTAAAGATGCTTCCCGAGCCGTCGGAGAAGTTCCTTGGCTACCCCATCAACGGTTCTTCTGCACTGACCGTTACCAACGACTCATCGATTGTAGGCTACATCGTTGACGACTTCTCTGCTTACCCCGCACTCACATGGTCGCTGAACCGCGACGGAGAGACTTTCTCGCACAACGTTGTCAGCCGACAATTGTTTGCAGGAACTTACGAGTCTACAAAGCCTTACTCCGTATTCTCTCCCGACCAGTGCATATCAAGTTCCAACGGCAAGTATATGCCTTTGGCTGTAATACAGTTCGACAGCGAGACGTTTACAGAGACAAACGGCATGGCACGCTACGACCTTGAAACAGACTCCATCGAATACTTCATGCTGACCAGCGAAGAAGGCGATTTCCTCGTCGGCGCGACATTGGCACCCATCGCCGTAAGCGATGACGGCACAGTGGTTGGCTACTATGAAGGCGGAATGATGGAACCACGCAGAGGATTCATCTGGAAAGCCGGCGAGCAGCCAAAGTTCCTGACCGACGTATTCCCCGGCGCAGCAGAAACGCTCACCACACTTGAACAAGGCGACAACGTGCCTTGCGGCATATCTTCAGACGGACGCTACATCATGGGCTTCGGCTACGACAACACCGAAATCAACGGTGAGGGAACAGGAGCCAACGGCTACGTTACATACATAATTGATACAGAAGAGGCAGCGAAAGAGCCAACTGGTATCAAGAGCGTCAAGCCGGAAGTAAAGAAAGGCGTACCGACAGTACGCGCACGCTATTCCATCAACGGAGCTTTCATGAGTTCCAAGGCAAAAGGTATCAACCTTCTCCGCATGAGCGACGGCAGCACCGTCAAGGCTCTGAAGAAATAAGGATAACGGCAGCACATACATTTAAGGACACAACACACGAATACAACTTATCGAGTAGGAAGGAAACAAACCGTTTCTTGCCTACTCGATTTCTTTTCCCCGGCATTTTTGCCCATGCCAAGGTGTTGCGCCTCTATTCCATGCTCTCTGCCGCTTCACCAGTTGCATAGGCATAGAGTTGCCTGTAGAATGCGGTATGGCACATGGTCTGTGCATTTCCCATTATCACGAGCTTCATTCTAGCACGCGTTATTGCCACATTCATCCGTCTCAGGTCAGATAGGAAACCAATCTGTCCCTCTCTGTTGGAACGCACCAGGGATATGACGACAATGTCGCGTTCCTGTCCCTGGAAACCATCTACGGTATTCACGCTAAGTAGCTTACGGAAAGGCCGTAAAGCCTCGTCGTTACGTATCATCTGGCGCAGCAGCTGAACCTGTGCGCGGTAAGGCGAAATCACACCCACGTCGATGTCTTCTTCGAGCACGCGCTGCTTTCCTATCTTTTCGAAATATGCTTTCAGAGTGTCTATCGTGAGGCGTGCTTCACGCTTGTTGATACGTCCGAAGCTCTCGCCCACGAACCGTTCGTAGGCTTCCGTCCCGCTGGTGTCTATCCACTTCACCGGCTCATCGTAGTCCAGTATTCCGCGATGGGCCACTTCGGGTGCAGGCTCTACCATACCCCCATAGAACCATTTGCTAGAGAATTCCATTATGCGCCGGTTCATGCGATACTGTACCGTAAGCAACGTGACGGCCTCGGGCTTACGCTCGGCAATGCGTTCCATCAGCGTCTTTGCCAGTCCGCCGCGCAAGGCTTCCAGGCTTTTCACTGTTGGTGGCAGTTGGCAATGGTCGCCTGCAAGAACAACGCGACTCACCCTTTTCATAGGTATCCAGCATGCCGCTTCGAGAGCCTGGGCAGCCTCGTCGATAAACAGTGTGGTGAATTTCTGTCCCGTCATAACGCGACTGTCGCTTCCGGTCAGCGTACTCGCCACAACGCGCGCCTCGGCAAAGAGCTGCACATTTATCCGCAGTTCCAACTCTGTGGCGCGGCTCTTCAAACGATCGAGTTTCTGATGGAAGCCATCTCTGCGCCCTTTCTTGCGCAGTGTGCGCAGCTCGCGTATTGCTTTGCGCACACTCCATAGTTCGGGATAATCAGGATGTGCCTCGAAGCGGCGTTCGTAGGTGAACGAGAGCATCTTGTCGTTTACGCGTGTGGGATTTCCTATACGAAGCACCGATATTCCTCTGTCAACAAGTTTTTCTGAAATCCAGTCCACCGCCATATTGCTTTGTGCGCAAACGAGCACCTGACTCTCTCTCTTGAGCGTCTCGCCGATGGCCTCAACAAGAGTCGTTGTCTTTCCTGTTCCCGGCGGACCATGGACCACGGCAACGTCTTTTGCCCTAAGCACATTGTTTACGGCAAGTTCCTGTGCTGAATTGAGCCACGGGAAGCGTATGTTGTCGAAAGATAAGACCTGCGGTTTCTGATTGCCGTGAAACAGGTTGCGAAGATATGCCATACGGTTATCCTTTGCGCGTATAGCCCTGTTAAGGGCATCGAACATAAGGCGGTAACTTGTCTCGTCGAAAAACATTTGAACGCCCAACGCTTCGGTGTTTTGGAGCGTTGACGCAAGTCCCTGCCTGTCGGGGATACATACAACCATCCGGTCGGTGTCGGCAAAGCTCACCGTTCCAGTCGTTATAAGGCGAAAGGTATTCTGCTCACCTTTGGCAATGGTGAAGAAGCATACCGGTTTTCCGTATTCGAAGTTGTGTTCTATATCGGCGTCCTGCGTGCGGAACACCTCTATTGCAAGCTGGTTAAGCGAGTTGTAGTAGCATCTGCCGGTTCGCACGGGATGCCAAGCATCGCCACGCCGTATGCGCCGCTGCAGTCCCATTGCCTGTATCTGTTGTTTGAAGTTCTCGCGCTCCTCGTTGTATTCCACTTCAAGGAGTGCCTTCTGTCGCAGAAGCTCGGCGGCAGTTTCTGATATATGGCTGTTGTTATCCACTTCTTTCTATGTCCTTGTTTTTATGCAATCAAAGTTACGATGTTTTTCCCGACGCCACAAGTCATAACAAAAAAATGCCACACCCGTTGTCGAAAGCGGATGTGGCATTTATTGAATGTTGCCGTTGCAGGCTTTTGCCTGGCGTTATCTGATTATGACTTTCTGTCCGTTAATTACATACGAACCAGGAGTCAAGTTCTTCAGCGTCTTCATTTCGGAGCCCACAAGCTTGCCGTCGAGCGTATAGACGGTGTAGCTGCTTGCCTTTACGACTGCCTCAACGTTAGCAATGTCGGTCGTTATGGCCGTTGCAACTGTAGCTTCTGATTCTCCGTCTGCAAAGAGAGCCGTTACGGCATACACGTATGTTTTGCCGTTTTCAGCGGTATTGTCAACGAATTGCAGGTTATCAGCACCGCTAATGGTCTTCAGCAGTTCGCCGTCACGGTAAACGTTGTAGCCAGTCACGGCACCAGAACCACCCTCGTATGTTACATCGTCGATCTGGAACATGAACGTATTGGACGATTTCGTGTTCTGGTGTATTGCAAAATATGTTGCTCCCGCAGGAATCACGATAGAAGCCTCTTCCCATTTGCCTGAGCTTACTGTGCGCGTATCCCCTATCTTGGTGAAGTCGCTAAGGTCTGTGCCTGTCTTTGAGTAGAGCACGTCGTAGCTCTCGGGGTAGACAGTATCGTCGGTATTGTGGTTGCTAACCCAAAACTTCACAGTTTGTGCGTTTCCTGACAGCCCCGGGCTGATTAGCCATTCGTCAGCGTTGCAATCCTCATAGGTTGTACTGTCGTATTTATAGAACGACGCTATGTAGTTGTTACCGGTGTGAGGTTTGTAAGACTCGTAGCTTTCCAGTATGTCTTCGGTAATCCAGTCGTAAAGAGGATCTACCACGGTAAAGGCGAAGAGTTCTCCTGTAGAAGGATTCACGTCGCTCAGCGGACTGCCAGTTTTGGCATTGGTGTTGCCGGTAATGCTCTTCCAGTCGCCGAAGTCACCCATTGTCCATGCTGTGTAGCTTTCAAATCCGTCTGTGTAGACCTGCGAATATTCTGTCGGCTTTGTCCAGTTCACTGTAATCTGCCGTTCTGCCGTTTCTGTTGCGGAAACGCTTGCAGGACGCGGTTTGTTCGACACGTCGAAGCCTACGTTGGTTGTCTTTGAGTTGTTGTCGGCATACAAATCGCCGTCATACTCGACTTCAGCTTTCAGACTGACAGAATTGCCTTCGTCCATTACTGTAGACTTGTATTCCATCGAATAGGTTTGCGAAGCGAATGGTGCAAGTGTTGCGCTTTCTTTCAGAGAATCGACAATCTGGTCGTTTGCGAAGAGTTTCACGGTATATCCTGTTGCCTCGTTCTTTCCTTCGTTTGCCACTTTCACGCTTACTTTTGCCGTTTCGCCCTTCTTTATCTTCAGCGGAGCGGTAAGATCTTTTACTGCGAGGTCGTGATCGTAGACGTCGCGCACGGAGAACTCATCGTAAGCAATTGTCTGTCCGGCAGCGGCATGGCTCTCGAACTGGAACACTACGAAATCGAGGTTTGCGTAATCAGGACTGAGCGGCACAGATTCCTGTATCCATTCGCCCGCATTGCCGAGAGTACTGTAGATAATCACCTTCAGGAACTCTTTCGAGCCATCCGGCTTCTTGGCGAACACATATATAAATGCATTGCTTGAGGCAGAAGCCTTGTGCTTGAAAGAGAGCGTTGGGTTCTTTGCTCCTTTGAGACAGATTTTGCCTGTTCCGAGCAGTGCAAAATCGTTGTCTGCTTCTGATGTATAGAGGAAACATCCTCCGTCGCCGTCTGACGATTCAGATGAAGTGGTGTATGTGGAAGTTCCGTCGTATTTTTCAACCCACCACAAGCCGTAGGTATACGCTTTGTCAGGTATACTCTCGAAGAACGGCAGTGTGTATGGCTCGCCGATGATGATGGAAGGACTAAGTGCTATCTCGCTGTTTCCGTAGTCGCTCACGGAAGAAACACCGAACTGCTTGAGGTCTTGCTCGCCTTCGTTTGTCTTGAAAGCAATGTCGTAGTTTGTAACGCCTACTGCCGTCGTGTCGGCAACCTTAGCCATTTTCACTCCACCATCGTCCGTTATGTCGTAGACCACGTATGAAATTCCGTTGGGATCCACATATCCTCCGTTTTTGCCTTTATCAGGTGCTTCCCAAGCAATGTGCACTGACGTTGTGTTGTCGGTAAGCTGCAGGTTCCTTGGCACACTGGGCTCGTCAGCTCCGACAAACACAGTCTTCGATTCGCTTTCCGTTCCTTTACCGTATGCCTCTGATTCGGGCACAACCTTATAAGTATTGTAGCCGTCCAAAGCCTTCGTGTCTACATAACTCATGGCTTCGCCTGCTCCTACACCCGTAAATGTCTTTATTGCATCTCCGTCGCGGTATATTGTGATGGTCATTGCACTTGGCGTTGTCTTGCCGTCGATGCTCTTGGTAGGAGCGTTGAACGATACTGTTGCCGTTCTTGCGCCTTTTGCTCCAGGCGTCACAATGAAATTGGTTATTGAGTCAGGAGCGGAATATGACTTTCCTTCATCGACAGTAACGTCATCGAGGAAGAAATAAGAGTTTCCGGCATCGCTCATTTCATGGAAGCCAATGCATATCGTTCCGTCTTCCTCTGGTGTAATGTCCTTTTGATATTCCACGAACGTAGGACTGGTTACCTTGGTAGCGGGCAGGAGTTGCTCTGTCAAGTCTGAAACAGTGTTTCCCTTTCCGTATTTCACCTCAAAGCGCTCTGTGTATGACGCACCGTTCGTGCGCACCTTGAACGACACCTTGTAGAACTTGTTCTTCTCCACTCTAAGTGGAGGTGTCACGAGCCAGTCGTCACCGGCAAGGCCGTTTCTACTGTATTTGTATCTTGCGCTTCCGTTTTGCTCCGCTGACGGTCCGCTATACCAAGCCCATGTCCTGCCATCGCTATTCGCATCGATGATGGTAAGCATATCGAAGCTGCTGTTGTCAGAGAATGAATTGACATACGGGAGGGTAAGTCCGTCGCCGTACATAACACCCTCTGAAACGGTTTCGTCTCCGGTATTCCTGCTGTTCGAAGGTGTAACGCCATAGCTAATTGTCTGCATGCCGATTTTCTTTACCGTTTCGGTGAATGTGGTATCAGCAAGGTTAATTGCTACAGTTGTATTGTCGGGATAACGTTTCACTGTGTATGTCACGTTACCTACATATCCACCGTTTACGCCTTCTTTCACCGGGCTCCAGCTAAGTTTGGCCACACCTGTTTCGTTGTCGAGGCTGAACTTCATTCCTTCCACTGCCTTGGGAGTGTCGACACCCACATAAATGGTTTTCTTCGTCTTTACTCCTGCGCCCTCGGCATTGGAAACATATACAGTGAGCATTTTGTTTCCTTCTGATGTGAATGTCACATCTGCGGAAACAGTTTCCCCTGCGTTAACCTTGCCTGTTGCGAGGGTGCTGTTTCCGGCTTCAACGGTATAGGTCAACTCGCCTGAAAGAGATGAGCCGTCTGCCGTCTCAGTAGGTGCAGTGAATGTAACCTTTCCGCTGAAGGAACCGTTTGCGAAGTCAGCGCTAAGATTGTTTACCGCTGCTGGTGCTCCGTCTGACACGGCTTCTGGTATGCTCATCAACATGATAAGGTTCTGGTTCTGGAAGTCACCCACTTTTGAAGCAGCGCCAGTGGCAAGGTCTACGGTATAGAGCGAAGACACATCGCTGTCCATGCCATCGGTGGCTTCGGATGTTGCCCAATAGAACGTGTTTGTCTTCTGGTCTATCTCACCGCTTTGGTAGAAATATTGGCCTGAGGAGTTGCCCACAGTCAAGCCTGTGGCACCGATTTTCGTTTCCACTGCGGTATTCGGGTCTATCTTGTATAGATTGCCATCGGTAGCTATTCCGTAGAGCATATTTCCGGAGGTCATACCCAATGCAACGTAATAGTTTTCGAGACTGCCTATCGTTGAGCGTGTTCTGTTAGGATAGTCTGCTATACCCAGTTCATATGTCTTACCGTCTGCGTTGTAGAATTCTCCGTAGACTTTCCCGTCGGGAGAAATTGCCGTCTCTGCGGCGATAAGTGTTACGTCCGACAGACTCTCGTATATGCTTTGCGATTGCCATGTGTCGGTGTCGTATTCAAAGAAATAGGCATACACCTGTCCGTAGTAGGCTGCATAGTATACGTAATACAGATGATTGCCGATTATAGCTCCGCCTCCGTTAGGAATGGTTGCATTTGTACCAAGCAAGTCAACAATGATGTTGCTCTGCGCATTGAATTTGTAGATACCGTAGGCACCTGTACCTACCCATGTCTTGTCCTGGATTACTTCGCCCCACAGCTCGCGGCCTGTTGCCGGACTTTCTGAAGGTCTCAACGGGATTTTGGGACTTAGCGAAAACGGAGAAAGCGTCTTTCCACTGTTTACGCGCTTCAAGCCGTCAGCCGAACTGTTGCGGAACGCCACTCCCTTGAACAGTTGCGGCATCAACTCTTCTGCCTTCCTGTTGTCGGCGGCAATAATGGAAGGGTTGGCCTTCCTTTCCACCAGATTCACAGGACCTGACGACAGACTGCCTGATGCAATTTTCTGTGCACCAGCCATCGATGGAAGCAGCAGCATTGCGGCAGCAGCTCCCACTAAAACAAAGTTCTGTTTGCTCATAAGGTTAAATGTTAAATTATTCATGTTTGTTTACATCTGCAAAAGTAAACAAAAAAAAACAACCCACAAAAACAAATACTACAAAAACATTAACCGACAATAAAGATCTATAACTTACGAAAACAGAATACTGCATTTTTATCACATCACAAACGGTTTTTAATAAATGTGGGAGGAAGAGGAAGAAAAAATAATACCAACATTTCCTGCATTTAACCAAAAGGCGTATTTTTGCATGTATATTGATTGAGGGAAATGTGGGAAAGCCACAAAAACGCAAAAGGATGGAAAAGGAAAACAAATATGTACTTCAGTTCCCGTCACTGATGAAGGGAAAGAAAATAATGTACGTACACGGGTTCATGTCATCGGCTCAATCTGGCACTGTTGCCAGGCTGCGCGAGATGTTGCCGTCGGCAGATGTCGTTGCCTACGACATGCCACTGCACCCGGGCGAAGCGATGGAACTGCTGAAGAGAAAGTGCAAGGAGGAAGATCCCGACCTCATTATCGGGACGTCAATGGGTGGAATGTATACGGAAATGCTCTACGGATATTACCGCATACTCGTGAATCCCGCTTTCAATATGGGCGACACCATGACAAAACACGGGATGCTGGGCAAACAGATTTTTCACAACCCACGTGCAGACGGCGTGCAGGAGGTTATAGTGACAAAGCAGACGATTGAGGAATACAAGGAAATAACGGGGCACAACTTCTCGGCAATTACCGACGAGGAAAAGGAGAAGGTTTACGGGCTTTTCGGCGATGCAGACCAGACGGTACATACATTCGATGTTTTCACCCTGCACTACACAAAGGCAATAAGCTTCCACGGCGAGCACCAGCTGATTGACAAATCACTGATACATGCGGTAATCCCAGTGATAAGATGGATTGACGACAAGCAGGAAGGGCGCGAGCGTCCCATCGTTTATGTATCAATAGATGCGCTGCGCGACGAAAGGGACAACATGATGGCTAGCTCTATGAAGGCGCTGACAAAACTTTTGGAACACTATGCCATATACATCGTTGCTCCTTCAGTGGACTACAACGACGAATACACTGCGAAAACGCGCCACTGGGTAAACGACAAGGTTAATGTTCCAGCATGGCAGCATCTGACGTTTACCAATCAGACGAATCTACTGTACGGAGACTATTTCATTGCCCCAACCCAGGAATGCGACCGTTCCGCTTTCATGGGGACAACGGTTCCGCTCGGCTCCGACACTTTCAAGACGTGGGAAGAGATTATCGAGTTCTTCGGCCGTTTGGGAGGACAATAAGTGTAGGCAAAAACGATCAAGGCTTCCTTTTCAGGAAGCCTTGAGATATTATTCCGCTCCGTCACATCGAAACGGAGTCGCTGTCAACATTATGCATTGAGTGCCTCGTCAACATCAGCGCCAGCCTTGAACTTGGCAACTTTCTTTGCAGCAATGTGCAAAGGCTGCTTTGTCAGAGGGTTAACGCCGTCGCGTGCCGGACGCTCTGCTACGCTGAATGTTCCGAAGCCAATGAGCGCTACCTTGTCGCCTGCCACCAAAGCGTCCTTTATTGCTGCTGTTGTTGCATCAAGTGCCTTTTTTGCATCAGCCTTGGTCAAGCCTGCACCCGCAGCAATCTTGTCGATAAGTTCTGTCTTGTTCATAATTGATATCGTTTTAAATTAATACTGTTTCTTGACTATCTTGCCTTTATGCACTGTTTCCACAAGGGTGCAAAAGTGCAAAATGCGGAGCAAATATAATTCAAACCTTTTATAAAACAAATAAAAATATAGAAAAAGTGAAGAATATAACTAAAAAAAGCGGCAAGAATGGTTGTTTTATAGTGCGTAACGGATATTTTTCGTACTTTTGCCGTTCTAACAATAAACAACAGAAACAGTAGATTCCTTATGCGAGACCTACCCACAATAACCAAAAACCTGCTAATCATCAACATACTGATGTTTGCAGCAGACTACGTGTTCAAGCCATTGGGCATAGATTTGTCGAACACGCTCGGCCTGCACTTTGTGCTTGCGCACGATTTTCACGTCTACCAACTCTTCACCTACATGTTCATGCACGGTGGACTCACTCACATAGCATTCAACATGTTCGCACTGTGGATGTTCGGGCGCACCGTGGAATCAGCTTGGGGCGAGAAGCGCTTCCTCATATTCTATTTGGTTTGCGGAGTAGGAGCCGGACTGACACAGGAAATTTCGCAACTTGCCAATTACTACATACAGGGGCTAGGCAACTATGAACTGGTGAACTACGGTTCGTACCAGATGTCGATGGAAGCGTTTCTGAACACATGGACAACAGTTGGAGCCTCGGGCGCCATATACGGCATTCTGTTGGCTTTCGGTCTTACTTTCCCTGAAGAGCGAATCTTCATCTTTCCTTTCCCCGTGCCGATAAAGTCAAAATGGTTCGTGTTGATATACGCCGTAATAGAACTGTTCTCCGGCCTGAGCCAAAGCGGCGACAGCGTGGCACATTTTGCCCACTTGGGTGGAATGCTTTTCGGATGGCTGCTCTTGCTTTATTGGCGTAGGCAAGCTGCAAGGGCTTATTCCGGATGGAGAGACTACAGCGCATACGGAACGACATACAAGCAAAGTTTTGCCGAAAAGATAAAGGACCTGTGGGAAAAGGTGTTCAAAAGAAACCGGTTGCACATTGACATGAACAACAACCGCACGCAACGTGAAACAGACTGGGAATACAACGCACGCAAGAAACGCGAACAGGAAGAAGTGGACCGTATCCTCGACAAAATAAGGAAAAGCGGATACGACAGTCTGACGGAAGAGGAGAAAAAGAAACTCTTTGACAGCGGAAAGAACTGACCGTAACAATGAACAAACTGAAGAAAATAGTCAGAAATTTTCTTGCCGCGGCAAATGCCGTAACAGTAATTGTCATGCTCTCAGTGGGTTTCAGCTACAAGCTAAATCCGCAGGAACACCCTATCTTTGCAAACATAGGGCTCGTTTACCCCTTATTGCTTGCGGCAAATGCCGCTTTCCTTGTCATTTTCCTTATGACATGGAAGAGATTCGCACTGATATCAATAGCCGGATTTGCCGCCAGCTATATCCCCACACGCATATACTCGCCGCTGAACATATGGAAGCCAACGCCAGACGATGCAATAAAGGTAATGTCGTACAACGTATTTCTGTTCAATGAAAGCGACTCTGACGGGTTGCGAAAAATCTCAGAATACGTCAACGCCAGCGGTGCAAAGATTGTATGCATGCAGGAAGCGCTGTTCAACGATGAAGTGCGCACTGCCTTCAGCAAAGAATACCAATACATCGACACCGTTAGGAATCTCACAAGCGGAGAAGTACAACTGGTGGCGAGCAAATATCCCATTCTCAGTAAACAACGAATAAACGCAGACATGGAAGGATGTCTCTGCGGAGCATACGAAATGTTGATCGACGGGGTGCGAACCACCGTACTGAACTGCCATTTCGAAGGTTCAGGGCTAACGTTTGAAGACAGGAACGACTTCAAGGAAATGGTCAGCGGCAAGATAAAGGACATGGCCATGCGCACAGAATCGAAACGCATGATAATAAGACTTGGCGATGCCGCACGCAAAAGGGTTCCGCAGATAAAGGGAATCATCAACTATATCGACAGCAGGAAAGGCGAGCCAGTAATTCTTTTCGCCGACTTCAACGACAGTCCCATTTCCTACTGCCGCTACCTCATGGCTCAAAGACTGACTGACTGTTATACGGCGACCGCCAACGGACCGGGAATTTCATATCACTACAACAACATTTTCGTGCGCATTGACGACGTATTGTGCAGCGACCACTGGGAACCATACAGTTTCAGCGTAGACAGGAGCATCAGCGTGTCCGACCATTATCCTGTCAGTGGATATATAAAGAAAACAAGTCAAGAATACAAAAAAACACAACAACTGCAAAGTAAGTAAAAAAAAATAAGTATCTTTGCACGCTATGTGGGCGTAATGCTCACAGACAACGCATGTTGCGTGACAAAAGAAGCCAAGCAACAGCAAAAGGCGAATACCGGAAAATCTATAATCAAAACAATAAAATCAAAATGCAAAACAAAGGAATTGTAATTGTACTGGCAGTCTTGATGACTCTTGCAAGTATCTTCTACCTGTCCTTTTCGGTAGCGACAAGCTACTACGACAGTAAGGCGGCAGAGATAAAGGATCCTATCGCGCAGCAAGACTATAAAGACTCCGTTAAGTACCTCGGCGTTTATTCCTACCAAAGATGCCTTGAGACACAGATAGGTCTGGGTCTCGACCTCAAGGGCGGCATGAACGTTATCTTGGAGATTTCAGTTCCCGATGTTGTGGAGACCCTTGCAGACCACAAGACTGACGCTGCCTTCACAAAATCGATGGAACAGGCTAAGAAAGAAGAGGAAACAAGTCAGAGCGACTTTATCTCTCTCTTCATCAAGTACTATCACCAGAACGCACCCGGCCACCGTTTGGCTGAAATATTCGCCACACAGCAGCTCAAGGGCAAGGTGAGCACACAGAGTTCAGACAAAGAAGTAGAGAAAGCTCTCCGCGAACAAGTACAGTCGGCAATCGACAACTCATACAACGTAGTACGCAACCGTATTGACAAGTTCGGAGTCGTACAGCCAAACATACAGAAACTTGAAGGCCAGGAAGGCCGCATTATGGTAGAAATGCCTGGTGTACGCGAACCGGAACGTGTGCGCAAGCTTCTGCAAGGTAGTGCCAACCTGGAATTCTGGGAGACATACAACAGTGAAGAAATCACTCCTTACCTTCGCCAGCTCGACCAAATCGTTGCAAACGGAGGCGAAACGGCAAAAGCCGACACTACAAAGGAAGACAGCACAGCAGCAAAACTGGCAGACGCAGCAAAGGCTGCTTCCGCTGCAAAGCTTACACTGAACAAGAACGACAAGTCTTCAGCCAAAGCCGCTGCAGCAAAGAGCGAAAGTGCAAAACTTGAGGCAGCCAAGAAGACAAATCCTCTGCTCGCTGTTCTGCAGCTTGCCCCACAAGGTTCACTCAGTGTTGTTGGTTATGCAAATGTACGCGACACTGCTGCCGTGAACAAGGTTATTTACTCTGAAGCTGCAAAGCAGGTTCTTCCTGCCGACGTGAAGTTGCTTTGGGGTGCAAAACCAGCTGACGGCCTATCAGTAAAGAACGTTTACGAACTGTATGCACTTAAAGTGACACAGAGCAACGGCCACGCACCGCTTGAAGGTGACGTTATAACCGATGCCAAGGACGAATTCGACCAAATGTCCGGCCGTCCAAGCGTAAGCATGTCTATGAACTCTGACGGTGCCCGCCGTTGGGCCGACCTTACAAAGACAAACGTCGGCAAGGCAATAGCCATTGTTCTCGACGGTGTTGTATACAGTGCACCGCGTGTTAACGGCGAAATATCCGGAGGAAACTCACAGATAACGGGTAACTTCACGATTGAAGATACAAAAGACCTTGCAAACACCTTGAAGTCAGGCCGTATGCCAGCGCCCGCACGCATCGTGCAGGAAGACGTAGTAGGTCCTACTTTGGGTGCACAGTCAATCCAGCAGGGACTTATCTCTTTCGCAGTAGCATTCATCCTTCTGATGCTCTACATGGTAATCATGTATGACTTCATCCCTGGAATGATGGCGAACTTTGCTCTCCTCGTCAACCTCTTCTTCACGCTTGGTATCCTTACCTCGTTCCAAGCTGCGCTCACCATGCCTGGTATTGCCGGTATCGTGCTTACCCTCGGTATGGCAGTTGACGCCAACGTGCTTATCTACGAGCGCACAAAAGAGGAACTCCGCAAAGGAAAGACACTGCGCGACGCAATAAAGGCAGGATACGGAAACGCCTTCTCGGCCATCTTCGACTCCAACCTGACATCAATCATAACGGGCGTTATCCTGTTTGTATTCGGTACAGGACCTGTACGCGGATTCGCGACAACACTTATAATAGGTATATGCTGCTCGTTCTTCACTGCTGTTTACCTCACCCGCCTCGTTTACGAGAACCGTTTGGCAAAGGACAAGTGGCTGAACCAGAACTTCACCACACGTATCTCGCGCAACTTCCTACAGAACAACCACGTTGGTTTCATGAACATGTACAAGAAGACATTCACCGTTACCGGCATTCTTGTTGCTGTATTCGTTGTAAGCTTCTTCGTTCGCGGTTTGAGCAAGAGCATCGACTTCACTGGTGGACGTAACTACACGGTGAAACTTGAAAAGCCAGTAGAGCCGGAAGATGTTACAAGAGCCCTGCAACCACTGTTCCCCAACAGTTCTGTAAGCTCGCTCGCCCTAGGAACAGACCACAAGACAATACGTATCTCTACAAACTACAAGATTGAATCGAACAGCCCGACGGTTGACGACGAAGTTGAGGAAATACTGTTCAAGGGTCTAAGCCAGGCAGGAATGGTAACACAGAAGAGTGTTGACGTGTTCAAGAACCCAGATGTCCGTTCCGGAGGTTCAATCATAAGCAGTGCAAAGGTTGGTCCTTCAGTAGCTAAGGACATTACATACGGAGCCATCATCAGCGTAATATTCGCACTTTTGGCTATCTTCCTGTATATCCTTCTGCGTTTCCGCAACCTTGCATTCTCGTTCGGTGCAACAGTGGCACTGGCTATCGACACAATCGTTGTGCTTGGATTCTACTCACTGCTATGGAACGTTGTTCCCTTCTCGCTTGAGATTGACCAAACGTTCATCGGTGCAATCCTTACCGTTATCGGTTACTCCATAAACGACAAGGTGGTGGTATTCGACCGCATACGCGAAAATCTCGGTCTGTTCAAGAAGCGTGACTACTTCACTATCTTCAACGATTCTCTGAACGAGACACTTGCACGTACAGTAAACACATCTATGACAACATTGCTCGTATTGCTGTGTATCTTCATCCTCGGTGGCGACAGCATCCGCAGCTTCTCGTTTGCAATGATCATCGGTGTTGTGTTCGGTACGCTTTCTTCAATCTTCGTTGCTGCTCCTATCGCCTATATGACACTGAGCAAGCGTGACAAGGGAGAACGCGGCGACAAAGCAATAGAGGAGATGGTTTAAAAGAATTGTATGCAACTGGTGATTTTCAGAATCACCTTTCGTCAAAAACATAAAGCATATTGAAAAAGGCATGGTGCACATTATTGCATCATGCCTTTTTCCTTTCATATACAAGACAATGTGCCGTTATTTTTCGTACATTTGCATTGTTAACCGAAATGCAATCCTTTATACAAAACGGCATTCACAGTATGCCAACCAAATACTTATGCGAAAACACATTTTCCTCCACAAGACAATTATACTGTTTTTCTGCCTTTTCGTGATGCAGGAAGCAGACGGGCAAAAGGAACCGCACGTCTGGGAAGAAATCATCGGCACCATGCTGGAAGAAAGCGATGCCGATGCGACCGAATGGGAAGGGATTTACGACATTCTCTGCGATCTGGAGGAAAATCCTATAGACATCAACACAGCAACCAGCGAAGACCTTGAGCGCGTGCCTTTCCTTGAAGACAACGAAATAGCGGATATTTTGGAATACATCTACCGCAACGGTGAAATGCTTTCCACTGCGGAACTTTCAATGATACAGTCGTTGAGCGCACGAAAACGCCAACTGCTCACATGCTTTATTATATTTTCCAAAAAAGAAACGAATGGATTTCCAAGCATAAAGAACCTTCTGCGCTACGGCGACAACCGTTTGCTTCTGACCGGGAACATTCCCTTATATGAGCGAAAGGGCGATAAGAACGGATACTTGGGCTACAAATACCGCCACAGTATAAGGTTCGAACATAACTACGGTGACTATCTGCGCACAGGTGTCGTTGGTGCACAAGATGCCGGAGAGCCATTCTTTGCAGGCAGAAACTCAGCCGGATACGATTTCTATTCCTTTTACATTGCCATAAAGAAACTAGGCCGCATCAAGAACCTCACGCTTGGTCGCTACCGCATAAGACTTGGAATGGGACTGACTGTAAACAACGACATCTCGATGAGCAAATCGATGAGTCTCGCGGCTATAAACCGTTCAGGCAACAACATAAGGCAACACTCTTCTACCTCAAGCTACAACTACTTGCAGGGAGCGGCCACAACCATTCAGATTGCAAAGCACGTTGACCTCACGGCATTCGCATCATATAAGGATTTCGACGCAACACTAAATTCCGACGACGAAGGGACTATAGCCACGATTCTTAAATCCGGATACCACCGCACCGAAACGGAGATGGCAAAGAAGAACAACTCAAGTCAACTGATGAGCGGAGGCAACATCACCTTCAACAGAAAAGGTTTTATGCTAGGCGTCTCGGGATATTATGCACGGCTCAACCGCGAACTGAAACCGGACACAACGCAGAAATACCGGCGCTACTACGCCAACGGCAGCGAGTTCCACAACATCAGCATGGACTATGGATACACATCGGGCAGACTTTCTTTCCATGGCGAAACGGCTACTGGAGGATGCGGCGCATGGGCAACGATAAACGCCCTTACCGTGAGACCATCACAAACGCTTAGCCTTATGGCCGTGCAGCGCTTCTATTCATACCGTTATTACGCTCCTTGGGCGCAGTCGTTCAGCGAGGGCGGAAGCGTACAGAACGAAAGTGGAATTTACGTGGCGGCTGCATGGCGGCCAATGCGCGCACTGACGGTGGACTACTATTTTGACTTTGCCTATTTTCCATGGGCTAAATACCAGGCACAGACGGCATCACGCTCAATAGACAACATGCTTTCGTTGTCTGCATCAACCGGGAAATGGACGTTCGGGGCACGATACAGAGTGAAGATGCGGCAAAAGGACAATGCCGACAAGTCTGCACTTATCTACAAAACCGACCATCGCGGACGCCTTTCATGCCTATACAACGGCAGCAAATGGAACATCAAGATGCAGTTAGACGCTACTCTCTCCGACTACAAGGAAAGAAGTTCCGGTTATATGGCCTCAGTTTCAGGCGGGACAACCGCAATAAAACGCATCAGCCTCTTCATACAGGCAGGATATTTCCACACCGACGACTACAACAGCCGTATCTACTGCTACGAACGCGGCATGCGCTACAACTTCAGCTTCCCTGCTTTCTACGGCGAGGGAGTGAGATATTGTCTTATCGCAGCATACAAGCCGTTAAAGACACTGCAGATAACGGCCAAAGCGGCAACCACAGACTATTTTGACCGCTCCGTCATTGGCACAGCACTGCAACAAATCGACAGTTCGTCGGCCACCGACATACAGATTCAACTCAGTTGGCGGTTCTGATAGCACCACTTGCAATCTACCTTCCGCATGCATTCAAACATGTTTTGGGTGTAAAAACATTCCTTTTGCCTTTTTTTGTCCACGAGCATACGGCAACAAAAACTTATTTTTTGTATTTTTGCAGTAAGAAGAAACTGTCTTTACCATAACAAGATGCTAACCTGCGTAAGCATACATTAGCTTATAAATGTGGAAACAGAACGTTCTGAAATATGCGGAACGCCTGTCAGCGCAGCAAAATACTGCAACCCGCAAGGGACAAGAAAAACTACAAAATGAGGATACCGCAAAACGCGCCTCAACAATAACACTAACCTGAAGCAAATGCCATTATTGAGGAAAAACTCCAAGAGGCGGACTCTTGCCGTAATATATATCTTATGCACCATTGCAAGTTCAACGCTTGCCCAACCGTTCTGCACTGTGCACACGTTCTCCATTTCCGAAGGACTTACCACAAACCATATTACGCACATAGCGCAGGACGACACGGGACTGTTGTGGCTATCTTCGATTAACGGACTGTGGTCTTTCGACGGCTACCAGTTTACTCCCTACCACGACTTCGGCACTTACGAATGGATTACCTCGCAGCGCTACATCTCGGCACGCCTCACGCACAACGGGAAAATCTATCTCACAAGCAACAACAGGCGACTATACATCTACGACTGCCATGAAAACAAATTCCACTGCCTTGCCAAAACGATGAGAAACAAAGGCATAGACATGCGGGTGAGCAATATTTTCACGTTGGAGAACGGCCATACATGGCTTGTCGGCGTGCGAAACGAAAGTCCGGGGCTTGTACGCATTGACGACAACAAGATTATCCAAGGCAAAGGAATAGAAATCGTTTCTCCCGAACCGTTAAAAGCCCCGACATACAAAGCCTTTATTTGCCCCGACGGAACGGAAATGACTTACGGACTGATAGGAATATATGCTGCCGGCAAGGGACAGATATACAAAGGCGGAGTTATGACGATGGCTATGCGCCGCAATGCTGTGTATTTTGGAGGCGAAGGGAAAAACATTGCAGTGTATGACTTGAAGAAGAAGACCTTTAGCTTTCTGCCCATGCCCGAGGGCGTTACGGAAGTGACGAACATGGCGGACATTGACAAACGGCGCATCGCCTGCGGCACGAACAAGGGCGTTGCCGTGGTAGACATAGTGTCGCGGCGCGTAAGCCTTATAAACGTGCAACATCCGGCCTCGCCCTCAAACCATATTACCAACCTTTTCGTAGATTCACACCACAGACTCTGGGCTTTTACAGACAGCGACGGACTTACCGTAATACAGCCCAACCTGAAAGACAAACAATGGATTACCGCACAGGCTTCAAGTCCAACTCTGCAAACGACATGCGAAAACACGGTATGGCTGCAAGACCTTCACGGCACGGTATGGACCATTCCGCGCGGCGGAACATTCTCCTACTACGACGAGAACACACACACACTCGCGCCCTACCCTATCTATGAGCAAGACAACCGGCAGTATGCCATACCTGAAATGAGCCGCATATTCATCGACAGGCAAAAGAACCTGTGGTTCACCGGTCTGCATTCATTCAACATGCTAAGTTTCGGGAAATACAACTTCCGCAAGGTGCAAACAGAACTCTTCGGCAATGCACGCGCCATGCTCATAGACAGAAATGGAAGGCTGTGGATTGGAAACGAGAACGGCTCTCTTATGGTTTACGACGCCAATGACAAACTTTTGGGATACTTAACTTCCGACGGACAGTTAAGCAATTCGCCGACCCGCTTCTCAAGAGCAATCTACAGTCTGTATGAAGACAGCAAGGGACGCAAATGGATAGGGACAAAGGAGGACGGACTTTATGTGATAGACACCGGCGGCAAAGTGAAGAACTACCGCAGTTCATCCTCGGATGCACGGTCACTATCCGGAAACAGGGTGAATGCAGTGTTGGAAGACCACAACGGGCGGATCTGGATTGCAACATACAACGGAGGACTCAACCTCGCCGAAGAGCACGGCAACTCGCTGCGTTTCGTCAATGCAAAAACGCAGTTAGGTTCACAACCGTTAAAACCGGAATACAACATCCGCGACATTACGCAGGCAAAAGACGGCACAATACTCTTGTCGACAACACACGGACTGGTTTGCTTCAGCCCTGACTTCAAATCATACAAAGGCATAAAGTTCCATTATCTGAACGCTCACGACACGGAGGGAACAGAGACATACTACGATGTAATACAGACTTTGGTGACAAAGAGCGGACGCATCTTCATGGCAACCATAAACGGAGAGATAAACGAGATTGACCCGAAGACGCTGCTCAGCGAACCGAAGACAAAAGACGTGCTGAAAGAATCCGTAAACGAAGGTCCTGTCAACGGCATCTTCGAAGACAACGGCGGGAACATGTGGATTGTGAGAGAGAACAACCTTGACCGTTACAACCTGCAAACGGGCAAGACAACGACTTTCTGGCCTGGCAAAGTGTCGAACTTCTGCGATTTCACCGAAGCACGCCCACAGATGAACCGCAGAAACGGGAAAGCATTCATTGCCACGCAAGACGGATACATGGAATTCGTGCCCAAAACGATTTCTCCAATCTCAGACAAACCGCGCATTGTCTTCACTAACATTCTGCTGAACGGCGACAAGCACACCACGCCGGTGCTTTACAAGAAAGAGATTGAGCTTCCTTCAGACAAGCACAGCTTCACAATAAACTTTGCCGCCCTAGACTATTCGGAAGGAAGATACATCCGATACGCCTACAAGCTTGAGGGTGTGGACAAGCAATGGAACAATACCGGCTACGACCACCGTGTGTCGTTCAACGACCTTGCCTCCGGAACATACCGCCTGCTCGTGAAGAGCACTGACTCTGAGGGCCAATGGCTCGACAACACCACAGTGCTTATAATCCACGCCACGCAGACATGGTGGGAAACATGGTGGGCAAGATGCATTTACCTTCTCGTTTTCGCAGGGATAGTATACTTTATCTGCAAATACTACATCATACGCCGCCGCATCAACATCGAGAAGATAATCAGCGAACGCAAGACAATGCTCTACCGCGAAGCCAGCCACAAACTGCGCACACCGCTCACTCTCATCGGAGGACCAATAGTGGAAGTGCTGAAAAGCAGCAACCTCACCCAACAGGAGCGCAACTATCTGGAAACGGCACGCACCAGTTCGCGCAACATGCTGGACCTTGTTGACACGATGCTAAGCGACAACATGGAGGGGAGCTACTTCGTTGACGACAAGAATGCCCCGGTATTTGCCGAAGAGACAAAGGATGCTGCCGAAAAACAACAGAAGGCCTCTCCTGAGACAAGAATTCTTGTTGTGGAAGACAACAAAGACCTTCGCAAGTTCCTTGTTACACTCCTTTCCCCAACATACACAGTGCTCACGGCAGAAAACGGCAAGGAGGGACTGGAAAAAGCGGGCGCCGAGATGCCCGACTTCATACTTAGCGACGTTACCATGCCCGTGATGGACGGGCTTACAATGGTGAGTCTCATCAAAAAGAACCCCGACATATGTCATATCCCAATCATTATCCTTTCGGCACGCGCGTCGGTTGAAGACAAGGCACAGGGCATTAGCCAAGGTATCGACGACTACATAACCAAGCCTTTCAGCGCTCAATACCTGAAGCAACGCATGGCAGAGGTGATAGCCAACCGCCATAACGAGCAGCAACAGAGTCTGAACGAGATAAGCCGCAAGGAGAAAGACAGCGGATACAAGTTGAGCAGTGCAAAGATTGTGGACACTGACCGCCTTATGATGACCAAGCTTATGGAATATCTGGAGGGGAACATCGGCAATGCCGACATGCGTGTGGAAGACATGGCCTCTGCCGTGAACCTGGGACGCACGGTGTTCTTCAACAAACTAAAGAGCATTGTGGGAATGTCGCCCAACGATTTCCTGCGCGACCTGCGCATAAAGCGCGCAATGCAGCTCATCACGGAAAGCCAGATGACTATATCCGAAATAGCCATAGCCACAGGCTTCAACGACCAGCGCTATTTCAGCCGCGTATTCAAGAAGCAGACGGGCGCAACACCGTCGGAATACAGAAGCAGGGAGCAGGAGCGACCTAACGGTTGACAAGCGTTTACGGGCGGAATACAACCGGCACAAAAAATGCATATACAGCAAGCCAAGGCACAACAAAGCCTTGGCTTTTTTGTTACGACGTTTGAATGCAAATATGTCGACGTTATTACAGAAACGGAAGGACACTTCGACGGTGGATTTTTTAAGCCAACAAATTTTACACCGTTTAAAGCAATGAATGTCAACATGTTTGTGCATTTATCCACACATTGCGGCAATTATTGCACAACACAAGAAAATGACAGGTGTAAATTTGCACCTGACAAAACTACCAGCCTTGAAACAGTTGCAGGCAGAAGCTATGCAACGAAACATAACAGTATCAAAACCTATGGTTCCTTATTGGCTCTAATAACATCATAACTTTAAATACATGGGAAAAAAATCATTAGTAATCACCATTGCCGCCTTGCTTTCATTATGCACGGCAGCACAAGCCCAATCGGATTTCGATTATCCCACGGCTACACAGAACATCCCAGCCTTCCCATCGGCCGAAGGTTTCGGGAAGTTCGCCTCTGGAGGCCGCGGAGGGAAGGTTGTTACCGTAACGACTCTCGAAGACGATGCATCGAATCCGCCTGTCGGTTCTCTGCGCTGGGCGCTTAACCAGTATCCAAACGAACCGATAACGGTTGTTTTCAACGTTTCCGGGTGGATAATCCTACACGATGTGATAAAAATAAAGCGCACCGCCGGACTTACCATTGCGGGCCAAACCGCACCGGGCGAAGGCATAACGCTCTATCCGCGCATGTTCAGCATAAACGGATGCCGCAACGTGGTGGTGAGAAACATGCGCTTCCGCACCGGTTCTAAAGCGTGGGACGGAACAGACCTAATTAAGGGGGCAGAGACAGTAGACCAGGCTTTGTGCGCAGAAAACGCAGAACACGTGATATTTGACCACTGCACATTCGGATGGTCGGCAGAAGAGATTGTGAACAACCAGACTTCTCACTTCCAGACCTATTCGTATTGTCTGCTTCACGAAGGGCTCTACGACGCCGGCCACCACAAAGGATCGGCTCGAAGTTTCGCCTGCCAGTGGGGAGGCTCACAATCGACGTTCCACCACAACATGCTTGCGCACAACAACTCTCGTTCGCCGCGCTTCCAAGGCGCACGCGACACAGACTACATGGTGTACGACGAATACGTGAACAACGTCAACTACAACTGGGGCAGGCAGAATTCATGCTACGGCGGCGAAAACAGTTCGCTTTCCAAGAGATACAAGAGCCATCAGATTAACTTCATGAACAACTACTACCGTTTCGGTCCGGCAACGAAGAAGAACGTTACAAAGAATCCAATGTTCATCGCCGCTTCAGTGGGTACATACACTTCGGAATGGCACCTTAGCGGAAACTACATGGACGGTTATCCCGACGTGACGGCAGACAACACCAAGGGTTTTACAACCGACGACAAGACGAAAGCAGTTACCGTTTCCGACGTTATCGTGCCGTCAAGCTTCTACCCCGGCTATAAGTTCGACATCAATGCCTACACAATGGTTGGCAAGCTACAGACTGCTGAAGAGGCTTACCAAACGGTGCTCGACAAGGTTGGATGCGTGGTAAGGGACAAGATTGAAGAGCGCATCGTAAACGAATGCAAGAACGGCACCGCCACTTACGGCGGCACATGGGGCGGCGGCACATACGGTATCATCGACGACCCCACTGATGCAGAGATAAAGACAAACGCCGACGGCACCACATACTGCAGCGTTGCACTTCCGAGCGAAACGCGCCCTGAAGGATGGGACACTGACGGCG
This sequence comes from uncultured Alistipes sp., assembly GCA_963590505.1. Classification (GTDB taxonomy): domain Bacteria; phylum Bacteroidota; class Bacteroidia; order Bacteroidales; family Bacteroidaceae; genus Prevotella. The sequence goes on along the minus strand of CAVAPC010000006.1, from coordinate 32,387 downwards.
ACGGAATGCCGGACGAATGGGAAACTGCCAACGGCTTCAATCCGAACAATGCCACAGACGGGAACTACATCAATGCCGAAGGATACACCGCCCTTGAGAAGTATCTCTGCTCGCTGATGGGCGAAGAAATAACCGGAGAGTTCAACACTCCTACCGCAGTAAGAGTGCTTCATGCCGTGAAATTCGGCGTGACGGTAAACGGCAACACGCTTGCCGTGAACGGCGAAGCCAACATTTCGGCAATGCATGTATTCGACACTACGGGCGCATGCCGCCTGACATCACCGCTGAAGACAGGCACAAACACATTCTCCATAGCCAACCTGCCGGCAGGAACATACATAATTTGGGTTACCGACAGCTACGGTTACCGCAATGCAAAGAAATTCATAAAGCAATAGGAACGAATTATCGATACCGCAACAATGAAAAAGAACATATTTATCACAGGGCTTGCCATACAAGGAGCTTTCCTCTTGGGCATGCCGCAGAATGCAGCTGCCTCAGAAACACTTGCCACGCAAGCCGTTGACCAGCAGCAGAAAGTTCAAGGACAGGTCGTCGACGAAAACGGCGAGCCAATGATTGGCGTTACCGTAAAGGCAAAAGGCGCACAGACAGCCACAGTGACCGACATTGACGGCAATTTCTCGCTGAATCTACCGTCGAGTGTAAAAAACATAGAGATAACCTATCTGGGATATACAAAGAAAACAGTTGCAGTGGGCAACAAACGCAAGCTGAACGTCCAGCTACAGCCTGATGCCAAAGTTATGGACGAGGTTGTTGTAGTAGGTTACGGAACGGTTAAGCGCCGTGACTTGACGGGAGCCATATCTTCAGTTAAATCAGAAGAAATAAAGCAGGCTCCGGTTGTCAATGCAATGGAAGGTCTGTCAGGCAAGATTTCCGGTCTCGACATCGTGAGAGAGTCCGGCCAGGCAGGTTCCTCGCCAACAGTTCTCCTTCGAGGCAACCGCTCTCTCAACGCCGACTGCTCGCCTCTTTACGTTATCGACGGTGTGTCCGGCGGAGACATAGACCAGATAAATCCCAACGACATTGAGACGATAGAAGTTCTGAAGGATGCATCATCCACTGCCATCTATGGTTCGGCAGGCGCAAACGGCGTAATAATCGTAACCACAAAACAGGGCACAAAAGGCAAGGTGCAGGTTGACTTCAACGCATATGTCGGAATAAACGCCTTTCCACAATATCCTTCAACCTATACGGGAGAGGGGTGGATTGACTTCCTGAAAGAAGGATACCGCGCCCGATACAACGAAGAAGCGGCCGACCTTGACGTGCTTTTCAACAGCTACGGACTTTCAGAGGGCGCTATGCAGGCATACAAGAACAACCAGTGGGTTAACTGGAAAGACGAGATTCTGCATACGGGCGTGCAGCAGAACTACAACGTTTCAGTGCGTGGCGGCAGCGACAAGCAACAGGGCTACATGAGCGCAGGCTACCAGCAGGAAAAGGGTCTCTACAAGAACGACCGTCTCGACCAGCTCACTTTCCGCGCAGGTTCCACTTACAAGCTGAACAAAATAATCTCTGTCGGCTTCCAGTCAAGCCTCGCCTATCGCAACCGCGACAGCAGGAACTCGCGTTTGAGCAAGACTCTCAACCAGATTCCACTGGGACAGGTGTACGACGAAGAGGGCAACGTGAACAAATACCCCATCAGCGACATGACGAACTACATCAACATTCTTGTTGACGACAGTGAGACCGCCTACCAGAACAACCAAAAGAGAATGTCGATCAACATTGCTCCGTTCGTTGAGATAAGTCCGTTCAAAGGTTTCTTCTTCAAGTCTTTGTTCAACGCAACGCTATCCAGTTCACGCTCCGGTCTTTGGGACGGTTTGGACACATACATGAAGCTCACAGGTTCGCAGGACAACAAGCGCTCGGCAACGTACACTTCGTCATTCGGTTACAGTTACCAATGGCAGAATGTTGCCACATACAACTTCAAGATAAAGAAAAACCACGACATAACACTGACCGGTATCGTGGAATATACCAAGAACAAGAACGAAGGTTCTACTGCGCAAAACGAACAGTTCGAATACGACGACTTCCTTTGGTATAATCTCTCTGCCGGCATAAAGCCGTACACAAGTTCTTATTTCAAGGAGACTTCAAAGATGTCTTACGCCGGGCGTGTGAACTATAACTACCTTGGCCGCTACCTCTTCTCTGCATCAATCCGATGGGACGGTGCTTCGCAGCTCTACAACAAGTGGAGTTCGTTCCCCGCAGTATCGGCAGGATGGCGCATAAGCGACGAGCCTTGGATGAAAGGCACCAAGGGATGGCTCGACAACCTTAAGGTTCGCGTGGGATACGGTGTTTCAGGAAATGCCAATATCTCGCCGTATGTATCGCTGACATCGGTAACGAATTCAGCAAACCTGCTGAATCTCGGACAAGGACAGATACAAAGCTATATCCTTTCGCGCAACGTTGCCAACCATGACCTTACGTGGGAAAAATCGTACAACTGGAACATCGGACTTGACTTTGCCGTGCTCAACAACCGCATCGACGGTTCTATAGAGTTCTATTCCACAGACACAAAAGGCGTGCTCTACAATCGTCCGTTGCCGACTTCGTTCGGAGGATTCAACGCAAAGCAGCCTTACTACAAGATGTCAAACATAGCCAGAATCAAGAACAACGGTGTTGAGATTACCGTAAACTCACGCAACATAGAAAAGAAGAATTTCTCATGGAACACTACATTCACTTTTGCAAAGAACAACGAGAAACTGAAGGAAATCAACATGGGAAACAATGTTACCGTTGACGAGCTAATTGCCCTTAACCTATTCCTCGACCATCCGGTGAACACGTTCTACGGATACAAGAAGACAGGTATATGGCAATTGGGCGAGGAAGACAAAGCGGCTTGCTTCGGCTCTGAAGTGGGAGACGTAAAGCTTGACGTTCCGGGACTTGTTTACGACCCTGACTACACCTACACCGTTTCATCAACATCCAAGGACGCCGACGGCAACGAAGTTACGACAGAAACGGAGCACAAGGGTGCATACTATAAGCCAAGCGAAGACAAAACCGATGCCGACGGCAACGTGACGCACAAATACTACACGGCAAAACAGACTTACTCTGTTTCAACGACCGACAAGCAGATACTCGGTTCAAAGACACCGAAATGGCAGATCGGTCTTCAGAACACATTCCGTATCTACGACTTCGACATCTCCATCATGGCAACAATGCGTTGGGGACAAATGGTGAACGGTGCATTGCTGGGCTATGTAAGCTCCACGAACCAGCCAGAATGCTATGACTACTGGACACCGAACAACCCGACAAACGCTTTCCCGCGTCCGCACCAGGGGCACAGCATGACAACTGCACAAAAGGAATCAATGCTATATGTTGACGGGTCGTTCATAAAGGTAAAGAACATCACCGTAGGATATAGCGTGCCTCGCCGTGCGCTGAAAAAGATAGGCATGTCACGCCTGCGTATCTACGGAACGATTACCAACCCGTTCATATGGCGCAAGAACGACATGCTGAAAGGTATGGACCCGGAGAACAACGCTTCTGACCGCTTCCCGCTCTACAAGACACTCGTGTTCGGTATCAACGCTTCATTCTAACATCCTTAATTATGCACACAATGAAAAAAACAACATATTCGCTCATTGCAATGCTTGGCGCAACATGCCTTACCGGCTGCTCGCTCGACGAGACTAACTACTCATCGCTCGACACGGACATTGCTTACAGCACAAAAAGCGGCTATCAGTCGCTAATCAATGCCTGCTATGAAAACATTTACTATATGTACGGCAAGTCTGACGGCATAGGGCCGATGGAAATGGGAACAGACCTGTGGAAGAACGGAAGCCGCAACGGCAGCAACGGCGACGTGACCAACTACAACGAGAACCTCACGCCAAGCACAGGAGTAATAAGAACGATATGGAACGCTCTTTACTGTATCGTTGGTTACTGCAACACGGCTTTGTATTACCAGAGCCACGGAAAGGAATACACGGCAAGCGACATTAAGGAACTTGCTGCTGAGGCGCGGTTCATGCGCGGCTTCGCCAACTTCCATATCGTAGAACAATGGGGAAACGTGGTGCTCGACACCGTGTCGTTTGCCACAAGCGGAGTGTCGTCTGAAAAGGCTTACCGCTCAACAGAAGAAGATTTTTACAATCTTATCCTCCACGACTTGAAGATAGCTGCTGCCGATCTGCCTGTAAGCCAAAGCGAACGCGGACGAGCAACGAAGAAAGCCGCCATGGGCATGCTGGCAAAGGCATACTTGCAGCGCACTCGCCTTTATGACGAAGGCTCTGCCGAATACAAGGCATACGCAGACTCTGCATTCCAAACTGCAAAGGAACTTATAGACAACAGCGCTCTTTACGACTGTTCGCTCTATGCAAGCACTGCAACAAGAAGCGGAAACTCATTGGCCTGGGACGACGAGAACAACAAGAACAACAAGGAATTCCTTTTTGTGGAAGCCGTTGACCACGTGAATGCCTATAATCCCGAAGGCTGGAACAGAGGAAGAACTACACAGTATTACATGATGAAGATAAGTTCGCAGGCGCAGAATTTCGGTGTCAACGGAAGCGGCATACGCTATGGGCGCGACAATGCTACTGTATGGGGGCCAACCTATTATCTTCTTCATGACTGCTTCGAACCTAAACTGCCCAAGATCGAGAAAAATGAAGAGCTCATAAATCTTGCGGAAGACAAGGAAGACCGCACGCCTGACACTCGTTTCAACGATGCATTCTACTATAAATATTATGCACGCGGCACTACGCAAATGGCAAGAACCATCCTTGCGCGCTACGGCAAGGACACTCTCAAGACAAACCCCGTTACTGGGCGCGACGGTCTCTATGGCGCTACAAAGCGCAAGATCAAGGGTGCAGGAATAAGCGGCTCGGAATACAACACAAAATACCCTGGTGCAAACTTCTATGCTTCTGGTTCTCTCTCGGGAGAGACCTTTGAAGACGAGTCCATCGACGATGCTCTGGCATGCTACACGCCTAACTGGAACCTGGACACTTTGGAGATAAAATACAACAAGCGTTTGTGCGCCGGACTGAACCAGTGCTACGATATGCGTGAAGGACATGAAGGCGACCAGTCGCAGTTCACATATTTCCGCAACCTACAGCCTACGTTGAAGAAATTCCGCAGTTTCAAGTATGCATACAGCAACCAGTATGACATGATGGACATTCCTATTCTGCGTTTGACCGACATTTATCTTATTGCCGCAGAGGCCGCAATAGCGAAAGGTACGCCTGCCGACGGACTGAAATACCTTAATGCCGTGCGTCACCATGCTGCTGTTGCAGGAGATGCCGCAGAAATGGAAGTAGGCATTGACCAGATAAACATAGATTTCCTGTTGAAAGAGCGTGCCCGCGAGCTTTGCGGAGAACAGTGGCGCTGGTATGACCTTAAACGAACACGCCATCTCACGGCAGAATACCTTACCACTCCGGGCATGAATCCATACATCACAACTTTCGACAACAAGAAAAACCTGGTGCGCCCCATACCGCAGGAATTCCTGGATCAGATAGCAAACGCAGACGAATTCGGCACAAACGGATACTAACGGCGTCGGACAATTAAAGAACGGAAACACACATTGACAGTAAATTTCTCATAAAAGCAAGATTTAAGATTATTACTAGATTGAAAATTTCTTCTTAAACAAAAGATTCTTTCAGGACGACACTGCTACCCGTCTACATTTTTCGGACGGGTAGCATTTAGAAAACGGCTAAAAAGAATGCTGTAAATTAACATTTCCGTGAACGGAAAAACCGTGAAGTTCCAGGGAGAAGAACCTCTTGCAGAACTACACGTCTCGATACCGACAGACGATGCCGCCTTTCGACAGAAATATCCCTTTTTGAAACACACCAATAAAAAACACCCGCATACATGGAAGGATGACGGGCAAACAAATAAGAACAAAAAATATACAACTATGAAAAAAGCAATTACCACAATGATGCTGACAGCTCTTTTCACAACGTCAGCAACATGCGTATCGGCACAGAGTGCCAACACCACAGGAGCGGCAACGAACTATGCTGCGACTCAGTGGGAACATTATGCTGCCGACAACTATGCCGGCGGTACGGGAACGGCAGAAGACCCTTATTTGATTTCTACTCCCGAGCAGTTTATGAAACTTGCCGTGGAAATTGAAAACTTAGGCATGATAGACGACAATTGGGATGCAGACTACACGAAAGGAAAATACTTCAAACAGACTGCCGACCTGGTGTTCAACGAAAACATTATTGGAAGAATGGGCTTTGCCGACGGCGATGCAAGCATCGTGAACAACAGCAGCTCGCTGCGCACTTTCAATGGTATCGGATACAAAGCTGGCGATGTGGACTACCAGCGCTTCGGTGGAACATACGACGGTGACGGACACGCCATTATAGGTCTCTACCACCAGAATGCAAAGAGTTCTGGAGCTGGCGTATTCAACTTTGCTGACGGAGCAACCGTAAAGAACCTCATCGTGAAGGATGCTTACATTACGGCAAATGCAAACGTGGGGTTGATTATAGGTTCGGCAGAAAACAACACTACGGTTATTAACTGTCAGTCAAGCGGCATTATCTATTGCGGCGGTTCTTACCACGCCGGCATAGTGGGTGCACTCAGCAACAGTACTGTCGCAAACTGCTTCAGCGACGCTTGGGTGTGGGCTAAGAACAATGCAGGCGGACTAGTAGGGACAGTACGCAATTCATCGAAAGTAAGCAATTGTTATTTCAACGGTTGGATTGGCGGAGTTTACTCAAACATGGGCAAATTCAAATATTGGGGTGCCGTTTCTCCTGAAATAGGAAACAACGAGACGACTACAACAGTACCAGATCCCAACGACGATACAAAAACTATCACAATTTGCGAGAATCCCAGCAAGGCAGAAAACTGCTATTGGACCGACACATGTTCGGTTCGTCACAAGGATGTTCTGGCAGAAGCTTACAACGATGCAGCCAACTGCAAATACGGTATTGTAACCAACTGCAAAGCATTCGCTTTTGCTGATGCCGCAAATGCAGTTGAAACCCTTAATGCAGAAGCAAGCAACATAGAGGGCGCTTGCGGATGGGAAGTTGGAACAAACGGTATGCCCCAACTCAAGTTCAACAGTACGACCGGCATCAGTGCATTGTACTCTGGCGAAACAACATCTATTGCTAACGTTTATAGCCTCGACGGTGTTCTTGTAAAGAACGTACAAAATGGAATAAGCGCGGTAAGCGGTTTGAAGAAGGGGATATACGTAATAAACGGCAAGAAATATGTGGTTGAATAACCGTATACCCCGAAAAATATTCAAGCACGAAAGCTCATCGTCCTGACGGACGACAGAAAACGAAACATACATTACATAATTTTCCATGTATGCCGAGCCACCTTACTTTCTGTCTGCGACAGACAGGTGTAGGGTGGCTCATTTTCATATAATTCTGTTAAGGGAATCGGATTTGTGACTTCTGCGCACCTTTTTAAAGGTAAAATTCTCACAATAGCTAATAAAGATGTAATTTTGTGGTGTCGGAATGCAGCATTACACAGTTGTATTCCTAAAAACATATTTAAGAAAAGCATAAACATGACTGAATACGATTACCTTATTGTTGGCTCAGGCTTGTTCGGCGCAACATTCGCCTACCGTGCAAGGAAAGCAGGAAAGAAATGCCTTGTCATTGACAAACGTCCGCATCTGGGCGGCAACGTTTATTGTGAAAAGACGGAAGGTATCAACGTACATAAATACGGTGCACACATCTTCCACACATCCGACAAGCGTGTTTGGCAGTTTGTAAACTCGATTGTAGAGTTCAACCGCTATACGAACTGCCCCGTGGCAAACTATAAAGGTAAGTTGTATAACCTGCCATTCAACATGAACACGTTCTCACAGATGTGGGGAGTGACGACACCTGCTGAAGCCCAGGAGAAGATAGAGATGCAACGCCACGCATACCGTGAAGAACTTGCAAAAAGAAATGCTGCAGAGGGACTTTCTGATGAACCGCATAACTTGGAAGAACAGGCTATGCTGCTTGTTGGCAGAGACATCTTCGAGAAACTGATAAAGGAATATACCGAAAAGCAATGGGGACGCAGTTGCAGTGAACTGCCGGCATTTATAATAAAGCGCCTGCCTGTGCGCATGGTTTTCGACAACAATTATTTCAACGACAAATTCCAAGGCATCCCAGTGGGAGGATACAACCGCCTTGTTGAGGGTCTCCTGGAAGGAACGGAAACAAGGACAGACACAGACTTTTTCCTGACGCAATACAAAGACTGGAGAAAGTTTGCCGACAAGCTTGTTTACACAGGTCCGTTGGACGAGTATTTCGATTACAGGCTAGGCCGTTTGGATTGGAGGACAGTGAGTTTCAAGACGCGCGTTGAAGACATGCCTAACTATCAAGGCAACGCTGTCATTAACTACACAAGTCATGACGTGCCTTATACAAGGGTTATTGAGCACAAACATTTCGAGATGTTTGGACAAGAGGTTTACGATTGCCCGAAGACTGTTGTTTCAGAGGAATACAGCACAGAATACAAACCTGGAATGGAACCGTATTACCCTGTTAACGACCAGCGCAACAATTTGCTTGCAGAACAGTACCGTGAACTTGCAAAGAAGGAGAAAGACGTAGTGTTCGGCGGACGCCTTGCACAATACAGATATTACGACATGGCACCAATTATAGCGCAGGCTTTGGATGCAGAAATATAAAGGTTACCCGTAAACAGGCGGAAAGAGAAAAATATGGGGCACTTCATTTTCTGAAGCGCCCTATATATATTTATAATGTGTAAAGACGATAGGAAACGCAACTATCTTATCACTCTTTCAATTTTTGCAATTATCATTTCTGGGGTAATCCCTTTAAGACAAGGGTAGTCGCCCTGTGCACATGTTTTTTTGCCGTATATGCTGCAAGGACGGCAGGGAAGGTCAAGCATTACGGCATTCTCCATTTTCTGCCCCCATCCCATAAAGCCGGCGTAAGGATGTGTGGCTCCCCACACACTGACGACAGGCGTGCCAACAAGCGACGCAAGGTGCATATTGGAACTATCCATTGAGAGCATCACGTCAAGATGACTCATCAACACCAGTTCGTTGGCCAATCCACCGAGTTGTGACGAGGCATTCTCTATATTGGCATTGGCGACACTCCAACGGTTCACCACTTCAGTTTCCTTCTTTCCTCCGCAAAACAGCAGCAACCGCGCTTTTGGATGACGTTCAGAAAGCATCTTAAGCGTTCGTTCCATAAGGCCGAGAGGATAAATCTTTCCGGCATGGGCAGCAAAAGGGGCAATGCCTATCCAACGTTCGCCCACGGCCTTGGTTTGGAATGTCTCAGGCAATAGTTGCAGATCGTTGCTTGCATCTCCGAAGATTGTAGAGAAATCCGGCTCTACAGGATAGCCCAACTGCGCAAACACATCGCAATAGTTTTGAAATGGCGTGGGCAACTGCTCAAGCACTTTGTTCTCCTGACGCGTCAACAACCGGCGTACATGACGGTGTTTGTTGATATGTGCAACATTATAGCGGTCTATGCTGAAACGCATGCGCAAGTATTTGGAGCGCAAGACATCGTGCAGGTCGGCAACTGCCGTGAAATTCTTTGCCACCAAACGGCGGTAAAGGGCGTTCAGCCCGGTCACCCCATTATATTCCTTCTTAAGGTCTGCCTCCATAAACCCTACGTTGTGGGGCATATTTGCGAAGAAAGGATGTGCAAATTTCTGACTTAGCACTGTTATCCTGACGTCAGGATATTGCTTTGCCAAAGAGAACACTACGGGAACAGTCATTGCGACATCGCCCATAGCGGAGAATCTTATCACCAATATATGGTCGGTTTTCATCGTATCTTTAAGGGAAGGTTATTCTACCCGCTAGCCTCACTTTTTTGCAGCGTAGAGGATTGGGTTTGTGGCAGGATCGTTGTACATCTTCATCTGACGGTAAACTTTCATGTACTTGCGCCCGGCCTGTATGTCGTCAAGCAATTGGTCAATAGCAGTTGAGAGGTCAACCTGCTGCTCAAGGAGAACATTCAGCTTCTTCTGGCATTTTTCCTTGTGTTCTGCCGATGCATCGGTACGCTCCACTTGCTCTTTCATATGATAGATCTTCAGGGCGAGGATTGAAAGCCTGTCAACTGCCCATGCGGGGCTTTCGGTATTTATAGTTGCGCTGGGCGACACGCTAACATCATTATAGAGTGTGCGGAAATAGCTGTCTATCTGTTCAACGAGATCTGTGCGGTCCTGGTTGCTGCGGTCTATACGTCTCTTCAGCTGCAGAGCTTCAATCGGGTCGATGTGCGGGTCACGTATGATATCTTCAAGATGCCACTGAACGGTGTCAATCCAACATTTAAGATAAAGGCGATTCTCGATGGAATTGCGGTCAAACGGATTTTGGATGGCCGTGTCAACATCGTCCTTTACATGGTAGTCGTTGATTGCCATGTTGAACACCTTGTTGCATTGTTGTGTGAATGTCATAATGTTTCGGCTATTTAAATTTTGTGGCAAATCTAATAAATTTATTTCTAATAGCCAACGAAAACACAATAATTCACCCGGCATGCGGTTATATAAGTCACAAGGGCAAAGTCCAAATGCTGGATACATAAAATTCCCCTACGGAACAATGCTTAATCTACAGAACATTTAACTAAAAGGAAACATGAAGATTGTTGCTGACGACAAAATACCGTTTATCCGCAACGTGCTTGAAGAAATAGCCGATGACGTTGTTTATTTGAAAGGTGCGGGCATAAAAAGCTCTGACGTAAGCGATGCTGATGCACTTGTAGTGCGCACACGCACCATCTGCAACAGAGATTTGCTTGAAGGCAGCAAAGTAAAGTTCATTGCCACTGCGACAATTGGCTTTGACCACATAGACACTTCATACTTGAGGGAGGCAGGAATAGAATGGATGAACTGTCCTGGATGCAACGCCGGTTCCGTGGCACAATATCTTCGTTCCACTTTCATTCTGCTTTGCCGCCACAAAGGCATCCGTCCCGAAATGTCAACAGTCGGTGTTGTAGGCTTCGGGCATGTTGGTTCGAAGGTTGTTGCCGAAGCCAGGGAAATGGGGTTCAGGGTTCTTGTGTGTGATCCTCCGCTAAAGGATGCGGGATGCACCGAAGAAGATTTCGTTGACATGCAAAGGATTGAAAACGAAGCTGACATCATAACATTCCACGTTCCGCTTACGGCAGACGGCAATTACCCGACGTACCACCTTGCCGGTGAAGCTTTCTTCGGAAGATTAAAACGCTGCCCTGTTGTCGTAAACACGAGCCGCGGTGCAGTTGTTGACAACAAGGCACTGATGAATGCGCTGGAAAACGGAACTGTTGCAGATGCGGTAATAGACACATGGGAAAACGAGCCGGAAATAAGCCGGGAATTGCTTCAACGTGTTTATATCGGAACTCCACACATTGCAGGTTACAGCGCCGACGGAAAGACAAACGCAGACAATATGGTTGTCGACGGTCTGTGCAGACATTTCGGGATAGAGAACAAATGGAAAATCGTTCCCCCGTCCCTTCCGGAAGATTTCAAGCCGTCAGCAGACGCAGACACTCTCCGCCTGCAACTTTACAACCCTCAGACCGACAGTCAACTGCTGAAACAGCATCCTGAAGACTTCGAAGATTTGCGCGGAAATTACCCGTTAAGACGCGAGAAATTGTAAGAAAACACCTTAAATGATGCACAATCATATACCGTATGTGCAAAAACAATCGCTTTTTTGTACAAATAATTTGCACACCTTACAAAAAATGCGTTCCTTTGCAACCGATTTTCGGAATTGAATATAATTTAAACACTTTAAAAACTTTAATTATCATGTCAGAAATTGAATCAAAAGTAAAGGCTATCATCGTTGACAAGCTTGGCGTTGACGAGGCAGAAGTAAAGCCAGAAGCAAGCTTCACTACAGACCTTGGTGCAGACTCTCTTGACACAGTAGAGCTGATTATGGAATTCGAAAAGGAATTCAACATCACAATCCCAGACGACAAGTCTGAGTCTATCGCTACTGTTGGCGACGCTATCGCATACATCGAAGAGAACGCAAAATAAGCTTTTTCTTATAACAAAAGTGATATAAGGACTTTAGGTGAAAGAGGTGAGATGAGACCACAGGAAAGGATCTCACCTCATGTCTTTCACCTTTTTTATCATATATATTACCTAATAAAATATGGAATTGAAAAGAGTTGTTGTAACAGGACTCGGAGCCATTACGCCGGTAGGAAACAATCCAGAGGAAACATGGAAAAACCTGCTTGAAGGCGTGAGCGGAGCCGCTCCCATTACATTGTTCGACGCGTCGAACTTCAAGACACAGTTCGCCTGCGAAGTGAAAGGTTTCAACGCAGCCGACTATATAGACCGCAAAGAGGCACGCAAGATGGACCGCTACGCCCAGCTTGCGCTTGCGTCTGCCATACAGGCCGTAGACGACAGCAAGATGGATCTTGAGAGCGTTGACAAGAACCGCATCGGCGTTGTTTTCGGCGTCGGGATAGGCGGTATAAAAACGTTTGAGGACGAGGTGGGATACTACAGCACCCATCCTGAGAACGGACCGAAGTTTAACCCGTTCTTCATCCCCAAGATGATTTCCGACATAGCTGCCGGACAGATATCTATCCGCTTTGGATTCCACGGTCCTAACTATGCCACCACGTCTGCCTGCGCTTCATCCACCAATGCGCTTGCCGATGCATTCAACCTCATCCGCCTTGGAAAGGCCGACGCCATTGTGGCTGGCGGTGCAGAAGCAGCCATATGTGCATGCGGTGTGGGAGGTTTCAATGCTATGCATGCTCTCTCCACACGCAACGACGACCCGCAGCACGCTTCACGTCCGTTCAGCGCAAGCCGCGACGGCTTCATCATGGGCGAAGGTGCAGGCTGCCTCATCCTTGAAGAGCTTGAACACGCAAAAGCACGCGGTGCAAAGATATATGCAGAAATGGCTGGCGAGGGAATGAGTGCCGACGCATACCACATCACGGCTTCACATCCTAAAGGACTGGGAGCATGTCTCGTTATGAAAAGCGCCCTTGAGGATGCCGGCATGAAACCGGAGGACATTGACTACATCAACGTTCACGGCACGTCAACTCCAGTTGGCGACATTTCCGAAGTAAAGGCCATCAAGCAGCTCTTCGGCGAAAGCGCATACAAGCTGAACATCAGTTCAACAAAGTCAATGACAGGTCACCTGCTTGGAGCAGCAGGAGCTGTGGAAGCCCTCGTTTCTGTGCTGTCGGTAAAGAACGACATCGTTCCTCCTACCATCAACCACAACGAGGATGACAAGGACGAGAATATAGACTACAACCTGAACTTCACCTTCAACAAAGCGCAGAAGCGCACCGTACGCGCAGCCTTGAGCAACACATTCGGCTTCGGCGGACACAACGCATGCGTCATCTTCAAGAAGTATGATGGTCAGTAATATAATAGACCGTATAAGGCTCCCGTTCCGCAAGGAAAAGGAGCTTTATTCGGCTTTATACGGGATATTCGGTTTCTATCCGCACAAGATAAGCTACTACAAGCTTGCCTTGATGCACAAGAGCGTGACACGCAGAAACGAAAAGGGGCGTCCGCTGAACAACGAACGGCTTGAATTCCTGGGCGACGCCATTCTCGATGCCATAGTAGGCGACATAGTATACCGCCACTTTGAGGGAAAACGTGAAGGCTTCCTTACAAGCACCCGAAGCAAAATAGTGCAACGCGAGACACTAAACCGCCTTGCAACCGAAATGGGCATTACACAACTTATAAAATACGGCAAACACACTCCCTCCCACAACAACTATATGGGTGGGAATGCGTTTGAAGCCCTTGTCGGAGCGATGTATCTTGACAGAGGTTACGAGGCATGCATGCGGTTTATGGAAAAGCGCATACTCTCGCAACTCATCAACATCGACAAGGTTGCATACAAGGAAATAAACTTCAAGAGCAAACTCATAGAATGGTGTCAGAAGAACAAGGTGAATCTTAGCTTTAAGCTCCTGGAACAAGGCACCGAGGGCAAAAACAGCCCGACGTTCAAATACCAGGTTCTCATAGAAGATCTTGAGGGAGGAATCGGTGAAGGATATTCAAAGAAAGAGAGCCAGCAGCAGGCAAGCAAAGCCACACTGCAGCAGCTGAAGCGAAAACCGCAATTCATTGATGCCGTGTTTGCCGCAAAAGGCGACCGCACAAAGATGGAAGAAGAGCCGGTGCTTAACGTGCCAGACACTGAGGTGAAACAGGATTTCATCATTACGCAAGACAGGGAAAAAGCACAGAATGCAGCTTGCCCAGGGAACGGCACAAAGAAAAAGGATGTGCCAGCGAAAGAAACCACAGGTTCAGAAGAACCAAAGTCACCCAACGGAAGGGAAGCGCAGAAAAACGATATTGACGAATTTGACCTTTCCGACATAAAAGCCACGCCAAAAGAACAAACCGCAGAAGACATTATTGCGGCGTCAATGGCTGAAGCTTACAAGGAACAGGACTAAAAGACAAGGACAAAAAGGCAGGTCCATACTGCGGAACACACGCTCTGCACAGTATGGACCTGCCTTTTTCATACGCATGTTTGCCTTTCATCCGTTTCCTTTCACGCTGAGAAACGGATACAAGCATATGGTGTTAGCGCAAAAAGTGCGTTTCGTTACATTTACGTCTCAGTTATAAAAAGACACGACTTATGCGGCATCCGACAATTTTTGAATGCCGCTCCGGTGCAATCTCCGAATTAAGGAGAAAAAGAATGCAGGAAACGTAAAAAATTGTACCTTTGCAAAGTCTGGACAGTGCCAGACGACGAAAAGCATGAAGACCATAATAGCAGAAGAATACAGAAGGTATACCGACTTTATCCTCTCCATACCGTCACTCTTCGACACAGATACAGGAGAAACACTGAAAGACAAGCGCAACAGCGTGAAACGCATTGTTCACGACGGCGTGGCATTCATTGCCAAACGATACAAGCGGGCAAACCCGATACAGCGCATTGTCTATACGTACTTCCGCCGTACCAAAGCCGAGAGAGCCTATGCCTTTGCCACGGAATTCCAGCGGCGGGGCGTGTCGTCGCCCAAAGCTGTGGCTTATATGGAGGAAAAGGAACATGGACTGTTCACTGTAGGATATTTCATCTACGAGGAAAGCAAGGGAAAAGAAGCTTTCCTTGAACTCGTGGACAAGCCCGACTTCAACAAGCCTTTGGCTGACGCCATTACAGACTACATTGTCTTCATGCACTCACGAGGCGTGCTGCACGGCGACCTTAACTCTGCAAATTTCCTCTACACGACCGACTCTGACGGGAAATACCGTTTCGACATGATAGACACCAACCGCTCGCACTTTGTGAAAGGCTGGCCGACACGAAAGCAGTGTATGGAAAACCTGAAGCGGTTCACTCACCGCAGAGACCTCTACGAATATGTAATAAGAGGATATGCAAGGCGAAGAGGATGGAACGAAGAGGAAACCCTGAACGAAGCCTTGCACATACTGAACCGCTTTGAACACAAACGCAAGCCGTTTGTGCTGTAACATGAAATAAACAGGGAAAAGCAAACCCGTTTAATCAAAAATTCATACATTTGCAGAGAAAACTACAACCATGAACATTACACAAGACCAAGAACTTGTAAACACATAATAATACACTAAAGATATGGCATACAAACGCATTTCAGCGGCAGAAGCTGCCGCATTGATAAAGAACGGCGATTCGCTTGGCTTGAGCGGATTCACTCCTGCCGGAACAGCAAAGGCCGTGACACGCGAGCTGGCAAAGATTGCCACTGCCGAACACGAAGCAGGACGCGAATTCAAGGTCAACATCTTCACCGGAGCCTCAACAGGACAAAGCACCGACGGAGTGCTGGCAGAAGCACACGCCATAAACTACCGTGCGCCATACACGACAAACCCTTCGTTCCGCAAAAGCGTAAACCTCGGGGAAATTGCCTACAACGACATCCACCTCAGCCACATGGCACAGGAACTGCGCTATGGGTTCTACGGGGACATTGACTGGGCCATCCTCGAAGTGTGCGACATTGAAGAAAACGGAGACACATGCAAGGCATATCTTACCGCGGCAGGCGGCATCAGCCCTACAATGGCAAAGATGGCAAAGCACGTGATACTGGAGTTGAACGCCTTCCACAGCAAAGACGCAAAATTCCTTCACGATGTCTACGAGCCGTTAGACCCTCCTGCAAGACAACCCATACCTATTGTAAACGTGGGCGACCGCATAGGAAAACCCTATGTAGAAATTGACGCAAAAAAGATTGTGGGCGTTGTGGAATGCGACCTTCCCGACGAAGCCCGCGCCTTCAAGGACAGCGACCCGATAACAGACCAGATAGGACACAACGTGGCGGAATTCCTGGTAAACGACATGAAACGCGGCATCATTCCCGCATCGTTCCTGCCGCTGCAGAGCGGAGTCGGAAGTACAGCGAACGCTATTCTCGGGGCACTAGGACACGACAAGAGTGTGCCTGACTTCAACGTCTACACGGAAGTGATGCAGGACAGCGTTGTGGCAATGATGCTGGAAGGCAGAGTAAAAGACGCATCAGCATGCTCACTCACCGTGTCGAACGAATGTTTGAAACAAGTTTACGACAACATAAACTATTTCAAAGACCATATAACCCTACGCCAGAGCGAAATATCAAACTCGCCCGAGGTTATACGCCGTCTGGGTGTCATAGCCATCAACACGGCAATTGAAGTGGACATCTACGGAAATGCAAATTCGACACACATAAGCGGAACGAAGATGATGAACGGCATCGGTGGAAGCGGCGACTTTGAACGCAACGCTTACATCAGCATCTTCACCTGTGCTTCTACGGCAAAAGGCGGGCTTATAAGCAGCATCGTGCCAATGGTAAGCCATCAAGACCATTCCGAACACGACGTGAACGTCATCGTTACAGAACAGGGGGTTGCCGATCTAAGAGGGAAGAGTCCGATAGAACGCGCCAATATAATAATCGAAAACTGTGCCCACCCAGACTACAAGCCCCTTTTGCGCGAATACCTCAAGAGCGCAAAGATGGGACAGACGCGCCACAATCTGGGTAAGGCTTTTGCTATGCACATAGCTCTTGCAGAAAAAGGCGACATGCATCTCACTGAGTTCTAAAACATATGAAAAAGGCAAATTCCATTATCGCAGCCTTGCTGCTTGGCTTCATGCCTGCAGCAAAGGCCGCAATGCCCTTGCAAGCAATGCAGGAGGCAAATGCGACAACTTTCACCACGCTTAAAGCCATACACCCGTGGGCCGGAAAACGTGTGGCATATTTCGGAGACTCAATAACCGACCCCAAGAACATGGCTTCATCAACAAAGTATTGGGGATGGTTACAGCAATGGCTTGACATAACACCATATGTATACGGAATAAGCGGACGCCAATGGAACGACATTCCCCGCCAGGCTGAAGCCTTGCAGGCGGAGCACGGAAAAGAATTCGACGCCATACTCATTTTCATCGGCACCAATGATTTCAATGCGGGAGTGCCTCTCGGCGAATGGTCGACAGAGAAGAAAGAGGAAGTGATGGCAGGAATCCACGAGAAGAAGCACATGGTTGAACGCATGCACAAATATATGTGCATGACAGACTCTACGTTCCGCGGCCGAATAAACATTGCCATGGACAGAGTGAAACGTATGTTTCCCGACAAGCAGATTGTAATCCTAACGCCCATACACCGAGCAGAATTCTACCGTAGTGAAACGAACTGGCAACCGCGCGAAGACTACCGCAACAAATGCGGAGAGTATTTTCTAAGTTATGTGGAAGCTGTAAAAGAGGCAGCAAACATATGGAGCGTGCCAGTAATAGACCTGAATGCATTTTGCGGCCTTTATCCGCTAATGGACGAGCACGCGAAGTTTTTCAACGACAAAGACGTTGACCGTCTGCACCCAAACGACATGGGACACCGTCGCATGGCTCTCACGCTGATGTACCAACTTTTGGGATTGCCTGTATACTAAAATTGCCCGACTCACAGAAACAATAAATGTTTTAAAGAATCGAGCAATTACGGGCGTATAGGAAAAATTACGCCTTCTTGTCCTTCTGATATTTGCGTATAATGTGTAAGAACTCGGCGTATAGGTCAAAAACTCTCATTGTGTTGTAATCGTTATATCATAAATTACCTTTGCAGTAACTCATCTCTTCCAACTCGCACCATCCTGCATCCTTGATTTCTCTCAGAAACAGTCTTGCGCACATTTCTGCATCGTCGCCGGCACGATGGTGCTTGCCTTCAGGGACGTCGAACTGTTCACAAAGGAAATCGAGGGTGTTGCAGCTGAAGTCGTAGTTGTGGCGGGCTGCACGGAGAGAACAGTAATAGTCCACTTCCGGCTTTTCAAGACCATATAGCTCCAATGACTTGCGAATGCAGGAAATGTCGAAGGCAGCATTATGGGCTACCAATATTGGTGTCTCGTCAAGATATTCCATTATCTCTTCCCATACTTCGGGAAACTCCGGGGCATGTGCGGTGTCCTTTGGTTGGATGCCGTGTATCTGAATGTTCCAATACGAATACGCATTGTCCTCGGGGCGCACGAGCCACGACTTGGTTTCCACTATCTTTCCGTCCTTCACCACACAAATACCAGCCTCGCAAATGGAAGCACGCTTTCCTGTGGCTGTCTCAAAGTCTATTGCTATAAAGTTCAATCCCTTCATGTGTCATTCTTTATAATATGATGTCAATGTCTTGGCGAGGTTGCGCATCTGGTCACGAAGCATCTTCTGTTACGGCACCTCCACTTGGTCTCCCTGTTACATGATGAGTTGCAGGAAATCGAATGTCAGTTTCACGTCGAAGTTATTTCAATCTTTGAAATATAAAGTGTCTTGAACTAGAAAAAAGAGGATGCGCCAATTATGACACACCCTCCTTATATATACCAATATTATCAAAATTACTACGCTTCACGCTGCTTCGTTCCCATTCGGGCTTCAACGACGTTTATCACATAGTCACCCAACTTCTCACATTCGCTGACTATATCCATATACATTGTACCTATGGCATAGGTATATTCATGGTTGTTTACATCGTTGATGTTTTGGCTCTTCAGCTGAGTACGGTAGTTGTTTATTTCGTTCTCAATATTAAACGAGCGGTTCACGTCAAGATCATCGCGACGGCCGGACAACATAACGTTCATCTGTGTCAGGCTGTCATCGGTCAGTTCAAACATCTGGTGCAGATGCTCATACTGTTGCTCTGTAAAATCCTCTTTTCCTCTTACCTTGCGGTTTATTGTTCTTGCTATGTTATAGCAGCTGTCGCCGATACTCTCTATTTCGGAAATCTCGCGAAGCATTGCACGTATCTTGGCTTTTGTTTCATCGCTCAGATGGGCATCGCTGACTTTATCAAGATACTTGGCAATCTCAATTTCCATATTGTCGGAAATCCCTTCATATTTCTCTATCCGCGTGAAGAGCTTGTTGAAGTCGCTGTCATTCTTTGTGCCTAGTAGTTCGCGCACCATGGCAAACATACGTTGTATGCGGTCTGCAAACGACTGTATCTCCTTTCTCGCCTCTAGTACCGAGAGTTCAGGCGTTGCCATGATAGAGTTTCCTCCAATGTATTTCAGACGGAATTCCTCGTCTTCATTGTTTGCACGAGGCTTGATAATCCAGCACACAACCTTTTCCATCTGCGGGATGAACCATATGAGTATAAAGGTATTGCATACGTTGAACGCCGTATGGAAGGCAGCCAACACTACCGACAATTTTGCAGTGCTAATGCCAGAAACCTCAGGGTCATAGCCAACAATGGAACATACCATATTTATAAAAGGATAGAAAAGCAGAAGCACCCATATAACTCCAAACACATTGAATACCAAATGACCCATTGCCGCTCTTCTGGCTTGCACGTTGGCCCCTAGGGCTGCAAGGTTAGCAGTAAGAGTGGTACCAATGTTCTCTCCCATAACAAGCGCGATACCAAGATAAATAGGCAGAACTCCGCTAGAACAAAGCAGCATGGTTATCGCCATCAATGCAGCCGACGACTGAAGAATGCATGTCAGAATCGTGCCTATGAACAGAAAGACAAGAATAGTGAGGTAACTGTTGACATCAAATGATTTGAAAAAAGCTATCAAATCCTGATTCTCGTTAAGATGCATGTCGTTGCCCGTTTTGCTGAGAATCGTAAGAGAAAAAAACATAAAGGCTATACCGAAAAGAAAGTCCCCTATGTATCTGTGCCGCCGCGTATATATCAGCAATATTGCCACCATAAAAGCCGGGAACACCACAGTTTCCAGGTTTATCGAAACGCCAAGGCTCATAATCCATGCCGTTAGCGTTGTTCCTATGTTGGCTCCCATTATTACGGAAATTGCCTGGGCTAGCGTAAGCAGGCCAGCGTTGACAAACGATACTGTCATTACCGTAGTTGCCGTTGACGACTGCACTGAGGCGGTTACGAACATACCGGTCAGCAATCCGGTGAAGCGGTTCTTGGTCATTGTTCCCAATACATGGCGCAGTTGCGAACCGGCCATTTTCTGCAGAGCTTCGCTCATCACCTTCATTCCATAGATGAGCAGAGCCAACGACCCAATGATCTTGAAAAAGAATTCAATCGACATATTTTAATGAATTTTATGATGCTGTTTTGCAAAGATGTCGGAGAAAGGGAGT
Organism: uncultured Alistipes sp.; assembly: GCA_963590505.1. Lineage (GTDB taxonomy): Bacteria > Bacteroidota > Bacteroidia > Bacteroidales > Bacteroidaceae > Prevotella. The sequence goes on along the minus strand of CAVAPC010000006.1, from coordinate 11,476 downwards.
ATCTTTACGCTGTGAACCCCTAAATTCGTAAGACCAATGAAACAAGTAATACAAATCCGTTGCAAAAATAATAAAAAAGTCATAAACATTGCTATTGGAAGTTCACTTTCTGACATTTTTTTGGCCTCGGGACTTGAAATGAAATATGGTCCTGTAAGTGCAAAAGTCAACAACAAAGTGGAAGGTTTGAACTACCGTGTGTACCACAACAAAGACGTAGAATTTCTTGGCCTCACTTCTCCCTCTGGGCAGCGCACTTACACAAGAAGCCTCTTTCTCGTGCTATGCAAGGCTGTACACGATCTTTATCCCAACGGCAGCGTGACTATAGACATTCCCGTCTCTAACGGCTACTACTGCGACATGAACATCGGTGAACCTGTAACCGAAGAAATTGCAAATCGCATACGCCAACGGATGAACGAAATAATTGGTGAAGATGCTCCCATACGTCGCCACGAATGCACCACAGAAGAAGCAATTGAACGTTTCACCTCTTTAGGAGCAATGTCAAAGGTAAAACTTCTGCGAGGGACCGGGAAATTATACACCACGTATTATACAGTGGGCGACTATGCTGACTATTATTACGGTTCGCTTCTGACCAGCACGGGAAGGCTCAAACTTTTCGGACTGGAGAAATACTACGACGGACTGTTGCTGCGCATTCCTTCTCTGAAGGATCCATCAAAGCTTGGAGAACTGATTCGCCAGGACAAGATGTTCGATATATTCCGCGAACACCACAAATGGCAGGAAATCTTAGGGCTACGCACAATAGGCGACCTTAATGACGCCGTGGACAAAGGTCATGCCTCCGACTTGATAAACCTTTCGGAAGCGCTGCAAGAAAAAAAGATTTCACGCATCGCCGACGAGATAGCATCCCGCAAGGGCGTGAAAATGGTACTCATTGCCGGTCCGTCGTCAAGCGGTAAAACAACAACATGCAAACGTCTCTCAATACAACTGCTTACCAATGGCATCAAACCTGTCCCCATTTCTCTCGACGACTATTTCGTGGACCGAGAACAGACGCCGAAAGATGAATCAGGAGACTATGATTACGAGAGTCTTTATGCACTGAACATTCCATTACTAAATCAGCAGATGAACAGTCTCTTCTGCGGGGAAGAGGTACAATTGCCGAAATACAACTTCCAGACGGGATGCAGCGAACTGAGCGGCAAACGCCTAAAGATGGAAAGCAACGACATTCTCGTTGTGGAAGGCATACATGCACTTAACCCTGAGCTGACAGTACAGATTCCGGAAGAACAGATTTTCCGCGTTTACGCATCTGCGTTTACCACAATACTCCTGGACAACCACAACTATGTGCCAACGACAGACAACAGATTACTGCGCCGCATCATACGCGATTACAAATACCGCGGTGTCAGCGCACAGGAAACAATACGGCGCTGGGCATCTGTCAGGGCCGGCGAAAACAAGTGGATATTTCCCTATCAGGAAAACGCCGATGCAATGTTCAACACGGCCATGCTGTTTGAACTTGCCGTTATAAAGTCGCAGGCAGAGCCGTTGTTGGAAACCGTGCCGGAGAATGTGCCGGAATACAGCGAAGCTTACCGGCTGCTGAAATTTCTGAAATACATCAAAGCCATTCCCAACAAACAGGTGCCGCCTACTTCGTTGCTGCGTGAATTCCTTGGCGGAAGTTCGTTCAAGTATTGAACGTAGCATAAAGACATTAAATATTGGGGATACTTCGCCCGAAGTTCTGTAAAAAGACTTCGGGCTTTCTTTCTAAATCATCACATTACGTTCTGCGCAGAAAATCATTCAAAAGAACAAACGAATAATATGCAAGCCTTCAACAGATTTACAAAAGACATAAGACCTATTCATGGCATTCCATGTTCCGAGGATGATGTTCCAAAATCTCCTCACGCAGTGTATGCATGTCAATATGCGTATAGATCTGTGTAGTGCCAATACTTTCATGGCCCAACATTTCCTGAATGGCACGTAGGTTTGCCCCTCCCTCAAGCAATGATGTGGCGAATGAATGACGCAGTGTATGCGGACTTATTGTCTTTTTTATGCCTGCTTCAACGGCAAGTCTTTTCACAATTGTAAATATCATGGCTCTTGTAAGCCGTGAACCACGCCGGTTAAGAAAGACATAATCCTCTTCGCCAGGTTTTATCTTCATGTGGTTTCGGTCAACGAACCAATAATCAAGCTCCTTCAGTGCACTGTCTGATATGGGCACGAGTCTTTCTTTGTCGCCCTTGCCTGTTATGCGCAAGAATTTCTCTTCTACATACATGTTTGAAATCTGCAGGTTCACCAGTTCGCTCACACGCAGTCCACAACAGAAGAGCACCTCTATAATTGCCTTGTTGCGCTGCCCTTCCCACTTTGTCAGGTCAATGGCATTTTCCAGCATGTCAATCTCCTTTACGGAAAGGACGTCAGGCAAGTGTTCACCTATCTTGGGCCACTCAAGAAGCTCTGTAGGATCGTCTGCAAGATAGTTCTCAATCATGAGGAACTTGTAGAACGCCCTTATTCCACTGAGAATACGCCCCAGTGAACGCGGGCTAATGCCCATATCAATAAGTTCTGCAGCAAAATGGCGCAGATCGTCAAGACGCACGTCAACGAGAGCGAGCTTTTCAGAAGCAGCATAGTCCACAAGCTTCTGCAAATCGTCAGTATAAGCCTTAAGAGTATTATCTGAGAAATTCTTCGCCAACTTCATATAACGGCAATATTTCTTTAACAATGCAGCATCTTCTGCATTTGAAACGTCATTTCCCGTTTGAGAGCCAAAAATTGGTTTATTGACCATAATTTAGTAATTTTGCCCATGCAGACTCGTTTAGTACTGCTTGGATGAACGTAGCAAAATTACAAAGAAACCATCAAAGAAAAGAATTTATGAAGATACAAATCATCAACGGACCGAACCTGAACCTTCTCGGTATTCGCGAACCAGGCATATACGGCAGCAACTCCTTTGAAAGTTATCTGCCAAAGCTGCAAGCGCTTTTTCCTGATGTGGCAATAGATTACTATCAGAGCAACGTTGAAGGAGAACTCATCAACAAAATACAGGAGATTGGATTCTCTACCGACGGAATCGTGCTCAACGCCGGAGCGTACACGCACACCAGCATTGCGCTTCACGACTGCATACGTGCAGTAAGCAGTCCCGTGATAGAAGTCCACATATCGAACGTTCATCAGCGTGAGGAGTTCCGACACCATTCATATATATCTTCCGCCTGCAAAGGCGTAATTTGCGGTTTCGGTCTCGATTCATACCGTCTTGCCGTTGAAGCTTTTGTGAAAACCGCCGGAAAAGAAAACGAGTAAGCCTCTAAAAAAATGACAGAAGAACTCGAAAAATACATTCTCTCACATATCGACGCAGAGGGAGACTATTTGTACCGGCTCTACCGCGCCACCAACATTCACCTTCTTCACGGGCGTATGGCAAGTGGCCATCTGCAAGGACGTGTGCTGAAAATGCTCGTAAGCATGGTTCGTCCCAAAAACATCCTGGAGATTGGAACGTTCAGCGGCTACAGTGCAATATGCCTTGCCGAAGGACTGGAAGAAGGCGGCATGCTCTACACGTATGAAATAAACGACGAACAGGAAGACTTTACACGACCATGGATAGAAAATTCCGCCGTAGCAGACAAGATACGCTTTTTGATTGGCGATGCCGTGAAAGAGGCTCCCAAGTTGGGCGTTGTATTCGATATGGTATTCATCGACGGCGACAAGCGGACTTACAAGGAAGCCTACGAGACGGCACTTGAGTTGTTGCGCCCAGGAGGTTTCATTTTGGCTGACAACACACTATGGGACGGGCATGTGGTTGACAAGGCTTATGCACACGACAAGCAGACGCAAGGCATATGCCAATTCAACGATTTCATTGCTAACGACCGGCGTGTAGAATGCGTCATACTTCCACTGCGCGACGGTCTGACGCTAATACGAAAGAAATAAGACACGAAAAAAGGAAAGCAGCCAACAAACGCAAGCAACTTTCCTTTTTTTTCCATTCATGCCTTACAACAAAGCCAATCACGGTTGCTTGCCGATGTAAGCAAGGATACCGCCGTCAACGTAAAGCACGTGACCATTCACGAAGTCGCTTGCATCTGATGCAAGGAACACTGCCGGTCCCATAAGATCTTCCGGTGTTCCCCAACGCGCAGCCGGAGTCTTGCTAACGATGAAGCTGTCGAAAGGATGACGGCTACCGTCTGCCTGACGCTCACGCAGCGGAGCTGTCTGCGGTGTAGCGATATATCCTGGGCCGATACCGTTACACTGAATATTGTGTTCGCCGAATTCCGAGCAAATGTTACGCGTAAGCATTTTCAGTCCGCCCTTTGCAGCAGCGTATGCAGAAACAGTTTCACGGCCCAGTTCGCTCATCATTGAGCATACATTGATAATCTTTCCGTGGCCTTTCTTTATCATTCCAGGAAGAACAGCCTTCGAAACTATGAAAGGTGCGTTAAGGTCGATGTCAACAACCTGACGGAAATCTTCCACAGACATTTCCGTCATCGGGATACGCTTTATGATTCCTGCATTGTTAACGAGTATATCGATAGTGCCAAGATCAGCCTCTATGTCGGCAACCATCTTCTTAACATCGTCTTCCTTGGTAACATCGCAGATATATCCCTTTGCATCGATACCTTTTGCTTTATAGTCTGCCAAAGCCTGGTCCATATGATGCTGCGAGCGGCAGTTGAACGCAATTTTGGCTCCAGCCTGAGCGTATGCCTCGGCAATGGCGAAACCTATGCCATAGGCTGCTCCCGTAACGAGAGCAACTTTGCCCTCAAGGGAGAATTTCTTAGAGAATGTATCCATATCAGTTATTTTAAGTTTTATAATAGCTTGTTCTATTTTACATGTCGTAAGCTCTCGGGTACAAAGTTACAAAAAATATTCCACTTGAAATCCAGTAGTCTTTGGTTTTTCTTGATGCAGACACACAAATCCGCAAGCTTCAGCATACAACTTCTGCACATTGTATCCCGTGCCACATGCAACGGGAACAAAAAGATAAAGAAAGCCCCCGCGGCATGCCACAAGATTGTCGGACGGTTGCTTGGAGAATTGCCGAAAAAAGCGTAAGTTTGCAGAAACGTAAATCTACGCTATGGCAAACAATTCATTATGGCAGGAAGATTACTGGATTCTGCTTATGCAGCTTTACCAGCGCAAGCCCACGGGACTTAAGCCGATGTACAGCCGGATGACGGTTGAACTGTGCATGGAATTGCATCTCACTCCACAGTTTGTCTATGCAAAGATGTTCGAACTGCGCAATGCTGCATCATTGCGCATGAAGCGTTTGCGGGAAAAATATGAAAACAAGCCCGGCAAACTGAAGCGTGACGCAGCCATTGTAAGGGGAATGGCGGGATTTTCCAACCGTGATGCCTTCTACAACGGTGTTTCCGTGGTAGAGACATTCGAAACCGACTTCCGCCCGATACAAAAATGCGGAAACATAACCCCCGTTATGCTCATTCTTATTCTAGACCTTTATTTTCGTCTCGTGCCTGCCACCATGAATGAGGGCACGCCGGAAGTGCGCGACTTGGCAAAGACAATGGGCATAACGGCAGCCGACGTGGTGAGCGTGATGGACGTTTACCAGATACTCGATCCTTATCTTAAGCACGACGAGTTCATGGTAACGCCCTTGCTGATCCCTTGCCAGCAGATATGGCGGCGATACGGAAACGGCGACATTGAGGAACTTGCCGCACAGGCAGCGCAGATAAAGGAATATTTCGGATAACGGTCTTGGATTTTCAAACAAAAGATTGCAGCATACTCAGATAAGTATTAACTTTGCACTCTTAAAGCAAGCCGGCAGTTTCATGCCGGCTAAAGTCATTCATTTTATCCAAACAAATCATTATGTCATATCTATTTACATCCGAATCAGTTTCTGAGGGCCATCCCGACAAAGTGTCTGACCAGATTTCAGACGCACTGCTCGACCAGTTCCTCGCATACGACCCCAAAGCGCATTGCGCGATAGAGACATTCTGTACCACCGGGCAGGTGGTTATAATGGGCGAGGTTAGTTCCACAGAATACGTTGATCTGCAGACCATAGCCCGCAAGACCATAAAGAAAATTGGATATACCAAGTCGGAATACCAGTTCGACGGGGATTCCTGCGGTATACTCACTGCCATCCACGAGCAAAGCGATGACATCGACCGCGGTGTAAGCCGTGAACAGGATATAGACCAGGGAGCCGGCGACCAGGGCATGATGTTCGGTTACGCCACAAACGAAACTGACAACTACATGCCTGTATCACTTGACCTGGCACAAATCATAATGCACACACTTGCCGACATCCGTAAAGAAGGCAAGCAAATGACATATCTGCGCCCCGATTCAAAAAGTCAGGTTACGGTGGAATATTCCGATGACAACATTCCACAACGCATAGACACCATTGTAGTGTCAACCCAGCACGACAACTTCGCAAAGAAGGCAGACGGAAGCGACGACGACGAAGCAATGCTTAAGAAGATACGCGAAGACGTGATAAACATACTCATTCCACGCGTCAAGTCACAACTGGGCGACAAAGTACTCGCTCTCTTCGGCAACGACATAAAGTATTTCGTCAACCCTACAGGTAAGTTCGTAATCGGAGGCCCCCATGGCGACACCGGTTTGACGGGAAGAAAAATCATTGTTGACACATACGGCGGCAAGGGCGCGCACGGCGGCGGAGCTTTCTCAGGCAAAGACCCGTCTAAGGTAGACCGTTCGGCAGCATACGCCGCACGCCACATTGCAAAGAACATGGTGGCTGCGGGAGTAGCTGACGAAATGCTGCTTCAGGTCAGCTATGCCATCGGAGTGGCAAAGCCCGTAAGTATCTATGTCAACACTTACGGACGCAGCAAAGTGAGCATGACCGACGGCGAGATTGCCGACAAAATAAGCAAGATGTTCGACCTTCGCCCCAAGGCGATAGAAGAAAACCTGAAGCTGCGCCAGCCTATGTATCTGGAGACCGCAGCCTACGGCCACATGGGACGCAAGGCAGAAACGATAAAAAAGACATTCACCAGCCGCTACCACGAGACAAAGGTTATCGACGTAGAACTTTTCACTTGGGAAAAGCTTGACATGGTGGACAAGATAAAGAAAGAATTCAACCTTTAAAACACGCATTACTGCCGAAGCATAAGGCATAAAGAAAGCCGCAAGAAACGGTTGCCGGAGAGCCCCAACTTTTAGGAATAAAGCATAGACCTCCTGCGGGAAAAAGCATCACACAAGCCCAGGACATAACGGAGAACAAGAAGAAGCCATGTTACAGACCGACTCGACAGAAGTAAAGCACCAGCAACACGCGATACCCGTAATAGAAGAACAACACGACGAACTGCCGCGCCATCCCTACCAGGCACTGAAAGAACTGCCGCGCGACGCTACGCCCGCCCAACAGGACTCCGTACTTCATGCCGTTTACAGCAACGCTGCAGCCAATCAATCCGGCACTCCGCTCGACACGGCAAGCATGCTGAACCGCAAAAAAGTGGTGACCACCCTTGAAAAAGTAGAATTGCCACAGTACTACAAACAGAATTTCTTCTCTGCCGACTCTATGTGGCATCCCGAACTTAACGGCGGACGCTACGGAATAGCAGGAGATCCCGTGCCTTACACCATATCCGGAGACAGTACCATTACCGCCTTGCTGCTTGTCAGTTTTATTCTTGCGCTGATTGCGTTCTCAAAATCAAGGAATTTCATAGTAAGACAGGCGAAACACTTCTTCCGTATTCAACGGAGCGGAACCACGGAACTGACAGAAACGACCAACGAATTCCGCTTCCAGTTCTTCCTCACGGCACAAACCTGCCTTCTGCTGTCGCTCGTTGCCTTTTTCTACGCCCAGGAATATAATTCCGACACGTTCCTCGTATCGTCACAATACCAACTCATCGCAATGTTCTTCGGAGTCTTTGCAGGCTATCTACTACTGAAAGCATTGCTCTACACCATAGTAAACTGGATATTCTTCAGCAGCCGGCAGAATTCCCAATGGATGAAGTCGTTTCTTTTCACCTCGGCAATAGAAGGTGTCGTCATGTTTCCCGTTGTGGTATCGCAGGCTTATTTCGGTTTATCGCTCAAAAATACAATATTTTACGTTGCAGCAGTTGTAATATTGTCGCGTTTACTGTCGTTATACAAATGCTTTTTAATCTTTTTCCGGCAGAAGGGTGTTTATCTGCAAATAATTTTGTACTTTTGCGCCCTTGAAATAATGCCGCTGCTAGCGATTTGCAGTGTTTTGTCTATATTGATAAATTATTTGAACGTAAATTTTTAAGTCATCGATGATTAAAAAGATATTGGTTTCACAACCCAAACCTACAAGCGACAAATCACCATACTACACAATTGCAGAAGACTTTGAGGTAGAGTTCGTATTCAGACCCTTCATAAAAGTAGAAGGACTTTCTTCAAAAGAATTCCGCCAGCAGAAAATCAGCATAACAAGCTTCACTGCAGTAGTGTTCACGTCGCGCCACGCAATAGACAATTTCTTCAAGATAGCCCAGGAGATGCGTTTCGAGATACCTGACACTATGAAATATTTCTGCGTAACCGAAACAATCTCGCTTTACATTCAGAAATACGTGCAATACCGCAAGCGCAAGGTTTTCTTCGGAAGTACAGGCAAAATTGACGACCTTGTTCCGCTAATGACCAAGCACAAGACCGAAAAGTATCTCGTTCCACTGAGCGACGTACACGACGACAGCATTAAGAAGATGCTTGATGCAAAAGGTCTTCAGCACTCAGAGTGTGTGATGTACCGCACGGTATGCAACGACCTCAGCGAAGAAGAGATAAAGAATTTCGACTACGACATGTGCGTGTTCTTCAGTCCATCTGGCGTGGCTGCATACAAAAAGGCGTTTCCAACCGAAGGAGAAACGCCAATGAAGGTCGCAACATTCGGCCCTGCCACAGAGAAAGCGGCTAAAGAAGCTGGACTTGACGTTCAGGTGGCCGCTCCGACTGAAAAATATCCTTCCATGACAAGCGCATTGCGCCGCTACATCATAGACCAGGAAGAAGACTAACAAACACCCATCACCCCACGATGCCGCAAGAACGAAGAAACACTCTGCCAAAGAGGGAGCGCATCTATGGCCGCGATGCAATAGAAAAGCTCTTCGGGAATGCAGATAGCCGTTCACTCGTCGCCTATCCGCTCAGGGTTGTCTATGTTCTTACGGAAAAGCAAGAATACGAACTTCGGGAACCTGCCGTTCGCATGCTAGCGAGCGTATCGAAAAAACACTTCAAGCGTGCCGTAAAGCGCAACCGCGTGAAGCGGCAGATACGCGAAGCCTACCGCACGAACAAGCACAGACTGCTTGAAACCGTCGACAGTCTCGGCAACAAGCAGTTGTCAGTTGCGTTCATCTGGCTCGCCGACGAGCTTTATCCCACATCTGCCGTTGAAAACAGAACAAGGAAACTGCTCCGCCGACTAACGGAAAAGTTCTTGCAAAGCAATCCCGAACCGCAGTCATGAAAACGGCAAGACACATAATCGTTTGGTTGTTGTGCATACCGATAATTTTCTATCAGCGGTGCGTATCGCCCTTCACCCCACCCTCATGCAGGTTTACACCCACATGTTCCGAATACGCCAAACAGGCTATCATAAAACACGGACCGCTGAAGGGACTTTATCTTGCCGTGAAACGGTTGTTGCGGTGTCACCCTTGGGGCGGAAGCGGCTACGATCCGGTACCTTGACCGGTATACGGAACATGCAACACTGCGAGGAAAACTAGAAAGCAATTCTTAAAGACAACCACAGGCAAAAGAAAAAGACAAGCCTAACCAAAATACACATAGATTATGAAACAGAACTTTGTTGAAGAACTGAGATGGCGAGGAATGCTGGCACAGATGATGCCAGGCGCCGAGGAACTACTGCAGAAGGAAATGGTTACCGCCTATCTTGGCACTGACCCTACCGCAGACTCTCTTCACATCGGACACCTTTGCGGAATAATGATGTTACGCCACCTTCAGCGCTGCGGCCACAAGCCAATCATCCTTGTGGGCGGCGCAACGGGAATGATAGGCGATCCCTCAGGAAAAAGCCAGGAACGCAATCTGCTCGACGACAAAACTCTATATCACAACCAGGAAGCAATAAAGAAACAGGTAAGCAAATTCCTTGACTTCGACGGAACAGAGCCAAACAAGGCAGAAATGGTGAACAACTACGACTGGATGAAAAACTTCACCTTTCTTGATTTCGCTCGCGAAGTTGGCAAGCACATCACCGTAAACTACATGATGGCAAAAGAGAGCGTGCAGCAACGCCTCAACGGAACGGCACGCGACGGACTTTCGTTCACCGAGTTTACATACCAGTTGCTGCAAGGCTACGACTTTCTCTATCTCTACCAGCACTATAACTGCAAGATGCAGCTCGGCGGAAACGACCAATGGGGCAACATGACAACCGGAACCGAACTCATACGCCGCACGCTAGGCAACGACGTGGAGACATACGCACTGACATGCCCGCTCATAACAAAGGCAGACGGCAAGAAATTCGGCAAGACAGAAAGCGGAAACATATGGCTTGACCCAAAGCGCACGTCGCCATACAAGTTCTACCAGTTCTGGCTCAACGTCAGCGACGACGACGCAGAACGCTACATCAAGATATTCACGAGCCTCGACAAGCAGACAATCGATGCTCTCGTAGAGGAGCACAAGCAGGATCCCGGACGCAGGACACTGCAGAAACGTCTGGCAGAGGAAACGACAGTTATGGTACACTCGCGCGAGGCTCTCGACGCAGCAATCGAAGCTTCAAGCATACTCTTCGGCAAATCGACAAAAGACTCTCTGCTGAAGCTCGACGAACAGACGTTCCTCGACATTTTCGAAGGCGTGCCGCAGTTTGAGGTATCAAAAGACGCACTCGGACAACCGGCAGTTGAGATACTGACACAGGCAGCTCCCGTTTTTGCCAGCAAAGGTGAAATGCGCAAGCTGGTACAAGGCGGCGGAGTTTCGATCAACAAGGAGAAACTTGCCGAGTTCGACCGCACAGTAACGGCAGAAGATCTCATCGACGGCAAATACCTTCTCGTACAGCGCGGAAAGAAGAACTACTTCCTGCTCACAGTAAAGTAGCGGCAACACCGTGCTAACTGTATAAGCATCCGCCCAAAGATAGCCGTGTTTTTGCCACACTCTCCTAAAAAAGGAAAGGGAAAATTTGGTAATCGGGCGGAAAAGCATTATCTTTGCAGCCGAATTATGCAACAAGAGCAGTGGCTCTTTGAATAATACATTGCTTGTCCTATGGTGTAACGGTAGCACTACAGTTTTTGGTTCTGTCAGTGGTGGTTCGAATCCGCCTGGGACAACA
>CAVAPC010000005.1:0-129472 GCA_963590505.1 uncultured Alistipes sp. | reverse complement strand
CTTTGACGTCTTTTGTTCTCCTGTGATTCCGCAGGGATTCGAACCCTGGACCCACGCCTTAGAAGGGCGTTGCTCTAATCCAACTGAGCTACAGAACCAACCCTAATAAAGTTGCGACTGCAAAGGTAACAATAATATTGTTTATATCCAAATTTTAAACTTTAAAAGTTCACCTCTACAACTTATTACATCTATCAATATTGGGTAAAATTGATATTTTTATCAAAACATTTTAGTATAAATTTACATTTTAAAGAATATGTACACTACATACTTTTAGTATAAATACGTTTCGTATATTTAATAAATATTAAAAACCGACATTGAAAAACAATGCATCGCCCCCCCCATCATTCTTCCATAGCACCAATTATTTCTTTAACAGACTTGCAACCATGTGCATCTAACCATTGATTGATACCGTCTTTCACTTTTATCGTAATCTGCGGATCTAGAAAATTTGCAGTTCCTATCTCGATTGCTGTTGCCCCTGCAAGCATAAACTCTATTGCATCATTGGCATTACATATTCCCCCTAGCCCAACAACAGGAATATCAACAGCCTTTGCCACCTGCCATACCATACGCAATGCAACCGGTTTAACGGCTGGACCACTTAAACCACCTGTATTAATACTAAGCATAGGTTTGCGCCTTTCTATATCTATTGCCATTCCCATAAGAGTATTTATAAGTGATACGCCATCAGCACCTTCTGCTTCGACAGCGCGAGCTATTTCTGCTATATCTGTCACATTAGGCGACAGTTTGACAATCAACGTCTTGCTATATACTGAACGGACAGCTTTTACAACACTTGCAGCACCCTGACACGTTACTCCGAAAGCCATGCCGCCATCTTTGACGTTGGGACAAGAGATATTAAGTTCTATTGCCGGTATATTCTTCAAAGAATTGATTTTTGCTGCACATTCTGCATAGTCTTCCGGAGAAGAACCACTAACATTCACTATCATATGTGTGCCGATATCCTTTATTTCCGGATATATATGCTCACAGAAATAATCGACACCCTTGTTCTGCAACCCAACACAATTCAACATTCCAGATGCTGTTTCTACCATTCGTGGATAATCGTTGCCCTGTCTTGAATTCAACGTCGTACCTTTTACTATAATTGCACCTATTTGGCCAAGATCAACAAAATCAGCATATTCTGAACCATAACCAAAAGTTCCGGAAGCCGTCATAACCGGGTTTTTAAGTTCAAGCCTTCCCAAATTTACTTTTAAATCTGCCATGACAAATCATTTATATTAAAAACTGGACCATCCTTACATACACACAGGTTACCTCTATTTGTACCTTCAACACAACACAGACATGCGCCTAGTCCACATGCCATCTTGTTTTCTAAAGATACCTCACACATATATCCTTTTGATTTTGCATATTTTGCCACTGCAACCATCATAGGTTTGGGTCCACATACTGATATTTGACAAAATCCACCTTTTGCAAGTATGGAATGATTGGTAACAAATCCTTTTTCTCCTACCGATCCGTCTTCTGTCGTAATATAAACGTCACCATATTTCTTATACTCATCCACCATAAGCAGATCTTTTGATGAGCGCGCCCCCAAGAGGAATATAGGAGAAAAACCTTTGTCCTTCAACATTTTACCAAAATACAACAATGGAGCCACACCTACGCCACCACCTACAAGCAAAACATTTCCACTATCTTTATTCACAGGCATAGTGAAACCGTTACCAAGAGGAAGTATACAGTTCAATTTGTCACCTGTTTTAAGCTCCGACAAACGGCGTGTACCGTTACCGACGACAGCTATAAGCAGCCAAAGCTCATTAGCCTGATAATCAACAAAGTGTACAGAAATAGGACGCCGCAGGAAAGTGGTTGAAGATCCCTCCACCTTTATCTCGACAAATTGCCCAGGAAAAATTTCAGGAAGTTTCTCCGAATGAGAGAGCTTGATAAGCACATACTTATCATTGATTGGCTCAGCCGAAGAAACGATTAGGTCTAAAACGTATTTTTTCATCAGTCAATTTATAAGTTTTGGCAAATTTAGGCAAAAAAAACGATATATACAGTAAAATCGCTATAGGATATCACCGCAATTTACCAAAACTCAAACTTAAAGCAAGCGAGTAAAATCAAGCAGAACCCAATTAAAGGGACTAGCATTACCTACGAGCTTATATTTACTTCTTAGGTACGAAACTTTCCCAGGTTTGATCATCATAAAAGACCCTTATTTCAGTTATACATCTACGCTCCTTTTCATTACATATTATATTTGTTTGCATGGGCTGCCGTTTTGCTTGAGAATATTGTACTACTTGTTTAGACTGTGAAACTTGTAAGTTCTGAGTTGCTGAATGCAATCCAGAAGCGCCATTAGCTGAAGAAATTTCATCATCACCGAAATTAAGCATTTGCTCTCCACCATCTGTAATTTTTGGGGTAGAGGATAGACATTCCTGCTCCTCTTGATTATCCAACATTGTTCCATTTCCGAACATCAACCACTCCGTTTGAATATTTGGCATTTTCCGTTTTATGGCTTCAACTATATTCAACGTTGGTTTTGTCCTACCTTGGAAAATACTACTCAGTGTTGCGGCAGATATTCCAATAAACGCTGCGAACGTCTGCTGTGTCATATGCTGAGCCTCCATTATTTGCTTTATTCTATCCTTCATATTATTACTATCAGTAAAAAACATAGTGTTTTTTGTGCTTATTCTTACAGTTTACAAAAGTAAAGCATTTATATGAGAAAAACAACAAATACAAATAAAGATTTTATATACATGATTTACATTCACACTTGTAAATATAGCTTTACTTGAATATTCCTTTATTTATTTTTGTTTTTAATTTGTAAATCCATATTTGAAAGGTTGATTAGGTACAAAAGCAGAAAAACAACTTTTCATAGCAAGAAACTGGGTCAGAAACAGTTATATATCAGGATATCCTCAAATATACTATAAATTTAGGATAAAAAGGTGTTTTTTAGATAGAAAACACAGTAAAAGAGATGTTCAAACTAACGTAATAATCTGATTTCCAGTTAAAAGTATAAGACATCAAGTCGTGTATAAATATACGTACTTGTTTTGAGTTTTAAATATTTAGATTTACATTTCTTTATTTATGTATATTGTCTCACTTTACGCTTGCGCTTTTTCATATTTACACATATGAATCAATCGTATTACCGTTCGTGATTTACATTGTGAAATTATACACATCTATATGTTAACGTATTTAAAGACTGAATTTTGTTGTTTTAAAACAAGTCTTTTTTTAAAAAAATAGCAATTCTCGCCAAGCTGGAAACGAAACGAAAAAGGACAAAATCTCAGAGGGGTTAAAACTCCACAATATGCCTGTTCCTCAGGGGGGAAGCAGTAAAACCTCATGTAAAGCAGAATCTTTTATTTTTACAAAAACAAGTACATTTTAAACCTCAATAACCCCTTGAAGCTACCTAAAAGGACATAGAATTAAGCGTAAATCAATAAAAATAATGTCCCATAGCACTCTTTTATGCTATAGGACATACAACAAAACGAAAACAATCGAATGTTC
The DNA here is from genome assembly GCA_963590505.1 of uncultured Alistipes sp. GTDB lineage: Bacteria > Bacteroidota > Bacteroidia > Bacteroidales > Bacteroidaceae > Prevotella. Next base: position 125,884 of record CAVAPC010000005.1, on the reverse strand, counting down.
CTTATAAAGTAAATTGGTTTGTTTATAACCAAACTGAAGGTTTCATGGTATCGAGTGTTAAACTAATGCATAATGAAAAAAACAAGTTCTTTGAGCAATTCTCCGGCAGAAGTATTGGGATTACCTATACCTTTAATCTTTGTGTCCGTCTCACGAATTTTATCAATAATCTGCAAGACCTTTGCGCCAGAATACTTTCTCATTCCAATCATATAATCTTTGGCTGCCCACGCAGATTTCAAGTCCAACCATTTTGCGACCTCCGCATCACTTGTCCTGTTTGGTGAAAAATAAGCGAGCATCAAATTTTGAAAGTAAGAGAAGATGACAGGAACAAGCACGAATGCCCCACCCGTTTTAGGGTTACTATCAAAATAGCTGACAATAATATTTGCCTTTTTAACATCCTTCGCCGCAATTGCACTTCTCAATTCAAAAGCATTAAAATCTTTGCTTATTCCAATCCTTTGCTCTATGATTTGAGGAGTAATGCGCATCTCGCCTTCAGAAAGAGAGAGCACCAGTTTATCAAGTTCGCCAGTCAGTCTACTCAGGTCAGCACCAATAAAATCAGCCATCATTTGCGCCGCCTTGTTTTCTATCGTTGCTTTTGTATGAGTTTTCAGATAATTCTCAATAAAAGAAGGAAGCTCGTATTCGCGTTTTTTCTTGCTTTCAAATACGGTACCGACAGTTTTAAAACGTGACAGTATTTTTTTCCTGCCATCAATAACACCATTTTTATAGCATATTACTAGTACTGTTGTCTTAGCCGGCTTTTCAAGATATTTTTCCAACTGCTCCCATTTTTTTATATTTTGGGCTTCTTTCACTATAATAACTTGCCTTTGAGCCATTACAGGGTAGTTTCGTGCCATGTCAGCAATCTGGGCTGCATTAACGTCGGATGCAAAAACAATATGCTGGTTAAAATCCCGCTCTTCCGGTTTTAGGGCATGTTCGGCAATAAAGTCTGAAATTTTGTCTATGTAGTAAGATTCCTCCCCCATCAGAAGATAAGCAAGAGAAAACTTCCCTTCCTTCAAATTCTTCATAACGCCTTCGAAAGTTACTGTTGATGATTTTTCCGCCATATCACATTTTAACTTTTATATACATTATTGTATTTCGTGTTGCTAACTTCATTTTTGTAATTAAATGTTAAACCAACATCCTTTACTATTTTATTTACGGAATAGTCTTAACGCAATAAATTTATTTTCACGATTCACGTTTTTTGCTTTTCGTTTCAACAAAACTCAAAGTTCATGTCAGCATCAAAGCAAACGGTATATTCTTTTTACCGATAATGTATAAAAAGGTTTTGCAACCCATTTCAACATAAATATCAAAGAATATAGCTAATTTTGCATAGGCTATCGCCAGGGTTCAGCAAAGCAACATGATTATCTTTGGCATAATCGTTGTGCATGTCATAAATAGCGGCAACGCACAAAATAGCCCATGATTTGTCTATGCAATGCTTCACTACCCGTAGCGACAAAGTATATGCTAAATGCAAAAGTAATAAAATGGAACGACTAAACCTACCCGCTTACGAAATAAAAACACGTTCAATAAACGGCAAGACAAACATTTTGGACGTTTTACGACGCAAGTTCGTAGCCTTGACACCAGAAGAATGGGTAAGACAGCATTTCATCCATTTTCTTATCGAGCACAAGCATTACCCTATGGCACTGCTTGCTAACGAAGTGGAACTTGAAACGGGGAGAAAGAAACTGCGTTGCGACAGCATTCTCTATTCAAGAGACCTGCTTCCAAGAATGATTATAGAATACAAGTCACCCGAAATAGAGATCACACAAAAGACATTCAATCAGATTTTTGCCTACAACACCCTACTCCATGCCGAATACCTTGTTGTCAGCAACGGCATGCGCCATTACTGTTGCCGCATAGACTACGCTTCCCGATCTTACACGTTTCTCAACGACATTCCCTGCTATGAAAATCTATAGCGAAATGTATAATCAATAAAGGTTCCGTACGTCAGCGCATCGAAATTGGCAAATTGAATCGGCGCCATAAAGAATCTACAAAGCTTCCCACTCTTGGCCAACGGTAACTGGCTAAGTCTATTACCGTAACGTCCTTATACACATTCAACGTATGCATGCCAAAATCCAGATAACCTCTAGGTGATTTCAACCTTGCACATTCAACAAATTCAAAACGCCCATCACGGAAAACGACACGCTGTATTGACAGTCCACGTCCATATCCGCCGTTGCAATCCTGCGCCGGACGGTATAATTCGTCACCTATTCTAAAGAACGCTCCTGCATTCCTTCCGATATTGTCGGCAAAGCCTACATCCTGTTTATGGCGGAAAGCCCCTGTTTCATCCCTTTCGAAAACTTGCAGCACCCGTCCATTTGGAAACGGTTTCTGCGTAGCAAAGAGATATTCCTTTCCATCTATTTCTTCCAGCACGGCGTCAACAAGAGGAGCGTTGCACATCGTTCCGCAAAAATTGCAGCTTCCGCTTTGTGGGTTGTATTCATACACATCAAATTTTCCGGAAGCGGAATTTTCAGGGCAAACGAATATTTTTCCTTTCCGTCTGACAATCATCGGAAAACTTAAGTGTGTGTCCAGTTCAAGCAAAGTGTCGTTACGCTCCAAGGTATAGTCTTTTCTCGAAACCGTAAGCTGCGCTATGCGTCCCTTCCCGCTGCGATAAAGAAATTCCTCAACGAGAAGTGTTATGTGCGAACTGTTGGCGTCAACTATAAACGGGTCGGCAAACCATCTGTCTTCGGGCACTCCCTTTAACAATTCAATGTGATTTTTACCCCCCCCAAAAAAAACGACATTTTCAAGGGAAGCCTGCGGAAACCCGATCTGCCATTTGTTTACAGTGAGTCGCCAGTATATTTTGTACAAAATATTTGAAACCATAGTTTATAAATATTTGCCGCGTCTGCCTTTTTCTACCTCCGAAAAAGGCAGACGCGGCAAGTTTCCGTATACGGCAAAGGTAAGAATAAAAAATGACATTCCCCCCTTTTTCATTTATAAAGAACGGCAAATGCACTTTCTCTACAGATTCATGAAAAAAAAAAGATCTTTTCCACACATGACACCACAAGACGCATGATTTTTTTGGAATTAAAGAGAAAAACGCTACATTTGCTTCGGAAAAGAAACAGAACGCAGCAACATTTTTACAGAATGAGAAAGATAACAAACCCTTTCGACGGCTCCGAAGGATATTATTGCTTCGGATGCTGCAAAGAAAATCCAGCTGGTGTCCATATGGACTTCTATGAAGAAGGCGAAGAAATAATATGCTTCTGGCATCCTTCTGCCGAATATCAGGGATGGGTGGACACGCTTCACGGTGGCATTCAAGCCACGCTTCTCGACGAGACAGCGGCCTGGGTGGTATTCCGCAAGATGCAAACCATAGGAGTCACATCAGCGTTGGAACTGAAATACAAACGGCCGGTAAAGACAACCGACACGACGATTACCATACGCGGCCACATTACTGCCCAAGTACGAAACTTCCTCACAATAGAACTGACGCTTGAAAATTCCAAGAACGAAGTATGTACCGAGGCAAAAGCCACCTATTATCTATATAATAAAGAGAAGTCTGCCGAAATGGGCTTCAAGGGATGCGGAACAGAAACGGAGGAGATACAGAATTGAACATCGTCATAGCCGACAACCAGGACATCAGCAGCGCAGGACTTCTATACATCTGTCAGCAACTGGGAGAGCGCGATGCTATTCGAGTTGAAGACAAAGCTGCGCTCATGGAACGGCTCTCTGCAATGCAAAGAGCCGTGGTCGTGCTCGACTACACGCTTTTCGACATAAACGACATAGCGGAACTGACAATTCTTTCACAGCGCTTCTGCAACGTGATGTGGGTGCTCTTCAGCGAAGAACTAAGCACCGACTTCATAAGGCAGATCGTTGCCATATCTTCACACTTCAGCATTGTAACGAAAGAATCGCCCCTATATGAAATAAAGGCGGCAATAAAGGCAGCGGCCAACGGCTCGCGATTCATATGCCAGCATACGGCCGAACAACTGCTCGCCCCCACAGAATCAGCAGAAAAGCCCAAACTGACGCCGACGGAGACGGAAATTCTAAAAGATATCGCCGTGGGAATGACAACCAGGGAAATTGCCAAAAAGCGTTTTTCCAGTTTCCACACCGTGAACACCCACCGGAAAAACATATTCCGCAAGCTAAACGTGAACAATGTGCACGAGGCAATAAAATACGCACTAAGGGCAGGACTTGTCGACTCTGCGGACTACTACATATAATACGATAGTCGTATTCAGCCAGACATACCTGTCAACGTAAAAATTCCAACCGTCGACAGTAAACAGACATAACGCACTCTTTCCGCAAAGGAAGTGCCTTTCGATACGGAAACCACTGGATTGCAATTCAGAGCGAACTTGCTCGCAAACATCAATCCACTACGGCAGGAGAAAAACGGCAATGCTCTTGAATACGGAAAATCAAGCGGCCGGAAATGTTTCACAACATTTCCGGCCGCAATTTTCTAACTAACTTATTATCAACTATTCATTACTCATTTTGAATTCACGCTGCAAAGTTACGATTAAATGCATTTCGGATAAGTAGCAAAGGGCGGAAAAAGCACGTAAACGTTTGCAAAACCAAACAAAATAGTTATATTTGCAAAAGATAATCCTTAACCAGCCTGCATTCGGCACGCGTTTGATTGCAAAGCAGGCCCACTTACACACCAGCATCATGATAAGACAGCATAGGATATCGTTGAAAGATTTGGCAGCCCGGCTTGGAGTCAGCATCGCCACCGTTTCGAGAGCGCTCCGCAACAGCCATGAAGTTAGCGACGAGCTACGCGAACGGGTTCAGAAACTTGCCAAAGAACTGAACTATCGCCCCAACCCCTTTGCCCAAAGTCTGCGGAGCGAGGCCCCAAAAGTAATAGGTGTCGTCGTGCCCAATCTTGTTGCCCATTATTATTCCGCCGTTCTCGACGGCATAGAAGACTATGCCTCGCAAGAGGGATATTCGGTAATTGCAATCAACAGCCACGAAAGTTACATAAAGGAAGAACGTGCAATCGACAATTTTATAAACATGCACGTTGAAGGCATCATTGCCTGCCTCTCGCAAGACACGGTTGACTACTCGCATTTTGAAGCTGTCCACAAGATGGGCATACCGCTGGTGTTCTTCGCCCGCACTTGTCTGCCGGAACTTTTCTCGCAAGTAGTGGCAAACGGAGCCGAGGCAGCACAGCAAGCAACCTGCCATCTGCTTGAAACGGGAAGCAGAAGGGTGGCTTTCCTTGGCGGTCCGAATCATCTCGACATGGTGCGCCGCCGCAAGCACGGCTATCTTGAAGCCTTGAAAGAGCGCAAGATAAGCATAGACAGAAGCATTATCGTGTGTGAGAAAATTGATTTCGAACGCGCCAGAGCGGCAGCTCTGAAAATGCTGGGCTCGGAAAATCCTCCCGACGCTATATTGGCATTCAACGACATCATAACCTATGCTGCTTTCGACGCCATAAAGACTCTGGGGAAGCGCATACCGCAGGACGTCGCCATTATAGGCTTTTCAGACACCAACGCATCGGCATTCGTAACGCCCAAGATTTCAACGATAGAAGACCAGTCTCACAAAACCGGCACAGTGGCATGCGAACTGCTTATGCGCATAATCCACGGCGACACGAAGATATACAAGGAAATAGTTCCTATGGAACTCAAGATAAGAGAGAGTTCAGACAAAAGATAACATCATTCACTCATAAACAACAATTTCAAGACTAATGAAGAAAACGATTCTGGCAGCAACAATAACGGCAGCCATGATGATGTCGTGCGGCTCGGCAAAAGATGCCGGCAGCACTAAAGCACTCAACGGAGAATGGGAAATAACTGAAGTCAACGGCACAAAGATAAACGCCGGCGACAGCGAAAACATTCCGTTTCTGGGTTTCAACGCAAGCAAGAAAGAGCTGTACGGAAATTCCGGATGCAACCTTCTTACCGGCAGCTACGGCGGAAACACGAACAAGGGCGAAATAGATTTCTCGCAGACAGGCATGACCAGAATGCTTTGCGCCGACGTGAAGGTAGAACGCATGGTGATGGAAGCATTGGGAAAGTCGAAAAGTTTCACGATTGACTCCACTTCCGGCACGATGACGCTGAAAGACAACAGCGGCAAAGCGGTAATGACGCTGAAAAGCAGGAAATGACAAATCTCCCGCCCTACTCTATCTCGTCGAATTTAGCCATGCTGATACTGCCTGTACGCGAAACAGTAATTTTTATAGGCACATAATCATCGCTAAGTTCGTCGGGATTGCCCACACTGGCAAGCAAAGACAAACCGTTGTCTGTTGCTTCAAGAACGGCAAGCCCCAAAACAGTGGATTTTGCAAGGTATCGCGTTTCCACAAAATTACTAAACGCTTCCTTTGTAAACTCTCGTTTCAGAAATTCCGTACCGTCAGGACGTTCAATAACAAGTTTCAAACGGTTGTCGTAATAACTTTTTCCGCTTTCGTCCTTAAATACCGGAGAATTTTCTTCAACGCTCCTGCTTACCGTAATCTTATATTCCTGTCCGAGCCATTCCACCTTTTCCGTATGCGTAAATCCCTTCATGCTCTGAGGGGCAGAATGGTGAACGATTACTGGTTTTGGAGCAATTATATCGGTTGACTTTTTCTTATCGCTGCATGACGCCAAGAAGAACGCAGAAGCGAACATGGCAAGAACGCAAGCGGACATAGTTTTCATAATTTATCCTTTTTGGCACAAAGGTAATACAACTTGTCTGAAAAGGCAAAACAATTCTGTTTTTTTTGATTTTCAATATCCACAATGCCGAAGCAGAGGCAGATTCTTGCGCCACAAAGAATACTCTACAAGCCGAACAAATTACAAAAGAGCATTTTTATACAGCCGTTATGTTACATTTTGGCAATCTTTACTTATCTTTGCATCATAAAAAATGCACACATCGTCTGCATACAAACAAAAGAAAGCGTTATGAAGAATAATGGCATCATTTGCATTCTATCCCTTTTCACAATGGCATTGTTTCTGCCATCGTGCAACAACAAACCCAAGGAAACTGGCGGAACTGCGGCTATAGACACCATTCCGCAACTTGTCATGCAGATAAAAAAATGTTCGCGCCTGTATACGGCAGAACTGAAAGTGCACAAAATCATAACCCACTCAGACAACGTGAGAGTGAAAGGCAAGATTTTCAACCAAGACTACGACGTTGCATTGCCTATCGGGGCGCGGCATGTTGCCATTCCAATGGACGCAACAATGAAAGCATATGTCGACTTTGGCGATTTCTCCGCACAAAACGTAAAACGCAACGGAGAAAAACTGGAGATAATACTTCCCGACCCACATGTGGAACTGTCGTCAACAAAAATAAGCCACAACGAGATTAAGTCTTATGTAGCGTTGTTGCGCCAAAACTTCTCAGACAAGGAACTTTCCGACTATGAACACCAAGGCCGCGAAGCCATAATTAAAGGCATCGCCGACACCGGCATTATAGAAATGGCGCGGGAAAGTGCAGCAAAGACACTTGTTCCGCTGTTCGTTGCCCTTGGATATGAAGAAAAAAACGTTACCGTGTCGTTCAGCAAGGACTTCCAGTCGAGCGGAATAAAGAGAATTATCGAAGAGGCAGAGAGGTGAATGCTCTCTTACGAACAATACATATAATAAGAACAGAGACGAAATAAAACCAAAAGAGCATGGGCAACACAACAGACAAGCCACGACGCGGATTGATGAAACGCTTTCTCGGTGGCTTCACACTTACCAAGATAAACATCCTGCTTTGGGGAGCAATCGCAATTATAGCCATCATTGCCGGTTGGCAGCTGTTCCGTTCCGTAAGCGAGACAAAAATAGAGATAAAGACAGACAACCGCATTGACGTAACGCCGACAATAGTTACAGCAATGAAAGAAATAGGCGAATGGCAGTTTCTATCAATTAGCGACGAAGAACTGGTCGACACGTCTAAAAGCAGCTTCCTAAGGGAAGACAAGTTGGTGAGAATTTACTACGGCACGCTTTCGCTCGGAATAGACATGCACAATGTGGAGCCGCAGTGGATAAGACAATCTGGCGACACCGTAACGGTGATCCTTCCGGAAATACAACTTTTGGACAACGATTTCATTGACGAAGCGCGCACAAAAGCCTTTATAGAAACGGGTACCTGGTCCAATTCCGACAGGGAAGCACTGTATAAAAAGGCATACGCGCGCATGAAGAAGCGCTGTCTGACCGAAGAGAATTTTGCGGCGGCAAGGAAGAATGCAACAGAACAGGTTGGCAAGATGCTGCATTCCATGGGAATAAACAACTGCATCATAACGTTCGGAAAACGAAAATAAGCGCAAACGCAAACAAAAGACACAAACACATTACGACATGGAACAGGTTAACAGTTTTTTCACCACGCTGAGTGGATTTCTTTGGGGGTGGCCAATGATAATACTATTGCTCGGCACACACATTTTCCTCACGGTAAGACTGAAGTTTCCGCAGCGAAAACTTCTCACGGCAATTAAACTGTCGGTAAGGAAAGACGAAAATTCAAAAGGTGACGTTTCACAGTTTGGCGCACTTGCCACAGCTCTTGCCGCAACGATAGGCACAGGCAACATCATCGGCGTGGCCACAGCCGTGGCTTTGGGCGGTCCGGGAGCAGTATTATGGTGCTGGCTTACCGGTTTCTTCGGTATTTCCACAAAATATGCAGAAGGCCTTCTTGCTATAAAATACCGCATAAAGAAACCTAACGGCAAGATTTACGGGGGGCCGATGTATGCCTTGGAACGTGGTCTCGGCTGGCGAAAGATGGCAATCATGTTTGCTGTATTCACTGCCATAGCTGCCTTTGGCATAGGAAACACCGTGCAGGCAAATGCCATTTCAACACTGGTGAACAGTACTTACGGCATTTCGCCATGGATTTGCGGAACGGTAATATGCATTCTTACCGCAGCTGTAATTCTAGGCGGCATAAAAAGCATATCAAAGGTATGCAGCATGCTGGTGCCGTTCATGGCGTTGCTGTATATAATCGGGTGCATTGCAATCCTCTGCATTAACAGTAGCTATCTGCTTCCGGCAATAAAGCTGATTCTCTCTTCGGCTTTTACCGAGCATGCGGCAGGCGGAGGCTTTGCCGGCAGCACGCTGATGCTGGCGGCTCGCTACGGCATTGCTAGAGGACTGTTCTCAAACGAATCCGGAATGGGCTCTGCTCCTATCGTAGCATCGGCGGCACAGACGAAGAATCCAGTGCGACAGGCTTTGGTCTCGTCAACAGGAACTTTTTGGGACACTGTGGTAATCTGCGCCCTAACTGGCTTGGTAATCGTCAGCAGTGTGATTGCTTACCCAGACATAAGCCACGAAGACGGAGCAACGCTCACCCAAGTAGCTTTTGGCAAGATTCCGTATATAGGTGCGCCGTTACTTTCTTTCGGGCTGCTGACTTTTGCATTCAGCACAATTCTGGGATGGGAGCTTTACGGCGAACGCGCCATCGGATACCTGTGCGGAAGAAAACTGACTCTGTGCTATCGTGTGCTATACATTATTGGAGTTTTCGTAGGGAGCGTTATAAGTCTTGACCTTGTATGGAACATTGCCGACGTAATGAACGCCCTCATGGCTATACCGAACCTGCTTTCGCTAATATTCCTAAGCGGCGTAACCGTGCATGAAACGCGCAAATATCTGTGGAGAGGGCAGCTTGACAAGGAAATGGAAGAAGAATAAACAGAAAAATCCGTTTTTTCGTAGCTTTTGTCCTAAAAAAACTAATTATATTTAATTGGTTTTCGCTTTATGCAGGAATATAATATCTTTGCATTCTGATTGTTACTTTTTTTAATATGAAATATGCAATAATAGCTGCCGGCGAAGGATCGCGTCTTGCCGAAGAGGGCGTTGACAAGCCGAAGCCGCTTGTAGAAATAAACGGCGAAGCGATGATAGACAGGCTTATCCGCATTTTCATGGACAACAATGCCGACGAAATAGTGGTTATCTGCAACGACAAGACTACGCTTGTAAGCCAGCATCTTGCACGTTTGCAGGAAGACGGACTAAAGGGGCGGCGCATTCCGCTCCGCTTCACAGTGAAGAGTACGCCAAGTTCAATGCACTCACTGGCAGAAATAAGCCGCTATCTTGAAGATTCTCCATTCTGCCTTACTACTGTCGACACGGTGTTCCGGGAAAGTGAGTTCGCCAATTACATCCTGGCTTTCAAAGACGCAATGGAAACATACTCTGCCGACGGCCTGATGGCAGTAACCGACTTCATCGATGACGAGAAGCCTTTATATATATCCACGGCCCCTGACAGTCTACACATAACGGGCTTCCACGACGAGAAGAAAGGTTGCAAGATTATATCGGGAGGCATTTATGGTCTCTCACCAAAAGCCATCAAAACGCTTCACAACTGCATCCAACGAGGCGAGAGCCGTATGCGCAATTTCCAACGAGCGCTCATTTCAGACGGGATGAAGCTGGAAGCCTTTCCTTTCAGCAAGATATTGGACATAGACCACAAGGCGGATATTGCAAAGGCAGAACAGTTTATCAAAGGATAAGACCTACAACATGGACAAACCCATAGCCCTGGCAATTTACCGTGCAGTGCGTTTTTCGCCAAACGCAGCCGAACGCGACAAAGCTATAATGGACGAAGTATGCAATCGTCTGCATACCCTATATAATATATATAAGGTGGAAGAAGACGATTTGGGGCGACAAGACATTATCCAGCCTGTGCTTGAGATGAAAGAAAAGGTGAGACTGGTTGTTAGCATGGCACGGTCGATCAAAACACTCGACACGCTGAAAGAAATGGAAAGCCAAGGCGTACGCATAATCAACAGTCCGAAAGTTCTTCTCAAAGCCTCACGTTCTTCAATAGACCGCACTATGAGAGAAAACGGAATACCTGCCGCACCCAAAGAAGGCAACACGGGATGGTGGATAAAGCGAGGCGACGAGGCTGCACAGCAGAAAAGCGACGTTACTTTTGCCCCGACGGAAGATAAACTCAACGAAGCAATAAACAGTTTCAACCAAAGGGGAATAAAAGACATTGTTGTAACAGCTCATGTCGAGGGGGATCTCGTAAAATTCTACGGTGTTGAGGGAACCAAGTTCTTTCGCACATTCTACCCTACCGATGGCTCGTACTCAAAATTCGGCGACGAACAACTCAATGGCAAGGCACGACATTTTCAGTTCTGCGCAGAAAGTCTATACGCCGATGCCGACAAACTTGCCAAGCTTACGGGCATAGAGGTTTACGGTGGAGATGCCATAATACGCAAAGACGGTTCGTATGCGATAATAGACTTCAACGACTGGCCCAGCTTCGCCGCCTGCCGCAAAGAAGCGGCAATTGCAATCTGCGACAAAATAACCAAAGAAACGAACAAGACAAGCGCATGCTTGCTTTAAAACAACAAACTAAGACATGGCAACATTCAAAGAGATGCTCCGCGCATCAATGAAATCAAAAGATACGGAAGAATGGCTTGATGTGTATTTCACCCGGCCAATAGGCTTGGTATTCACACTCATCTGGCAAAGACTTGGCGTTCATCCCACTGTGATAACTATATTGGGAATGATACTGGGCGCCGCAGCAGGCTGGATGTTCTGGCACAGAGAACTGGAATACAACATTTGCGGAGTGTTGCTTATGATGTTTTCAAATTTCTGCGATTCAACCGACGGCCAACTGGCAAGACTCACAGGAAAGAAGACGCTCGTAGGCCGCGTTCTCGACGGTTTCTCTGCCGACGTCACTTTCTTCTGCGTTTACTTTGCCCTCTCAGTCAGAATGATGACAGAATACATGCCTGGCACGACCACCGTTTGGGGCATTTGGATATGGGTGCTGGCTTTCATGGCCGGCATTATGAGCCACTCGCCACAGTGTTTGTTGTCTGACTATTACAGGCAGATACACCTTTTCTTTCTTAAGGGAAAGGAGGGCAGCGAACTTGACAATTCGGCAGAACAGTGGGCAATTTACCGCTCCCTGCCCAAGAAATCGTTGTTTTTCCGCGCCTTCTATTTCAACTATGCCAAATATTGCGCAACGCAGGAACGGCGCTCCCGCAATTTCCAAAGCATGTATAGCACGGCAACAGAGAAATACGGTTCGCCACTCAACATGCCGGAAAACTTAAAGGAAGAGTTTCTTGCCGGTAGCAGACCGCTGATGAAATACACCAACCTGCTAACTTTCAACATGCGGGCTATTGCGCTCTATATTGCCGCTCTGATCAATATGCCTTGGCTTTATCTTATATTCGAAATCACGGTGATGAACGTCATGCTTGTGTACATGCATCATGAACACGAAGCCTTGTGCAAGCGAATAACAACAAAAATACTTGCCGCATGACAAAAGGTTTCATATTCGACTACGGGGGCACTCTCGATTCTGGAGGCTGTCATTGGGGCAAAGTACTGTGGCATGCATACGAGCGTTGCCACGTTCCGGTAAGCGAAGACAGTTTTCGCCAGGCATATGTATATGGAGAGCGCACGCTCGGAAGCAACAGGATCATTGAACCGGACTTCACTTTCCGCCAAACTCTCGAACAGAAAATCCGCTTGCAGACGGAATGGCTGCACAACGAAGGTTTCTTGCCACAACCAGACAATTACCGCAACGCCATTCTCAACGACGTCTACAACAAGACTGTGGAAACTACAGAAAAATCGGTGGAAGTACTGAAACAGATTGCCCAGCTTTACCCGATGGTTCTAGTGAGCAATTTCTACGGCAACGTGTCTACCGTGCTCAAAGAGTTCGGCTTTGCCGGTCTGTTCAAAGACGTTGTCGAATCTGCCGTAGTTGGCATACGAAAGCCCGACAAGCGAATATTCCAGTTGGGTGTGCAGCGTTTGGGTATGGAACCAAGCGAAGTGACTGTTGTTGGAGACAGCCACGACAAGGACATCATACCTGCTCATGATGCGGGTTGCCGCACAGTATGGCTGAAAGGCGAGGGTTGGACGGACAAAGAACCGGAACAAGTGATGGCAGACGAAACTGTTTTCAGCATGAACGACGTGCTGTTGATTGCAAAACGGCAGTGATAACGGAGCAACTGCACAGTTGCAGCCAGAACAGAACGGGAAGAATCCAGGACAACAAGAAAAGAGAAAAGAAAAGTCAATAAATTACCTTGTCAAATAATTAAGCGAATATTCGGAAGAGACATCGAAAAGACTTAAACGAATGAAGCGGTATTTGCAGTATGTACCCAATTAGAAACAGTATTAGCCAAACAAGGATGAAAAGAACAATAACGATAATACTGTCGCTTCTCCTCACAACTATGTCAGCATTAGCCCAACAGATTACCGGCATTATAGTGGACGAGACAACAGGCGACAGCATCCCTCTTGCCAGCGTACAGTATAAAGGGCACAAAGTGTCGTGCGTGAGCGATACCTCAGGACACTTCGCCATTGAACGGCACAACGGCTGGTATGCAACGTTCAGCGCCGTTGGCTACAAGACTCTACGGCTGTTGATTGACACCAACACTCCCCAAGAAATGCGCATAACGCTGAAGCCGGAAACAAAGGCGCTGGGCGAGGTTACAATTAAGGCGCACAAGCTGAAATACAGCCGGAAAGACAATCCTGCCGTAGAGCTTATGCGTCGCATCATTGCGGCCAAAAAGCGCAACAACATTGCCAACCACGACTTCTATCAGTTTGCCAAATATCAAAAGCTGACTATCGCGATAAACGACATTACGCCAGAAGACCTGGAAACCAAGCGCTACAGAAAATCTCAGTGGATGACGAATCAAGTGGAAGCATGCGCATACAACAACAAGCTGACACTGCCTTTCATGATTGACGAAACGTTAAGCCGCGAAGTCTACCGCAAGTCACCCAACAGCCATAAGTCAATTGTCATGGCGCAACGCTCCGAAGGGGTAAACAAGTTCGTTCAGACGGGCGAGATAATGAACACCGTTATGAAAGACGTGTTCAGCAATGTGGACATATACGACAACGAAATACGTCTGCTTCAGGCTCATTTCACAAGTCCTATCGGCGACGGCGCAATCCAGTTTTACCGTTACTACATCGTTGACACGGTGGAAGTGGAACGCGACTCATGCTTTCATCTGCAGTTCTTGCCCAACAACCAGCAGGATTTCGGCTTCAGCGGAGAGTTGTGGGTGGTGAAAGACAGTACACTTCACGTGAAACGCTGCCACATGACGCTGCCGGTGAAAACAGGAGTAAACTTCGTCAAGAATCTACAGATACTGCAATCCTATGCCCGTCTTGAAAACAACGAATGGGTTCTCGTGCAAGACGATGTTGTGGCAGAGATGTCTCTCACATCATTCCTTACCAAAGGTCTGGTGATAAGAAGCACACGCTTTGCCGACTACTCCTTCAACCCGATATCCAAGAAGGTGTTCAAGAGTCCGCAGTCCGTTATAACTGATCCGGATGCAAAGATACGCAGCGAAGAGTACTGGCAACAGGTGCGTCCCTTGCCGCTCACCCGCTCGGAAGCGCGCATGCCGGAATTCGTACACGATATGGAGAATACGAAGAACTTCAAGTATGCCATTTTCGCATTGAAGGTTCTTATCGAGAATTTCGTGGAAACCGGCACACGGAAACACCCCAGCAAAATCGATATTGGTCCTGTAAACACCATGATTACGAGCAATAATATCGACGGTGTGCGAACAAGAATCAGTGCGCAGACAACGGCAAACATGAACAGTCACCTGTTCCTCAAAGGTTATTATGCCCATGGCTGGAAGAGACACCACAACTATTATAGCGCAGAACTCACCTACTCTTTCAACCGCAAGCAGTATTTGCCGCAGGAGTATCCACGGCGCACGCTGCAGATTCTGTCGGCAAAGGACGTGTGTTCACCCTCTGACAAATTCCTTATCACCGACAAGGACAACGTCTTTACATCGTTGAAGTGGACAAAGGTAGACATGATGATGTTCTATCACCGCCAGCAAATTTCATTTGACTACGAATGGTACGGCGGACTGAGCCTTACAGCACGCGTAAAGGCAGAGCAAAACGAGGCTTGCGGCACGCTCCGCTTCACGCCTCTCTCTATGACGGGAACTGAAGGAAGCGCAAACTCCATAAAGTTACGCACCACCGAAGCCACCCTGAAACTGAGATACGCTCCGGGCGAAACGATTGTGAACACCAAGCAACGCCGCATCCCTGTAAACCGCGAAGCACCAATATTCTCACTGTCGCACACAATGGGTATAAAAGGAGTGCTGGGCGGAGACTACAACTATAACTTTACGGAGGCTTCAATCTACAAGCATTTCTGGATGAAGAGCTGGGGCGATATCGAGGCACAGGTTTCCGGCGGCGTTCAATGGAACAAAGTTCCGTTTCCGCTCCTCATAATGCCCGCCGCCAACCTGTCTTTCTTGACGCAGCGCAATACTTTCAACCTCATCAACAATATGGAGTTTCTAAACGACCGCTACGCAAGCCTCGATGTAACGTGGCACATGAACGGGAAACTATTCAACCGCATCCCGTTGCTCAAGAAACTGAAATGGAGAGAGTTGATTGGAGTGAAATGTCTGTGGGGGACACTCACATCGAAGAACAATCCGTTTTCACCCGAAAACGCAGGCAGCACGCTGATAATGCAATTCCCGGAAGGAAGCAGCGTAATGAATCACGACAAGCCCTACGTTGAGATTGTGGCTGGCATAACAAACATTTTCAAGTTCCTTAGCGTGCAGTATGTCCGCCGTCTGAACTATCTCTCACTGCCCACAGCCCACAAACAGGGAATAAGATTTGATTTCGAATTCAAGTTCTAGTAAAGTATATATAATATAAGGTGGCAATTGCACTCTGCCACAAAACGACAAAAAGGAAGCAACGAAAATATGGCGCAACAACAGTCTGCAACAAAAGAGCACACAAGATACAAGAAACCACGGATGTATGAAGTCATTGTTTACAACGATGACGTGACAACAATGGACTTCGTAGTGGACATGCTCACACACATATTCAACAAATCGGAAAACGAAGCCGAAGCCCTGATGCTCCATATCCACAACCACGGGCAAGCCACAGTGGGCGTCTACACCTACGACATAGCGCGCACCAAGGTTCAGCTTGCCACTGCGGCAGCACAGGAAAAGGGCTTTCCACTGCGACTTGTCTACAAAGCGCAGTAACGCATCACCAAAACTGAGGCAAAATGACCCTCTCACAAAACATTTCATCACTAAAACTAAAATAAACATTTTTACATGATAGAGAATTCCAACAAGATGAACGAACTGATGCAAGAGGCAATAAACTATGCCTGTTCCATGCAGCACGAGTATCTGACACCAGAACACCTGCTTCTTGCCATGCTCGACGATGATTTGTTTACCCAAGTACTCAAGGCTTGCGGAGCAAATCCCGTCATGATGAACCGGGAGCTACTGTCTTTCCTGGAAGGAATGGCTACGAAGCCGCACATGAAGAAGATGCCAATGCCGTCAGCACAGTTCACCGACATTCTGCGACAGGCACTGACCAATGCCGTATCCAAGAAAAGCAATACCATCGGACTGGAAGATTACACCGAAGCCATGCTTGGCCTCGACGAATCATACGCCACATACGTTCTTGGCAGACAGCTGGAAGGAAAAGAAGAAATCTTCCTCTCAGCCCTGAACGCCAATTGTGCCAACGAAGAAGCTCAAGAACAGGATGAGGATTTCCTCTTCAACGGACAACAAGCAGACGAAGACTGGCACACACTCGTTACCGACATCACGGCTATCGCCCCCTCACACACGCCGCTCATAGGCAGAGAAGCGGAACTGGACCGCACGATACAGGTGCTTTGCCGCATGGAGAAAAACAATCCGCTGCACGTTGGCGACCCGGGAGTGGGCAAAACGGCCATCATTTACGGGCTGGCAATGATGATTATCAACGGGAAAGTGCCAGAGAGGCTGCGCGACGCCCACATCTACGGCGTTGGAATGGGACAGTTGCTTGCGGGCACACAATATCGCGGCGACTTCGAAAAGAGGCTGAAGCTTGTGCTGGACGGCGCAAGCCAAGAGAAAGCAATACTGTATCTCGACGAGATTCACAACATCGTTGGCGCAGGAAGGGGCAGCGAGGGAGGCCCGGACGCTTCGAACATACTTAAGCCTTATCTTGAAAGCGGAGAACTGCGGTTCATAGGAGCCACAACCCACGAGGAATACAACAAGCGTATCGCCCGCGAAGCTGCGCTGAGCCGGCGCTTCCAGACCATCGACATTAAGGAACCGACGGTTGAAGAAACGATAAACATACTCTACGGACTACAGCCAAGCCTGCAAAGTTACCACAACGTCACCTACAGAAAAGATGCTTTGGAATATGCCGCACGAGCAAGCCACAAGCACATTACGGGCCGTTTTCTGCCAGACAAGGCAATAGACTTGGCCGACGAGGCGGGAGCATGGCTTGAAGTGCACCCCAATACATGTCGCCAGCGTTCGTATGTAACCAAATCCGTCATAGACAACATACTGACAAAGGTTTGCAAGATACAGGCGGAAGCCCTGAAAGAAGAAGATAACGCAAGCCTTGCCACGCTGACCGGAAGAATGTTGCAGAAGATTTACGGACAGGACGACGCAGTGAACCAAGTTGTCCAAACTGTAATGATGGCCAAGGCGGGACTTGCCGAAGACGACAAGCCACTGGGGGCGCTGCTCTTCGTAGGTCCGACAGGAGTAGGAAAAACTGAAGTTGCACGCACTCTCGCCGCAGAACTAGGCGTGGAGCTGGTGCGCTTCGATATGTCTGAATATGCAGAGAAACACGCCGTAGCGAAACTGATCGGCTCGCCTGCCGGATATGTGGGCTATGATGAGGGCGGACTGTTGACAGACGCAGTAAGAAAGAATCCAAACTGCGTGCTTCTGCTCGACGAGATAGAGAAGGCTCACAGCGACATATACAATATCCTGCTGCAAGTTACCGATTACGCTCGCCTTACGGACAACCACGGACAGAAGGCAGACTTCAGAAACGTTATCCTGATAATGACGTCGAATGCCGGAGCACAGTACGCCTCGCAAGCCGCAATAGGCTTCACCGGCGGAACGACGCGTGGAGACGCTATGCTGAAGCAGGTAAAGAAGACGTTCAGCCCTGAGTTCATCAACCGCCTCAACGGGATTGTGGTGTTCAACGACATCGACAAGAAAATGGCTTCGCTCATTCTGCGCAAAAAGATAGACAAACTGTTTATGAAACTGGCGCAGCGAAAAGTCAATGCCAGCATAACAGACGAGGCTTTCAACCGTTTGCTTGCGCTCGGCTTCACAAAAGAATACGGTGCAAGAGAGATAGACCGCGTTGTGGCACGCTGCCTAAAGCCTCTGTTTATGAACGAAATTCTCTTCGGCAGGCTGACAAAGGGCGGAGAAGCAGCGGTGAACGTAAAAGACGGAAACTTCATGCTTGCGTTCCCCGCAAAAGGGAACAACACACAAACCACTGCGAGTGGAAAAACAAGACAACAAGTAAGATGATTTACCAACTGGACAACGATTTGTGGTTTCCTGACCCGCACTACGGAGAACCCGACGGTTTGTTTGCAATAGGCGGAGACTTGAGTATAGACAGGCTCATTATGGCATACAGCAACGGCATATTTCCGTGGTACAGCTATCGCGACTGTCCGCAGATAATGTGGTACTGCCCCATGCAGCGCTTCGTTATCTTTCCCGACCGCATCCACGTGAGCCATTCCATGCGCACACTGATGAGAAAGGACGAATACTCAATTACCGTAAACCGCGACTTCAAAAGCGTTATAACGGCATGCGGCAGTCTGCGCGACATGGAAGAAGGGGCGTGGTTGGGGCCGGACATGATCGAAGCATACTCAAACCTGCATAAAATGGGGCTGGCTTCGAGCGTGGAGGTGTGGAACAACAAAACCGGCAAGCTTGCCGGCGGGCTCTACGGAGTAGATATCTTTCCTGCTTTCTTCGGCGAGAGCATGTTCTCATTGGAGCCGTCGGCTTCTAAACTTGCGCTGATTTTCCTGGCAGAGAGGATGAAAGAGAAAGGTGGCAAGTTCATCGACTGCCAATTCCACACGCCTCATCTTGAAAGCATGGGCGGAGAATACATCCCCTACGCACAATACATGAAGCTTTTAAACGACGTAAACATTTGAACTAACCATAAACCTATTTACCTATGGAAACAAAGGAAAATGAAAACAAGAAAGGCACAATGCCGACAAAGCGCTATGTGCAGACAATGCAACTGAAAGACGATGCGGAGCTTATTCGTCTCTATCGCCAAGCCCATGACAAAGAGCACTTCTGGCGCGAGATTGGCGAAGGAATAAAGCAGGTGGGAATACTGGAAATGGAGATTTACATCTCTGGCACCACGCTGGTGATGATTGTCGACGCTCCTTCTGACTTTGATTGGAACGAAGCCATGAAACGCCTTGCCACACTCCCAAGACAGGCTGAATGGGAAGACCACGTGGCACAGTTTCAGCAGTGTGCCGCTGGCTCTACTTCCGACCAAAAATGGAACATGATGGAGAAAATGTTCCATCTGTATGAATATTGAGCCACTGCACAATACTTTTATACACACGCTTCACCAGAAACACAAGGACGTTTCGTCCGGTTCGTATCTGCGCTTCATCAGGCTTAAATTACCGTTTCCCCGTGTTTGTTTCCCCGCATGAAACGAAACAGAGAGAGTTATGAAAGCCGTGAGGCAACAGCAAAGAAACATCACACATGAGTTGGGAAGAATGTGTTTCCCGTGTCAAGACAAAAATGCCGGCCCTCTGCACTGCAGGGAAAGCCGGCATTGACTTTTTATTACAGCCTATAACGGCTGATTGTTTGCATTTACTTTACAGCAAATTTCTTTCCGTTCTGAACATATATTCCCGGAAGAAGTTTTCCGCTCACGCGACGTCCCTGAAGGTCGTAGATTGCTTGTGCATCGTTTTTCTCTACTTTTGCCGAGTTGATGCCTGACGCGCCGCCCCATACGAAAGTGGCTATACCTGAAGCTGTAGCTGTCTGGGCTGTGCTCTTATCGTAGACGAAATGACAAATAGTAAGACTTCCTGCATCTTTTGTATTGGTTGCAGGGAATGAAGAACAACCTTCAGATGTGTCAAACCATACGCAGTAAATGCCGTCGTAGCAGTAATAATACCATGCTCCAGCGGAACCTGATACCTGTTGTCCGTTCATAAGTCCTATGGAGTCGTTCGCTACCGTGAAGAGCATTTCTCCCGGATTTGCGCTTGCACAGTCAAACTTTAGTCCGTAGAATGATGTATCGCCCAAACTATACTTCGTCAGAGTGGTTTCACCAGAGTGAATCGCAGTTGTTCCCAATGTATCAGAATAATATGTAAGCGTACCTGTGGCAGTCCATTCGGATGTAACCTTCTGCAATTTAACTTTGGCACCCGTGTAGATATACTGAGTTGTGCCATACCATGCAGTGAAGTTGTCGAACACGATAGAATCGCCGTCATACACTTGGCCCTTGATACCGGCATGAATGTCGGTAGTATCCGAAATTGTGAAGTAATAGTTGAAATTCTCCGTAGGCAAGCAGTCGATGATTTTTGACGAACTGTTATACTCTCCACTGTAAGTTGCGTCGTAGCCAAGCAGGTTTCTTATCAGCACGCCGCCTTCGCCGTCGCTGTCGATAGTTACGGTATGTCCTGTTGGCAGTGCCTCCCATGTTGAATAGTTGAACCACTGATAGCCGCTTGTAGTTGCAATATATTTGCCGTAAAGGTCAGATACGGATGAAACTGCAGCATGGCTCATAAGGCAGACAATGGCTGCCATAACTGAAAGTGTAATTCTTTTAAACATAAGCTGATACTTTAAAGATTAAACATTCTGTCTTTATTTTAGGTTTAAGTTTCCTATTGATTCGCTTTATGGGGTCAGTCTTTCCAAACGCCGTAAATCTGCACAAAGCCTGTGTAGGCGCTGCTCGAGATGTAGCCATAAAGATATATGTATTTCTGCGAGAAGTCAATCCAGGAATAAGGGCCGTAGTTATAGCCGCCGTACCAATCGAGATAATCGATAGCTACGTCACCAACGTTCCAATTATATATGTAGTATCCGTTTTCGTCAACACCCGAGACAACGTAGTTCAGTTTGTATGTAGAGTAATCGAAAGCGTAGGCTCCCATACCTTCCACCGGTACCATTTCACCGCAGAGAGACTCTATGTTGTTGGCGTTGAACTTGGCTCCGTCTGGCGTCAAAGTGAAATAGAAGTCGTTGCCAGATCCCATGAAGTTTGATATATAAAACTTGTTCACGCCTTCAAGCGTGTATATGTCGGAGTAAATTGTCGGCAACTTTGAAGTTAGTCCGTAGTAATAGAACTCTGCGTTCTCGTGGATTTTCTTCCACTGCGAAACTATGACATAGGCGTCAAGCGTTGTCGAACCGTCTTGCTTGGAATAGTGGTCGGCGTCTTTTTCGTCGACGGCAAAGCGGAAACTGTATTTTGTCTTAGGCGTCAGTCCGCGTGCATCAACGGTTATGGTGTCGTATTTCTGTCCGGCATCGAAATGAGCGGAGTCAGGCAGAATTATAGCAGCTGTGTCAGAGTAAACAGTGTTCAGCGCCACGCTTGCGGCCAAGGTTGAATCGCGGCGTCCCACCACTATCTGGAATGAGGAATCCTCTGGCTCAAGTATGTATTCGGCGGCGTTTGACGAAGTGAAATACGCTCCTTGTGCTCCGCTTTCCACTGGAGAGCCGGGCGAATAGTTGTCGTCATCGGAACATGCCGCAAGTGCCGACACGGTAAGTCCGAAGGCTAAGGCTATTATTGCATGCTTGCTTATATTGTTCATCTCTCTTGTTTTTAAAAGTTTTTTCATTGTGTTCTGCCTGCGGTGACGTTTCGTCAGAAACGCCTCCGCAAGGTGAAATCAATACTCAGTCTGTGCCTTTACCGTGTTCGACGGGTCGGGATTCAGCAATACACTTTGGTTTTGGTCCTGTTCATACTGCGGTATAGTATAGTTCAGCCACGGTGCCACATACCCCTTGCGCGAATTGAGCTGGTATTCATCCGGGAAGTTAGAACCGTCGTAGTAGCGGCGTATCTGCTTGGCTAGACGTTTGTAGTCGAAATAAACAAGACCTTCGCCCCAAAACTCTATGCGTTTCTGCACCATGAGTTCATCAGTGAATGTATCAATGTCTGATGCATTACACTTGTAAGAGCCGTCAGTGTAGCGCCATGCGTTGATAAAACTCTCCAGTGCGGTCTTGCCGGCGGAAAGTCCCTCGCTATGGGCTACGGCCTCAGCGTAGATAAAATACATCTCCTCCACACGCATGAGCGGTACGTCGCAGAGCACGCCCACGTTGTAGTCGTCAACGTTTCCTGAGCCAGGGTGGAACTTGAGCGATGCAAGCGTGTCGAGCGAGCACCATGTGCTGTCTGTCAGCAAAGTGCTGTATCCTGCCGGAATTTGCTTAGCGTCGACGTCTTGCGGAGCCACCCACGATTTTTTGCGCCAGTCTGCGTCTGGTATGGTATTGTAGAGTGATCGGCCAATACAGCGGTATCCTCTGCGTCCGTTGTTGTTGTTATACATGTAAGAGCCCCACGAAAAGATTGGCGACTCACTTGACATGTTGCACATCCAAGAATACCAAATACTGCCAATCTGCTCTTTCGCGCCCATAGATGCAGCCCACATCCATGCGGTGTTGGCTGAATTGAATCCTGTGCGAGTGTCGTACCACTGGCTTCGCGACAACGGTTGGTATCCGTCTTGCCCCATTGCCAGTTTTGCGCAAGCGGCGGCTTTGGCGTAACACTCCTGTGCGGTGGTTATGCCCAACGGCTGATAGCCGTCGTTGTCGGCTTCATGCAACAGTTGCAGGCTCAAATCTTCGGGCGAGCGGTCGAAGCGTGTTGCGAGTTCAAGCCAAAAACGAGCCTCAAGACCGTAAGCCACACTTTGGTCTGGCTGACTCTTTGCCGTACGCTGATAGCCGTCAAGAAGTTTTTCCGCGCGAGTCAGGTCGGAAAGGATGAAGCGATACATTGTATAGAACGGTGCACGCGGATTCTGCTTAGCCTGTTCGTCGGTGGTCGTTTCGGTTACAATCGGCACAGTAACGCCCATCACGTTGGCGGCGCGGTCGTCAATAGACGAGAATCCCGTCTTCTTGTATTCAAAGAGGCGCGCCATGTCGAGATAAGCCAGCGAGCGATAAACCAATGCCACGCCAACGGCTTGCTTTTGGGCGGCAGTAGCGTTCTGTTTTGAGCCCCATTCTCCTATTATCTTGCAAGCATTGGCGTTGAGATAATAATAGAAATAGAAGGAATAGAACGGATGGTCGTTAAGATATGTGCCATTGGCTATCCAAGAATAATAATAGTCCAGCGAAGAACTGCCTATCGGAAAGTCTTCGCAAAGTATGTCGCGAATGAACATCTGGCAAGGGTATCCCCAGTCTGCCGATGTTCCTGACACGCCGTAAGTGTCGTGCATCACCATTATAGCATTGAGACCGTTGGTAAGAAGCGCCGCGGGATCATATGACTGGTCAATCTGCTTTTGCGTGCCGTAGTCTGTTGGCATTTCCTCCTCAAGACAACTCTGCAACGACAAGGCTGCCGGCAGCACGAGTGCGGCGAGGAGTGATTTCTTCAGTATTTTGTTCATGACAATATATATTCCGTTGTTTTCTGATTGTAATTAACTGATATTCCAAGTGTGCTTCCGCCAATTAGAAATTAAGCGTCACCCCCCCGGAAATGGTGCGCGAGAATGAGTAGTTCTCCGTACTTGGACTGCCGGCATAGCTTGTGCGCGGGTCAAGTCCCTTGCGCTTTGACCAGATATTAACATTGTCGGCCGAAACATAGACACGCAGTTTGCTCAGTCCCCACTTGCCTACGAGGTTGCGTGGCAGGCTGTATCCGAGGTTAATTCCATTCAGACTTAGATAGCTGCCACTGATAAGGAAGCGGTCTGACGTTGCGTTCTGGTATTGATCGCCGAACTGGAAGCGCGGAATGTCGGTTTCTGTGTTTTCTTTGCTCCATGCGTTGAGAACGTCTTTGTGGAAGTTCTGACCCGCGAGCTGGGCGTTGGGGCTATGCATGAGCGATTGGTAACCGTAGTCAAACACCTTGCCGCCGAGCGAGAATGAGAAGTTCACGTTAAAATCGAAGCCCTTGTAGGCAATGCTTGTGCCGAAACCGCCATAAATGTCAGGGGTAGGATCACCGCAAGCATAGTAGCTCACGCTCTCGTAGTTGGTTGTTGTCGTAAGGTTGCCGTTTGCGTCTGTTTTATACCACATGGAGTTGCCCTCGTTGTCTACGCCAGCATACTTTGGCAGTCGCCATGTATAGATGGAAAGTCCTTCGCCATAGAAATAATTGCCAGAGGTATAACCGTTGTGACCGTCCAACACTGCCTTCTTGTTGTCCTCATATATCTTTGTTATCTCATTGCGATAGTGAGTCATATTAAGATTGACAGTCCACACGAAATCCTTGCCCTTGATTACATCGCCGGACAAATCAAGTTCAACACCACGGTTGACCATATTGCCCACATTGGCGTAGTAAACGCCAGTGCCTTGCGACATAGGCTTGATTATAGTGCTTAGCATGTTTGTCGTCTTGCGATAGAAATATTCCAGACTTCCGCGCAAACGGCTGGCAAACATAGAGAATTCTGCACCGACGTTGATATTGGTGTTCGTCTCCCATGTGATGTTTTCGTTTCCCTTGGTAGCAAGCATCAGCGCAACGTTGTTGCTGGAATTTGTTATCAAGTATGTATCAAGGTATTTGCTTGAACCGATTGCATCGTTGCCTTGCTGACCAAACGAGAGTTTAAGCTTCAGTTCCTGCAACCAACTGCTTGCCGACTGCATCCAACTTTCCTTGCTCATAATCCATGCCGCGCCAAACGAATAGAAATTACCCCAACGGCTCTTGGGAGAAAAGCGTGACGAACCGTCACGGCGGTAAGAGAACTGTGCAAAGTATTTGTTGTCGTAGTCGTACATACCGCGGAAGAAATAACCTTCCGTGTTGTATTTGCTTTGGTCAGAAGTGCCAGATTCGTTCTTTATAGCGCCGCTAAGTTCCTGATTGCCGAAATATGAAAACATCTGCGTGCGCGAGGCGATAATGTCTTCGGAAGTCTGACGGTAATTCTCATGGCCAAGCAAGAGAGTCATTGTGTGAAGGCCGAAAGAACGGGAATAGTTGAGAAGCTGTTGGAAGTTAACTGTATAGTAACGGTAGTGGCTCTTGCTTATGAAACCTTCCGGATAGGTGTTATGGCTAGTTCCGTAGAATGGTTGCACCGTTGACGTGTAGCGGTATTCATAAGTGTTCATGGTCCCGTTTAGCGTCAGTTTGAGTCCTTTCAAAAAGGTTGGCGTAATGTCGGCGAATCCGCTCATATTGAAAGTATTGCCAACCTGATTTTTTGTCTGTAGTTGGTCATCTTTCAACTGGTTCTGCGAATTGAGAACGTAACGCGAACATCCGGCATTTGTTCCGTCGCCGTAGTCCATCATCTTGCCGTTGCTGTCGGTCATGATGTTTCCTTGTCCATCGCGCAAATAGAGAGGATAGATAGGAGCAATCTTGGTTAGGGCATAGAAGATATTGTTGCCCGAATCGCTTGAACCGTCGGAAGAATAGTCTACAATTGAGTGTGAATAGTTAACGTTGGCTCCGACCTTAAGCCATTCGGAAGCTTTGTAGTTTGCCTTAACGCGGGCGGTATAACGATTGAACTCTGATCCGTAGGAAATTCCTGGGTTATCGAGATAACCGAGCGAAGCGTAGAACTGCGAAACGTCATTTCCCCCGTTTATGTTGACGTTGTATTCCTGGCGCAAAGCAGTGCGGTAAGCAGCCTTAAGCCAGTCGTCTGGGAGCAAAGTGTAGTTCTGTCCGTTATAGTTTACGACACGTCCAAGGGTGGCATTGGGGTTAAGTCGCCCGTTGTCGCCTATCAGATATTGGCCTTCCGGCACGGTATAAACATTATAACCAAGTCCGCCGGCAGAAGCATCATCGCTCAACATGTTGGTATTGGCGGCTGCATGCGCTGCTGCAGAAGTGCGTCCGTCTGAGATATACTTGTTGTAGAGAGCCTTGTATTGCAGTTCATAATACTGTCCAGGCTCGGAAATCATATCGTAAGTCTTTGAGGCGCGGCTTACACTACCCCATTTTGCATCAAGACTTATGGTTGTGCGTCCCTGCTTGGCACTCTTTGTAGTTATCATGATAACGCCGTTTGCACCGCGTGCTCCGTATAGTGCATTCGAGGCTGCATCTTTAAGAACAGTTATAGAAGCTACGTCAGCTGGATTTATGTCGCTCCAAGAGCCATAGTATGGGGAGCCGTCAACGACTATCAGCGGTTCCTGTCCGGCATTTATACTGCTTATTCCTCGCACGAGGATGCTTGGTGCAGCAGTCGGGTCACCTCCGGATTTGTACATCTGAACGCCGGCTACCTGACCTTCAAGAGCATCCACAACAGTATTCGTCTGGCGCTGCGCTATTTTGTCGGCGCTTACAACTCCAGCAGAACCGGTGAAAGAACTGCGTTTCTGCTCTCCGTATGCAACAACTATCACCTCGTCGAGTTCCTTATCGTCGGAATGAAGTTTTATCTTCATGTCGTTTGTTGCTTTCATCTGCTGCGATTCCATGCCGACATAACTGATTGTTATGCTGGCACCACGCTTTACGCTCGCCGGCAAGGTGAATTTTCCTGATATGTCGGTTACAGCGCCCGTCTGAGTCCCCTTGACAACAATTTGAGCACCGATGACTGGCTCACCGCTATCATCGGTAACAATTCCTCCCAGCCCTCCTTGTGTTTGGGCGGATGCATAGCCTACCGCCGAAAGCAATAGGGAAACAAAATAAATCCTCGTTCTCATATCTTAACTGCAATGTATTATTCCTTCTGCCTATGTGTGTATTAAATCAATAAACTGACTGTCTTCGCCTAGACAGCAATAAAATTCGATTACAAAAGTAATGTAAAGCATTAACAATTCCAAACATTTTTACACACAATCTTTGTTTGCATATTACATTTAGACTTTTCCTGCGCATTTTATCTACCAATCATTCCTTTATACAATAAATGATATACCCATTCCGTTAGATATAAAAAAAACAGATACCATGCTATCAAAAACAAGAAACACATTTTCGCTTATTAAAATTTCAGGGGGCATTGTAGCAGTCTTAGCTTTGCCGTTGTCTGTTTCCACCGTGGAAGCTCATGAATATGTATATAAAACATGTTCGTTTCCACAATATTTTCAAGCCGACACTACAGGTCATAGCAGTCCATACGAACTAACCAAAGCCGTACAAGCACATGAAAAAACGGTTCTGGCTACAGACCATAGAATTAAGAAGAAACGCAAAAAAGCAAAGAGAAAGCATAAAATAACAATCAAGCAGCTAATAGCAGAAAGCGACAGTCTACGGCTACGCATGCGCAATGCCGCAGAAAACGGATATATGCTTCTGTGGGCTGACTCTCTTTACCGTCAGAAAATTGGAACTGCAAAATTGGACACAACAAAATACGCCAAATACATAAAAAAACTACAGAATGTTGACAACAAGTTGAAATACATAGACAATCTGTTGGCAAAGAAATACAGCAAGATAAAGTACGACACTCTATACATTTCACGCCCTCCATACAAATGGAACGTGAAGTTTCGCGGAAGTCTGTCGGGGGCAACTTTGGAAACAATGACGAAAAACGAGAATACGGAACAGCAGACAAAACTTCATGCCGCCTGTCGCGGCACGATGAGCGTAGGAGCGACATACAGAGGATTGGGGCTAAGCATATCAATAAATCCGGGCAAACTGGCAGGAATCAACAAAGACTACGAACTGAACTTGAACTCATACGGAAACAAGTTCGGCTTCGACATCGTTTATCTGTCAAGCAATACCCTTGAAGGAGAACAGGAAATAAACGGCAACCGTACTACTGTTGAAAAAGGTTCGGTTAGCCAAGACGCCCTTAACATTAACCTTTATTATGCCTTCAACGGCAGACGTTTCTCCTACCCCGCAGCCTTTACGCAAAGTTACATACAGAAAAGAAGTGCAGGAAGCTTTATGATTGGAGCGAGTTTCGACGGAACGAAAACACGTGTGAAGGACAATACCGGCAACGGCACGATACCTTCGAAACTCACCTTAGTGGAATTTGCTGTTGGAGCAGGCTACGGCTATAACCTTGTTGCCAAGAAAAGATGGCTTTTCCACCTTTCTGCGCTACCCACAATAACAGTCTATGCACACAGCAAGATGGATGAGGGAGATGAAGTACAGCGCATGAAATACAAGTTTCCCAGTGCAATCATTACAAGCCGTGGGGCGGCAGTATACACTTGGCGCAACAAATACTGGGGAGTTAGTTGCGTTTGGAATTTTTCTGTGCACGGCGATGAGCAATACTTACAGATAAAGCGCAACAAGTGGATGCTGCGCACCACGTTTGGCTTCCGCTTCTAATCTTATTACCTTATAAATTCAATCTTGCCTTCGTCCCGTGGTTTCGCTTCGGGCGTTTCGTCTGGATAGCCTACGGCCAGGATATAAGATATTTCATAGCCTGATGGAATATTCAGTCTATCCACATACGGTTTGCAGTCAGCATTTGTCTGCAAAAATCTGACCGGTCCGCCCAAGCAGCATGTGCCAAGTCCAAGCGACTGAGCCGCAAGAATCATGTTTTCCCCCATAAGTCCGGCATCGATCTTCCCGCTTCCGTCGGCAGGAGTTGCCACTACGATTATTGCGGGAGCATTGCGATACATGTTTATAAAGTTCTTGTCACGTGCCACTTGTTCAGGCATGGCTTCACGGAAAATACGTGTCGTTCCGTTTATGAATTCGGCGCTCTCAACCACTCTCACCGCCCACGGCTGTTTGTTCATTCCGTTGGGGGCGTTGATTCCGCACTTTGCTATAATACAAAGTTTGTCGTGTTCAACCGGTTTGTCAAGGTATTTCCTTATAGAACGCCGTGACATTATTGTATTTATAACTTCATTTTGTGGCATTTCCTTTCCACATTGCTCCTGCGAGAAACAAAACTGCGGCAAAGCCAGCAGTCCGCCGATAATTAAAGCTTTTATTCTCATATTTTTCTATCGTTACTTACAATAATTTCCGCCTTTCATCAAGTCACAAACTATTGTCCATTTGATTTGAATTCTTGTTTGACATTTTTCTGCGGCACTTCATTCAAAGAAAAGCAGCCACTGATGTATGCCATTCCAACAAAATCTCCGATCACTACACAACATATTATGCTGGCAGACGACCGGAGATTCGAATTCTTTTTTTGTTCAATGCGCAGATTGGCAACCATCGTCAATCACGCATTTCCCACATGCAAGTTTTATGCCCAAGGGTTCTCTGTTGGATATGGCAGACTCTTTGGCTGGTTGTAGGCGATATCCTTTATTCCGAGATACTTGAACACTTCGAACAGCGTCTTGCCTACATGAGCAAAAGCTACTGCTCCATGATGAGGAAAGCCCTTTTGGATAAGAACATGGCGATAGAAACGTCCCATTTCAGGGATAGCGAAAATTCCTATGCCGCCAAACGAACGTGTCGGAACGTCAAGCACCTCTCCTTCGGCGATGTAAGAACGAAGATTTCCCTCTGAATCACACTGCAAACGATAGAATGTGATTTCACTTGGAGCTATGTCGCCCTCAAGAGTACCGCGTGTAAAGTCTGGTGTACCGCCATTCTCAAGCAGTCTGTTCTGTATCAGCTGATACTTGATAGCTCGTGCCTCGCACATCTTGCACTGCGGAGTATTTCCGCAATGGAATCCCATGAACGTATCAGTTAGTTTGTAATCGTATTTCTTTACGATGTCTTCGTCGTATATATACTTTGGAACACTGTTGTTGATGTCAAGCAATGTAACAGTGTCGTCGGAAGCACACATTCCGATGTATTCTGACAACGCTCCATATATGTCTACCTCGCAAGCCACAGGAATACCGCGGCTAACCAAGCGGCTATTTACATAACAAGGCTCGAAACCGAACTGACTTGGGAAAGCGGGCCAGCACTTGTCAGCAAAAGCAACATACTTGCGCGAACCCTTGTGCTGCTCTGCCCAGTCAAGCAGAGTAAGTTCAAACTGTGCCATACGACGGCTCAAGTCTGGATAGTATTTTCCTTCGCCCATTTCTTCGGCCATTTCCTTGCAGACACCTTCTATACGAGGGTCGTTCTCATGTGCCTTGTAAGCCACGAGCAGGTCAAGTTCAGAGTTCTCTTCTATCTCAACACCCAGTTCATAAAGTCCCTTGATAGGGGCGTTGCATGCGAAGAAGTCCTGTGGACGAGGTCCGAATGTTATGATTTTCAATCCTTTCAGACCGATAATCGTGCGTGCTACCGGTACGAAATCCGATATCATCTTTGCTACATCCTCTGCTGTTCCTACGGGATATTCTGGAATATAGCCTTTAAGATGGCGCATACCAAGGTTATAAGAGCAGTTAAGCATACCGCAATATGCATCGCCACGACCGTTAATCATATCGCCGTCGCCCTCTGCTGCAGCTACAAACATGACCGGTCCGTCAAATTCCTTTGCTATAAGAGTTTCAGGAGTTTCTGGTCCGAAATTGCCAAGAAATACGACAAGAGCATTACACCCTGCCTCCTTGACTTCCGACATTGCCTTTAGCATATCTTGCTCGTTCTCAACAGTTGTTTTGCAGTTGAAAATTTCGCCTTTATACTGGCTTACGATATTTTCACGGCGCTGTGTCGACAGTGCAATGGGAAAGCAATCGCGGCTTACGGCTACGATGCCAAGCTTGACTTGTGGAATATTGTTACTTACCATAGTTGTTTTGAAATGTTTTTGTATTTTTCAATATATGCAAAGTTAGTGTTTTCTTTCCAACAACAAGTGGCAACCTACTCATTTTAATGATAATTTGAACTTTTATACCCCTATTGCAAACAAATAATCCCCCTTGCTATTTTTTTGTTTTCACAATCTTGTAATGAAAAATGTTAGATTGCTTCTTTATTCCATATATATATAATAAGGTGAAATCACGCTCTGCTGTTTTTGCTACTTGCTGGTAAGATGCAAAAATCGCGTTATGCGATGACCTATACTACGGTCTTTGTTGTCAATAAACGCATCAAGCAATTTCACAGTTCCGCCAACGGGGATCACATCGTAATCGGCAATGGAGGCAGGAACAAGACAGCTGTTGCCTTGACGAAGCAACACTTCATCGCCAGTTGAACGGATTTTTATTCTGCATTCACCGCTTATGCATACAGAAACAATAAAGCTGTCGTATTTCAGAAGGTTACGATGGAAACTTTCCGTCAGCTCTGCCACTCTTACGCTAAAGCACGGAGAATCGATTATGAGGTTCGCACAATTGTCAGGACTTTCATACAAAGTGCGGTATTCCTGTTCCACGTTGAAATCTAGCGCCTGGGCAGCCAGTTCTGTGTGCAGTTGCCGTGGCTTGCCGTCAAGTCCGGGACGGTTGTAGTCGAAGATGCGATACGTTATGTCCGACGACTGTTGCACTTCTGCCAACAGTATGCCGCTGCATATAGCGTGAACACGTCCGGCAGGAAGGTAGAACACATCTCCAGCCTTTACTTCATGGCGCGCCAAGACATCGGTAATCGTCCCGTCAGCCACGCGCCGACAGTATTCGTCTTCAGTTATCTTTGTCTTGAATCCAGCATAGAGATAACTGCCAGGACGAGCGTCTATGACATACCACATTTCAGACTTGCCACTTTTACCGTGAACACGAAGTGCCATTTCGTCGTTTGGATGTACCTGAATGCTGAGATCCTTGTGAGCGTCAATGAATTTTATGAGTAAAGGCAGTTTGCCGTCATATTTTCTGGTTACCGTTTCGCCCAGTATTTCTGCCGGACTACGGTTTATCACGCTAACCAAATCCTGACCGGCAAGCTCTCCATTGTCGATTACGCTGACACTTGTCGGTACGGCACTTACTTCCCAACTTTCTCCAACCGGTTCGTCTTTCATTTCAATACCCTTATAAGGGCAAAGACGGTCACCTCCCCATACGACGACGTGGAGGTTCGGTTTGAACAACAAAGGATATAATTTCATATTATTTAAATTCTTTTTCTTTATAAAGCAAAGATACGTTATTTTATCTCTCCTGCGACAGTATCGGCTATATTTTAATAAAAATTCATCATACAAACGCATGTTATACACACCACAAAACTTATTCAGACAAACGGACACTCATCACAACCACTTCAAGAAGAACCGCAGAATTGGTTACAATGCATTATGCCTGCCGTCATTCTTTTAATAAAGGTATAATGGTTGTCGCCTTTAAAACAAAATACGAACTGACATCAAATAACAATAAAATACATCACAACCTATGATTTACAACGAAATCGGAAAAACAGGCATGCGTGTTTCTAACCTTGGATTTGGAGCTTCGTCACTTGGCGGAGTATTTCACGACATACGCGAAGCCGAAGGAATAAAAGCTGTCCACACAGCTGTGGAAAACGGAATAAACTTCATAGACGTTTCACCGTACTACGGTTATTACAAAGCTGAAACAGTTTTGGGAAAAGCCCTTGTTGACATTCCAAGAGACAAGTATTATCTTTCCACCAAAGTGGGACGTTACGGCGAAGACGGCAAGAACACATGGGACTACTCGGCAGAAAGAGTAACAAAGAGCGTTTATGAAAGCATGGAACGCCTTCACATCGATTACATCGACATCATCAACGTTCATGATGTTGAGTTTGCAGACCTTCACCAAGTGGTAGACGAAACGTTGCCGGCATTGGTCAAGCTGCGCGAAGAAGGAGTTGTGAAGCATGTAGGAATAACAGACCTTCAGCCCGAAAACCTCAAATGGGTGATTGAACACGTGCCTGCAGGAACTGTGGAATCAGTATTGTGTTTCTGCCATTACTGTCTGAACGACGAGCTGCTGAACGACTACTTCGACTTTTTCAAACAACACGGCATTGGCATCGTCAATGCATCTCCTTTCTCGATGGGCTTGCTTTCAAAGCGCGGAGCCCCTGCATGGCATCCGGCTCCAGACTCTCTTAAAGAAGCTTGTGCCAAGGCTGCCGCATACTGCGAGGAGAAAGGTTATCCGATTGAGAAGCTTGCAGTGCAATATTCCGTAAGCAACAACGAAAACATAGCCACGACTCTGTTCAGTTCTGCCAATCCTGCGAACGTTCTGAAGAACATCGGATACGTAAACGAGCCTATCGACTACAATTTGGTTGAGGACGTACAGAAAATCATCGGCGACCAGATGCGCGTTAGATGGGCCAACACATAATGGGCAAAGGCTGATTGCTTTTTTCGGCAAGACGGAAAGAACACATCCCGAACGTAATTTTGACTTTATGGATTATCCAATAATAGACGCACACTCGCACCTTTGGCTGCGACAGGACACGGAATGGAACGGCATGCGCATCAAAACAACTGCAAACGGCCGTTCATTCTTCCTTACCGAAGAGGTGCAGATGCTTCCGCCATTTATGATCAACGGCGAAAACACTGCCGAAGTGTTCATTTCAAACATGGACTATGCACAGGTTTCGGCGGCTGTCGTGGTGCAGGAACTTATCGACGGCATACAGAACAACTATCTCATTGACGTGAAACGCAGGTTTCCCGAACGTTTCTTCGTGTTTGGCATGTTCGACTTCTTTACACAAAATCCGGTTGAACAGGCAAAGGAATTGCTTTCTTGCGGTTTCGGCGGAATATCCATTCCCGGCCACAGACTTATAACTGACTCTAAACGCATACGGCTTAACTCTCCGGAGATGATGAAGATGTTCCGTTACATGGAACAGAACGGAATGATTTTGTCGTTGTGCCTTGCTGAAAAAGGAGTTCAGATGGAAGAGATAAAGGAAGTCATTTCCGAATGTCCTGACCTTAAAATCGCCATCGGTCACTTCGGCATGGTAACACAACCGGGATGGAAAGAACAGATCATGCTGGCGCGCAACAAGAACGTCTACATTGAATCCGGTGGCATAACATGGCTTTTCAACAGCGAGTTCTACCCTTACCCGAGTGCCATTGAAGCTATAAAAGAGGCAATAGGACTTGTCGGTGTGGAAAAACTGATGTGGGGGTCCGACTATCCGCGCACCATTACCGCCATAACATACAAGATGTCGTATGACTTCGTATGCAAAACCGACAGGCTTTCCGACCGGGAGAAAAAACTTTTCCTTGGTCAAAATGCCCAGGAGTTCTATGGTTTCGGCACATTGGACATACCCAAACGGTTGAAGAACATGTCGGAATAGTAAAACGGCACATTTACTTTCCGGTAGCGGCACGTTATGCCGCAAAACGAACAAAGAAAGAAACGACAAATGACAAAGAAACAAAACTACGCAATACCGCTTTCGCTCATCTTCTGTCTCTTTTTCATGTGGGCAATAAGCAGCAATCTCATGCCTACGATGATAAAGCAGCTAATGAAGACATGCGAGCTGAACACATTTGAAGCATCGTTCACCGAAACGGCTTATTGGCTGGCATATTTCCTGTTTCCCATTCCTATTGCCATGTTCCTTAAGAAATTCAGCTACAAGGCTGGTATTATCTTCGGACTGGCAACGGCTGCCGCCGGGGCATTTCTCTTTTTCCCGGCAGCCATCATACGTTCCTATTGGGCATATCTCGGCGTGTTTTTCATCATAGCCACGGGCATGTGCTTTCTTGAAACGGCAGGAAACCCATACGTAACGGTTCTTGGCGACGAGCGGACGGCCGTTAGACGTCTGAACCTGGCACAGTCTTTCAACGGGCTTGGAGCTTTCATTGCAGGAATGTTCCTCAGCAAGCTTGTGCTTGGCAGCAGCGATTACACCCGTTCTACACTGCCTTCCGACTATGAAGGCGGTTGGGAAAGATATGTAGACGAAGCTACCGTAAACATGCAACTACCTTATTTTATTATAGGCATTGTGCTTGTTGCAATAGCTGTCGTATTCCTGGTTACGAAATTTCCCAAGCTTGACGATGAGACAAAAACGGCAAAGGGTGAAGAAAAGCTGATGGACTTTTCCGTATTGAAGAAGGCGAACCTGAAATGGGGCGTAATAGCGCAGTTCTTTTACAACGGCGGACAGACGGCCATCAACAGTCTGTTCCTTGTTTATTGCACCAACTACGCTGGTTTAAGCGTTGACGAATCAACAACTTTCTTCGGTTACTACATGCTCATGTTCCTCGTAGGCCGATGGATTGGCACTGCTCTAATGGCAAAACTCAACCCGTCGTCAATGTTGCTCACCTACTCCACCGTTCTGATCGTGCTTTGTCTCGTTATTAGCGGTGCGGGCGGAAAGACCGGTCTGTGGGCCATGCTGGCAGTTCCATTCTTCATGTCAATAATCTATCCCACCCAATTCTCAATGGCGTTGCAAGGACTTGGAGAACAGACAAAGAGCGGGTCGGCTTTTCTTGTTATGGCAATCGTAGGAAACGCTTGTCTTCCACAGCTTACAGCCTATGTCATGCATTTCAATCCTGTGGCTTACCACATTGCATACGTCATTCCTGCCATTTGTTTCGCTTTCTGCGCATACTACGGATGGAGGAACGTTAAACATAAAGCTGCTGTCGAATAGCAACACGCCGCATTGACAGAAGAAAAAAACTCCGAAACAAAAAAAACAGAGAAAACATCAATAAAACATTATGAAAGCAGTACAGATTGTCGCCCCCAACGAGATGAGGGTAACAGAAATAGAGAAACCGACACTTGGTGCCGGTGAAGTGTTGGTAAAAATCAAGTATGTTGGTTTCTGCGGCTCCGACCTTAACACATACCGCGGCCTCAATCCAATGGTAAAACTCCCTGTCGTTCCAGGCCATGAGGTAGGTGCTGTGATTGAAGCAGTGGGCGAAGGCGTTCCAGAGACCCTTGTTCCGGGAATGACCGTAACGCTGAACCCGTACACTAACTGCGGCCATTGCTCATCATGCCGCAACGGAAGATACAATGCATGCAAGAACAACGAGACACTTGGCGTTCAACGCTGGGGCGTTATGTGCGAATATGCCGTGCTTCCATGGAGCAAAATTATACCGACAGGCGACATTCCTGTTAAAGAGTGCGCACTTATCGAGCCAATGAGTGTTGGTTTCCATGCAGTAGCCCGAGGACAGGTTTCTGACAACGACATTGTGATGGTTATCGGTTGCGGAATGGTTGGACTTGGCGCAGTGGTTCGTGCTTCGCGCCGCGGTGCTACGGTTGTGGCATGCGACATTGACGACGAGAAGCTTGAACTGGCAAAAACAGTTGGAGCGACATACTCAATCAATTCAAAGACTGAAGACGTGCATGCCCGCGTGGAAGAGATAACAGGAGGACACGGACTTGACGTTGTCATTGAGGCCGTTGGCAGCCCCATGACTTACGTTACGACAGTAAACGAAGTCGGATTTACCGGCCGCGTGGTATGCATCGGCTATGCGAAAAGCGAAATAGCATTCCAAACAAAGCTATTCGTCCAGAAGGAACTTGACATACGCGGTTCGCGCAATGCCACTCCCGAAGACTTCCGCGCCGTCATAAACTGCGTGAAATCCGGGAAATACGACATAAAGAAATTCATTTCCAAGTGCGTCAAACCTGAAGAAGCAGAAGAAGCGATGAAAGAATGGAACAGCAATCCAGGCAAGGTGTTCCGCATCATCGTGGAGATGTAAACAACTTTATGTATAAACAATATGAAAAGGAGGCGTTCCGATTGTGGTTCGCCTCCTTTTCATCATCACAACAACCGTGTGTAAAATTCTATCTAACGTTGATTATCTTGTGCGTCTGCAATGACAAATGCCATTTTGGATGTTTCAAGCAATATTCTATGGCGCCTTTCAAATATGCAGAATTGCGCTTTTCGTCTTTAATGTCGCATGGTTGTAGCCTAAACTCACGAGCCTCAACACCATCATACTTGTCTATCGCCTCGTCGTTGCCTTCATACACAACTTTCAGTTCATCAATACTCTTCAAGACAACAGGCTTGTATTTGGGCGAACACGTAACCCAGTCTATTTTGCATTGCTCTGGCAAAGCCACCGTTCCGTTGGTTTCTATCTGTATGAAGAAGCCCTCAGAGTGAAGTTTCTCAACAAGCGACGGTGTTATCTGCATTGCCGGTTCACCGCCCGTCAGCACCACATGGCGTGCCGGAAAACGGCAGACACTCTCAACAATCTGTTCTTCCGTCATTTCACTGAAGGAAGAATGGTCTGTATCGCAGAACGGACATTTCAGGTTGCATCCTGAGAAGCGCACGAAAACGGCAGGAACGCCGGTGAAGCGCCCCTCTCCCTGAAGGCTGTAGAACAGTTCGTTTACTTTCATCACACAGTCCGTATACATTCTTCCCCGCCGTTTACATTGCGACGAAGGGCAAAGAAGTCTGATGCCTCGGCGCATTCATCGTCTATATAAGTAACGGTATTGTTTGAACTCTCTTCCACGTCAACCATATAGCACTGAGGTATCTGTGCACAAATCCAGCGTGCAATGTTCTCTGCCGTAGGATTGAACGGCAAGAGTTCGTTGAAATTTCCGTGATCAAGATAGTCGTGTATCTTGTCTTTTATGTGTTTGAAATCTATCACCATTCCTTCTGCGTTAAGTTCCTTCGCCTTGCAGTAAACAGTAACTACCCAGTTGTGGCCATGCAGGTTGGTGCATTTGCTTTCATAGGGCAGACTGAGGCGGTGGCAACCCGCAATCTCCATTTTCTTCTTAACGTAAAACATTTTTATTCTGCTTTCTGTTTCTATCCTTTCAGTATTTCTGTTGCATGTCAGTTCTATTGTCTCGCTACCGGCAACAGAAACTTGGCAAAAATACAAAAAAAATCCGACAATGCCGTTTCCTTTTCCGTGTAAATGACCGTGCCTTTGTTTTTCAACGTTCCCGACATTGTTGCGCAACGGAAAAGGAGAACGGCAAAACACCGCTTGCAAGCGTTTAAATGCAAACGTGAATGATATCGCAAACAAGCTGTGTTTCAAATGAAATGAAGCCACTATTGCACGGGAAGAAAGCCACATGGTTTGTAAAAGGAAAACAGTGCTAGCAAGACCCAACACTGCTGCATTTTTCTACAGCGAGAAAGAGAGTCAAAATTGCAAACGTTTGCACTTGAAATAGTGAAAAATGGATTACGAAATAAAATACGCATAATGCAATAAATCCTATATTTGCAATTGAAATCAAACGATTACCTATGTCAATGCCGCTACTGCGAATTAGCGGTAAATCATGAAAGGCACTCTATACACCTACGAAACGCATGAAACAACACAGCAATTGACACTGTGGGGAAACTGAAAAATCTTTTTATTTAATAACATAACAATATACTTAGTAACATGATGAAGCAGGTTAGATTCAGCAACGCCCTAAGGACGGCGGCCATAAGCGGCAGTCTGTTCCTTACAGCAAGCGCCTTCGGACAAGACATTGTCGTGAAAGGGCACGTGAAGGATGCTACCGGCGAGCCTATTATCGGAGCTACTATCCGGGTGGACGGCACACAAGGCGGCACTATTACCGACATTGACGGAAACTTCTCCATCAAAGCTGACGCAAAATCAGTACTCAAAATTTCCTACATCGGATACGAGACGGCAACAGTTTCAGCTGGAAAGAACGTCAACATAACTCTAAAGGAAGATGCGGCCACAAAACTTGACGACGTAGTCGTAATCGGATATGGACGTGCAAAAAAGAACGACCTTACCGGTTCGGTTACGGCCATGAAGCCAGACGAGATGAGCAAAGGTATAACAAACAGCGCAACCGACATGCTTGTTGGAAAAGTGGCAGGCGTTGATGTGCAGACCAACGGAGGAACACCTGGCGCCGGTGCACAGATAAGAATACGCGGAGGTGCATCGCTTTCGGCCAGCAACGACCCGCTGTACGTTATCGACGGACTTGAAATCGACAACAACACAGCCACAGGTATGAGCAACATCCTAGCAAACATAAATCCGCAGGATATCGAAACGTTCACCGTACTGAAGAGTGCATCTGCAACTGCAATATACGGCTCCAGAGCCAGCAACGGTGTGATAATCATCACAACAAAGAAAGGACGCTCCGGACAAAAACCTTCGTTTGCATACAATGGCGACATCACTGTCTCTACGATAAGAAAGAAATACGACGCACTTGACGCTACAGAATACAAGAATCTGGTAAAGAGCTACGGCATAGACACCGGTTTGTTGGGCAACGACAACACTAACTGGCAAGACGAGATTCTGCGCACATCTGTCTCAACGAACCATAGCATAAGCATGCAGGGAGGACTGAAGAACATGCCTTACCGTGTGAGCGCAGGCTACAACGTGAGCAACGGTATCATAAAGACAAGCTGGATGAGACGATTCAATGCAAGCGTGAATCTCGCCCCGACTTTCCTTGACCACCATCTGAATTTCAACATTACTGCAAAGTATATGTATGAGAAAAACCGCTATGCAGACAGTGGCGCAATCGGTGCGGCGCTTGCTATGGACCCGACACGTCCCGTCCGCACAGACGACCCCGCTTACAGCGTTGCCGGAGGTTACTGGCAAAGCCTGCAGAACGCAGACTTCGGAGATCCGAACTGGACACAGACTTCTTACAACCAAACGCCGCAGAACCCCGTTGCCATGCTGAGAAACAAGCATTGCTACGCACACGCTAACGACTATAGCGGAAATGCAGAAGTGGACTACAAGATTCACGGCTTTGAAGACCTTCACATCCATGGCAGTATCGGTGCACAATACACTGCGACGAACCAGACTGACGATATCAAGCGCACGTCGTACAGCAACAACTACTACGGATGGAACGATGTGGAGAACTACTATAAATACAATATTGTGGCCAATGCCTACGCACAGTACATGCACAAGTTCGGCGTTCACGACATCGACATCATGGCTGGCGCAGAGCAAAGCCACTACCATCGCACCGGAACAGGAACATACGGAAAGGGAACAAATCCGCTAACAGGAGAAGCAAAGGACGAGAAGTTCCGCAATGAAACAGAATGGGCTACGCACAATTCGCTCGTTTCATACTTCGGACGTCTGAACTACAACCTGCTCGACCGCTATTTGCTTACGGCAACATTCCGCGCCGACGGTTCTTCACGTTTCGCAAAAGGACACAAATGGGGCTATTTCCCTTCTGCCGCTGTTGCATGGAAAATCAACAACGAACCGTTCCTGAAGAATGTGAAATGGCTTAACGACTTGAAGCTGCGCTTGGACTGGGGTAAAACAGGCCAGCAGAACGGCATAGACGATTTCTACTATGCTCCGCTTTACGTGCGCGGCGACCAGTATAGCCAGTATGCATTCGGCGACACATATTATTATACAATGCGTCCGAACAAATACAACGAGAATCTTACATGGGAAAAAACTGAAACCTGGAACGTTGGTATTGACTTTGCCGCTCTTAACAACCGATTCACGTTCAGCGTAGACGGATATATCCGCAATACCAAAGACCTTTTGGCCAACGTTTCAGCTACAGCAGGAACAACATTCGGCGACCAACTGCTGCAGAACGTTGGTTCGCTGCGCAACTACGGTCTGGAACTTTCGTTTGACGTGAAGCCTGTGGTCACAAAAGACTTCACTTGGGATCTGACATACAATGTAGGATGGAACAAGAACGAGATTACTGAACTGAAAGCAGGCGCACAGGACTGGGTTTGGGTTAACGGAACATCGGCTGCACGCGGTGTCGACACAAAGCTACAGCGCAACAAAGTAGGATATCCGATAAATTCGTTCTACGTTTACCAGCAGGTTTACGACGAAGCAGGCAAGCCTATAGAAGGCCTTTACGTTGACCGCAACGGAGACGGACAGATTAACGACGACGACCGCTACTATTACAAGAGCCCGGCAGCCGACGTAATAATGGGTCTCACTTCAAAGTTCCTCTACAAGAACTGGGACTTGAGTTTCTCGCTGCGCGCTTCACTCGGAAACTATGTTTACTATTACAACCTGGCAAACAAGGCCAACGTTTCAGAATCAGGCATTTACAACCACGGAGCATTCGTGAATACTACTCCTGAAGCCGTCGCTCTTGGATTTACCGGCTTGACTTCGAATCTGAACAGCATCAGCGACTATTTCGTTCGCAACGCTTCCTACCTGAAGTGTTCAAACATTACGCTCGGATACACGTTCCCCGCACTACTGAAATATGCAGGAACTGACTATTTCTCTGGTCGTGTTTACTTCACAGTACAGAACCCGTTCATCATAACGAAATACAAAGGACTTGACCCTGAAGTGGCAAACGGTGTAGACAACGACACGTATCCACGTCCGGTAAGTTTCCAGCTTGGCGTAAATTTCAATTTCTAAAATCATTTGCCGGCAAAACGGCGATTAGAGAAAAGGAAGTCTAAAAAGGAAACAACTAAATCAGAAATTACAACTATGAAACATATAGCAATAAAGACTGCTGCAATGGCATTTTTTGCACTCGGAGCTGCATCATGCGCCGATGAGCTGAACATAAAATCGATTGACCCGCAGTCGTCAACAACCTATAAAACAGAGGAACTTCTTGCAAAAGAATACAGCACGCTCGTTGTTACCGGGCAGAAAGGCCCTTACGGAAACGGAGATATCAGCGGAAACGAAGGAGAAAGCGGTTACTACCGCTCAACATTCAACTTGCAGGAGCTTAACTCTGACGAGATTCTGTGGGCTTGGCAGGACAATGAAGACATGGCGCCCATTACAAACATGGCTTGGACCTCTTCGTCAACCCGCGTTAACTGGGCATACCAGCGCATGGCGTACAACATTACGCTCTACAACCAGTTCATTAGCGAACAGTCAGGAAAGCTCGGCGACGACGTAATAGCAGAAATACGATTCTTGCGGGCGCTGAACTACACATCCTTCCTCGACCTCTTTCATAAGGCGCCGTTCAAAGTTGAATTCAACGGCGAGCTGCCTGTGGAGAAAGCAGGAGTAGACCTGTATGAATGGATTGACGGAGAACTTACAGCCATAGAGCCTTTGCTGAAAGACATGGGCACTTACAACAACAAGGAAAACTTCGGGCGTGCCGACCGCGGCGCTGCCTATGCCCTTCATGCACGTTTGGCCCTAAACTCTGCGGTGTATACAGACGGGAAAGTCAACGACTACCAAAAAGCTATAGACTATTGCAACAAGATTATCAACGCCAATGTCTATGCTCTCTCAACTGCGAGCAAAAACGGATACTCCGGTTATGCTCAGCTTTTCATGGCAGACAACGATGAAAATCCGCAGGCAATAAAGGAAACCATATTTCCTATCCGTCAGGACGGCGTGAAGATAAAGAGCTATGGAAGCACTATGCTGATTAACGGTTCGCGTTGTTCCGGCATGCCTTACTACTATCAGACAAATCCTTGGCAGTGCATCTTTGCACGCAAAGACCTCATTCAGAAATTTATCCCAAGTCTTGACATCGACAATGCAGACAATGCGAAATGCAAGGAAGCTTACGACGCATACACAAAAGCTCATACCGTAGCTACCGAAAGCGACGTAATTGCGATGGACAAGGAGCTCGGCGGCAGTACTGAGAGCCTTATTCTAAAAGCAGGCGACGACAGGGCAATGTTCTACGCCGGATATGCAGGCGGCGTACGCAGACTTTCGCCAGACAAACAGATAAAAAATTTCTTCGACGGTCTCTCTATTGTTAAATGGACTAACGTCCGTACAGACGGAGGCCAGGTAAACCACGAGGACTTCTGCGATACAGACATTCCACTCTTCCGCTTGGCAGAAATATACCTTACCCGTGCTGAAGCCAACTACAGACTTGGCAACAAGGATGCTGCCTTGAGCGACATACAGACGCTTCAGAGACGCGCTAACCGCAACAACGTGACAAAGATTGTAGACCTTCAGTATATTCTCGACGAGTGGTGCCGCGAGTTCTACCTTGAAGGCAGACGCCGCAGCGACCTCGTCCGTTTCGGATTATACACGAGCAGCAAATATCTGTGGAGTTTCAAGGGCGGACAACCCAACGGAGCTGGTGTGGATTCTCACTATAATGTTTATCCAATTCCGGCTAATGAGATTTCGGGCAATCCTAACTTGACACAGAGTCCAGGTTACTAAAATGCGACAGGTTGAATAACCTTTTTCTCAACAAACGTGGAAAACAATCAAGTACACGCACTAAACCAATAAACAAAAAGTATTTGTATCATGAAACATTTATATAGAATTATGATGCTCCCATTGCTGGTGCTGCCGTTGCTGTTCGCTTCGTGCGAGAAAGACACTGACAGCAATCCAACTCTGGACTTGAGCCATGTCGGCGAAGGCTTCGTGCTAAACACTCCGGCGTATGCTGCAAACAACACGTACGACCTGGCAAACTCAGAATCGGTTGAACTGACTTGCTCGCAGCCTAACTACGGCGAAGGTATCCCCTATGTCGTGCGCTACTTCGTGCAAGTGGCTATCGACCCGAAATTCAAAGATGCACAGAACGAAGCTCCTTATGAAGAGCTCTCCACTTCATTCACAACGGCAAAGATGAAAGTCAGCGCAGCAGAAGTAAACAATGCGCTCGTAAACCTTTATCAAACAGCCAATCCGGGAAAGGACGTCCCTGAAACGATGCCTGTTTACATTAAGCTGCGCGCTGTGCTCGACGGAACAATGAACGACAGTCTTGGACAAACATACTCCAATGTGATAACCCTCAACTCCGTCCGCGCATCTTACCAAGCTCCTGATGCAGAACTTCCGGCAAATCTTTTCGTGATAGGTTCCTCTATACAGAATGCCTGGAACAGTTGGAAAGAAGTGCCGCAGGCTGCCGGACTGAAAGGCAACTACTTTACTGTTGTTTATGTTCCTGCTGGCGGACAGTTCAAATGGAGCGAAACAGAAGGCATTTACCGCGACTACACGAATCTGCGCAGCGTA
Organism: uncultured Alistipes sp.; assembly: GCA_963590505.1. GTDB lineage: Bacteria > Bacteroidota > Bacteroidia > Bacteroidales > Bacteroidaceae > Prevotella. The sequence goes on along the minus strand of CAVAPC010000005.1, from coordinate 81,568 downwards.
ACGGACAAGGCAAATGCCGACATATCCTGCAACACTGAAGACTTCAACAATATAAAGGTAGGCAACGGCGGTTGGTATACACTCTTCTTCACTGGCGAAATTACCCCTGACGGAAAGAGCATCAACTACGACCTGACCGTTTATCCTGCCGAAATTTATATCTTCGGCGCTGCCAACGGCGGCACATGGAGCTTCGACGACAACTGGAAACTCTCTGCTCCTTCCGATGCGAGCGGAGAATGGGTATCACCAGCATTCACTGCAAGCGGAGAACTCCGCGTAAGCGTGAAAGTTCCGGATGTTGACTGGTATAGAACAGAGTTCACTATACTTAACGGCAAACTGTTCTTCGGCAATCCGACAGACAACTGGGCAACCAACTTCGGTGCAGACTATTCTGTAGCATGCTCTGCCGGACAGAAATTGTACCTCAACATGGATATGAACACCGGAGAGGTGAAATAAATTAAAGTTCACAAATTCAAATTTGACAGGCTAACAAAAACGCTGCACGGGCACTTTCAAGGCAGAAAGCCCTGAAAGTGCCGACAGCGGAAAGTTGTCTGAATAAAAAACATAGGCAAAATGAAAAAGTCATTATTATACACTTTGGCGGCATTTGCAGGCGTTGCTCTTGCCAGTTGCAACGGCGACTATGACGATTGGTCGCAGCCACAGCACAATGATCAGGAAAGTGCCATAACCATACCAGGGTTCAAGGCTACAGCCGCCGATGCCATAAACCTGGCAAATCCAGGCACTGACGTAACAGTATTCCACCTGTCACAGGCCGCACTCCCCGAGAACACGACTTTGGAAAACACGCACATTGTGATAACTCCGGCCGACGAAGCAGCCGCATCCTCCGTTGTGGCACAAAGCATCGAAGCTACAACTGTTGGAACAGTAGACAGTACTGCTCTTCAAACAGCTGTTCTTTCAGCTTACGGCCGCCGTCCTTCTGCAAGGGTATTCAACGCCCATGCATATGCTGACGTAATGTCAAACGGACAGGCTCTCTTTGTGGATGCAGGCGAATTCCAGTTCACTGTAACACCAAAAGCGCCACACATATCCAAGGGATACTATCTTGCCGGAGACATGACCACATGGGGCGATTTCAATGCTTTGGCAAAGTTTTCACACTCAGACAAAGACGTTTATGAAGATCCGGTATTTACTCTTACAATTACAACGACATCAGACAACCAGTATTGGAAGATTATACCGCAGGAAAACGTAGACGCACAGAATTTTTGGGCTGACGGCGTGCTTGGCACAGAAGTAGACGGTTCTACCGACGCTACGGGAACTCTCGTAACAAATGATCCGCAGGCTGGAAAGATTTCCGAAGCGGGAACGTATGTGATAACTCTCGACATGCTTGAATACTCATATTCCATAACCAAAGCTGACTCTTACTATATGGTAGGCGGCGTGTACGGCTGGAACGCCGAAGCTGCATCAAAACTCGCCTTCTTCTGCGAAGGTGGTTCCAAGGCTTCAATCACAACACAGTGGACAGGAGATGCCAACTTGAAGATTTGGGCAAAAGACGATATCGGCAACTGGGACAAAGCATGGGGAACGGCAACCGATGGCGACAAGAGCGCAAGCGGTTCACTCATAAACAGTGGCGCGCAAGCCTTTGTTTGTCCTGAAAAGGGAGCATTCTACACATTGTCTGTGGATATGTCTACAAAAGAATATACATGGACAAAGCTTGACAACCAAGAGCCGGCTTCGTATTCTACCATCGGCCTCATCGGCGGATTCAACTCTTGGGGAGCCGACGTTGCAATGGAACAGACTGCGCCACACAACTGGTTCGCACGCCATACTTTCTCTTCTGACACAGAAATGAAGTTCCGTGCCAACAAAGCATGGGACATAAGCTGGGGCGGCACAGCGGCAACACTTGCAGGAATGGTTTACCCAGAAGAAACAGGTTCTTCAAACCTAAATATCAAAGCAGGCACATATGATATCTATTTCAATGATATCACAGGACAATTCCTTTTCGTGTCGGCACAATAGACTAAAGACTTCATCATGCATCTTCCTACAATAGGGAGAATATTATGTTAGCTATCAACCCGTAGAAAACGGCGGACAATGTTAAATACACATACATTGTCTGCCGTTTCTTGGATAAACAGAACCAAGAAGTGAGGTAAATACGCCGAAGTATGTCAAGCCAGCATTCAACAACAATATTGCATAATGAAATTATGAAACTACATTATGACACAAAACAGTAATAAAAAGGATTCTGCTTTCACTGTAAAAAAGTGCAAGAGCAAGCCAAAAATGAAATGACTTTATAAAAAACATTGAAAAAAGAAGGGGATTTCTTGTCAGATTGAAAATAAACAAGTACCTTTGCATCCGCAAATAAGAATTTGCAATAACGAAAATAGTTGGTGCCATAGCTCAGTTGGTAGAGCAAAGGACTGAAAATCCTTGTGTCCCCGGTTCGATTCCTGGTGGTACCACTCCTCCTTTCATTGTAGGCCTGCAAGCATTTTTTTGTTTCAGGCCTATTTTTGTTTTCAAGCAAGCTTCAACAAAATCACAACGCAGTTACGTCCGAAACGGTTCAAACATTAAACTGCACTTACCGCTCCGGACGTAAACCCGTATTGCCTTGCCCTTTGCCTGCAAAGCCCCTCGTTTTCTACGAAAGTCCCACTATTTCACCGTCAACGACATCTATATGATTTGCCTGCGGATCTTTGGGAAGTCCCGGCATGCGCATTATGTCGCCCGCTATCACAACTATCATCTCTGCACCGCTGTTTACAACAACATCGCGAATAATGAACTCAAAATCCTTTGCCACGCCATAAGCCTTGGCATTTGCCGAGAAAGAGAATTGCGTCTTGGCTATGCAGACAGGGAAACCGCCGAAGCCATGGTCAACAATAGCCTTAAGTTTTCTTTTTGCCACCGTAGTATATGTTATTTCCGCAGCGCCGTATATGTTTTTTGCTATCTTGCAAATCTTTTCCTCCACGCTGTCATCATCCGCATAAGCAAGCTGAAGGGGTTTTGACGGATTTTCTTCTATTGTCTTTACAACGAGCTGAGCCAACTCTTCAGCACCTTTGCCGCCTTCAATGAATGCATTGTTGAGGGCAAAGCCTACGCCGATTCCCTTGCAATGCTGCCTTACTATGTCTATTTCTTCGTCTGCATCATTTGCATAACGGTTGAAAGCAACGACAACGGTCTGCCCAAACGACTGCAAGTTCTCTATATGCTTGTCAAGATTGTCAAGACCTTTGATAAGTCCAACGTTGTTCACCTCCTTAATCTTTGCCAGTTCCACCCCACCGTGCATTTTAAGTCCTTGAGCCGTAGCTACAATTACCGTAAGCTTTGGTTGTATTCCCGATACACGGCACTTGATATCATAGAATTTCTCAGCACCCAAATCTGCGCCGAAGCCTGCTTCCGTTATAGCATAGTCGGAAAAAGTCATTGCCATTTTTGTGGCAAAAACGGAATTACAGCCGTGTGCAATGTTTGCAAACGGTCCTCCGTGCACAAATGCCGCAGTATGCTCTGTTGTCTGCACCAAATTCGGAGAGATTGCGTCTCTAAGCAACACCGTTATAGCTCCAGCCACACCAAGATCCTTTACTTTAAATGGCTGATCGTCTATTTTGTAACCAAGAGTAATATTCTCTATACGGCGCCGAAGGTCAACCTCATCTTTTGCCAAACACAAAATAGCCATTATCTCCGACGCTGGAGTTATATCGAAGCCTGTTTCCCTGACTATTCCGTTAGCCTTTCCGCCCAAACCTGTTGCAACGTCACGCAAGCCACGGTCGTTTACGTCAAGAACTCGATTCCACAAAATCTCCTTCAGCATAAATCCCTTGTCACGGTTCTGGTGAATATAATTGTCGAGCAAGGCCGTAATCATGTTATGGGCAGAAGTTATCGCATGGAAGTCTCCTGTAAAATGCAGGTTAATTTTGTCCATTGGCAGCACTTGGGCGTATCCTCCTCCTGCAGCACCGCCCTTTACTCCGAAACAAGGGCCGAGAGACGGTTCGCGCAAAGCGCAAATGGCTTTTTTCCCTATACGGTTAAGCCCAAGCGCAAGACCGACAGAAACCGTCGTCTTTCCAATTCCTGCCTTTGTAGGGGTTATTGCCGTTACAAGTATCAGGTTACTTTTCGCCACTTTCGCTTCGTCAATAAGTTTTGACGGCACTTTGGCAACAAATTTACCATAATGTTCCAATGAATCTGCGGGGATTCCGTATTTTTCCGCAATTTTCTCAATTCTCTCCAGTTCAATACTGCGTGCTATTTCAATGTCTGATTTCATTGTTTAACCGGGTTTACATTATGTTGTAACATAGTGAAACAAAAAAGAGAGAGACGAATTCCAACGAATCTATCTCTCTCCATTTTTTCTTTAGAGCCTCTTGTCGGATTCGAACCAACGACCCCGAGATTACAAATCACGTGCTCTGGCCAACTGAGCTAAAGAGGCGGGTGGGTAAGCTACTTATATCGCGCCGCTACAACCAACTACCTTTGCTACGTTCCCGTCCTGGAGGATTCGAAGGGAGCTGACCGTATAAGACTTACCCGTCTTGCTACTTCACAAAAATGCTTCGACTTTTGCGGATGCAAAGGTAACGTTTTTTATTTTCCCGCCAAAGTTTTTATTGGGAAAATCAAAAAAAATAATACCCGCACACATTATCTTATATAAAATGTGTACTTTTGCAACCACAAAAAGTTTAAACGAATAAATGAGAAACAATTCTAACGGTGACGAGTTCCGCCAATACACAGCGTTTGCCCGCATAGACGGGGCAATAATGGGCGGCTTATGGATTGCAAGTTTTGCCTGTTTCATAGGCGAGTTCAGTTCTCCGGCACTCGGTTTCGCCGCATTCGCATTGGCATTGGGTTCAGTTTTCGTAGGATTTTTCAGATTACGCAATTTCCGCAACCGCATTCTTGGCGGTTTCATAACGTTTGGTAGAGCAACTGTATATTCCATTCTCACATATTTCTACGCTGCCCTTTTGCTGGCCGTAGCTCAATACGTGTATTTCCAGTTCATAGACAATGGTTATTTGATGAATCAATATGTCACGATGCTTTCCACGCCGGAATACGTTTCCGTTGTAAAAAATGTATACGGTATGGATGCTAAAGAAATGATTGATATTCTTCAGACTTCAATGTCAAGTATGAGACCGATAGAAATTGCTTTCCAGTTTCTCACGATAAACGTCATTTTAGCTATAATCATCAGCATTCCTGCGGGTGCTCTAACAAGACGTGCCAGATGACACAATGAAATTGAAACGAAAAGGAACAAAAAGATAATTTTAAAAACACACTCAGTTTGCCAAAAGCCCCCTCTCCTAAGGATGCAAATCCGGTACACTGATTTCAAGAAATACGCAATATGGATATTTCAGTAGTAATTCCGCTATACAACGAAGAAGAATCGTTGCCCGAACTTTACGCTTGGATAGAGCGTGTGATGAAAAGCAAGGGATTTTCTTATGAAGTAATATTTGTAAACGACGGTTCAACCGACAAGTCATGGAATGTTATTCAGCAGTTGTCAAGCAGCCACCAACAAGTGAAAGGGATAAAGTTCCGTCGCAACTATGGAAAGAGCCCTGCGCTTTACTGTGGTTTCAAGAAAGCACAGGGAGACGTGGTAATTACCATGGACGCAGACCTGCAGGATTCGCCTGACGAGATACCGGAACTCTACCGCATGATAACTGAAGACGGCTACGATTTGGTTTCTGGCTACAAGCAAAACAGAAAACAAGGCGATCCTCTTTCCAAAACCATACCTACAAAACTCTTCAATGCCACTGCACGCAAAGTAAGCGGAATACACAACCTGCACGATTTCAACTGCGGCTTGAAAGCTTACCGCAAAGATGTAGTCAAAAACATTGAAGTTTATGGAGAAATGCACCGCTACATTCCTTACCTTGCCAAGAATGCGGGGTTCGACAAGATTGGCGAGAAGCCTGTACATCATCAGGCGAGAAAATTCGGAAAGTCAAAGTTTATGGGATGGAACAGGTTCTTCAACGGATACCTTGACTTGATTACGCTATGGTTTCTTAGCAGCTTCGGGCGCAAGCCAATGCATGTGTTCGGGTTTCTCGGCACGGTGATGTTTTTGATAGGTTTCCTTTCAGCATTTTTCCTTGGCGTTGACAAGCTTTACTGTCTAGCCAGCGGAATACCTCAAAGACTTATAACGTCATCTCCCTATTTTTACATCTCACTTACGATGATGCTGATCGGAACACAACTATTTCTGGCCGGCTTCCTTGGAGATCTTATAAGCAGAAGCTCTTCGACAAGAAACGATTATCAAGTAGAGCAGGAAATATGACATTAAAAGAAAAAAAGTTATCACACCTATTCCTGCTTCCCGCAGTCATGGCCACGGCTGCATGTACCAGTATTGACTGCCCGCTCAACAACCGTGTTTATACGAACTACTGTCTTCAGACTGCAGAGCATAAGGTAGACACGATGAAACTTTATATGACCGTATCCACAAACCGCACAGACGGCAGCGATACGGTTATAATAAACAAAGACGTGGACGTTACGCAATTTTCCTTGCCTATAAGCAATGCCCACTCTACCGATGTCTTTTTCGTGGAGCTGGCTGATACACTTGGACATTCAAGCCTGGACACCATCAGTGTAAGCAAGGAAGACCACATGCATTTTGAATCAACTGACTGCGCTCCGTCTTTCTTTCACACTCTGACGAATGTAAGCTCAACCCACAATGCCATTGATTCGGTGGTAATAAATACTAATACTGTAGACTATGATACGACAAAGAAACATTTCTACATATACTTCACACCACGTCATTGATAAACTTACATATCGTCTGACACGCATTATTGTCATCCTTGTAATGCTTTCGTCCGCGACAACAACGATGGCACAACGCCGTGACACGAAAGGAAAAAGCGCAGTAAAGGACTCTGTTGCATTGTTTCGGGGTTTTGCAGTTTCCGTTGACGTTGTAGGCCCGGTAATGAAAGCGGTGGGCGACTACGGTCAGTATGAAGCCGCACTGCACTTTAACCTACGAGACAAATATTTTCCTGTTGTCGAGATTGGCTACGGCATTGCAGACCATACAGAAGAAACTACAAAATTGTCGTATAAGACTAAAGCACCATTTTTTCGAATAGGGGCAGACTTCAATGTTTTGAAGAACAAACACGATATTTACCGTCTCTATGCGGGAGCACGCTATGGATTCACTTCCTACAAGTATGATCTTTCTTCTCCTGGCGTTGAAGACCCAACATGGGGTGGAACAACAGAATATGAAGCAACAGACATGAAATGCAATTACCACTGGCTTGAAGCCGGTATTGGCGTAGATGTAAAAATTGTAGGTCCATTTCATCTTGGATGGTATGTAAGATACAAACAACGTTTAGCAGCAAACGAAGGAGAACTTGGAAAATCGTGGTATGTTCCCGGCTACGGAAAAACAGGAACAACGGGATTCGGAGCACTCTTCAACGTTTCATTTGACATATGAAACGCAGAAAAATTCTGTTATACCTTATATAATATATGAACATTAGCACATCAACCTAACCAAATATTATGAAGAAAAAAAGAAAATACATACAACTTGCATTGTTGTCAGCCATTGTAATCGCCACGGCTCTTGTTGTATCGCGTCAAAGCAGCATACCTTTCCAAAAGAATTCAGGCTTTGTGTTCGGAACAATATACAACATCTCATACCAAAGCGATCAAGACTTGCAGGAAGAAATAGAGGCGGAACTGAAAAAGGTAGACAATTCGTTGTCCACATTCAACCCACAGTCTGTGATATCAAAGATAAACAGCAACAGAAGTGAACAGACCGACAGCATGTTCAGAGAGGTTTTCAATCTTTCGCAACAGGTATCAAAAGAAACTGACGGTGCATTCGACATAACTGTAGCCCCAATGGTAAATGCTTGGGGATTTGGATTCAAAAGCGGCAAAATGCCAAACGACAAGCAACTGGACAGCCTGCGCACCATTGTCGGTTTCCACAAAGTAAGGCTTTCTGGCGAAAAGATCATTAAGCAAATTTCCAACATTATGCTTGACTGTTCGGCAATAGCAAAGGGCTACGGTTGTGATGCAGTTGCCAAGTTCTTGTCAGACAAAGGAATAAAGAATTATATGGTAGAAATTGGGGGCGAGATAGTAACATGCGGAGTAAACGACCAGCGTATGCCGTGGAAAATAGGCGTTACCAAACCTACAGACGACACCTTAAGCGTTAAGGGAGAAATGCAGACAATACTCAACGTCACAGACAAGTCTATGGCCACAAGCGGCAATTACCGTAATTTCTACTATAAGAACGGCAAGAAATACGCCCACACAATAGATCCGAAGACAGGAAGGCCGGTTCAGCACAATATCCTTTCCGCAACAGTTCTTGCAGACCGATGCGCAATAGCAGACGCCTATGCCACATCTTTCATGGTTCTAGGGCTTGACGGAGCAAAGAAGGTGCTTGAAAAGCATCCTGAGTTAATGGCGTATTTTATCTATTCCGATGCCAAAGGCCGTAATGCGGTTTGGTTCTCGCCATCAATGAAAGGGAAATATATTCTCGACAAGCAATGAACCCTTACAGTCTTCTTTCACGTCTTCCACTTTTCCAGGGCATGAGTTCGTCAGAATTCGACGAAGTGATAGCCCATGTGCGGCTTGGCTTCTCAAAATCAAAGGAAGGCGAGTGCATAGCCTCTGAAGGAGAATGCGTTGAAGGCTTGGTTTTCGTCCTTAACGGCAATGTTGAAGCCAAGACATTTTCTGATGACCGTGGGTTCAGCGTAAGAGAAAGACTTTTCGTCCCTTGCGTGTTGCAGCCAGAAAGACTTTTCGGATTGACTCAGCGCTACTCTTCATGCTTTACGGCAGCATCGGATTGCCAGTTGCTCACTATATCAAAGAATGAAGTAACCCGTCTGACAACCAATTCTGAAGTATTCCGACTCAATTTCCTCAATATTCTTTGCACGCAGACACAACGCATGCAACATTTTCCTTGGCGACATAAGCCTGACGGGATAAGAAAGAAGATAGCGGTTTTTATAGCAGACCACTGCCTAAGGCCTGCCGGATATAAGGAAATAAACATAGACATGGTAAGATTGGGCCATGAAATAAGTGAGAGTCGCCTAAACGTATCCCGTGAACTTAAATGCATGCAAGCAGAGGGACTAATCTTGACGAAACGTGAAAGGATTACCGTTCCTCAATTGGAACGGTTGCTATAATCGGCTTAGGATCTATTTTCCACCGTCTATACTGTTTCTGTATTCTGCCGGAGTTATCCCATAACGCTTTGTAAACAGACGGTAAAAAGTCTGCCTTACGGGCAAACCTGATTCATGGGCTATTGCCTCTATAGAATAATTCTTCTTCTCCTTAAGCATTTTTGCGGCATATTCAATACGCAGGTTGTTTATATAGTTAATAAACGACATCGTAGAATATCGCGCGAAAAGAGTATTGAAACGCCCCAGACTTATGCCTACACGGTCGGCAACTTGTTGCCTTGTGAGTTTGGGCTGAAGAAACATTTTGTTTTTGTATATAACATTCTCAATGTTACCGAAAACAATTCTGTCGTGCGGATTTTCGTCATTCTCGCGCGGCACATCAACTGGCGGCGTTTCCCCCTTGCGTTCAATAACCATAAAGAGTTTCTCCTTGTACTCCGTAAGTTCATCGACAAGGCGCGTTGCGGCTGCATTTTTCTTACGTATTATTTTATTGTCGTAGCGTATTCTAACAATAAGCGAAATGCAGGCTACCACTGCAAGAGTAAGACAAATAATCACCCATTTGTTTGTTTGCAGTTCCTGTTCTTTCTTGTCGATATACAAACTCATCATTTTCTTGCCGAGCTTCTCAGAAATCCATGTTGCATTTTGTGATTTTACACGTTGTGTGAGCGAATCTGCCAATGCGTACGCACGCATAGCCGTAAAAATAGCTTCTTTGTAATTGCCTGTAGCCTGTAGCGCACGCGTTTTGTTCATAAGCAGGACATGCGAGAAATAGAAATTTACGGTATCCCTGTTGCTTCTCATGAAAGCTTTCTCCTCCTCCTCCGTTCTTTTCAGAGCCTCTTTATAATTGCCCGTCAAAAGAAGATACGGCACGACATGCGAAGCTCCTTGTGTTGTTGAAGCGTTGCGCGTTTGCGAAAGCTTGTCGAACATATCGCGGGCTTCATTGTGATTGCCGCTTTTCTCATAAGCCACAGAATAGAGAGAATAAAAACTTGCTTCGGCAATGTCATTTCCTCCGTCAATGTCTGCGGGGTATCTTTTCATTTCCCTTAACGCATTCTCATAGTCTTTACGTATATCAATAGCAGTTTTATATTCGCTTAGATCCACAAGAAGGTTTACTTTCATGGCATATGTCAGTACGATATCATTCCATATATTCCAGTTCTTTTCAGTTTTTTCCCCTTGATGCAATATATGCAAGCATCGGTTATATGCATTCAAGGCATGTCCTGTGTTTCCGACATCACTATGACACTGCGCAATGGTCATAAGAAACAGAGCAGACATATGACGGTTGTTTTGTTTGCTTGCCATAACAACTCCTTCGTCGGCGACATTAAGACATTTTGAGTATTCCCCGCATTCATAATAAAGCGAAGACAACAAATACAGAAGTTTCTCCTTCTTCTTTGGGAATTGATCAATATGCGGGTCAAGCAAGGCTTTTTCGGCATATTGAGAAGCTTTGAAATATTCTTGAGTTGAGTTGTTATAGACAATGGCACGCAACAAGTTTATGTCGATATTGGTCATGGAATGCTTTTTCTCTGCACTGTCAAGCATTCCTAGCGCTTTCTTAGGCTGAAGCATACTGATTTTCTGTATATATTCATATGTAGCCTTCGAACCTTTCTCATTTGCCATTTCGTTTTTACCTTTTTCGCAAGACAAGACAGAGAAAAAAGTTACTGCAGAAAGTAAGATAACTGTCAATGTGTTGGTAAATGTTTTCATGTAATGCCAGTATTTTATTAAGTTTCAGAATCAATCTCTGCATTAAACGGTTATGCGGAATTAAGAGCAGTCCCAAAAGGATAATTATTGCCGTGTGCAAATTTATAAAATCTTCATTAGGTAGTAAAAAATTCAGGGGCTTATAAATATGCTTTAAAATTACTTAACACGTTTCGCACGTTTATTCCTAAGTTTGTGCGTTTTGTCACAATGTAGCATTTTCTTAAAATATCACATTAACGTCCGAACACGTTCATAAGTGCACATAGTTGTTTTTCAGTATGTTTCATAAAAAATTATGACACAATTTTATTGGCTGCGCAAGAAAGGACACTCTGATTGGCCAATAACAAGAAAATGTTATAATGCGACAAAGTGTATGTCATAATGTCGCTACGCAAAAATGTTACAATGTTACAAATGTAATATCGTTTCTGTTACATAAACAACTGTTTTTCCTTCTTCATATTTATAGAAATAAGATAAATTTGCATACGTAAAGCTAAAACGAAACAGAGTGTTCCGATAACGGTTTCTGTTAAACGGACAAAGCCGCTAGGAGCAACGCCACATATAACGACTAGACTACCCGACCTGTTCTGTAGATAGTTGCCTTTCGGCCTACTTATAGCAATATAATAAGGTCAACTGAGGCAAAAACGAAAAGGACGAATGAAAGAAGACGACAACGTAAATGAAAGTATGTTAATTGTTGGTTGGCATTTTTGCCGAAATACGAAAATTAGACGAGAAAAGAGTTAATGGATTGAAGATGTTGTAACAACGGATGAAAGGACTATCAAAAGAACAGGTCGGGATTTTCAAGCAAGGAAATATACATGAATTACACTCATCACATTATTATATTAACATAGTTGCAAAATTCAAGAAACCTCTAAAAAACGACTGAATTATTGTCTGACTGCACAATCAACAAAAATGTCATGAAGACAGACAATGCCCCAAATATCAATAACGGAACAGAACAACTCAATGAAACAATACAAAAATTAAATTTTTGCTTATGAAAAATTTCAAAAAACACTGTAAGAAACTTATATTGTTGGCGTTGGCCATAGCCGCCAACATTCCAATCTTGGCACAAACCGTAAGCATAAGCCCCACTACCGGCAATGTGGTTTCTGCAAAAAGCTACAGTTCCGAACAACATCTAAACGGATATGGCGGTGCATGGATACACAATCAGCTGCCAATGACACTGTTTTGCTCTGACGAAAGCACTATAACAGACAACGGACTGATGGCAACACATGCAAACAACATAAAGGCTGACACGGCAACGAACAAGCTTACAATCGTTTCCGGCTCTAGCGTTTACAACCACATGTCTCTTTCGTTGCCGAAAGGCTATCGTTTCACAAGCTACAAGATTGTCCTTTCATATTCAGACGGCATGGGTTGTAAATTCAGTGAAATGGATTCGGAATTTTCAAAGGCAAAAACTTCTGTTTCCATTCCACAATATTCCAAGTCTACGCATACCATTGCACGCACGTCAGTTACAGAGGGAGACATGGGCAACATTCTTTATTTCAAACAAATGCAGACAAGAAGGGGTCTTGCGTATGCAACGATTGAGTCTTTTGTAATAACATTCGAATGCACGTCAAAATTCGATGCTGCGCTTAATCCTGATGCAAGCAAATTCACTTCTGCCACAAGTTGTATAACCTTGCCTTTTGCAACACAACGGCTGGACATGGGCAGTATAAGCAAATCAACAGACAAAGAATATACGTCATACAAATACAATTACGAGAACGTGAAAGACCTTTGGGCTGATTTCACGCTATACGACAATACAGGAATAACCGACGGCAAGGCTGATCCGTACAATGTGGGAGACAAAAGCATTGAAAGCACAATGACAAAAAACGATCTGAAATATGTTGGTTTGAAAAACAACACCTATTATCTTGAAACTCCCACCGAAGCAATAACCCAAAATGGCAATGCAATTCCCGTTGGATACCGCATCGTCGGAACAAAACTGAAATGGGCAAATAAAAATACCAATATCAAACGTGGCGACATTATATATATAACTGACGGAAACGGCAATTACTTGGACGAGAATCTGAACTTCACCACGACACAAGTTTCCTGGACTTACGGAACTGACGGAAAGGTTTACAACAATTCAGGAAGCAAGACAACGTATCTATACACCCAAAAGAAGGGACTTTTCTTCATCCATTATGTACTTTCCACAACAAACGATGCTGACGAAGCCGAAACTTATTCGACCGACGGCACACACATTTATACACTAAAGAATAGTACCACTTACTTCCTGTCATACGAGGACTCTAAAGGATGCTACAACGACTCCGAACCATACGCCACAGCAACCGTAGCTTCCCAAGTTTCATCATCGTTCACGCTAAAACTATACGACAAGAAAGGCGAAAGCGTAATGCAAGAAATTAAAGTGGATGACCAGACACCTACAGGCGAACTTTTGGCAGAGGATTTCAACAACGATGCCATAAAGTTCCAGATTGAAGGTTTGGGCGAAGGCGAAACAGCATACGTCAACTTCACACTAGAACTGGAAGCTCTCAATCCGTATATAGACAAGATGGATGTGGTTTGCAAGCAGCCCTCAGGCGAAACGCGCTTGACCAACCAGTATCTTGCCGACGACTTCACACTGGGCACGGACGGGAAAATTGACTTTAGCGTTCCAAAGAATTTCGGAACAAACGACCTTCAGTTCGTATTCGAAGCACTCCACAGCAAAAAAGCCGACGAAACATACGGAGAATACGGAACAGCAGGCGAAAACTCACGCTACCACTTCGTAAAGTCAGAGTATTACGACATCATCAACGAAGACTTGCAAAGCCATCGCACTGAAGCTGCCGACTACGACTACACAAAGAAAATATCTGTTAGCGTTGCTGGAAACAAAGCCTTCAAGAGCAACAATTCCGACGAGTTCAAAGCGGGTACAGTCGGCAGTTCATCGTTCTTCTATGAAGAAACACGCTATTCCAACGCCACTTACTCAGCACAAGGAGGAACATGGGACAACATTACGGTGAGCAACGGAGACGAATACCGCCCCTGTTATCTTGTCGTATGCGACGAGACACGCTATAACATTGCACCTACAACGACACCGCGCCATGCCTACTACGCTTACTATAGCAGCGGAATAAGAGTAAAGACTGAAGAATATGTACCTACAATAACCTATACAACCGTTTACAACGGCGCCGTAACCACATCTGGCTACGACAACAACGCTTATGTCGGCGCTAAGGTTTCATTGAGAACAACGGCGGGCGACGATGTTGACGCAAAGACAGGATATGCTTACATAAAGCAACTGACAGACAAGATAGCTTCCGACATCAGCTCCAAAGTCAGCGGTGCACCAATCGACAGCAAACATATATTGTATGTAGACGCAAGCGAACTGAAAACCGTGCTCTACGACAAGGAAGGCGGAGAAATGGGCAGGATGGAAGACCTTCAGTCTGCAATCGGGACAAATGCCATTATATATCTGCCGCAGGGCGTTACTTACACGTCCCAAAATTTGGCCACGCTTTCGCTAACGGGTGATGACTTCGTTGCAGACAACGATATTGTACTAACAGACCAGCAACCGTTCTTCGCACCCTACGACATAAGGATGAATGCCGCAAACGAAGTAAAATACACGCGCAAAGTCACATTGTCGCACAATACAAGCAAATGGGTATCGCTCATCGTTCCGTTCACTGTTGCAGTGGATTCGGAAAGCGGACAGTATGAAAACAACGAAGACAATACGTCGTTCACTTTCTATACGATGAATACCGACAACGCTTTGGACAACAAGCAAATGTGCAACAGTCACGACTATCAGATGGACGGTCATTTCTCTCCATTCACCGGCGAACAACTTACCCGCTCCAATACTCCTTATCTTGTTGGCATAGACAATATACAAGAAGCCGGAACCGACGGAAAGACACTGTTCACGTTACGGCAGAAAGGTTCTACAATAGTAAGGACTCCGGTTACCGCAGCAGAACCGCTGATGAAAGGCGAAAACGTAACGGCCACAGTTGGTGAAGAAAGTGCAACGCTTGAGCACTGTGGCTCGTACTGCGGAATGGCGATAGACAAGAACGAAGGCATTTTCTACTTCAACAAAGACATGTTCGTCTCGTCGCTGAACCTCGACGAGCGCTACGCCCAAGTATTCGTACTGCCGTTCCGCTCTTACTACACATGCAACGGCAACATGAATGCACTGCGCTTCATAAACATATCCACCGAACCGGGCACAGAGACCGACGGAATTAGAGAATTGGAAAGCAAACAGACAAACCAACCCTTCTGTGTTGAAACCCACGACGGAAAGATATCCGTAACCGCCTCCGACGACACATCTGTCGTAATACGTACTCTGAACGGTCTCACGGTATGCAACATGCAACTAAAGGCTGGCGAAATGCAAAGCATAACACTACCGCATGGAATATATCTTCTGAACGGGAAGAAAATAAAGAATTCTTAATTGTTTTTACTTTGTCCTCTCGCCACAAGAACACTGGCTGCAGACTCATTCCATGCGGAATGTGGCGAGAGGGCTTTAACACACAGAAGCCATGAACAAGAAAAAATATATAAAGCCGCGCATTGAAATTATAACAATGACGCAGAACACAACAATACTTGCCGGTTCGCAAGACAATTGGGCGGACGCAAAGGAAAAAAAGCAAGACACGAACCTGTGGGACGATGAAGACGAAGAGAACAACAATTCCAGCAACGGCTACGATCCGTACCACGGTTGGTAATGAGAATAATTTGGCATGAATAAATAATCCTAGTTTGTAGTTTTACTTTTTATTGACAACGGGGATTCTACGACGGACGCTAGAGAGCGCAAGAGTCGTGGAATCCCTTTTTGTTGGCATAAATTCCATCCGCATTTTTTGAAGTACAACACAAGCGGAAGAAAGTCTGAAGATTTGGGTTTAATTGTGTTAAATGTATGTTCACCATATTATAATAAAAGAATAAATTAGCTATCTTTGCAGTTGTATTCAATTCCAAGCGCAAACTTTTTGCGCATAAACCCAGACATCAGTATGCAAAAGAAAAATATTGAGAACGAAACACGTAAAAATCCTTTTTTTGAACCATACAACACACCACACGACACAGTACCTTTCGACCGTATACGCCTGGAAGACTATGAAGAAGCCTTCATTGAAGGTATACGCCGCGACAACGAACAAATAGAGAAGACAATCAACAATCCAGACGCACCGACATTCGACAATACTATAATAAACTCCGACGAAGAGAAGGAGGGATATTATGATTTGCTGTCGCGCGTGTCAACAGTGTTTTTTAATCTCCTCAGTGCGGAAACAAACGACGATATGGACGCATTGGCACAGAAAATGCAGCCAATACTGACAAAACACGCCAACGATGTACGGCTAAACAAAAAACTCTTCGAGCGAATCAAGGCCGTACACGACAACCACCGCGAGCTAACACCCGAAGAACAGCGACTGCTTGACGAGAGTTACGACGGTTTTGTGCGCAGCGGAGCTCTTCTCAGCGATGCCGACAAGGAAAGACTGCGCCAACTGACCGAAGAAGCAAGCATGCTCTCGCTACAGTTCTCGCAGAATCTGCTGAAAGAGAACAAGGCTTTCAATCTTGACATAACGGACGAAAAAGAACTTGACGGACTGCCAGACACAGCACGCGAAGCGGCTGCCATGACAGCAAAGGAACAGGGCAAAGACGGTTGGGTGTTTACGTTGGACTACCCTAGCTACAGTCCGTTCCTCACCTACTCCACACGACGCTCACTGCGCCGCAAAATGTATATGGAGCGCAACACGGTTTGCACGCACGACAACAAGGAGAACAATCTTGATATTTGCAAAAGAATTGTCAACCTGCGACGCGAAATAGCGCAGTTGCTCGGATTCGAAACCTACGCAGACTACGTTCTGAAGAACCGTATGGCAAGTACGACAGACAATGTTTACAGTCTGCTTAACCAATTGATAGAAGCATACAAGCCTACCGCATTGAAAGAAGTGGAGGAAATTGAACGCAAGGCGAAACAGACAGAAGGCGAAGACTTCAAGCTGGAACCTTGGGATTTCAGTTACTATTCACACAAGCTGCAGCTTGAAAAATTCAACCTCGACGCCGAGATGCTGCGCCCGTACTTTGAACTTGGCAAGGTTATCAACGGCGTTTTCGGACTGGCAAACAAGCTCTACGGCATAACGTTCAAGGAAAACAAGGACATTCCAGTTTACCATCCCGACGTTAAGGCTTACGAAGTGTTCGACAAAGACGGTTCTTATCTTGCCGTGTTCTATGCCGATTTCCATCCGCGCAAGGGAAAACAAGGCGGAGCGTGGATGACAGAATTTCAAGGACAGTGGATTGACCGCAAAGGGAAGAACATCCGTCCGCACGTGAGCGTTGTTATGAACCTGACGAAACCGACGGAAGAAAAGCCGGCACTGCTTACGCTCGGCGAGGTGGAGACTTTCCTGCACGAATTCGGTCACTCTCTGCACGGAATGTTCGCAAACACACGCTTCGAGAGCCTTTCCGGAACAAACGTTTGGTGGGATTTTGTTGAACTTCCATCACAGTTTATGGAAAACTACGCTGTGGAAAAGGATTTTCTGCGCACATTCGCTTTCCATTACAAGACCGGCGAGCCGCTCCCCGACGAGCTTATCAAGCGCATACATGAGGGCCGCAATTTCATGGTAGCCTACGGATGCATGAGACAAGTAAGCTTCGGACTCCTGGACATGGCATACTACACAAAGAAAGAACCTTTTACCAGCGACATAATACCCTTTGAAAAGGAAGCATGGAAGAAGGCAATGGTTATGGAACAGTTGCCAAACACATGCATGACCGTTCAATTCAGCCACATAATGTCCGGTGGCTATGCAGCCGGATACTACAGCTACAAATGGGCAGAAGTGCTTGACGCCGACGCATTCAGCGTGTTCAAGAAAAACGGAATATTCGACAGAGCCACAGCACAGAGTTTCCGCGACAACATCCTGTCGAAAGGCGGCACGGAACACCCCATGACGCTATACAAACGCTTCCGCGGCGGAGAGCCGACCATCGACGCCCTTTTGGAAAGGAACGGCATCAAGAAGAACAATCAAGCTAACTAAGAAAAGAAATACCGTTATGACAAAAACGGAACGACGGTATGACAGAATTAAAAGTAAGCTAGAAATTCTTTGATATCACGCAGCAAAAGAACAAGAACCATACAAGCCGAAGTAAAGTTATGGACAAACAGCTAAATCTCGACCTGAGATATTTGCGCATGGCACGCATATGGTCGGAAAACAGTTATTGCAAACGACGCCAGGTCGGTTGCCTTGTCGTTAAAGACAAGATGATAATAAGCGACGGCTACAACGGTACGCCCAGCGGATTCGAGAACATTTGCGAAGACGACGCCAACGTAACCTATCCATACGTGCTTCATGCCGAGGCAAACGCCATTACAAAGCTGGCACGAAGTTCAAACAACAGCGACGGTGCAACGCTCTACGTAACCGATTCGCCCTGCATAGAATGTGCAAAGCTGATAATCCAGGCTGGAATAAAGCGCGTGGTTTACGCCAAGGAATACCGTTTGGCTGACGGGTTGGAACTGCTAAGGAAAGCAAACATAGAGGTAATATACCTTAATCCTGACGAAACGAAAGCAGACAACAGTTGAAACAAAAACACTGCGGCGCAACACGATTCATGCATCTTAACCATTTATATATATGAAACAGAACAGGCCCAACCGCCTTACACCGCTGCTCATGGCAGTGTGCACAGTAATAGGAGTCGTAATTGGCACATTCTACGCCAACCACTTCTCGGGAAACAGGCTCAACATAATTAACTCCGGAAGCAATCGGCTCAACAACCTTTTGCATATCATCGATGATCAATACGTTGACGAAGTTGATATCGATTCGCTTGTAGACAAGGCCATTCCGCAAATCCTTGCCGACCTTGACCCGCATTCGGTATATATATCTGCTGAGGACGCACAGAAAGCAAGCGATGACCTTAAGGCTTCGTTCTCAGGAATCGGCGTGGAATTCGTAATACGCGAAGACACGATTCATGTGCAGAACGTTATTGAAAACGGTCCGGCTGAACAGGCTGGAGTATTGGCCGGAGACAAGATTGTCAGCGTTGACGGGAAACCTTTCGTAGGGAAAATCGTAACGAACAACGAGGCCATGAAACGGCTGAAAGGCAAGAAAGGCACAAAAGTGACCGTCGGTGTGATGCGCTACGGCCAAAAAGCGGTGAAGAAAATAACCATTACGCGTGCCGACATACCGCAGAAGAGCATAACCTCAGTTTACATGCTCGACGACGAAACAGGATACATCAAAATAAAAAACTTCGGGGAAAACACTTACGCAGAACTGTTGGTTGCGCTTGCCCAGCTTTCGCAGGAAGGTTTCAGCAAGCTTGTAATCGACTTGCGCGACAATACAGGCGGGTATCTTGATTCGGCGGTACAAATGATAAAGGAGTTTCTGCCCAAAAACAAGCTTATTGTCTATACACAAGGACGCAAGTCGCCCCGCGTGGAATACCGCAGCGACGGCACAGGCAGCTATCAGAACATCCCGCTTGTAGTGCTGATCAACGAAGGTTCGGCATCCGCTTCAGAAATCTTTGCAGGAGCAATCCAAGACAACGACCGCGGCATGATAATCGGACGCAGGTCTTTCGGCAAAGGACTGGTGCAGAAACAGATGGAATTCCCCGACGGAAGCATCGTGCGTCTTACCATTGCCAGATACTATACTCCTTCCGGACGTTGCATCCAGAAGCCCTACACGGCTGGCGACAACATTGACTACGAGGAAGACCTACTTTCAAGATACAAGCATGGAGAGTTCTTCTCGCAAGACAGCATAAAGCATACGGGGCCGGCATTCCACACTGGCATTGGAAGAACCGTTTACGGAGGCGGCGGCATAACGCCAGACATATTCGTTCCGGAAGACACTGTCGGCATGACGTCCTATTTCAAAGAGGCGTCTCTAAGCGGACTCATCCTGCAATATGCGTTTGTATATACGGACAACAACCGCACAAAGCTGAGTTCATACAAGGAGATGATGGAACTTGCCGACTATCTTAAAAAGCAGAACACGGTTGAGAAGTTTGCCGTGTTTGCCAACAAGAACGGGCTTCAGCGCAGAAATCTTATGATAAAGAAGTCGCACAACCTGCTGGAACGAGCATTAAACGGACGCATAATATATAACATTCTGAACGAAAACGCCTGGACACAATATTACAATCAGGACGACAACGTTATAAAGGCTGCGCTGGAAGTATTCCGCAACAATGCCTCCTTCCCCAAAAAGCCTGTAAGCCAAACGCAAAAGAACAACTAAGGGAAAAGGAATGTTGGCGGCAACAAGGAAAAACAACTTGTTGTTGCCGGCATTTTACTGCACGATAAAAACACGTAAGCCATGCCTACAAAGAAGGAGCTGCGAAACGCCATCAGACTGAAGAAGAAGTCGTTTACGGAAGAGGAACTTAGGGTTATGTCATGTCCGATAGCCGAAAAAGTCCTCAACTTGCCGCAAGTAGCCAGCGCCGAAACGGTAATGCTTTATTGCTCGCTGCCTGACGAAGTCGACACGTCGCACATTATCAGAAGACTAAAGGCTGAGGGCAAGAGAATCCTGTTGCCCGCTGTTGTGAGCGACACAGAAATGGAGCTTAGGCACTATGAAACGGAAAGCGACTTGCAGAAAGGCAAATACGACATAATGGAACCTGTGGGCAAACCATTCTGTAACGTGGAAGAAATTGACGTGATGATAATCCCTGGCATGGGGTTCGACAGGCAAGGCAACCGTCTGGGACGCGGAAAAGGCTACTACGACAGGTTTCTTCTCTCCCACTGTTCAAGTGCTTTCAAAGTGGGAGTATGTTTTCCGTTCCAGCTAATTGACGAAATTCCAACGGACAAATACGACGTGCGCATGGACACAATCGTTTCAGAATAGCCTTACATCCGAAATAACCATAGCACCCACAGCATCGTTAAGCTGACGCACCAAAGTGGATTTCATCATCGACATGTCGCCGCGCAACGCTGGATTTTTTATTTTTACAAAAAGAGTCTGGTTCTTTATAAACTTTTCCCCCGTATAGGCAGCAATACCCGCGCCTACGACTTTGTCCCAAGAGTCCACAAGACGCTTCTGAAGCAAAGGCGTTTCAAGTCCGTTTTGCCGTATACACACGTTCAACACGTCTGAAAGGTTCTTAACGCTTTTTCTAAACATATATAATTATTGTATTTACGTTGCGTTCCTTGCAATAATTCTATACAACCGTTCCGTTCTCAACATTAAATATACGATACTCCGAGTTGGCGTTTTCCAAAATTCTGTCAAGGTGTTCCCTGTTAGTATCCGTTATGAAAATCTGGCCAAAACCGTCGCCAGAAACAAGTCTTACAATCTGTTCCACTCTTTCTGCGTCAAGTTTGTCGAAAACATCGTCAAGCAACAAAATCGGCTTTATGCTCTGTCGTGAAGACGAAGCCAAATAATCAAACTGGGCTAGTTTGAGAGCCACGACAAAAGTTTTGTTTTGCCCCTGACTCCCCTCCCTTTTCATCGGATATCCGTCGAGAAGCATTTCAAAATCGTCACGATGCACACCGTGAAGGGAATATCCCACAGCCCTGTCCCTTGCCCTGTCGCGCCGGATAACATCGATAAGCGGTCCGCGCTGGCAGTGGGAAACATAGTTCAAACTTACTTTTTCCCGTCCGCCCGATATCTTTGAATAAAAATCCTGAAACCTAGGAACGAGACACTCCACGAATTCTTTTCTTTTGGCGTAGATAAGTTCTCCTTCCGTCGCCATCCGTTCTTCCCATACGTCAAGAAGCATCGCGTCCGGCTCTGTTTCCTGCTTGAGAAGAGCATTGCGCTGCTGCAAGGCTTTGTTGTAACGGTTGAGAGCCGCAAGGTAAGTGGCGTCAGTCTGCGACACAACAATATCCATCAGCCTGCGCCGCTCGTCACTTCCGCCGTCAATCAGATACGAATCGTAGGGTGAAATAAGTATAAGCGGTATCAGTCCGATGTGTTCGGAAAGGCGCTTGTAGTCTTTTTTGTTGCGGCGGAAGCGCTTTTTCACCCCTCGTTTCATTCCGCAATACACGTTCTCTTCAGTTCCGTCGTCGGAAACATACAAACCGTCAAGCACACAGAAATCTTCATCATGGCCAATAACAAGAGAGTCGATTGAGCATGTTGAGCTTTTGCAGAAAGAGAGATAATATACGGCATCAAGAAAGTTTGTCTTCCCCTCGCCGTTGCTTCCAATAAAGCAATTTATGCCTGGCGAAAGCAGAAGAGTTGACTCTGCAATGTTTTTGTAGCCGATAATGGAAATTTTCTTAAGATACATATCCTGTTTGTGCTTTCATTTCAATTTGTCCACTGCAAAGTTAACCATTAAAGGACAGTAAATAAAAAAAACAACCATAAATTTCAATATGTGAGATTATTTGCGTAATTTTGCCACGCTTTATGAAATATTTTGAATAAACAAAAAGAATAACATAAAAAAATGGCATTATCACAAGAAAAGAAAAGTGCGAAGAAAGAAGAAAACGCATTGAACGGCAAGGAAACCGTGTTTCTTAAGAACAGAAAAATCATTATTGGCGCAATCGTGGCAGTAATCGTCATCATCGCTGGCTACTTGTTGTACAAGAACTATTATGCAGCTCCACGCGCTGAGGAAGCTAGCACTGCATTGGCAAAAGGCCAAGACTACTTTGCAAACCAGCAATTTGACAAAGCATTGAACGGTGACGGAGCAGGATACAAAGGCTTCAAGGCAATTTCTTCTGATTATAGCGGCACGGATGCAGCAAACTTGGCAAACCTTTATGCTGGTCTTTGCTATGCAAACCTTGACAAATGGAATGATGCCGTAAAGTATCTTGAAAGCTATTCTCCCGCTGACGACGAAATGGTAAGCCCTGCCGCAGTTGCAGCACTGGGAAATGCATACGCACACGTAAAGCAACTCGACAAAGCCGTTGAGACTTTGAAGAAAGCAGCAAAGATGGCCGACAGCGAAGCAGTGGACAATACAAACAACAGTCTCTCTCCAACGTTCCTCATCCAGGCAGCAGAAATTCTTGAAAGCCAGAACAAGAAGGACGAAGCCCTCAAGATTTATCAGGACATCAAGCAGAAATACGTTAACTCTGCCGTTTCACAGGAAATAGACAAGTACATCGAACGAGCTTCAACAAAATAATGGCAACAGCATTACACAACCTCTCGTCTTACGAGTTTGACAAAGTTCCTGACGCAAGCAACATGTGCTTCGGCATAGTAGTGGCTGAATGGAATCCGGAAATAACGGGTGCACTGCTCGATGGTTGCATGACAACGCTTGAGAAGCACGGTGCACTGCCTGAAAACATCCACGTCAAGACTGTTCCCGGCAGCTTCGAACTTATCTACGGCGCCCACCAAATGACCCTTAACGGCGGATACGACGCTATAATCATACTTGGAAGCGTTATAAAAGGCGAAACACCGCATTTCGATTATATCTGCCAAGGGGTTACATACGGCATTGCCCGCCTCAACGCTAAAAGTGAAATACCTGTAATCTACGGTTTGCTAACAACGCTAGACCTTCAACAGGCAAAAGACAGATGCGGAGGGAAATACGGGAACAAAGGTGACGAATGTGCCATTGATGCCATTAAAATGGCAAAATTCTAATATGCTACGTTTTTAAATCAGTAATATCATCATCAATAATCAGGGCGGGCTTAAAATAAAAGCCCGCCCTTATTTATAAGGACAAACTAACGCAATCCTCAAAACTATATATTATGAAGCTTATATCATGGAACGTAAACGGCCTGCGTGCATGCCAGACAAAAGGATTCAGCGAAACTTTCAAAGAGTTGGACGCTGATTTCTTCTGCCTTCAGGAAACGAAAATGCAGCAAGGACAGTTGGACTTGGAATTTGAAGGCTATGAATCGTATTGGAACTATGCCGAAAAGAAGGGCTATTCAGGTACGGCAATATATACACGACACAGTCCTATAAACGTATGCTACGGCCTTGGAATAGAAGAACACGACCATGAAGGACGCGTCATAACACTGGAAATGCAGGATTTCTATCTGATAACAGTGTATGTCCCCAATTCACAAGACGGATTACGCCGACTTGACTACCGCATGCAATGGGAAGACGCATTCCGTTCATACGTAAAGGAACTCGACAGCAAGAAGCCTGTAATCATATGCGGCGACATGAACGTGGCACACAAAGAGATAGACCTGAAGAATCCGAAGTCAAACAGAAAGAATGCCGGCTTTACAGATGAGGAAAGGAGCAAGATGACGGAACTGCTCGAAAGTGGATTCACCGACACTTTCCGCCTGTTTTATCCCACGGAAGAAGGGAAATATTCATGGTGGTCTTACCGTTTTCATGCACGCGAAAAGAACGCAGGATGGCGCATAGACTACTTTTTGGTTTCAAACAGGCTTGCTGAAAGGTTGGAAAGTGCGGGAATACATACTGAGATATATGGCTCTGACCATTGTCCTGTTGAGATTGTATTGAAATGAAATGCACGCAAAAGAAAAAACAAGCATAAAAAATAACATAATCATATCCTTATGAAGATCAACATCATAATCCCATGCTATAACGAGCAGGAAGTTTTACAAAAGACAATAGAGGTCTTGGGAAATTTGTCCGACAGGATAAAGAAAGAAACAGGGGCAGACGTTAATTTGCTGCTTGTTGATGACGGAAGCAAAGACGCGACATGGAGCATGATTAAAGAAGCGTCCTCTAAACATTCCTTTGTAAGCGGTATAAAACTGGCGCACAACAGCGGACACCAAAACGCCTTGTGGGCAGGATTGGAGCACTCCGTTGACAAATGTGACGCTACGGTCAGCATAGACGCCGACCTGCAAGACGACGAAAACACCATACTCGACATGGTAAAGATGCTCATTGACGGCAAAGACATCATATACGGAGTGCGCAAAGAGCGCGAGACCGACAGTTTTTTCAAGCGTTCCACTGCCCTACTCTTCTACAAACTGATGCAGAGTGCCGACAAAGACATGCTTTACAACCATGCCGACTTCAGAATGATGAGCAACCGTGCAGTAAAAGCACTGCTGCAATACAGGGAACGCAACCTGTTTCTGCGCGGCATCGTGCGCAAACTTGGGTTCAACGAAGATTTCGTATACTACGACCGCAAGGCACGTGAAGCAGGGGAGTCAAAATATCCGCTGAAAAAGATGATTTCCTTTGCATTCGACGGCATTACGTCTTTTTCCGTTGCCCCCCTGAAATTCGTCACTTTCATAGGCATTGCGATGACATTGGTGTCTCTGTGCATGATTGTCTTCTCTATATTGAAATACATTGAAGGCGAAACGATACAAGGATGGACGTCAATACTTGTTTCCCTATGGTTAATCGGCGGAGGCATTCTTACATCCATCGGACTTGTCGGACTGTATATCGGAAAGATTTATACGGAAGTGAAACAGCGTCCACGCTACTTTATTGACGAAGTGGTTTAGCGTTTCCGTTTCACTGAAGTGCATACGCAATAAGGAGGTATGCACCCACACAGTCAATGACAAATAAAAGAGCCAGAAAACAAGCTTCCGGGCATCAGCCCCAAGCTTCGTTTCCTGGCTCTATACGTTATGTTATAACTTATATCCTTATCTCCGCTGGTATTTTTCAGGCATTCTCGTCGAGAAATTTCCTTGCAGCGCGCAACTGATGACGCATTATGCTTATAAGTTCCTGGCTTTCCTGGAGAATATTCAGGTAAAGGATTGAAACTTTAAGATTCTGTGCGGCGTTTGTATCCTGCTGCATGCGGTTGATGTGGCGAAGACGAAGTTCTGACAGTTCATCCTTACACTCGTCTGCGATAGTAAGCGTATCACGATACAAGTCATAGCGGTTGGTTGAAATCATCTGCTCCGTGTGGCTCATCAATTCGTTCATGCGGCGTTTCACGTCCTCGAACTCTGTGATATACTCCTTCGGCATTGGTTGAAAGTTGTTGTCAATGTGTTCCTTTATCGGGTCAAGCATACGACGCAGACAATACATGTATTGCTGATTGCAGTTAGCACCCAGATGAAACCAAGTGTTCCTTTCCAAAGCAACCGTCTGTGGTATGCGGCGCATGGCAAGAAACTCCTGACGACGTATCTTCTTAAGAGTATCGCGCTCGTTGTTCACATCTTTGAAGCAAGAACGCAGTTCTTTCAAGCGCTCGTTGCTCAGACCGTCTATAATCTTGTTGAATTCGTCAGCTGTAAAGCGTGTAACGAAACTCTGTGTGCGGCTCACATGCTTGCGCAGCAAGTCCCAGACGATGTCCTTGTCGCGTGTACGCATCATCAACTGGAACACATCGTCCTTTTTCTCCTCTGCCTGCTTCTTCTTGTAAGCTTGTCCGCTGCGCCACAGCAGATAAATGTCGAGCACCATGAAGGCAATCATAATCGGGAAACCGCCGAAATGCATCAGCGTGCAAACAAGGGCGGAAGCAGCAAAAGCCACACCGGCAGTAACAAACCAGCCTCCAATTACTGAAAGGACGCCAGTTACGCGGAACACGGCACTGTCACGGCTCCAAGCCTTGTCGGCAAGCGACGAACCCATAGCTACCATAAATGTAACGTATGTCGTTGAAAGCGGGAGCTTATAGTTTGTACCTATTATTATGAGCATTGCGGCAAGCACCAGGTTAACGGCAGCACGAACTTCATCGAAGGCTGCTCCGTCAGCCAAGATAGCTTCCTCCTTATTGAAACGACCGTCAATCCATTTCGTAGAAGAACTTGGAATCAACTTTACTACAGTGTTTCCCATATCTTGCACAGCACGCACAATGGAACGGGCAACGCGCGAAGAACCGAACATCTCGTCTCCCTCATCTTGGCGACTAAGGTCCACGCTGGTCTTGACAACGTTCTGCGCCTTTTTCGACGTGGCCATTGCCACAATCATTATAATGCCGGCCAAGAGCAGATAGAGTATTGGGCTTTGCGCTGACCCCATGAGTGACTTCATCATGAAGCCGTTGTAGTCGCCGTTACCGTTGGCAAGGAAATCCTGCAGAGAATCAAGACCGGCGAGAGGCACGCCGATAAAGTTCACAAGGTCGTTTCCTGCGAAAGCCATTGCCAAGGCAAAAGTTCCGAGAAGCACCACAATCTTGAACACATTTACGTGCATGAGATGCAGAATCTCGTTGAGTATGGTTGAAACCACAAACACGACAATCAGAAGCATGGACGTGTTGTCCTTTATCCACTGTTTCACTTCGTCGCTGATGAAAGGCGAGTCGCCCAGTCCCTTGATGAAAATGAAATAAGCCAATGCAGTGAAAGCAATTCCGCCGAAGACTGCAATTGAATAGCGGAGGTGCTTTGTGTAGTTGAATGTGAACACCAGTCGGGAAACCCACATAACCAACGTTCCGAAGAAGAAGGCAATAGCCACAGAAACGAAAATGGCGATGATAACACTAAGAGCCTTGCTTGAGTTCAGAAGATCCGTGAAACCGAGCGACGGGTCGCCAGCCATTTTGAACAGTGCAAGGATGAATGTCGCACCAAGCAGCTCGAACACGAGAGAAACTGTGGTTGATGTAGGCATTCCAAGAGTGTTGAAGATGTCAAGAATAACCACGTCTGTCACCATGACTGCAAGGAAGATTGTCATAACCTCGGCAAACGAATAGTTTTCAGGCTGCATAATGCCATGGCGCGCAACGTCCATCATTCCGGCACTCATCACTGCACCGATCAGAACACCCAAGGAGGCGATGACAAGAACTGTGCGGAACTTGGCCACCTTTGCTCCGATGGCACTCTGAAGGAAGTTCACCGCGTCATTGCTCACTCCCACAAACAAGTCGAAAACCGCCAGCAGGAGCAGGAATCCGACTATAACAAAATAAATTGTTTCCATAAGTGAATTTATAAGTTTTTGATGTTTTGTTCTTTGTCCCGTTGCCTTAAATTATTCTCCAAGAGAAGACATTCCGGCTTATCCGCTGCAAAAGTAAAGAAGCCATATTACAAGCACTTTAAACAGATGTTTCATTACTGTTACATTTAAGTGCAACCGTTTTGCAACAGGTTTGACACAGGAACAAGACTTGGTGTAGACTCATTTTTCTTCAAGCAGAAACACATGGATAGACATTGGCAAAAAGATGCAAAGCGGGCCTTGCATACAAAAAAACTGCACATCCTGTTGGCAAATATTATGCTACAGGATGTGCAGTTCACAGATTTAACGGTATGTAATTACCGTTGTTATTTCACTATTTTCTTGCCGTTTATGATGTAGACACCGGCTGGAAGCTTGTCTATTTCAGAAGAATTGCCAAGCAACGAGCCGTCAATACCGTACACCTTTCCGTTGGAAACCACAGCCTCGCCCGTGGCATTGGAAATTCCCGTAGTTGCGGTATATTCAACAGCATTGGATTCGTTGGACTCTTTATCGGCAACGACTTCCGTAACGGTGTACTTACCGGATTCTGCGCCAACTACATCATAATTCAATCCTTGAATACCCGAAGCTATAAGACTGCCATCGCGATAAACATTGTAGGTTGTGTCGCTCGCTTCCTCCGCTGCTGCGGCACGCTTAACCACTGCGTCAGCTTTCTGCAATACGGCACAAATGCGCCAGTTGTGGTCTATCTTGAACTTTGTGGCAAGCGAATACCAATATCCTGGCGTTGCGCTTGAAGAAATGAGATCGCCATATCCGGCTACGGCAGCACCGTCATCGCAAACGCAAGGCTTTTGCCCCTTCGGATAAGTGATGTGATAACCAACGCTGATGTCCTGCCCGGCAACTATTTCCACGGGGACATTCAGTGCGACGTCATTCCATCCGTCCTTCAAACTGTCCAAAGGAATTTCCTGCTCACGCATGATATTCTCGCCATACATAACGAAAGCTGAAGCAGAAGTAATCTTGTCGGCAGCGGTAATCTTGAACTTTACATGTGCAATCTTCTCTCCAACCTTGTCTTTCATCTCGTCGGCTGCAAACTTTATGGCATGATATCCTTCCGGACTAGAGGAAGTCATGCCGACATAAGTGTCATTTTCGCCTTGCTGATAAGTCAGTTCCGGCGATGCCGTTGCTGCCTGCCATGAAAGTTTCAGCGTCGTTCCGCTTTCCTGTCCTTCCAGATTGTATGGAGCGGCAGTGCTCTGACGAATCGTGTTGCTGAAATTCATCACTGTACTAGCCGGTGATTCCCAACCGTTACTATACACCGTTGTAACATAATAGTTGAAGACACCGTAACGGTCGAGCGTTTCTTCGAAATTGGTTTCTTCAGTCTCCGTTACCAGTTCGCCGTTACGATAGATGCGGAAACTTGCCGGTTGCGGTTTGTCGGCAGCTTTCTTCGGAGATTTTAACGTTGGCTTGTCTGCTTCAACGCCGTTGGACTCGCTTTCAAGAGCCTCGCGATCAACTGTTCCCATAGAGACAGTCTTCAAATCAGAAAGGCTTATTGTTCCCAAGCCCTTTGTGCCGCCAAATTCTATGGCCTTTTCCGGTGCCTTGTCGCCCGATGCCTGGGCAACAGCCAAAGCGCTGATCACGATATTGTAGTCCTTCAGTTCAGAAGCAATGGTGCCCATCTTCATCCAAGACGAACCGCCGGTAAGACTTACCATAGCGCCACCGTCAACGGCTGGTCCGCCGTCAAGGATGATTGCCTTGGTTCCTCCGGGAAGCGTCGCATTGTAGACAAGATACAAATCCTTGTCAGAAGGGATGGCAAATTGCTCGTCCTTGTCGAATGTCACCTGATAAATGTATCCCGGTTCAATCTCGCCCTCAGCATATTCCTTGGAATAAAGCACTTCATTGTCGGAGGTGCGGATTTCTGTTTTAAATGCCCCGATATTGGCTCCGATGGCAATCTTTATTGAACGCATCTTATATCCGGCATAGTCGGCAAGTTCCTCTTTGGTGAATTTTGCGCCATACATGAGCGACATGTCTTCGTCGAAACCTGTCATTATCTTTGCCGTTCCGTAATGTTGCATCTGATATGCAGACGAACTCCAGTCAAAGCTGATCTTCTTTCCGTTCTGTTCTTTGTCAAGGATTGTTGGTGCAGCATATTCAGCAGGCAAAGAATAGATCACGTTGAGAGACATAGGCACGCTTTTCTTACCGTCACTGTTTTTTGCCACCACCTCATAAGCGTAAAGTCCAAGATTGTCCACATTGTCGGTATAGCTTGTTCCTTCAACATCGGCGGCTATCTTCTTTCCGTCACGATAAACGTCATATGCCGTAACCTTCTGTTCGGCAGTAGCCTCTTCGCTCAAAGCCTCCACATCGGCAGTAAGCATAAAGTTTCCGGAAATACCTCCGGAGGCCAAAGTCTTCCATGTCGGTTTTGTCTTGTCGAATCCTTTCGATGATATTGACGTTACGGAAAAAGCGTTTCCTTTTGAATTCACGGCTTCGCCTGCGTCAACTCCAACGGGATGAAGGCCTGCCGTATGCTTATAACAGATTCCAAAAGCGTAAGCGTTGCCAAGTTCCATCTTGTATGGCGCAGACAATACGAACTTGTTCCATTCGTTTGCCTTTATTGCTGAAACGGAATCTGCCGAAATATTCTCGTAGTAGTCAAACGCCCCATTCTTCATAACGAACAAAGTGACGTCTGTAATGCCGCCTTCTGGGCCAACAAAAGCATTCATTGCCGTTATCTGGTTGTCGGGGAACGCTGCCATGTCGTCTGCAGAGAAGTCCTGCTTTATCCAAACAACAGGAGACGTTTTGCTTGTTCCGCCAATTGCCTGGTTATATTCCTTGTTCGACCATGTCATTTCAGTGCCGCGCTTCAACGGTGCCTGCCATTTTAAAGTACCAGCAAGGTTGTCCACTTCTGCCGAAACTGCCGCTACCGGCGGAAGCACGTTTGAAGCTGATATTGGCGAAGCTGTCACGCCATACGATTCCTTTTCGTCGTTGCCGTATTGGGCTGAAACGGAATAAACATGTTCGCCCTCCGGCTCATCAGCAAGCGTGTATGCTGTCGTGTCAGGGATTAGTTCCCCGTTAACCTTTTGTCCGTCACGATAAACGTTATATCCATCTGGAGTGTCCGTCGCGTCGTTGTGCAGACAAGCAGTTATAAGGAAATCGCCAGGAGCGTCTGCTGCCCATTCTTTTCCATCGTAAGAATACAGGTTCCCCTTTCCCATTGTGGGCGTTCTGTCGCAGTTGGCAACAAAGGTCATGTTCGTTCCGGCTGTAAACTTAACCGCAAACATTACGGTTTTGCCTTCCGGAATGACATACGGCTCGTCGAGCTTGACAAAGCGCCATGCACTTTTCTTGAATCCGTCGAGATTTGCCTCCTTCTCGCATACTACTTTCCCGTCTTCATAAATGAGGACGCTAACCTTATAGACTTCACGGTATTCGAAATATCCTATACTGTCGACCTTCAATCCTGCATAATTCGTAAGCTCCGACGCTGTGAAACGACTGGCAACCTGAAACACAACATCTCCTTCAGGGTCGTGTGTGTTTCCATCGATGCCGTTATAGTCTTCGCCGTCGTGCCATTGCAGCGTTATCTTTTCGGTCGGTTTTTTCCAGTTAAGCTTTACGTCGCGATAAACGCTCGCTGCCGTAAGCGAGTGTGGCTGTCCGCTTTGCGCTTTCGCTTCGACACCACCCAACAGTGCAAGGGCTGCCGATGCAGAAAATGCAAACAAGTAATGTTTCTTCATAGATTTAACGTTTTATTGTATTAAGTGTATATAATTTGCAAGCGTGTAATACAGTTCATATTGCATTAGCGTGTAGCTTTCCATCAGAGTTCGTCTTTCACTTACATATTAACTGGAAATCACACCGTATTGCTTAGGCTTTTTTAAAACATACGCATATTTATTGCAAATTTACGTCAAATACTCGTATTCTACAACAAAACCCGAAGGCTTTTACCGTGTCCTCTTTAAAAACATTCACGCCTGCCGGTTTCATTTCTTTCCGGCAGGCGTGAACAAATCATTTTCCTATCAATATTTCAGTCCCATGTTGTAAAGTATGAAACTGTAGATATCTGCTGTTTCCTCAAGCTGTTTCGAGAGCGGCTTACCTCCTCCGTGTCCGGCATTCTTGTCGATACGGATAAGAACAGGCGCTTTTCCGCTCTGACATTCCTGCATGCGTGCTGCAAACTTGAATGAATGGGCTGGAACGACACGGTCATCATGATCTGCCGTGGTTATCAGCGTTGCGGGATAGCTTGTTCCCGGCTTCAAAGCATGCAAAGGTGAATATGAATGCAAATAGTCGAACATCTCTTTGCTGTCGGCAGACGTTCCGTAATCAGGTGCCCAGTTCCAGCCGATAGTAAAGCGGTGATAACGCAACATGTCCATCACACCCACTTCGGCTATACAAACCTTATACAAGTCAGGGCGTTGTGTCAGACAAGCACCTACAAGAAGTCCGCCGTTACTGCCGCCAATAATGGCAAGACGCTCTTTTGATGTGTATTTTTGGGCAATTGTAAATTCTGCTGCGGCAATAAAATCGTCGAACACGTTTTGCTTGTTCATCTTTGTGCCTGCCTGGTGCCATGCCTCGCCGTATTCGCCGCCGCCTCTCAACACTGCATAGGCATAGATGCCGCCGCTTTCCAGGAACGGGATGCGCGAAGCCGAGAAAGAAGGAGTGTATGTCACGTTGAAGCCTCCGTAGCCGTAGAGCAGCAAGGGAGCCTTGCCGTTGCGCTTCATACCTTTCTTATATGTAAGGAACAAAGGTGCACGTGTGCCGTCTTTGCTCGTATAGAATACCATCTCCGTGGTGTAAGCATTCAGATTGAAGTTCACCTTTGGCGCAGCCCACAGTGAGCTATGATGTGTGGCAGCGTCGTACGAATACACGCTCGAGGGAACCGTGTATGAAGTGAAGTTGTAGAACACCTCTTTTTGCGTCCGTTTTGCCGAAAGCGATGCACTGCCCACACCGGGTAAGTCTACGTCGGCGATTCGTCTCCCCGTCAAGTCACATTCAACAATCCTGCTACAATTGTCTTTCATATAGGTAAGATAGATGCGGTTTGCAGAAAAAGAGACGTCTTCCAGCACGTCTTCGCTCTCTGCCACAACTTCTTTCCAATCCTTAAAGCCTGGATTCTTTATGTCTGCCACCATAAGACGGTAGCGTGGCGCGCCGGCGTTTGTCAGGATATACACGCTGTCGCCGATTGTCTCCACTACTCCGCACACCGATTCTGCGTCGGGTGTCATGCTGATAAACTGCGAATCGGGCTGACGCAAGTCTCTTACGGAAAGTGTATTGCCTGATGTCCAACCGCTTGAATACATATACATCACAGTTTCCTGCGCATTCACGCTAACGTTGTTGAAGCGTTGCGGATGGGCAGGATCTTGATAAAACAGGCGGTCTGAGCTTTGTGGCGTTCCTATCTTATGGTAATATATTTTTGCCACCTCGTTCTTTGCCGATGTTTCGTGGCCTTCTTCGGGTGCATCGTAGGCCATATAGTAGAATCCGTCGCCTCGCCATGTAGCGTCGCTGAACTTGCACCAAACAAGATGGTCGGTCAAATCCTTTCCTGTGGCAACGTCGCGCACATAAATCTCCTGCCAATCGCTTCCGTTGCGCGAAATGACATAGGCAGCGTAACGTCCGTCATTGGAAAAACGCAATGATTTAAGTGCCACGGTTCCGTCGGAACTCAATGCGTTAGGGTCAAGAAAGACTTTCTCTTCGCCGCCAAGCTTGTCCATAGTATATAGAACATATTGGTTTTGAAGCCCGTTGTTGCGGTAAACATACCATCGCCCGTGCTCAAAGAACGGGGTTCCTATTCTCTCGTAGTTCGATACCTGGCGAAGGCGGCGAAGCAGCTTTTCGCGGAAAGGTATTTTCGATATATAGTCAGATGTGAATTTTGTCTGTCTGTCAACCCATTCCGCCGTTTCCTGGCTGGTATCGTCTTCAAGCCACCTGTAAGGGTCTTGCACACGAGTGCCAAAATAAGTGTCCACAGTGTCGCACTTCCTGGTTTCAGGATAGTTGACTTGCGCAGTAGCCGTTAAAGCAGCCAAACCACAAGCCGAAAGAAAGAAGTTTCGCTTATTCATGTTTCAAAATCGTTAAAGATATTGCACAAAATTAGATATTTTGAAAGTTTGCCACAAATTTATCCGTGTATTTTTTTCGTTTGTTTAATTTCTGCTACTTGTGTGGCGCAATTTTATCAAGCGTTTAAAATAAGCCTAAAACAAAAGTCCCGGCTATGCTTTGCAGCATGCCGGGATTCTCTTAAAGGTTATGATTTGTGTTTACCTATTGAAAATAAAATTGCGTACCAATTTCTTTTTTTGTATTATTCCTGAAATACAATCCTTTTTTAACCTTATAAACCAATCCTATTATAAAAACCTTTATAAACTTTTAAATCTCTAATCCTTATTTTCCTGGAAGCGTCAGCACTCCCACATCCTTTCGTTGACTACCTTTTTTAAAAGCATTGCAAAATGCTTGAAGGGGACATTTGATTTAAATGGCTCACCGACAATCACCAAGTGAATATCTTTTTAACTGGGTATGTATTTTAAAAATATTGCGGCGCTATTGAACATATCTACAACATAATGCGGATATGCCTTGCCGACGAGCCAATTTTTGGACTTCACATCTTCACAGATTGCAAAAGCCGCATATCTACAATATTTATTTCCGCTGCAAAATTACTGACGATGAGCCAACAACGATATAAAAATAAGTTCATTTTACAATAAAATTCGTTCATTACAACATTTGTTGTATGGTATGAACGAATAAATATATTGAGATTATTTATCAAAGTGACGCACGCTTAATCCCGTTTCCATACAAAAAGACAGAAAACCGACGTTACAACTAAATCATGTCATAACTGTAACAGAAACACAACGAAGTTATAACGGAATTGCATCATAACTGTAAAACAAATACGTTCTAACGCACATCGCAAGGCAACATGGCGAACTCGTCCTTAAAACATTTGGTAAAATAAGAAGGTGACGAGAAGCCAACTTCATAAGCAATTTCAGCAATACTTTTGTCTGTCTGCTGTAGGAGAGCCTTTCCGCGCTGCAAGCGTGACTTGCGCAACAGATCGACAACAGAAAGACCTGTTGCGGCCTTCACTTTGCGGTAAAGCTGAACGCGCGACAACCCCATCTCACGACCTATCGCTTCTACGCCAAACTCGCTGTTGCCCATATTTTCAACAATGATAGTGCGCAGACGTTTCACAAATTCCTTGTCAACAATGCCAAGTCCCTCATAATTGTCTTCAAGAGGGTTTACGTTGCGCTTCACGTTGGCTGGATTTTCATCTTCATCCGGATGCTGCTTGTCATTTGACAAGGTTGGCTGCTTTTGCTTTTCATTCTGCGGTACTACGGAATGGTACTTGGCTGAGTAAATCCTGTAATATTGAAATGCAACAACAAGAACAAGCAAGAAAGCGATGCCAATCCACACCATCGTTTCATGGAACGTGCTGTTGCGACGATATTTGTCAACCCTGTCGTTAAGTCTGTCAACGACACTGCGCTGGCTGTTGGCTTCTTTCATCGCTACAAGAGTGAGATGCGCATTCTCTTTAGTTATGATAGTTGCAGAAAGCTTGTTGACACGTTTATACTTATGGCCTTTCAGAATGTCCATCGCCAGTGCCATTATGTCGTCACCGCTTGTGGGGTTAAAATACGAAGCGTCAAAAATTCCGTTGTCTACGCATTCCAACCCGCCATTCTTGCCCGACAATCCGTCTACGCCAACTATTTTCACCTTCCCGGTAAGGCCGTGACGTTTCAGAACAAGGTAAACCCCGTATGCCATACGGTCGTTGTGCACAAAGACATATCTGAAATCCTCAGTGCGTCGAAGCAGCCTTTCCATCGCGGTTTCGCCTCCTTCGCGTTCCCAGTCACAAGCATAGACAGTGTCTGCCACCGTAATGCCGGGATTCTCCTGCATGGCTGCAAAGAAACCTGCGTGGCGATCTACTGAAGAAGAAGAGTTCCTTTGACCAAGAATCTCCACTACTCTACCCTTCCCGTCCATCTTTCCGGCAATGTATTTGCCAAGTTCATAACCGATGGAACGGTTGTCACTGCCTATAAACGCCGTATATTTGTCTGAATTGATGCGACGGTCATAAAGAACGACAGGTATCCCTTTGTCATAAGCCTTTTCGATGGATGGCGTCAGCGCATCAATATTGTTTGGAGAAACCACCAGCAGATCAACACCCATGGCAATAAGACTGTCTATCTGCGCTGCCTGGAGACGGGCGTCCTCGCGGGAGGATTTGAATTCAATCCTTACGGAATCGTTTGCATAGCCCATCATGAGAAACTCGCTTGTCAGTTTTTTGTGCCACACATCGTCGGCACACTGAGACACACCTATGACGTATTGCCTCTTTTGGCATCCGGTTAAGATTATTAAGCCCAAAGCGACAACTGCCATAACGGCAAGCGGAAAAATAGTACAGTTTCTCTTCATCAAAAAGGTATAGCTCCGATATGCCTTCTGCCCAATAAACGTTCAAGTGCAGGCATGAAAGCAAAAATGTCCATTGCAAATATAGGCATTAAGAATGAATATTGCAACGGTTCAAACCGAAAAGTTTACAAACCTTAACTGTCGTCAGTCTTCATTGCCGCTTTCTTTTCCGAAATTCGGGTCTATACGCAGGAAAGCCGTAACAAGGAATGTAATGACACAGCTTGCCATAACGAATATGAAGAAATGGCGATACCCCATGAAGTCCTTCAAATATCCGGACAACATGCCTGGCAACATCAGTCCAAGATAGGAAATGCCGGTACAAATTGAATAGTGAGAGGTTTTGAATCGCCCTTGGGAATAGAAAAGCATGTAGAGAGTCAACACGGTGAAACCGAGTCCGTATCCGAACTGCTCAACGAAAAGACATGAAGACACCACGAAAAGATTTGAATCAAGCGTATAGCTCAGATAGATATAGACTACATCCGGCAGCGTTATGGCGCAAACCATTGGCCAAAGCCACTTCTTCATTCCGTCGCGGCTTACCAGATAGCCGCCTATTATACCGCCAAGCAACAGTCCGATAAGGCCAATCGTTCCGTTTGCAAGCCCATACTCCTGCGGAGAAAGGCCTAGACCGCCTTGAGAATTGGGGCGCATTATGAAAGTCTTGGTCATTGTGTTAAGCAATGCTTCGGGGAAACGGTAGAACAGAAGGAAAACCATCACGAAAACCGTGTCCCTAAGCTGGAACTTGCAGAAGAAGCCTATAAACATCTTCTTCATTTCCATTAAAATCTCAGCTGCCGTTCTACTCGTTTGAATGTCATCTTTGGGTTTGGGAAGGGTTCTTGTATGCAAAAGCCACAATCCGAGGAACAGCCCCGCAAGGCCATAGAAAATCAAGGCCCATGAGAATTTTATCTGATTGCGGAACACTACCTGCAATATTCCGGCAAAGGAAACAAGCAGACCGTTTACGAATATTACGGCCAAGCGGTAGAACGTGTTGCGCAAGCCTACATACATTGTCTGGTTGTGCTCGTCAAGTTCTATCATATAGAAACCGTCTGCCGCAACATCGTGAGTTGCGCTGGCAAAGGCTATTATGAAGAACAGGCACATGGTTGCCTGAAACCAGAACGTAGTTGGAATGGAAAAGGCTATGCCTGCCAAAGCGCTTCCAATGAGCAGCTGCATGGCGAGAACCCACCAGCGTTTTGTTTTCAACAAATCTATAAACGGACTCCACAACGGCTTAATGACCCATGGCAAAGCAAGCCATCCTGTATAAAGGCCTACTTCAGTGTCTGTCAGACCAAGCTGCATATACATCACTACAGAAAGGCCCGTAACTATAACGTTGGGCAATCCCTCTGCAAAATACAATGTGGGTATCCATGCCCACGGCAATGTTTTGTTTATATTACTGTTTTTTCTATTCATTATACGTATGCTGCGAAACAGCTTTACCTTATATTATATAATATGGTGTATCAATATATTTTCTTTATTTCGGCCGAGCGGTAATAATGAAGTAGGATTTCGTTGTATTTAAATCCCTTCTCCCCCATTACGGCAGCACCAATCTGGCAAAGGCCAACTCCGTGCCCCCATCCTGCACCTGTGAGCAGGAATTTTCCGGGCACTCCGTCTTCACGTATGTCCTGTCGGTCTACGACAAAGGCAGAACTGTAAAGATGGGTATCGCTTAAAGCACGACGAATTTCAAGTTCCTTACCGATAGTGAATGTGCGGAGTGTTCCAACAATCTGCAGTTTGCATATTCTGCCGCTAACACCACGCTCCAATGGTATCAGTTCCAATATGTCGCCGAAGTCTATTTTAAGTTTTTCCAAGAGAAGCCGTCTTGCTTTTTCCTGCGGCAGAACTACTTGCCAACGATAGAAATCAGCTGTTTCCTGGTCGTAGTCGTTAAGTACTTGCGAGAGAACTGTTTTATCGTTGGTGCTGCAAAAACTTTCGGGCACAGAGCGAATCCACTTCTCCGCCTCTTCCTCGCAAGTCAGATCCGGCAGTTTTACGCCATTAGAACCCATGCCTTCAACATTGTCTCTTACCGCAACAAGATACGGTTTGGAGAGATTTTCCCAACAATATTGGAACTCTTCCGTTATGCCGCCGCAGCATTTCGAGAAGCGGGCATCGCAGATGTCGTTGTCGTTCATCAGAATCTGTCCTTTTGTCAAGCGCACGGCCTCTGCAACATGGTTTGAAGTCTCTTTTGTTATACCTTGGTAACGCTGGCAATGGTCGTCAGCACAAACATCAAAAATAGTGTGGTCTTCGCGGTCATACCAGCGTATGAGCGAATCGTCTTTCTTCACAAACGAGAAGAAACTGTTGCCTTGCTCTGCAACATCAAGGCGCTTCTTTATCTGTGCAAGCAACCATGAACGCGAGATTACGGCATGTGCTTTAAGAAGTTCAAGACTGGAAGTGGCGCTCATCTCACTGGAAATGACGCTTTCAAGATACTTTTCTACGGGGAGACTGTTTATTGCGCAAATTCTGTCAGCCTCAACAACAAGGCGCAATGCCCCGAGGAAAGTCTGTGTCTCTTTTCTTTCCCAATGAAAATTAACTCCGATGGTCACATCGAAGAGTGAAAATGAAGCACGGTCTGTCTTTGGACTGAATGAAAGTTCGCGGTAACGGTTTCCGTTCCACAGTATTCCACCTTCAGAAAACTCCACCGTCTGCTTTCCACTTATACTTTCTCCCTTTGCCGTATAATCGCCGTTGAGCGAAAATTCTATCTTCTGAGCAGTCACGATTCCTACGTGAACGTTAGGTTCATGATGCTTCGGACAAATTAGTTTTATAGCCGACGCCTCACATAAATTATCCCTCAACTTGTCTGTCACTGCGGTGAACTGCTCCTGGCTTAGGCTGACCTCACGGATAATGGCTGCGGCTTTTTCCGGAGTTATCCTTTCAAAGTCTTCTTTTCTCGGTGTTATTATCATTCCGGCCATGTCCAAAGCTCCAGGACTAACCATCATTTCTTCCTCTTCAGTCTCCACCCCCAATCCGGGATAGCAGTCTGGACGATGTTTGGCACGCGGGAACACCACTGTTATATATTGTTCTCCAATGCGCCAGCACACAAGATTGAGCATCGGCTCTGTATCCCCCCTCTGTAACGGCAACGACTTGTATACTACTTTGAAAAGTTCTACGCCCGCCTTCTGGCTTTTGCAACGCAACACAAGGGCTGGAGACGGATAATCGTCTACTATTGAAATTGTATCACCTTGCGACGTGGAATAAACTTCCGTCAAACTCCGGCTAAGTCTCTGCCAAGAAATCTGAAGAGGCAACAAACCGCTTGTTCCTGCCTGAAAATGACAATGGTCTGGAGCGGAAGCGCCGCATTTCGGACCATTATAGAAAACCATCAGCTCTGGATACTCGGTAAGTATCTGGTATATCTCGCCATAATTATGGTAGATAGCCTGCGGTTGATGGCGTCGCATCGGTATAGTATAATGCGTGGGAAGAATCGGATAAGGATTGACAAGAATCTCAAAATTCTTGTCAATAATCTTGGCCATCTGCTGTTCCGGACGGTTTTTCGCGCACAGGAAACAGGGTCGCTTTCTGATAGTTTTTTGATCTATTGAGGCTCCCGTCGATACTATACGCGCAGGATTAAACTGAGCCACGAACGAAAAACCATCTAAAGGCAGTTTGCGCTGCTTTACGTTGTGAAGGTCGCGGAAACGGTTGCGAGCCTCTTCCCATTGCTCAAGCTGACGGTTGAAAAAGCGGTGAAGCGGACTGTCGTCTATCACTCCTTCCAATCCCTTTGACAGTTGCTGGCGTGCTTTTATTTCGATGGTACGCAAACGGTCTTTATAAAGATTGTTGGCATTTATCTTCTGTATGTCGAGCGCAGCATCACTGTTTCCGCCCCATCTGCGGCAGAGATAAAGTTCGCTGAAAATGCGCCCTATTTTGTATCGACGGCTGAAAGCAAGAGCCATGGCATAGTCTTCGCCGTAGCTCGTGTTTGGGAACTGCAACTGTCGCAGCAGTGGCGTGAAGAAAGCGCGCGGTGCTCCAAGCCCGTTTATGCGCAACGCATTGTTGGCTCCGTTTTCGTCAGTCCATTCCGCATGGTCAATAAGTCCGGGCGGCAGCGTATTGAGTTCGAAGTCACACATGCGGTAACTTCCGATTACCATTGCCGCATGCTGTCTGTAGAACTCATCCACTATCGTTTGGAGCGTATTTTCTGAAGAATAAAGGTCGTCACTGTCGAGCTGAACGGCAAAACGCCCGCAACGGCTGTCGTTAACAGCCACATTCCAGCATCCTCCGATACCCAAATCGTTGCGTTCGGGTATTATGTGAACCAGTTGCGGTTCGCCTACGGCTGTCTGCCGTGCTGCATACTCCTTGAGCAATGCTGTAGTATTGTCTGTGGAATGATTGTCCACAACTATGACGTTATATTTGAACTTCGTTTTCTGTGCCAAAGCACTGTCAACGGCATCGCAAATTGTCTTTTCCCTGTTTTTTACCGGTATTATGACAGAAGCCTCACGTTCAAAGTCCTGCTCGCCAAAATCTGGAGTTTCATAAAAAGCGGTATTTACATATGCACCAGTTTCAAGCAAATGCTTCGTCACGGCCTTTTCCATTTCAATCTGTACCTCGCGGTTGCGCGGATTGACATAGTCAAACTGTTTCTCTCCGCTTGCCCTTGTGTCAAGTTCTTCTTCTGTATAAAGATATTCGTCAAGGTGCATTATGCTTCCGTGGCGGCTAAGGAAAAGCCGCAAGTCATAAAGAGCCGCAAATTTATACTCGGCGTCTGCATTCTCTGCAACATACTGTCTTATAAGATCGCTTTTAACAAGCACAAGACTACCGAAGTCGAAATCATCGCGCAAGCTTCCTTCCTGATAATCTATAACGGGATGAGGCACCACAACTCCGTTTTCTACGGAGTAATGGTCGCTGTAAACCATTGCTGCACTGGTTTCGTTTGCCACGCGCATCATGCGGCGCAAAGCATATAGGCCCAACGTAAGAGGTGAACTCTTCTTATACAGAACTGTATAAGGGCACTGTATGTTTTCGGAAATACTTTTTATCGCCTCGCTCGACTGCATATTGTCAACAACAATCATGGTGCATCCTTCGGGAACAGGCGTTGTTTGGGCCAATTCTTCAGATACGAGCAAGTTTATATGCTTTACAGCCCTGCATTCTCTAAGTTGTTCAAGCGTCTGAATAACCGTGTCTTTATTTGTGCAAGGCAGGAAACAGTCTATTTGGGAAATCATGTTTTCTTTTGTAATGGTTAATCTATTTGTTTTTCTCCAGCCATGAATCAATAAGCATACGCGCAATGCTTAGTTTCTCTGGTATGGTTGGCAGATTGTCTTTGGTGAACCATGCTCCTCTGGCCAGTTCAGATGTTTGCAGTTTAATCTCTCCGCTAACGTAATCGGCATTGAATCCAACCATAAGGCCACATGGATAAGGCCAAGGTTGACTGCCGAAATATGTAAGATTGGTTATTTCCAGGTTTGTTTCTTCCTTCACTTCTCTGTGGACGGCTTCTTCCAATGTTTCGCCTGTCTCAACAAATCCAGCTACAAGTCCCATGAAATTTGACTTGAAATTCTTGGCATGCACGAGCAACACCTCTTCGCCACGATGAACAAGCACAATAACAGCAGTTGCCAACTGCGGCCAAACTTCCTTGCCACAACTGGTGCAACATTTGCTTATTGCCGTGTGCATCTTCATTGGAGCGCCACATACGCCGCAGAACTTGGTGTTCTTGTCCCAGTAAAGCAGTTCCGCACACTTGCCAGCCTTTAGATATAGCTGTCGCGACAGCTTGTAATAGCTTGGGCGAAGAGCACACATTTCATAACGTTGACCTTCAACTGGCCCGGCCGTGCTATAGGTTTTCACTGGAAAACCATCCAGTTCTCCTATTTCCATAACGTTGGTCAATTCGTCTATCGGTGTTGGAGGCTCTTCCGATTTAGGTATTGTGTATGTTCCGTCGGGAAGCTTTTCAAGCATCAAATCCCCATTGCAGAACACGAAATAAAGATTTTCCATTTGATTTGTTTTAACGACTCAAATCAGAACCGCTATACAAATTTCAGTTTGCACTTCGGTTCATCATTGCTGACGGTCATTTCTATTCTCTGAAAATAAGTTTACGATCTCTTTCCGAGGCTGGCTTTGTCCATTTCTCGGGAACAAAACGCCAATTACTGTTCGGCGTGTTTCCTATAGAGCCTTTCTTTTGGATATATTCAGCAAGGTACTGACGCAAGTCCTTGCTGCTCTCGAATTCCTTTCGCTGCGGA
The DNA here is from genome assembly GCA_963590505.1 of uncultured Alistipes sp. Classification (GTDB taxonomy): domain Bacteria; phylum Bacteroidota; class Bacteroidia; order Bacteroidales; family Bacteroidaceae; genus Prevotella. Next base: position 38,347 of record CAVAPC010000005.1, on the reverse strand, counting down.
AGCTCGTCAAGACTTATTCCTGCCCCTTTTGTCAGCAGCTCACCTCCGCCGTTGGCACGATAACTGTTCATTGCCACACGGTATGTCCGTTTGGGATCGAATTTGCTGCCGTTTGACATTCTTAGTATTCTGACTTTATGTCCGTCTGTTTTTGTGACATCCACCTCATAATCTATACCTGCCGCCGAGTCGAAATTGAATGTAAAATACTTGAAACCGAAACGTTGCATGTCTGTGGCATTTTCGTCATTAAGCAACATTACATGATCGTTCTCCGTCTTCATTGTATTAACCCACTGGTCATAACTCATTTCAAGGTGTTTGCGAATTTCTTCGCCAGTCATACGCAACACGCAAACCTTGTTTTCAAATCTATAAAGTTTGAACATGTCTCCCATAAGGATAGGTCCTTTGGAAAGTTTTGCATCAAACTGCAAAGGAGCATTAAAGGCAACATCTGCTCCCGTCAGTTCCAACTCCATGTTGAGGACGATGTCTGTGAAAGCGGAATTACCGAAAAAACAGTCGCGGGTTGAAAGTTCGTCTGATGCAACACCTATATTGCGACTCACATATTGGGCGATTTCGTCGGTTTCTTTACTGAAACGCTTTACGAAGGCCTCGTCAACCGGTTCATTGCAAATGTCACGCACCTCGCCGCTTATTTTCTTTTCAGTTACTCTCCCTTCCTTCACCGTCAGTTCAACCTGCACGTCAGATACGTTCAACGCAGAGTTCGTAGGATCGAGACACAAAACGTCTCTCCCAGACTGGCTTTTCAATATTGCCTTGCGCTTACGGTGGTCATGTCCAAAGAATATAACATCAAAACCGTCAACACTCTCGGCTGTGGCACGCGCTGCATTCTCAGAATACTGCGACGTTGTTATACCACCGTCCCAACCGGAGTGCAACAATCCAACGACAACATCCGGCTTTTCTTTTTCATTTATAATCTTTATCCACTTGCGTGCAGCCTCAACAATAGGTTCAAAGCGCATGCCACTCCACAACTTTTCGTCTAACCAATTGGGAATGGCAGGTGTCAACAAGCCTAGAACGGCAATTTTCACACCATCCCGTTCAAAGACCACATAAGGAGTTACGTATGGAGAATCAGTGGCGGTATTGACAACATTTGCTGCGAGCAATGGACAATTCAGTTCTCTAATCATCTTGTCGTAGACATGATGTCCAGTTTCCACGTCATGATTGCCGAAAGCTGCGGCATCGTAACACATGTAGTTCAATACCTTTGCCACAATGTTGGTATCTTTGTCGGCAACATAGTTAGAATAGTAGTTGACAGGTTGGCCTTGCATTATATCCCCATTGTCAAGAAGGATAAGATTGCGGCCATACTCGCCGCGCAAACGTTGCACATACGAACTTATCCTTGCCATTGAGCCACGAGAGGGCTTGCGTTCAACAAAGTTATAAGGAAAAAAGTTTCCGTGAACATCGCTTGTCTGCAAAATTCTAAGCTTGACAGTTCTTGCATTGTCTGCTACTACGCCAGAAAATGCCGCTAAAGCCAGCATGGCTGATACGATATATTTTCTTTTCATATATTGTTTTACGTGTTAAATTCAACCCCACGCAATCGGTTTATTGCCTATTTATGATGCAAACTTCATTTAAGAAGTTCACAGTATCCACGCAATATACCAATGTGCGAAGTTACGACATTTTATCCTTTCTGCCAAGCCACTATTTCAAAAAGCATTTGAAGAAGCGTAAACAAACCAATATTTTTGTAAAGCTCAGAAAATATCCTTAATTTTGCAATCTGGAAAAATTGTACAAGAACGATGAACGAGAACAAGCCCCCGCTAATGGCACAGACGCTTTCTGAACTTAAAGAAGCAGTCAAAACATTGGGAATGCCGGCTTTTACCGGGACACAGATTGCGAAATGGCTCTACGGAAAAGAAGGGGTAAAAGATATTGACGAGATGACGAACATTTCGAAATCAAACCGCGAACGCCTTAAAGAAAGATTCTGCATCGGGGCAATGGAGCCACTTGATTGTCAGAAATCCGTTGACGGTACTAAAAAATATCTTTTCCCTACCGCTTCGGGAAAATTCGTTGAAACAGTATACATTCCTGACGGCGACCGCGCTACGCTTTGCGTATCATCACAGGTGGGATGCAAGATGAACTGTTTGTTCTGCCAAACGGGGAAGCAAGGATTTGAGGGTAACCTCACGGCTGCGGACATTCTAAACCAAATATATTCACTGCCAGAAAGGGAAAAACTTACCAACATCGTATTCATGGGGCAGGGAGAACCAATGGATAACCTTGACAACGTTCTCCGCACTACCCAAATATTGACTGCTGACTACGGTTTTGGATGGAGTCCAAAACGTATTACTGTAAGCAGTGTTGGCGTAAAAAACAAGCTAAAAAGGTTTCTTGACGAAAGCGACTGCCACGTTGCAATCAGCATGCACTCTCCGCTGCCGGAACAACGCGCCACACTCATGCCGGCGGAAAGAGGAATGTCGATAAAAGACATTGTCGCACTTATGCACCAGTACGACTTCACACATCAGAGACGGCTTTCGTTCGAATACATCATGTTCGGAGGCGTAAACGATTCAATGGTGCACGCGCGTGAAATAGTAAAACTCGTAGAGGGACTTGAATGTAGGGTTAACCTGATACGCTTTCACCAGATTCCAGAGGTTGACCTTCACGAATCTGACGGTGAGAAAATGGCAACATTCCGAGACTATCTTACAAAGCACGGAGTGTTCACTACAATACGCGCAAGCCGTGGACAAGACATTTGGGCTGCATGCGGACTGCTCAGCACAAAGCGAAAAGAAGCGCAAATATAGTCTGTTCGAAACACAGACAACCAATCTCTGCATACTACAAAAAGAAGAAACACCACAATAAAGACAATGGAAGACAAAAAGATAAAAGTCGCCATAACACACGGCGACACAAACGGAATAGGATATGAAGTAATATTCAAGACATTTGCCGAACAGGCAATGCTTGAACTATGCACCCCTATTATATACGGTTCGCCAAAAATTGCAGCATATCACCGCAATGCACTTGGATTACAAGCTAACTTTACTATAATAAATAATGTGGAAGAAGCGCAAGACGGCAAAGTGAACCTGCTTGCAACCTTCGACGAAGACGTGAAAGTAGAACTTGGGCATCCTTCAAAAGAGGCAGGAGCGGCAGCACTGAAAGCGTTGGAAAAAGCAATGGACGACTATAAGTCCGGAGGATACGACGTTCTCGTTACAGCACCGATAAACAAGAAAAACATACAGTGTGAATCATTCAATTTCTGCGGTCATACTGAATATATTCAGCAGCGCATGGGTAACGAAAAAGAGGCACTTATGATTTTGGCGGGCAACAGGCTGCGTGTAGCTCTCGTCACAACTCATTTGCCTATAAGCCAAGTGGCGTCGGCTATCACAAAAGAAGCAGTAATAAAGAAATGTACTATATTCGAGAACTCGCTGCGCCGCGATTTCAACATAAGCAAACCAAGAATCGCCATACTGTCCCTTAATCCGCATGCAGGCGACTCAGGAATGATTGGCAACGAAGAGAACACAGCTATTATACCGGCAATGGAAGAGTTGGAAGCTGCTGGCATTGATGTCTTCGGACCATTCCCCGCCGACGGGTTCTTCGGACAAGGACAGTACACTGCCTTCGATGGTGTCCTGGCAATGTACCACGACCAAGGACTTGCTCCTTTCAAAACAATCGTGGGAAACGATGGAGTGAACATCACTGCCGGGCTTGATATAATACGCACATCTCCAGATCATGGTACTGCATATGAAATAGCAGGAAAATGCGAAGCTGACGAGACTTCGTTCAGACAAGCGCTTTACACTGCCATCGATATTTACAGAAACAGGATAAACTTCGACGAACCTTTACAAAATCCGCTAAAGAAGCTCTACCATGAGCGCAGGGACGACAGCGAAAAAGTGCGCTTTGCAGTGCAAAAAGCCAAGGGCAAGCCTGCTGCCGAGTAATGTGCCAATGGAACAAAAAGGTAAGCGAAGATACGGATGAACAAGAAATACCAAAACTATTTTTTCATCTTCGGCCTTGTTGTACTGGCAATAATGATTACCCAGCTAAATTTCAACGAGGTATGGAACGGACTGCAAAGAGCCGGATACTGGTTCTTTGCAGTTGTCGGCCTGTGGCTGGGACTATATACCATAAACACACTGGCGTGGTATATCATTATCAGGCAAGGAGGCGAAGGAAACGAGAAAGCTCCATTCAGCTTTTGGTGGCTTTACAAAATAACCGTGTCTGGATTTGCCCTTAATTACGCAACACCTGGCGGACTGATGGGCGGTGAGGCTTACAGGATTATGGCACTTGCTCCCAAGATCGGCACAGAGAGAGCGTCATCGTCGGTCATACTTTATGTAATGACACACATATTCAGTCATTTTTGGTTTTGGCTCATTTCAGCAGGACTGTTCATCGCAACACGCAACGTAACATTTGCCACAGGCATTATACTGCTGTTCACAGTTCTTTTCTGCATCCTCGGCATATGGTTCTTTATGAAAGGCTACAAGAAGGGCCTTGCCGTACGTCTCGCCAAATGGTTGAGTCACATTCCGTGGATCGGTAAATGGGCGCGCAGGATAATAGAAGAGAACAAGGAGAAACTGGAAAACATCGACAAACAGATAGCCGCTCTCCACAAGCAGAATCCGATAACATTCATTTCTGCCGTATTGCTTGAACTGTCATGCCGTTTTATTTCCAGTCTGGAAATAATGTTTGTGCTTCTTGTACTGTCACCGCATGCGGATTTCATTTCTTGCGTTATAATTCTGGCTTTCACGTCGTTGTTTGCCAACTTGCTTTTCTTCATTCCACTTCAACTGGGGGGACGAGAAGGCGGCTTCATGATTTCCGCTTCAGGTCTGTCGATGGCAGCAAGCAGCGGCATATTCGTGGCACTGATTGTAAGAATAAGAGAACTCATTTGGACAGCAATAGGATTACTCTTGATAAAAGCGGAACGCAGCACACAGAACAACAAAAAATAAAAAAACAAGTGGAATTGTAAGCTTGCAAAAGATTATTCTGTAATTTTGTAGACAAGTTTCAATTTACGGCAAAAAAACGAGGCGTTACAAAAGATATGAATACAACAAATCTACAAGACATAAAACTGCGTTATAAGGTGGTTGGCAACTGCGATGCCCTCAACCGCGCTTTGGACGTCGCTTTGAAAGTGGCTCCGATAGATTTGTCGGTGCTCATAATCGGAGAAAGTGGTGTAGGCAAAGAAATCATTCCACGCATCATACACGACAACTCGCCAAGGAGAAGAGAAAAATATTTCGCCATAAACTGCGGTTCCATACCAGAAGGAACAATAGACAGCGAGTTGTTCGGACACGAGAAAGGAGCGTTTACAGGAGCCATAGGCGAAAGCGAAGGCTATTTCGGCGTGGCTAACAAAGGAACAATATTCCTTGACGAAGTGGGCGAACTGCCTCTCTCAACACAAGCCAGGTTGCTGCGCGTATTGGAAACGGGAGAATACATCCGTGTTGGCGGGCAAAAAATCCTTAAGACCGATGTACGAATCGTAGCGGCAACGAACGTGAACATGAGAAAAGCCATAAGCGAGGGAAAATTCCGTGAAGACTTGTTTTACAGACTGAACGCCGTGCCTATCCAAATGCCGCCATTGCGCGACAGAGGCACTGACATTATTCTCCTGTTCAAGCATTTCGCCATGCAAATGCAAGACAAATACAAGCTGCCAAAAATTTCTCTCGACCAAGAGGCAGAGAAGCTTATGCTAAAATACAAATGGCCCGGTAACATACGACAGTTGAAAAACATTACGGAACAGATGTCTGTGCTTGCAAAGGAACGCACTATAACAGCTAAAACACTCACGCAATATATACCAGAAGACCAGGAAACGACACAACTCGTAACGTTAGGCAACCAAACAAACGGAAACAATGCCCAATATTCCTACGAAAACGAGCGCGACCTTCTGTATAAAATTCTGTACGAGCTACGCGGAAACGTGTCGAAACTGAAACAGGAAGTAGCAGAATTGAAAAAGAGGATAAATACTGAAGACAACGGGCAGACACAAATCGGTTCGTACACTCAGGACGACAACATGACTGCTCTAATTCCAATAAGAAATACAGGCGTAGCAGCAACAAAGATTGACACATCTTCAATAAGACAGCAACAAAACATAGAATCACAAGTACAGGACGCCGTTGCCGAAGAGATATCCGAACCAGAAAGCCTCAATTTGGAAAACGTAAGCCGCATAATGCTGGAGAAAGCTCTTGAAAGAAATGGAGGCAACAGAAAGAAAGCGGCAAAAGAACTGGGCATTTCCGACCGCACATTATACAGGAAACTGCGCCAGTACGGCAAGGAAGAAACAAAAGACAACAACTAAGGAAACTCTTGAAAAAGGATGGATTTTAAGACCAAGTGCAACAGGAAGCAAAAAAGATACACTAACAGAATAACAACTTTTGCTGTTATTACAGCATTATTGATTGTAGTCACCGCATGCAGCGTGTCGTATAAATTCAACGGTGCAAGTATCGACTACACCAAAACGAAAACAATACAAATTGCAGACTTCCCCATACGTTCAAGCTACGTCTGGGGACCTATGGCCAGCATCTTCAACAACCAACTGAAAGACCAATTCGCGAATCACACAAAGCTCATGCAAGTGAAACGTGACGGTGACCTTAAAATTGAAGGCGAAATAACGCAGTATTCACAACGCAACAAAGCAGTAACGGCGCAGGGCGCATCTGCACAAGTAGAGCTTTCGATGAGCGTAAACGTAAGGTTTACAAACAGTACGAACCACAGTGAAGACTTTGAACGACAGTTCACGGCAACAACAACGTACGACAGTCGACAGTCTCTAAGTTCTGTACAGGAAGAATGCGTCACACAAATGGTGAAAGACATTACCGACCAGATTTTCAACGCAACCGTGGCAAACTGGTAAGACACAGAGAAAAACAAATACATAAATAATATATTACAAACACCGCCGAAAGGCTCACACACAAAAAAAGGAAGAAGTATGGATCTTGGGCAACTTATAAAACACCCGGAACTAATGGACAAGGAAACGCTTTACGACTTGCGCTCCCTCGTTGCCCTGTACCCATATTATCAGACGGCACGTCTCTTGATGCTGCAGAACCTGTATATCCTTCACAGTCCGTCCTTCGACGAAGAACTGCGCAAAGCAGCAATATATTTCACAGACAGAAAAATCATATTCAAGCTCGTTGAAGCAGCCCACTACAAGCTGCGCAGCAATGCTGACAATACACAGAAAAAATACCACAACACGCAAAAAAGCGAAAGCCGCACAATCTCTCTCATTGACCAATTTCTGGAAACTATTCCTGAAGACAAGGAAAAACAAGAAACATCAAGCCCCAAACGAAAGCCGACACCTACAGATGCGGCCATTGACTACGTTTCATATTTGATGGAGACGGAAAACGACAACAACGAAGAAGACAAAGACAATAACGGCAGTCCTACAATGAAAGGACAAGACCTCATAGACAAATTCATAAACAACGAAGGAGGAAAAATAGAACTCAACGACGCACCCGACACGCCACCGCCATTGGAAAGCAACAAGACGGAAGAAAAAGAAGGCGACGAAGGAGTCTTTACTGAAACATTAGCGCGAATTTACATAAAACAAGGACAATATTCAAAAGCTCTGGAAATTATTAAGCGATTAAATTTGAATTATCCGAAAAAAAATGTTTACTTTGCAGACCAAATACGTTTTCTTGAGAAACTAATATTAAACAATAAATACAAATAACGAAAGAAAAATGTACACATTATTCTTAATTCTTATCCTCTTGGCAGCAGTACTTATGATAGGTATCGTGCTGATTCAAGAATCTAAGGGTGGCGGTTTGGCTTCAAACTTCTCTTCCTCTAACCAGATTATGGGTGTGCGCAAAACCACAGACTTCATAGAAAAAGCAACATGGGGGCTGGCAATTGCAATGGTTGTACTTAGCGTTGTATGTGCTTACACCGCACCTGAATCAACAGCATCCAAGAGTGTGATGGAAAACCAGACAGAAGCACCTCAGACAAACCCCAACAACCAACAGGGATTCGGTGCAGCACAAACTGCAACACCAGCAGCAAATCAAGGCGCAAAAGCACCGGCAGCAACACAACAGAACGCTCAAGGAGCAGCACAACAGCAGACTCCTGCCGCCAATAAATAAAAAAGAATAAAAAAAATACGTGATTTGTTTGGCAAATCCAAATAAATCACGTACCTTTGCACTCGCTTTAAAACAGTAAACAACAACACGGTGCCCGTAGTTCAGTTGGTTAGAGCGTCAGATTGTGGTTCTGAATGTCGTGGGTTCGAGTCCCACCGGGCACCCAACAATATTGAGAGTTAAAGCAAGCAACAGAAGTTGAAACTCGAAGTATTACAACATTTTATCTACCTCATACTGAAAGGAAACTCTTATGAGTTTCCTTTTTTATTTGCCTTCAACCACGATAATGCAATAATTGTTACAAAATTATTGCAAAACAAATTAAGACTATGGCTACATTGGTATATTAGCATTCACATCATTGTTGCCTTACACCATCACAAGGAACTCTCCAATAGTGAGGTAATCTCGCTTGAGTACCTCTGTATTGATTTGTTATCTTCATGTTGTTAGCAAAACGTCATCAACGTCCAAGTATAGTTTCTTCATCAATTCAAGGTTTTTAGGGGTCACTTGCAAAAACTATGACAAATCCCTCTGCAATGTCATAACGCCTGTCATTTGGTTTTATTGCCCCTAAGTGGGAGAATTATCAAACAACAAGCGTTGTATGTCTTTCCATTTGTTTCATAATAACGCCGTTAAATACAGTAAAAAAGACGTTACGCAAAAAACGATTGGCCAAGGTTACAAAACCAAAGACCAACCGCTTTTATTTTTTGTTTCCTAAAGAAACGTTATTTCAAAAAACCTTTGAAAATTCTCTCAAATCTTTAATTCCTGAAAAACACAGTCAAAACTGTGAACAGACTTACTTGTATAGTTTCATTCCAATGTTCATACCTACGCTTGCCAATACTGCAAAAGCTACTACACATGCTGTTACTAACATAAATGTTACCATAATTAATTCCTTTCTCTTTAGTTATCGTTAAACAATCTTTTTACCAGCTGCCCTCATCGCAGCTTTTCTAATACCTTTTACTTTTCTGATGCAAAGATAATGCTATTTGTGTCCGAACACAACGAAAATTCATCTTGTTTTTATCGTAGTGTCGTTGTTTTTGACCTTCATCAAAAAAAGCAAGCCGTCTGTGATTTATTACTGACATTTCAGCAGTAAAAGACTATGTCAGTATGGCAATAAACGGAAAAGACACCGGTCTGGCGAAACCTAAAGCACCCAACTATGGGTTGCAAAAACTACGATTTTGACCGTTTTTTTGTACCTTTGCATGAATTATTACAGAGGTATTAATATGAAAGATAAGATTGTATCATTTTGTTGGCAGCACTTTTTGCTGCTCATTTCACTATGGATTATGACTGTCGGCGTGGCAGTTTGTGTAAGATCAATGCTCGGTTCAAGCGTTATCAGCGTTTTGCCTTATGTATTTCAAAGCGCAGGTGCAGAGAATTTGGTTCCGGCCCTGACAATAGGACAGTACACCTATATTATGAATGGCCTGTTGGTTTTAGGTCAGATACTCGTTTTGCGCAAACGTTTCGAGCCAGTACAGCTTTTTCAGTTGCTGGTAGGCTTCGTCTTCGGCTCGCTCATCGACCTCAACATGCTCCTCACTTCATGGCTTGTGCCCGCAGAACTATGGCAAAAGGCTGTTGCACAGATTGCCGGATGCACCATCCTCGGCATAGGAATAGCGCTGGAAGTGAGATGCGGAAGTGTCACCATGCCTGGAGAAGGCTTTCCCGTTGCCATAAGCAGAGTGGCAGGCATAGAGTTTCCGAAAGTAAAGATATGCGTAGACATTTCACTCGTCGTTCTCGGTCTGATTGCTTGCTTCGCGTTCTTCGGCCAATGGCTTTGGCATATAGTAGGAATAGGAACTCTTTTCGCCATGTTCTACGTGGGAATGGTTGTAAAAAGCGTAGGAAAACACCTAGGATGGTTTGAGCACATACTTGCCTACCAGCCTGGCTTCCGCCGATACATATACGGCTTGGCAAAATTCATTTACAAGAGATAGCGCTAACGATACCGTCACAATGCGCATGTTTAGGCAAGCGTGGACGAAGTGGCATCCTGTCAACCTTTTTCTGACAGGATGCCACTTTCCTTTTCAACGGAACGCATGTGTCTCAACTTCAGAACACCGTTTGAACGCAATCACAAGCAAAAGGAAAAATTATCGAAAGGCAGTGAGTTTCCGCAACATCATAACGGTGAAACTGCAATAAGGGACCAAGCCCGCCTACCCTATCGGCTTGTACACGCGATCATGGGGAAAAACAGGAATAGGGTTTTTCCCCATGCGTTTAGGGAAAAACCTTTTGGCATTACATTATTTGTTCGTTTCTTTGCACCAGAAACAAAACAACAAAGCAAACAACAAAAAAAAGAATTGATTATGAAACGGTTTATATTATCTTTAGCAATGCTCCTGACCGTCTGCATATCAACGATGGCTATGAGCTACGAACAAGCAAGAGACAGAGCACTCTTTCTGACCGACAAAATGGCTTACGAACTTAACCTCAACGACGAACAGTATGAGGCCGCATACGAGGTTAACCTCGACTATCTGATGAGCATAAACACTTACGACGACCTTTACGGCACATACTGGACAAGAAGGAACCTTGACTTGGGCTACATCCTTTTCGACTGGCAATACAATGCATACTGTGCAGCGGCATATTTCTACCGTCCTCTTACATGGGCCGACGGTATATGGAGATTCGGAATATACGCCCGCTATCCAAACAGAGCCTACTTCTATTTCGGTCGCCCGGGCTTTTACGCATCTTACCACGGTGCACACAGCTGGAGAATGAACGGAGGACAAAGCTGGTATCACGGCCGCACATTCGGTCCGCGCCCTGGAGAGAGCCGCTTCGGAATGAGAGACCGCTTCGACAGAGGGGACTTTGGTGGACACCGGACTGACAACCACAGCTATGGCCGCAACGACAGAGGAAACTACAGGAACAACAACCGCAACGGAAACTTCGGCAACAACAACGGGCGCAACGATCGCGGAAACATTGACCGCGGAAACGGCAACCGCAACGACAGAAACAACAACGGCAGCGGCTATTCAAGAGGCGACAGAAACGGCAACGGAACAACAATTACCACAACACGCCAGAACCGCAGCTGGGAAAAGATGTCAACACAGCCGCAAAGCGTGCAGCAACAGAGAATGCAGAACAACACGTCCAACGGCAGACTTATGCGCCAGAGCAGCACACGCACCACTGTTACAAGGGAAACTCCGCGCATGTCAACGCCGTCAAGGGAAATAAGAAACACAAACACCGTTTCACGCCCGGCAACAATGACGACTTCGCGCCCGGCAACAACTTTCAGTCCGAGCAGCAACCGGGGCGGTGGCGGCCATTTCGGCGGACGCAGATAAGCTAAAGAAAATTTCTCTCTATTTAAGTGTGTATGGAGCAGCGGCACAGGTAAGAAGATTCTGCTTACGGCAAGTAAGCGTCAGGATTAACAAGTCAGTAAATTCAAAAAGAAGAGGGTGTGCCAAAATTGGCTCATCCTCTTCTCATTTTTATCTATGTTCAAATCCAACTTCATGGTTGGACAAAACAATCTACAATGTCTGCAAATATCTCTCGGCTTCCAGTGCCGCCTTGCAGCCGCTTGCCGCAGCTGTGATTGCCTGACGGTAGAACGGATCGGCAACATCGCCTGCAACGAACACTCCGGGAATCTTTGTGCGCGGCGTTCCGTCAATAGTCCTGATATATCCCACTTCGTCTGTTTCAAGCCACTCCTTGAACACGTCGGAATTGGGCTTGTGGCCGATGGCAAGGAAGAATCCGTCGATTTTTATATCCACGTTCTCTTCATCCTGTTCTCCGCGACGCTTCACCAAATGTGCGCCTTCCACACCGTTTTCGCCGAAAAGCCCAACTGTGTTATGCTCGAAGAGCACTTCAATGTTCTCTGTATTCATCACCCTTTCCTGCATAACCTTTGAAGCACGAAGGTAAGGCTTGCGAACCACAAGGTACACCTTCTTTGCAAGACCGGCCAGATAAAGAGCGTCTTCGCATGCTGTGTCTCCACCGCCCACTACTGCGACAGTCTTCTTGCGGTAAAAGAAACCGTCGCAAGTGGCACATGCCGACACGCCCATGCCGTTATATTTCTGTTCATCGGGCAAACCAAGATATTTTGCAGAAGCACCGGTTGCTATAATAACCGTGTCGGCAGCAATTTCCTTTCCCTCATCAGTCGTAAGCACGTATGGCAATTTGCTGAAGTCCACCTTTTCTATCACGCCTTCGCGGATATCAGCTCCAAAGCGCTCTGCCTGCTCGCGGATATCATTCATCATCTGTCCGCCAAGCACCCCTTCCGGATATCCGGGGAAGTTCTCAACCATTGTTGTCTGTGTTAGCTGTCCGCCGGTCAGCAGTCCGCAATATTCCACAGGTTTAAGATTTGCTCTCGAGGCATAGATGGCTGCCGTATATCCGGCAGGGCCACTGCCCACAATAACGCATTTAACGTGTTCCATGGTTTCCTTATTATAGCAACTCTTCAATTTTCTTTTCTATTTTGTCGATGCTCTCTGTTGGTTCAAAACGCTCTACAACCATACCGTATTTGTTGACAAGGAATTTTGTGAAGTTCCATTTCACGTCAGCTTTTGACTTGTATTCCGGATCTTCATTCGAGAGCATCTCGTCGAGAACCTTTGTCAATGGATGGTTTTCGTCCCATCCTGCAAAACCTTTCTGCGAGGTAAGGAACTGGTAGAGAGGGTCGGCTTCCGGTCCGTTAACCTTTATTTTCTTGAACTGAGGGAACTCCGTACCGTAGTTGAGCTTGCAGAATTCGTGAATTGATTCGTCTGTGCCAGGTGCTTGCTGTCCGAACTGGTTGCATGGAAAATCCAATATTTCAAAACCTTGGCTATGATATTTTTCATAGAGCTTTTCCAGTTCCTCATACTGCGGTGTGAAACCGCATTTTGTGGCAGTGTTTACGATAAGCAATACTTCATTGGCGTACTCCTTCAACGCTACGCTTTTTCCTTTTCTGTCCTTAACCGAAAAGTCGAATACTGTATTCATTTTCTTTTTTGTTATTTTGTTTTAAAAGGCATATTGAGACTTATGCCCGGTTAAACTTTGTCTTTATGTTCTTTCATCTGCAAAATTAGCGATTTTCCGTCGAAACGCATTTGCGACCGTTACATTATTATTTATTTTTTACAAACCGAAATCCAATGTGGCCGCAGTTTTTTCCACTTTGTTCTCAATATCGTCCTCAAGGTTGCAGAAAAAGTCTATATTGCCGCCCAGTTTTGATTCCAGCTCATCTATAGATATGGCATAACCCTTAAGACTGTCGTCGCCATGATACACGTTTGTGTGCTCAAACCAGAAAGCTATGCCAGAGTATGCGTTTAGTTGGGTCCGTTTCCACACTACGGCTGCGTAGAAATACTTTGGCACAATCATCTTGTTGTCTATCCTCTTGAGAATTTGGCTTTCCTGGTCTATCGTTCCGCCCTTGCAGATGAAAAGAGTGTCGCTGTTTCCGAACTTGTTTCCGGCGGCAAAGGAATAGACAAAGTTTTCCATGTTAATCCATAAGCCTTTGTATTTGTGCTCCGGACTGCTGCCGTTGAACGCACTGTACTGTGGTTGCATGTTTGTGAGGCAGAATGTTTGTTTGTTTACATCCTTGCTGTAAAGTCGGTCGTTGGACGGACAGAGATGCCCGTGGTCGAAACCTGAACCATAGTAGCAGTCATCTTTACCGTTTTTCGTAAAGTAGTCATCAAGTGTCAGGCTCTGCGTATCGAACGGATATTGAGCTTCCCCGGCATTGGCATACCAACGCGAGGTGTTTTTCTTAAGATTGCTCTTAGTCAAGATGTAGCAAGTCCAGCGGTTAGCCTTCAGATCTTTGTCCCATTCCACGCAGAAGTTTACGCCGTCCTTGTCGAAAGTTCTGTCGTTCACCTTATACACTATGAATTGACTGTTTCCTCCTCTCAAATGCGGAACTTCAACACGTGTAGCTGCAACGTCGGTATATTCGGTATTGCGGTTTGCATTTACTTTGTAGTTTTTCCCTCCTCCGTCTGTATCACCGTTGTCGTCGCCACCGCAGGACACAAGAGCAAGCGCCACAACCATAGACATGGAAAGATATTTCAGTTTGTACTTTATCATAGTTTTACTTTTATTGATTTAAGTTGCGAACACAAAAAACTGTATCCGCTCTGATGCAAGAAACTTTTTAAGACGAAAAGAGTGTGTCCACGCGCATATGCAACTACGCTTGAACACACTCAAATATTTTTTCCTAATATATATAACAAAGGTATATATTATTTGCGGGCTTTTCCATAGCGGCTCATGAACTTGTCCACACGACCTGCGGAGTCAACGAGCTTGCTCTTACCTGTATAGAACGGGTGAGATGTACTTGAGATTTCTATCTTTACCACTGGGTAAGTTTCGCCTTCAAATTCTACTGTCTCTGTTGTCTTGCATGTAGAACGTGTAAGGAACATATCACCGTTGGACATATCCTTGAATACGACGGGGCGATAGTTTTCTGGATGGATACCTTTTTTCATTTTAATCTTGAATGTTTATTGTTTTGTTTACTGTTTTCAAAACGCTTTTCAGCATTTAGCTGCAAAGGTACGTTTTTTTTATTGTCTGACAAAATATCCGGCGGCTTTTCTGCTACTGAATTATTTTTTAGTCTCAGTTGTTTGCTCAAAGTCGATAATTGTCTCCGTAATGTTTCTGCCTTGGATTCCCGATAAAAAGAAAGCTGTTAAACCTGCAAGTTCGGCTGACATAACAAAAACGACAACAAAATACGGCAGTAGTCTAACGCCATCTGCTGACCGTTTGACTACTGCCGTATTATTGTCGAAGTTTCGTATGCTATTGTTTACTTGGCATATACAACCTTTATGTTCTTTATTCTTAGTTGCACGCCACCTCCTTTCGACTCGGTATATACATTGGTATAAATAATGTTGTTGCCTGAAACTTCCACTGTGGCCGTGGCGTTGCCAACATAATCAGTGCCGCTATACGAGTCGCATGTTAAGATGACCTTTGCAATCTTCTTTATTCCAGCGAAGGTTATCTTGTTATTCTTGTATACACGGAAGCCACCTGTAAGGTCGTAATACTTCGGTCCGTTTGTTTCGCCGTTCTTGTCGAACGTAATTACTGTTCCGTCGGAAAGTGTTACTGTTTCAACGTCCTGTTGGTTGGTGTACCCAAGTGTAGAACAGTCTACAGCAATGGATTCAGAACCCGCCATGGCTGTGAGGTCAGCAAGTGTCACGGTGCTTCCATCAATGGTCAGAGCCTTGCTTACAGGCTTGTCGTCATCGCCACCAGTACTGCCGTTGCTCTTCAGCGACACAAGATAAGCTTTGCCGCTTACTGTTTCACACGTTGTTCCATAACTGCTGACGTATTTCACTAGTTTACCGCAAACGACCACGTCGTCGCCTGCCTGAATGTTAGTGCCCGATGTGTATTTTTCGTTGTTCAGGTAGAGAGCGCGGTAAACACAGAACTGATTGTCAGCCTTGCCATCATCGGAAATGTAGAATGTGGCGTTACCGTACTGTGTGTTGTAAGCTTCCTTTACAGAAGCAATCTTTCCTTTGATATAAAACTCCTTGTCAGTCTCCTGATTGTCAGCAAGTGTCGAAACGTATTCATTGGCAGCAACACTATTGAAGGGGTTGGCTTCAGTTCCGTCGCCAGTAGCAACGCCTTCAGAAGAACTGCCACCGCCGTCGGTATCCTTGCCGTTAAGCGAAACGATATAGTTGCCGGTGGTAAATTCCTGCGTGCCGTTGTAGTTCACGAGCTTTCCGCAAATTATCACTTCGTCGCCAGACTGTAGAGCGTCTTCGCCCGAAAACTTCGTTCTGTTAGCTCCGGCATAACCGTTGAACACGTAGAACATGTTTGTTTCCGAACCGTCGTCAGAAATGTAATACTTCAAACTTCCGTAAGAAGCATCGAAACTTCCCTTCACTACATAGACAACTTTTCCCTTTACATAGACTTCTGCATCCTCGCTGCCGTGTGCGCTAATGTATTTCTGCGCCGCTGCAACATTGAACGGGTCCTCACGTGTTCCTGCGCCCAAGGAATCTGCTACGGGAACAACTGTAGTGTCGGTCTTTTCAGTTGGCTCTTTGAAAGGAGCCGGAACATCTTCACAACTTGTAAACGCAGTGAAGGAGAACGAGATGGCGACGAATGCCAAAATTGAATATAATATCTTTTTCATAAGAACTTCTTTTTCTTGTTATTGCTTCTGTTGCTTGATAAGTTATTTCACTTTTTCCACATCATTTTCCGTGCGGAGCAGTATTTGCCAAGTGTATCCGTATTTGCTTGGATTTGTGGCATAGACAGTAAACACACCGGTAATATTCAGTTTGCCGCGAGGTATAGATGCAGCAGCGAAATCAGCATATGAACTACTGCGCACAACCATCTTCGAGTTAGCTTCTCCGTTTATTACCACAGTGCGGCTCACTCCATTGCCTGCATCCTTGTCGTACTCTGGTGCCCACTTCGTTGTGTCGTTCCTCACGTCCATTTCCACATTCTTCAGCGTCATAAGTTTTCCGCGGTGCGATTTTATGTAAGCCACGTTTTCAAGCTTTGACACTTCGAACTCTTCCGGAACGACTTTCTGTGCATCAGCAACGCCTATCATTCTGAAATGTTCGTTCCACACGTTGAAGTTCATTCGGCTTGGAAATGATCTTCCGCTGGAGTTTGTGTAAGCTGCACCAAGCTGAACGTTGTTTCCATAAAGTCCAATGTAGAGATCTTTAAGATTGACTAGGATTTCCTGGCCTACTGGAAGGAAACCGTAAAGTCCACCTTTCTGTATGCATATAATCAAGCCCTCTCCGCTTTCGTCTTCCACTGCAACTTCATTATATATGTTTCCCTGAATGTCGTTGCCGGTAACGCGCGCCTTCAACTGCCAGTCTTCCCTTATGCGTATAGTGTCGTTTGCCACCGAAGACGAAAGCAAGTCAACGGTACGTGCCTTCAGTTCCTTTATCGTTATAAGTTTGTTGGCATCCTCGGCAATGTTGTTGTTACCCACCGGGGCTGTATCTCCTGTCGGATCACTCCAGTCATCGTCCATACACGACGTTGCCAGGTTTCCAAGAAGAAGCGCCACCGCCAGAGCCTTTATGTATTTCTTCATTTTCATTTCGCAAAGAGTTATTGTTAGAATTTGTATGCAATGTTCAACATTCCGTTCGTTCCGTATGCAAAGAACTTCATCGGGTTCTTCGAGAACTTGTATGTTCGGCTAGACGTTGTGCCGTCGGTTTTCACCGAATAGTCACTTCTGCTCTGTTCATAGCCGCCGGTAACGATATTGGTATTGTTGAGGATGTTTGTCACCGAGAGGTTTATCGAGAGCGAACCGCGCTTCAGATAGATACTGCGTCCGACTGAACCGTCGAGCATGAATCCTCCGTGTCCTTTTGCCTGTGAGAAATTTGAACGCACGGGTTCGTTGTTCTGGAAGTCTCCCCTTGCCAGCAATGCGCTTTCGTAGCGATAGCATGGTGAGTAAGAAAGGTATATGCGGTCGTAGTAGTTGCAACTCAGGTCTACGAACCATCCTCCGCTGTGGTAGCTCACTCCCATGCTTGCCGACGTCAGCGGTGTGCCGTTGTCGCGCATGCCCTTGTTGTATATTTTATCGCTGTATTCTATGCCCTTAGTAGAGTTCATGTAAGTCACTTCATTGTCGTTCAGAATCTTCGCATCGCTTATCTGTCCGATAAGCTTAACATCGAATGCACTGGAGAGTTTGAACTTCAAGCCTGCTTCCACGCCGTAATAGGCTTTTTTCATGCCTGTAATCGAGACATAAGAGAAGGAGTTTATATCATCGAAATAGAAGTTTTGCCAGTCGCTTACGTTTGTCAGATAACTGTAGTAAGCATTCACGTTTGCATGAAGCCACGATGTCTGCAACTGGTAGCCTATTTCAGAACTGAAAATCCTTTCGTTGTGCAGGTTTTTCACAAAGTCGTTGTTTATCTCAGGTGCAACGAAAGCCACCTTAGCTTCAGGTGCGCGGTGTTCGTATCCCAGTCCGAGTGTGAAGGTGTTGCCGCGTCCTAGGTTCACGTTTGCAGAAAATTTCAGTCCTCCGTCAAGGAACTGCGCTGTATGACTCTTGCCGTAAGAATTGTCTTTGGCAAGTCCGTTGCGCATCTTTCCGTCTCTCTGCATCGATGTATAGCCCAGTTTTCCGGCTATGGTATAGTGAATGTTTCCGAAAGTCTCTGCATAGCTAGTCCAAAGTTTGCCGTTGTTGACGAGAAGGTTGTAGTCGTAGCCGAACTTGTCGCCCTTAAGCACAAGTCCGTTGGGGTTGTTCAGGTCATACTGCACTTCATCCGAAGTGCTTGGATATGTACCCAGGGCATAAGTGTTTATGTTATGGAATTGCGTTGCACCTAAAAGGTCTTCGATAGTCTGGTAATGCATGCCTTTGTTGGTGGTTGCTAGAATTCCCACGTTCCAGTTCTTGTCTTTGTCTATCGCCTTGTTAAAGGTTGAAGACAACGACACTGTCAGGGCGTTGTTGTGCTTTGCCTGTATGTAATACATTGCATCCTGTCCCTGTGTAGCAGCCTGTCGGTTGGCGTAATAGAGGCGATCCCAGTTTATCTGCCTGTTGGCCTTTGATGCTCTCCAGTAGTCACGCTGGTATTTGTAGTTGAGATAGTCAGGATAGCTTGGGTCTGTGTTCAATATCTCGTCTTCATTCTGGAATCCCCAAATGTCGAAGTAACTGCTTGGCATGTTCTTCCAATAGTTCGGATGCGGGTTGTCAGCATTGTTGTAGTTCAGTTTTGTACTCTTGTACATGCTGTATTTACCCATAAGCGACGTTGTAAGCTTGTTGTCGTCGTTTATGTTCCAGTCCCATGTGGCAAGCAACGTGGGTGCAAAGTCGTTCACAATGCGCGAGTTTCTCTTCTTTCCGTTTTGATATCCCCAATAAGGGTTGTAGTATCTGTTGTTTGCCAACCAATACATCTCGTCTGTTCCGGCACCTTGCGAAGCGCGCTCCGTTGGATTGCCCCACGTGACAATGGACAGAGAGTGCGTGCCATAGCTGAAGACTTTCTGTACGCCAAGAAAATATGACAACGAGTTATAAAACGTTCCTTCCACATATCCTTCACTGGCCCAACGGTAAGTCACGTTTCCGGAAAAGGCCCATCCACGGTTGCTAAGGCCGGTGTTGAACGTATACATGCCGCGGAGCGTATAGTTTCTGTTTGCTCCGGTCAGCGTTATCCTGTGTCCTGCCGGCATACTGGCGGGACGGAAGTTATAGTTGTTGGAGCCTGCCATGCCGCTCATAGCAAAGTTGTTGTATTCAAAAGGCAGAGAATACTCTTGATTCTTTGTCTGTTGGTTCAGTCCGCCAACGAGCGAGAAACGGAACTGCCCGTTCTCCATGTCGTTCATGGGCACTCCATTGATGTAGACGTCGTTGTATTTCTGGTCGAAGGCACGGTAACGGAAGCGCACTGGAGAGAAAAGATAACCCACTTCGCTGGCGTATATGTTGCTGTTGGAATTGACTATAGACACATTCTGCGCCATGTCGTCGTCTTCCCCAAGCTGTGCCTCAGTGAACGTGAAGGCCGATTCGCTGAGCGTCTCTTCTGCTCGGGCAACGGAATCAGCGGGGGTCTGTGCCTGTGCCAAAGAAGCGTAGCATAAAGCCATCACGGCTAGATTGAAATTCTTTTGCTTCATAAATAATAGTAATGTTAATTGGCGCAAAGATATATTTTTTCCACTTATCGGGCAAACAAACATAACAAAATATTACAGTTGCGCCATCGGCAGAACACATGTAAAACACATATTTCCGACAACGACAATCAGAACTGAAGAAGAGTTCGTTTTTTTTCGCCTCAGCCGGAACAATGATGCGAAAGGTTGAAACACAACCGATTTTGACAATGCAGACACAACTTGCGCAACATGCATGAAGAAGACAAATGCCGTTGTGTATGAATCCAATGAACCGTCAAAAAGAAAGAGAAATATGGGAATAACCAAAATAAATACTTACCTTTGTAACCGTATACTGCAAGCGCCAAACACACAGGCTTGCAGCATGCACGCCAAAGGAACTGCAAAAAACAAGACAACAAGTATAAATACAATGAAAAAGTCAAGACTAATTCTAATAGCCCTACTGTGTTTCATCACACTATGCTCTAATGCCGAGAAAAAGTACGCCTGTTACGGCATCGGCTTCTATAACCAGGAAAACCTGTTCGACACGTGCCACGACGAAGGCAAACGTGACTACGATTTTCTTCCCACTGGCTCTTATCGCTGGAATGGGCTGAAATACGGCCACAAGTTGAAGAACATGGCAAGAGCGCTTGCCGATATGGGCACAGACAAACTTCCTGGCGTGGGATGCGCAGTTATCGGTTTGAGCGAAGTGGAGAACCATCGGGTGCTGGACGACCTTATAAGCCAGGAGCCGCTTGCTAAACGCGGTTACAAATACGTTCACATCGAAGGGCCGGACCGCAGAGGAATTGACTGTGCACTGCTATACAATCCCAAACTGTTCACTGTGAAAGGTGCGAAACTCGTGCCATACGTACAGACTCTGGCCAAAGACAGTGCTTTCCTGACGCGTGGTTTCCTTACTGTCAGCGGCAAACTTGCCGACGAGGACGTTACGGTGATTGTATGCCACTGGCCAAGCCGAGCTTCAAAGTCTTTCTACCGCGAACAGGGAGGGTGCGAAGTAAGGGCATTGAAAGACTCACTGACGAGAGAGAACCCCAAGCTTAAAGTTATCGTAATGGGCGACATGAACGACGACCCTAACAACGAGAGCATGACAACTGCGCTTGGATGCAAACCTGAGATTGACGAAGTGGGCGAAGGGGAAATGTACAACCCGTGGTACAACACGCTCGTAAAGGAAGGAACAGGCACTCTCTTTTACGGCGGCTCGTGGAATTTGTTCGACCAAATAGTCATGACGCCCAACATGCTGAACAAAAAAGGGCAAAAAGACTTTTCAACGCTAAAATACTATAGCCACCATATTTTCCGCCGCGACTATCTCTTCCAGACTGAAGGGAAATACAAAGGTGCACCCAAGCGCACACATGCAGGCGGAGTGTGGCTCGACGGATACAGTGACCACTTGCCCGTTGTCGTATATCTGCTGAAACAGACGAAATAGGCCGATGGAAACAGAAAGCCATCCACTGAAACCGTTTTTGCCGGAAGGGGCAAGCATATTGATGCTGGGCAGTTTTCCGCCGGCAAAACAGAGATGGAGCATGGATTTCTTCTACCCAAACTTCATCAACGACATGTGGAGAATATTCGGTCTGCTTTTCTTCAACGACAAAGACCGCTTCGTTGACACCAAGAGCAAACGCTTTCGCAAAGAAGACATAACGTGCTTTCTGACACAAAGAAGCATCGCTGTTTACGACACGGCGTGCGTCGTGCGCAGAACAAAGAACACGGCCTCAGACAAGGACCTGGAAATAGTGGAGGAAACAGACATCGACGCTCTGCTGCACAGCCTGCCAAAATGCACAGCAATAGTGGCGACAGGCGGAAAAGCCGCCGAAGTGGTGGCGCAAAGATACGGATGCGCCACGCCAAAGGTGGGCACAGCAACAGAATTCAACTTCGAGGGCCGCACAATGAAGCTATGGCGCATGCCAAGCAGCTCGAGAGCATACCCGATGAAACTGGAAAAGAAAGCGGAAGCATACCGTCTCGTTTTCAAACCGGAATGAAAGACAAAAACGTTACCCCACAAGCAAGGGGTGAACACAAAAAGATAAAATCCATGACTATAATAGGAATAGCTGGTGGAACAGGCTCAGGCAAAACCACCGTAGTGAAGAAAATAGTTGAAGCCCTGCCGCCACACTATGTGTCGGTAGTTCCTTTGGACTCATACTACAACGACACGTCGAACATGACGGAGGAAGAACGTCACATGATAAACTTCGACCATCCGGACGCCTTCGACTGGAAGCTGCTGATCAAACAGGTAAACGAACTGCGCCGCGGTACGCCGATACAACAACCCACCTACTCTTATCTTATATGCAACCGTCTGCCGGAAACAATATTGGTTGAGCCAAAGCCAGTAATCATTATCGAGGGAATAATGACACTGCTTAACAAGAAGCTGAGGGACATGATGGACCTGAAGATATTCGTGGACGCAGACTCTGACGAACGGCTCATACGAAACATTCAGCGGGACACTGTTGAAAGAGGACGCGACGTACAGATGGTGCTAGACCGCTACCTGCAAGTACTGAAGCCCATGCACGACCAGTTCATTGAGCCGACAAAACGCTATGCGGACATAATAATCCCGCAAGGCGGAGAAAACGTGAAGGGCATAGGGATGGTGTGCAAATACATCGAGCGGCTGGTGCAACAGTAAAACAAAGAAAACAGTAAATGATTTCAACGAAACACATTATTACGGTACTTGCCTTGACGGCAAGTACCGTCAACATGTCTGCCCAGGAAAACTCCTATTCCGACGAAAGGGAGAGCGCCCAAACAGGCGAATATGATTACCGCATTGAGGCACAGGCATCTTTCTCGGGAGGCAACACACCTTTGTGGATGAACGCCAACAAATACGGACTGAGTTCGCTTGAACAGAACAACGGCTATCTGCGCGGCTCCGTAAGTCGCCCCATAAAAAACGACGAAGAAAAGAAATGGGGCTACGGATACGGCGTAGACCTTGCCATGCCGTTCAACTATACTAGTAAATTCATCGTTCAACAGGCGTATGCCGAAGGGCGGTGGCTTCACGGCACACTCTCAGTGGGAAGCAAAGAGCTCAAGATGAATCTCAAGAACAACAATTTGAGCAGCGGTTCACAGACACTAGGAATAAACGCCCGCCCTGTTCCGCAAGTGCGCCTCTCGCTGGAAGACTACTGGAAAGTGCCGTTCACCAACGGATGGCTGCAACTGAAAGGACACATAGCCTACGGCATATTGACAGACAACGCATGGCAACACGACTTTACAGCTAAACAAAGCCGCTATGCCGACAACACGCTCTACCATTCAAAGGCAGGATTTCTGCGCATAGGCAAAGACCCGTACATGTATCCACTCTCTCTCGAATTGGGGCTGGAAATGGCGTCTCTCTTCGGCGGTACGGCATATTTGCCCAACGGCGACGGAACGATGAAACAGATAAAGGGCGATACCGGAATTAAGGGATATTGGAACGCATTCATCCCCGGAGGCAAGGATGCTACGGACGGACAGAACTACAAGAACGTGGAGGGAGACCAGCTTGGCAGCTGGATGATTAGGCTTAACTACGAGACAGATCTGTGGAAGGCTGGCTTGTATGCAGACAAGTTCTTCGAAGACCATTCGGCAATGTTTCAGATTGATTATGACGGATACGGCTCTGGCGACGAATGGCAGCAGAAAAAGAAACGCAGATACGTGGTATACGATTTCAAGGACTGGATGCTTGGATTTGACCTGAACATCAAATACGGATCGTGGTTGCGCGACATTGTGGTGGAATACCTGTATTCAAAATACCAAAGCGGCCCTATCTATCACGACCACACGCAGACAATACCGGACCATTTGGGTGGAAACGACAATTTCTATAACCACAACATTTATGCAGGATGGCAACATTGGGGGCAAGTGATGGGCAATCCGCTATACCGTTCGCCAATATACAATTCAGACGGAACCATTACCGTTCAGGACAACCGTTTCATGGCTTTCCACCTGGGCTTCGACGGAAATCCTTCGGACAACGTGCAATACCGTGTGCTTGCCACATATCAGGAAGGACTGGGTACATACTCTAATCCTTACACCAAGCAGCATCACAACATAAGTTTCCTTGTGGAAGGCGAATACAAGTTCACGACAAAACCTCTGCGCAATTGGAGCATAAAGGCCGCTTACGCTATGGATTTCGGCGCAATACTGGGCAACAACCACGGCGTGCAGGTTACGATAGCAAAGACAGGAACATTCAACCTGTAAATGAAAACCGTTAAAATTCCATCCGAATGATGACCAAAAGAAACACCTTATTATATATATATACGGCTTGTGCCACAATCATTGCAGCGATATTGCATTCATGTACACTCGAATCGGCAAACGCCGGAGACTTCGACGGGATGTGGCATCTTACACATATAGACACGCTTGCCACTGGCGGTGCACGAGAGATGCTGGAAGAAAAGATTTTCTGGTCGTTCCAAAACAAATTGATGGAAGCCGACGACAAGAGCGGCGCACATCAGTCAGTATTGTTCCGCTTCAATGATGATGGCGGAACACTGACACTTAGTTCTCCATACGCCTACGACCGGGAAAATGGCGACAAGCTCTTGACCGATTCCACCCTACTGCTGCCTTTCGGCATTAACAAAACGGAAGAAAAGTTCCAGATATTGAAAAAGTCCGGCAGCAAGCTAGTGTTGCAGTCGGAAAAGCTGAAACTTAGTCTGAAGAGAATGTAGCAGGATTCATTCATACAGTCCATTTGGCTACGGCTTCCGCATTACAACAATGAGCCAATACAGGCAAATTGATGCTACTTTTTTCGATATCTCAGTTTCTGACCGAAATCTTTTCCGAAGATATTAAGAAATCTTTTTATAAGTTGCGTGGAAACGAGGAAATAATAGAAGAAGTAAGCCTGCAACGCATTGCCGCCATTTTTCTTCACAATATAGATGTAATCCTTTTTCTTTTTGAAAATGTCTGTACTTGTAGCTCCTCCTGCACGGAAGCACGCAATGTCGTAGTCTACATGCTTGAACTTAGCTCCCTTCCGCCAGGCACGCATCAAAAATTCAAGGTCCATCGGATAGCGAACGTTTATGTCGTATTCTCCGAAACGACTGTAAGCCTCTGGGGTTATAAACATGCCTTGATGGGCAACGTGGCGAAAAAGAGGAACAACGGGGAACGTTGTTGATGGAAATTCGCGGCATTTGAAACCAGTTTCCGGATTTTCAAGAAAAACATTACCGCAGTAAATATCGTGCTCGCCGTCAAACGCATCTGAAATGGCTTGCAACGCTCCAGGAAGCATTACGTCATCAGAATTGATAAAGCAAATGACGCGGCCTTTAGAGTTCTTTATTCCCTTATTGAAGGCATCGCTTATTCCTTTGTCATTTTCAGAAACAACAACACTGAAATGACTGCGGTAGCGTTCCACTATGTCCATGGTACCATCGGTTGACGCTCCGTCAATGATAACGTAGTCAAGATTGTCATATCCCTGCGCTAAAACGCTTTTTATAGTTTCTTCTATCGTTTTGGCACTGTTAAAGCAAATAGTAACGATGCTGATCTTAATATTTTCTTTCATATAATGCGGACTTAATATAAGTTGAGCAAGAGCGAAATGTTGAAGAGTAAACGAGTATCTTTACGCGCACAGTCATAGTTCTTGTCAAAACAGAGTGATAGACGCGTAAGAAAACTATTCTTTGCACGAATGAATTTGTGCAACAACTCAGCGTTTTCGCTTTTCATCTCGCTGGAAAATCCCTTTTCCAACTGGTACGCCCGTCTGAAACGTGAGTGTTCTGAGTTCATAAGGCGGTGCCAACGGCGTTGCCACTCGTGCCAACGGCTATATCCCTGCCCTATAGTATTTGTGGAATGTTGGCGATACAGAATGTGCGGTTGCTTGTCGAATACGACTTTTGCCCCTACGGCCATTGCAATACAGTAAACCCAAACATCATGCATGGGCAGATATTCTGGCATGTATCTGTTTACTATGTCACGGAGCTTGCGGTTAAGCACCATTGTACAACCTGGTATAAACTCATATACAAGCGATTCTCCGAAAGTCAGCAATGGGTCAATCTCTACAATTTGCGTTGGTTTTAATTCGGCATCGGTCAGTTGTGTGCGGCTGAAATAAAGGGCGGGACAGTCGAATGTATCAAGAAGATCCACGGCAACGACAAGTTTCTCTTCCTGCCAAAAATCGTCTTGGTCGCAGAAAGCATAGTAGTCAGTCTCGTTTGAGTCTTTCAACAAAGACATAAAACTTAATGCAGGCCCGAGATTCTGCCCTTCATACCAGTCAAGTTTGCCTTTACCCTTATATTCTCCAAGGATACTCAGAGTAGAATCCTTTGAACCGTCATCCCGTACGAGCAAATCAACATCTACCCCACTCTGGTTCAGCACCGAGTCTATCTGTTCCTTCAAGAAACGCTCACCATTGTAGGTGGACATTAGTACGTTTACTTTCTTCATTATGCGAGGAGGTTACTAAAAAGTCTGTCAGCAATTGACACGGATATGCTGTCAATAAATTTTTCCATAACACGCTTCTGAGCATTGCTCTTGTAGCGTTCGAACAAAGTATCGTCGGTAAGAATTTTGTCGATGGCTGCTGCATAAGCTTTAATATCGCGCAATGGAACTTCTTCACCAGTCTCGCCATTGATTGAAACCCAGTTTACGCCTGATCCTTCAATGTGGAATGTAACTGGAACACAACCGCAATACATAGCCTCTGCAAGCGCAATTCCAAAGGCCTCTGCCTTATTTACCGATGAAAAGCCAAAGATATCGGCTGCATAATAAAGACATCTCAGCTCGTCGTCCGGCACTTTTCCGAGAAAGACTATGCGGTTACTCTTTGACAACGATTTTAGTTTCTCTGTCTGTGGGCCTCTGCCTGCAATCAGTATGCAGCAGTCTGATTTTATGTACTTTTCCGACTCAATGAGCAGGTCGATTCCTTTGTAAGGGATGTGGCGGCCAACAAACAGTATGAGTCGTTTGTTTCCGTATCTTTCCTTTATTGCTTCTATTCTCTCCTTATCACCGTCGCGCAAGCGCAAGTTGGCTTCTATAACGGAGTTTGGCAGTATTTCAACCTTGTCCTTATACTTGAAGATGGGACTTGAAGGGTGAATATATAAAGGACTAGTGGCATAAATTCTGTCAGCCTTCTTTAGGGCGTAACTCTCAAAAGGCTTTATAAGTTTGTACATCAGTCCCTTTGCCAATATGTCGGCGTGCCAAAGCATAACGACCTTACAGCCGTTTGGTGCTAGTGAGAACGCTATCGGATAGACAAAAGGGTTGGGGCAATGTATGTTTATTGCATCAGGATGCGACTCGTTTATTATTTGTTTCAAATTTCTGTAGTAGCTGAATGCGACATCCTGACTGAACGCCTTGAACATAGGAGCTATGCGGTGTACAGTAATACCATTTACGATGTCTGTGTGTGTCTTTCCGTCAGTACTGAAACAAACAACGATATTCTCAAAGTTTGTCAGCCCCTCAACCAGGTATTTTGCTACAGTCTCTATTCCTCCCTCGTCGGGATAATAGTATTTACATATATGTATTATCTTTCGTTTCATTTTCTTTTGCTAAACGTTTTATTTTGTCTTCATAAGAATAAGCCATCAATAGTGTTATCATTCCAGTAGATGACATGATCAGTGGATTCGTTCCGGCGATGACCAAATATGCGAGATAAGCCCAAAACATACAGTACGTAAAGTCATCTGTATTACGTTGCTTCCAAAATGTGACAAGTGGTTTAAAGAACACGAACACTATACCAAGCGAGAAAACTCCAAAACAACGCAGTAGTTCAAGATAAGACCACTCCGTTTTGAACACAACCTGGTTGAAGCCTTCAGAATAGAACGATGTTCCTGGACCTTGGCCGAAGATAAGGTATAAAGGATGCTCGTCGAAAAGTTGCCAATATGATGTTAAGTGTCCATATTTAATGACATTCGAATATTCTTTCTCTTCAGTTGCAGCAACAATAAGGATAACAACAAAAGCAACTGCTATGAAACCGATAAGAGGCATCATCACATACTTCATGTATTTTGAATCCTTATATACCTTAAAAGCAATTACGACAAACAGGAAGAACGGTACAAGCATCGTACTTCGCGTTCCACTCACGATGAAGGCAAATATAATAAAGATGAAAGAAATAACGGTTATGATGTTCACCTTGCTCTTGTTCATAAGAACAAGCATAAAGTAAGAAACTGCAAACAGGAAAGAAACAAAAGACTTTAGATAGAAACCAAAAATCTGTACGCCTAGAATAGTTCTACGAGCCATCATAACCGGGTCATTCGACGTGGTCATAATTGTCCAGATGAACTTCTCAGCCAAAGGATTTACCAACATTGCAATATAAACAATTGCAGTTATGATGCAACATATCACCACAGGACCTAAAGAAAGCTTTACCAAGTCGTAGTTCCTAACCCAAAGCAGGAGAAGCAGTGGTGTAACGGACTTGAAAATGGCCAAAGTCTCAGTCTCGTCCATTGGAATTGAAAACATTGTAGACGTGAGATAGGGGAATATCACCGAAGCCAGGAAAATGGCAATATATGGTATCTTTGAGAAATCCGGTTTGTATACCATCATATTATAGGCCACGACAATACAGAACACAATGTCCTTCTTACGCAACAACGAGTTCGTTGGATCTATCATCAGTACAAAAAGGAAGATCCAGAACAAGAAATTGCCAAAGTTTCTGCAAATATACAACAATAAAGATTTCATCTTTCAGCCATTTGTTACTACCGGTTTTCCTGAAAAATACAGTTACCAGAAAATTGTTTCACGCTTTAGCGAAATTTGTCCGCACTCATTTTGCAGTTGTCTTTCTCCCTTTTCGAAGCATGAGATAAGCCGAATAACCGAATACACCAACAAAGATATAACCAAGCAATACAATTATCTTCTTCGGGGCAGATTGGCGATAAGGCACTGTTGAGGGTTGGATTACAGCATATACCGGTGTCTTCTCTATTACTTTGGCACGCGCCATCTGCAACTGTGTAGAGAGTTGTGTATATATATTGTACTGTAGTTGCATTTCGTTCTCAAGGTCCGTTTCCTTGGACTTGAAGCTTTCAAGCGTAAGCTCTTGGTTGGCATCGGCATAATGACCATACACTTGACGTGCTCTGTCGTATCTTTGCTTTGCCTCGACATATAACTTCTTTATATTAGCCTCATCATTGCGGGCCTTGTTTGTACGATAGTCCGTTATGAAATCCTGCAAACGTCGGCTCAACGTGTCGGCCAACTGCGTAGAAACCAATGGGTCTTGAGCAGAAGCCTTGAGAGTAATGACACCTGTCTTTTGGTCAACGCTACACGAAACCGATTCTTCCAGCGACTTGATTACCTCACTCTGTTCCCTTGTCATCATATGGGGGTTAAGTTTCTCGGCAGGAATGCTGTCCTTTTTATTCTTGAGAAATGAGAACATCGCCAACCACCAAGGAGACTTCTGATGGTTTTCAAGATAATCATACATCGTTGTAGACAAAGATTTATCCTTCGTGTGGATTTCCATACGGGAGAGTTCTACAAGAAAAGCCGTGCCTCTTACGACATCAGGGTAAATCTCCGGAACGATGGCGTCTGAACTTAGACCGCCAAGGTTCATTCCCACTAACGATGCCATGGACGAGAGAGAACCCAACTTTGAATCGGAACTAGATTCCGGCGCGAGCATAATCTTTGTCGTATAGGTTTTCGGTATACTGAACGCCACAATAAGTCCCACCACGGCGGAAGCAACGACAACTATAAGATAGTTTCTCTTGTTCTGCAATACTACATTCAGAAACTTTTTAAAATCATAAGTTGATTTTTCCACTTGTTCCATATCTTGATTCTTTTTGTATCGTTATTTATTCCATATTCCATGCGCTGTGCCGTTAAGCATTTTTCTGTATTGGACGTAGTTTATTATAAGTCCTGGTATATTGGCCAGGCACATGAAAACCAACAACCAACTGATGCTACCTGTTATGCGACATGTTGCCACAGCCCCTGGTATAAAAAGTAAAGCCACAGTGGCTGTAACATATAGCTGAAGACGAAGCTTGCCCATGCCGTTCAATATGATTGAGTAACGGGTACTCACTGTAATGACTGCCATATACGCCCCAACAAGGGCTGTCATTTCTAAAGGTATTTCCACGCCGTCTCCAACCCATAACCGGTAGAATACATTTGAAAAGGCTACCATGCCAAACACAAGCATAAGCATAGCAAGAAGTATCTTGTCGAGAGTACGGCCTGAAGCCTTTATCCAGTCCATCTCACCTCGTTTGTATGCATCTGTAGTAGCCGTCCAATAAGGGCCGGAAAGTATGGCAAACACCATCTGCACAAGGCAGAAATAGCGATAAGCCACCTGATAGGGAGTAACCATATCAGGCGAGAAGCATTTGGAGATAACAATATTAAGCGACA
This sequence comes from uncultured Alistipes sp., assembly GCA_963590505.1. Lineage (GTDB taxonomy): Bacteria > Bacteroidota > Bacteroidia > Bacteroidales > Bacteroidaceae > Prevotella. Next base: position 7,655 of record CAVAPC010000005.1, on the reverse strand, counting down.
TGAACAACAATATTGACGACACCTGCAAAACGAAAAAGTTTGCACCCATAATGCACATTTCCTTCATCGCACCCAGTGTTATGCAACCGAAAGAAGGCTTATATTGCTTATATTTCAAACCGAACGTAACGGGATAGCCAATGAGATAGACCAACAACGGTGAAGCCGTGTTTACAATAGCCACAATCAACATGGAGTGGATGCCAGTGCGACTCAATACGAAAGTGCCGGCCACAGCAAGTGTTTGACCTAATGTAACAAGCAAATTGTTCACGGCTGGCATTTGCATGCCCATATAAAAATTGCCTATGAACTTGAACATAAACGTTCCGCCCACGAGAAGTATGGACACAAAAACCACTTCTTTAAGGTTACCGACAATGTTTGGATTCACATTGAGTACGGAATAAATGTCAATGTTAACAACCAGAACATTGAGTACAACCACCACGGGAACTATTATAATAACGAGCATTGCAAACGTTGAAGAAACGATGGTTCTGGCTTTCTCCATGTTTCCATCGGCTACCGCCTCAGCTAGTTTGTTTCTAAGCCCGTTACCTAGTCCAATATCCATTGTGTCTATCCACAACAGCATAGAACTTATGGTTAACCAAACACCATTCTCGTATATGTTCAAGCAAGCCAATGTCAGCGGAACGAGCGCCAACTGCATGAGAGCGCTCCAACCCTTGATAAAGAGCGACGCAACGACATTCTTCAAGATTAAGACAGAACGGCGACTGCTGCCTGCAATCATGCTTTGCAAACGATTAAACATATTTTCCTTGTGTAAGTATAGTCCGCGGATACGGGCATGGCTCTGTTGTCAGAGCTATGCCCGTATAAATTTATCTTAGAGTATATTTGCCAGCGTGGCAATCATCGTGGCAATTGAAGCTACTGACGTTCCGATAGTCATTGTCTCGGCAATGCTTAGCTTGGTCGTTGCCTTTGCCGGCACAACGATTTCGCATCCAGGCATAGGCTTGGCATTATGTGCCACCTTTGCAACAGTACCGTTCATGTATATGATATACGCCTGACGCTTCTTTGCCTTGTTGCTGAAGCCACCTGCTTGGTCAATGTAATAGCTTGCCTTCTTTCCCTTCACGAAGCCCACTGTGTTTGGATACATAACCTCACCGTTTATTTTCACCGTTCCGGTGTATTGCGGAACAACGATACGGTCGCCCTCGCGCAGCACAAGGTCTTCATCACTGCCAGGATTTGCAAGTGCCTTGTCCAATTCGATACCAACGGAATAGGTTTCCTCTATCTGGAATTTCTTCAGTCTCTCGCTATTGGTCATGTCTACTTTTTGGCCCGTGCGTACTGCCTCCTCTGCCGCCACAGCTTCGTATTGTTCGAGAGCCATTTTGCGGGCAGCCTCAAGTCGCTTGCGCTCGCTTTCGTTTATCTTTCTGACGAGTGTTGCTCCAGCAGGATATGCACGGTCGTTCAGCCCGCCGGCACTCTTTATCACGTCGCTAAGCCGGGTGTTCTTCTTTGCCAACGTATATGTTCCACTGAACATAACCTCTCCGTCAACGGTGATATTCTGCTGTTTGGAAAAGCCCGGACTCTTTCTTACGTACACTTCGTCGAAAGGCTGCAGCTCAAAGCCTGGCGTGCCATCTATGACAAATCCGTCTTTAAGTGCAAAAGAATATGTATAGGCTGCAATTGTGTCTGTCGTCAATGCCTTCGGATTTACAATTCTGCGCGCCACGTCAACCTTCACCGTTGAAGCGGAATTTTTCAGTCCTCCTGCCTGCAGGATGAAATCTTCGATTGTTTCGTTCGAAGCATATTTGTATATTCCGGGATAGTTCACTTCTCCGTGAATCGTAATGGTGCGTTCCTCCATCATTTCCTGTTTTGTTGGAATAAAGAGCACATCATTCGGCTGCAACGGCATATCGGCAACGTTTCCTGCAAGTATCCCTTCCACATCAACCGGTATTACCTGCAATGTGCGGTCAGGCTTCATCCTGTGCATAACGGCACGTGCAGTGAAAGCTTCCTCCTTTAAACCGTCGGCATGTTCAAGCAGAGCCTTAACACTGTTTATCTCTCCGTCAACCTGATACATGCCTGGGCGGAACACCGCTCCCTTTATCTCCACCATATTGGCAAAGCGCGACAAAACGGAATCAACACTTACGGAGTCTTCGTCGCTGACGTGGAATGAACTCATGTCAAACTCGTCAACGTTGTATACAGAGTATTCCTTTCCCGTTTTCCTTATCAGTCGCACGCTCTTGGTATAGGCGTCGCCGGTAAAGCCACCGGCATATTTGAGCAATGATCCAACGCTCTCGTTCTTTTTCATTTCATACCACATCGGACGTTTGACTTTTCCCGTGATGTTCACGAGGCAATCGTATGGTCCGACCACAACAACGTCGTTGTCGGCAAGGCGGACATTGCCTGTCAGCTTGCCGTTAAGCATGTAATCGTATATATCGACTGTGCTCACGAGCCTGTTGTTTCTATAAACCTTTATATTGCGCAGTGTACCAAGGTCGTTTGTTCCTCCGGCCATATAAAGTGCGTGGAACACGGTTGCAAAGGCTGACAACGTGTAAGTTCCCGGTGCTTTCACCTCGCCCATTACATTTACCATTATAGAGCGCGTTTCGCCTACAGTCAGTTTTATCTGCGAACTGCTGTAGCGTGAACCCACTGTGGAACGCAGCTTAGCGTTAGCCTCGCTTACGGTAAGCCCGCTGACCTGCACAGGACCGTAACCGTCTATTGTAACAAAGCCGTCTGGCGACACCGTGCTTTCTATTGTCTTCTGCGAAGCCCCGTAAATGTCTATATATACAGCGTCGCCAGGACCGAGACGATAGTTGCGTGGTGTTGCAATGTTCATGTTTGGCTCGAATGACAAGTTTTTGTTGTTGAACACATTGCGGCCGAACACCTTCTTCTTCGTTTTGTCTGCCATCAGTTTGTCAAGCAATGCCGCCGTATCGGGCACAAACTCATCAAGCTCATAGGTCATTTCGCGGAAGTCCTCGTCTGTTTCGTCGTAAACTCCGTTATTCTGCTTCACTCCACGGCTGTCTTTCACCCGATATTGAGATTCATACTGCGAGCGATTGTCCTCAAGTTCATCTCCGTTTGCATCCTTGCCCTTTGAGTTTTTGTTTTTACCAGTCCTCAGGCGCGTGTCGTTTTTGCCCGCCGTTGAACCTGAAACCATTCCCAACCCTTGGTCTTTCGAGGCACGTTCATACTTCTTTCTCACACGACGTATCTGGTCGATTGTTACACCTTGCTGCATCAATTTGGTAACAATCTGCGACTGAGACGTTCCTGAGTTATGCTCCTTGATTACGAATTTCATCACCTGGTCGTCGGTCATTGAAGAAGACTGTGCCATCATGCCAACGGGCAACATCACGGCCAAGAGTATTGTTATGATTATTTTCTTCATAAATCGGATTTATAAAAAAGAAGGTTTCAATATTTTTTCCATTAGGTTTCAAGTCAGAATTTCTTGCCGCTGACCATGCTCACAAATGTTTTCCACACGATTGTAACGTCGAGCCAAAGATTTCGTCGGCGAAGGTAATCGGTATCCATATGCAATCGGCGCAACATCTTCACCATCGTGTCGGTGTAACCGTTGTATATAGTTGCTTCGGACGTAAGACCTGGGCGCATCTCATAGATAAGCACATAGCTTGGGTCCTGTTCCATAATCTTGTCGATATAGAACTTGCGCTCTGGGCGCGGCCCGACGAACGACATGTCGCCTTTAAGCACGTTCCACAACTGCGGAAGCTCGTCAAGATGATGCTCACGCAGAAAGCGTTCGGTCTTTGTCGACTGTCCTTCGGCCACACGCGCCACGAGTTTCGGCTCGTTTTCCGGTTCGCTCATAGTGCGGAACTTGTAAATAACAAAGGGCTTTCCGCCATAACCGATGCGCTCCTGCGAGAAGATTACCGGACCGTTCTTCTGCCGTTTAAGCATCACTGCAATCACCAAATACACAGGCGACAATATCAATAGCCCCAGCAAAGAGCCTGCAATATCAAAAAGACGCTTTACCGCACGCTGCACTACGCCCATAGCGTCGTGGCTGCATCCGTTTCCGCAAGTCTCACTCTTGTTATGTTTTCTCACTTTCTGAAGTTTGTTCTGTTTGATGAAAGCGTGTCCAAGTGATTGCTCAATAAAGATTGGCTCACACTTCACGTACCGTAGGCTTAAAACGCCGCCAGTCAGAGTTGTGACACACTCTAATATAACAAAATTTGTTAGTAATTATTGCATAATCTTTGCAAAGGTACTCGTTTTTTTCTAAATACGGCAATTAGCATATGTTTTGTTATAGCTTCACTGCTTCTGCATGAAGAGAAGCAACGGAACGCCACGACCGAAATTCTTTAAATTTTCTTAACTATCCTTTGTTGCTTAAAAGTTAAAAAGCAATGAAATTTCGCCACAAAAACAATGGTTTTCACGATGAGAAAGCCAATTTGCCGAAATCCAAGCGATTATCATCACAGTTACGTATCAAATTGATTTTCAGTATTTTGTTTTTCAAAATCACTTTCATGCCAAAGAAAAGTCACGTCATTTGATGTCGCAAAGAACTTACTTTCGTTCTTTTAGCACCTTAAACTCTGCCGGTTTCGTAGTAGAAAGCAATCAAAAATCCCCGCACAAAGCAATCAGTTTACCATTGCAAAAGAAAAAGTTTCCGCAAAAACACATAAGACAAGCCAACAGAAAAGCATTTATAACGAGCATACAAATGAAAAACAGCTAACCGGTGTAAACAATTTAAAAAGACGTGTGTTAAAGCAAAACACAGGAACACTTAATTTTTGTGAACCAAGAAAATATTTCAAAACAAAAAAAAGGAAGTTCCAGGTTTTGTTGCCGAAAACTTCCTTTCATAGTATTTGTCATTTTCTCACCGTTCAATCCTTCTTGCGGAACATGTTCTCAGTGGAGCTGGAGGGATTCGAACCCTCGTCCAAACAGGGAAACCATACGCTTTCTACATGCTTATTCCGGACTTGATTTTCGTGTTGCGGCAAGACCCGGACCACTAAGACCGCAACCTTATCCCCTTTAAACTTCGCCACGGCGACGGGGCGCGCCACAGCTATCTCCGAATTAAGCCTGCACCGCTATGTTGTCAAGAGGTCTCGGAACAACGGCCCCTCAAGAGCGATGTCTCGTCCTGCTACCTGGTAGCGGGATAAAGCCAGTAACCTACTGTACTTCGGTTAGGCAGCGAGAGCGTAATTGTTTTCGCCAAATAAATTGTTGAACGTCGGGATTATGGAGCCGGCATACAGCGCTCCGCATGCTTACATACCATCTCATCCTGCTGTCAAATCCAGTCAACCCCAAATAAGTCAAGCAAAGAAACACAACCGATTCACGATTGCGGGAATGCGAATGCAAAGGTAAGGCTTTTCCGTTTACGCCACAAATTTTAGCATCTTTTCTTTCCGCAACTAGTGTTTTTATGCTACCTTTGCCCCCATACAAACAAATCCAACCAATCATGACCAAGAGTGACAGTATCGTTATAATACCAACTTACAACGAAATTGAAAACATAGAGAAAATAATACGCGCCGTATTTTCGCTTGAAAAGCAATTCGACATTCTTGTTATCGACGACGGCTCGCCAGACGGAACGGCAGCCAAGGTGAAGGAAATGGCGGCAAAAGAGTTCTGCGACAGACTGCACATCATTGAGCGAAGCGGCAAGCTTGGACTTGGCACAGCATACATTGCCGGCTTCAAATGGGCACTGGAACGCGACTACGAATACGTGTTCGAAATGGATGCCGATTTCAGCCATGATCCCAACGACTTGCCGCGTCTTTATGCTGCATGCAGCGAAGAAGGATACGATGTGGCTATCGGTTCAAGATATGTAAGCGGGGTAAACGTGGTAAACTGGCCCATCGGCCGAGTGCTTATGAGTTATTTCGCGTCAAAATACGTGCGTTTCATCACAGGCTTCAAGGTTAACGACACCACAGCGGGCTTTAAATGCTATAAGCGCCGCGTGCTTGAAACCATAGAACTTGACAAGATACGCTTCAAGGGCTATGCATTCCAAATAGAAATGAAGTACACGGCCTTCAAGATAGGCTTCAAAATCAAAGAGGTTCCGGTTATCTTCGTGAACCGCCGCGAGGGAACTTCAAAAATGAGCGGCGGTATCTTCGGCGAAGCCTTTTTCGGCGTGATACGCTTGAGATGGGACGGATTGACAAGGAAGTATCCGAAAATAAAATAGCATGAGATATCTTTACAGAACATACCAGCTATGTGTGGCATTGCCGCTTCTATTGTTGTGGACCGTCATTATAAGCCTTTCGGTAATAATAGGCTGTTCGCTCGGCGGCGGGCACTTTTGGGGCTATTATCCCGGCAAGGCTTGGGGATGGGCCATATGCCGGCTGTTGCTTCTGCCTGTCAAGGTGGAAGGAAGGGAGCGAATGGAAAAAGGACAGTCGTATGTTATCGTAGCCAACCACCAAGGAGCATTCGACATATTCCTTATTTTCGGTTTCATCGGCAGGCAATTCAAATGGATGATGAAGCACCAGCTGCGCAAGATACCCTTCGTTGGCATGGCCTGCGAGAAGTCTCACCAAATTTTCGTTGACAAACGCGGTCCGAGAAAAGTGAAGGAAACATACGACAAAGCTCGTGCCACACTGCGCGGCGGCATGAGTGTGGTGGTATTCCCCGAAGGAGCGCGAACGTTCACAGGACACATGGGAACGTTTAGGCGCGGTGCTTTCATGCTGGCCGACGAGCTTCAACTGCCTGTATTGCCTGTAACCATAAACGGTTCTTTCAACGTTATGCCCCGCATGCGCGATTGCAAATGGATTGAATGGCATCCGCTTAAGCTAACTATCCACAAGCCTATTTCCCCGGAAGGCAAGGGAGCCGAAGACATTAACCGCCGTATGAAAGAGAGTTACGATGCGATAATGTCGGGACTCACGCCAGAATATCAGGGATACGTGGAGAACCCGGACCAATAAAACGTCATAACCCACGAAAGGTGGGATTACAATTTCACCTATGGCTACCCTGCAAGCGACACTATATACCAAGTAGTTAAGTCTGAACAAAACTATATACCAGTTGAAGTAAAGAACGGCAAGGCGATTCCACATTATGAATATATTGAGAAGACAACCTACCATTTCAGATTTGAATGTGGAAATGAACATATGATAGATTATAGTCAGAGAGATGCAGATGGGTCAATTCATATATATAATCAAAAATGGGGTGCTTTTCATAAATATACTTCATATAGAAATATGACTAATCTAAATATGAATTATATATTGAATTTGAGTTATTTAAATAATGAATATGGAGAATGTGCTACTGAGTGGTGTAATCATTTTTCTTTCTGCCTACCTGACTATTCTGATAGTGACTATCTTGTTTATCATTTCAGAGATAAAAAACCTTACGCATTGTATATGGTTGAGCATTTCTATGGAAATGGGAAACTTAGATATACATTCATCATAAATTATGTAGATGAAAAATAATATTTTTTTGATTCTAAGAAAGACCAAATTGAAACATTTTCACTATCTTTGCACAAAACTTTTGATATGGCAGAAGATATA
>CAVAPC010000004.1:0-143592 GCA_963590505.1 uncultured Alistipes sp. | reverse complement strand
GTGTAGCCCACAATGTCTGAAATTTTACCGGTACAAAATTTTGAGCACATTTTTTAACATCTTTTAGAGCCATCATAACGGTGGATTAAAGACGTTTGTTCTACTACCTGAAAAATTTTGGCGCAGATTTGGCGCACCCTTAAACGCAAAATCGGCGCAACTTGTTGATTTACAACTTGTTACGCCAATCTTAGTTGCGGAGGCAGGACTCGAACATGCGACCTCCAGGTTATGAGCCTGGCGAGCTACCAACTGCTCCACTCCGCGATTTAAACATCAATCCGTTTCTGAATTGCTATGCAAAGGTACGATTTATTTCTGAAACGCAAAAATATTTCTGTAATTTTATTTGATTTTCTCTGTTTTTCTTTGTGGGTTGTTCTTAATTGTGGACCATTTATTACGTTCACCTTTTTAATTATATATACTAGAAATTAGCTCTTTTGATTTTCTTCAGTATAATAGACTAAAAAGGATGTGACTTTATGATAAAAGGAAGTGAGTTGTTAATCGAGTGGCGGTGACTTTTTCAGTTTTTATGCATTGTGGAAAATAGGGAATGGGCGTTGCAGTTTTATGTATGGCATTAGTTTATCCCGTTTTTATGGTTAAAATTTAAAAAATAGGTGTAAGCTAGGTTATAAATTAGTAATTTTGCAAATCCATTTGCTTAGGAGACTTAATGGCTGTAATCTGTCTTTCTGTTGGTATAGAGGAAAATGAAGATTTATGTAGCTGTGTTCTGCAGACGGATAAATATAAAGGTACAAACAAAACATACATACTAATTATTTCCAACTTGATGAAAAATTTCAGATTAGTTGACAATGTAGTTGGTTGGCTTACATTCCTTATTGCCGCCTTCGTATATTGCAGCACTATCGAACCGACAGCCAGTTTCTGGGACTGTCCGGAGTTTATCACAACAGGTTATAAACTGGAAGTAGGGCACCCGCCTGGCGCGCCTTTCTTTATGCTTACGGCAAACTTGTTCTCTCAATTTGCAAGCGATGCCACGCAAGTCGCCAGGATGGTAAACACGATGAGTGCTCTTTTGAGCGCTACTTGTATTCTGTTCCTTTTCTGGACCATAACCCATCTAACTAGAAAGCTAATTCTTAAGAACTGGGAAGACTTGAGCCTCTCAAAGCTTGTTGCCATTGAAGCAAGTGGATTGGTTGGCGCATTGGTATACACTTTCAGTGATACCTTCTGGTTCAGTGCTGTAGAGGGAGAGGTTTATGCCTATTCTTCAGCATTTACCGCAGTGGTTTTTTGGCTCATCTTAAAATGGGAAGACCATGCAGACGAACCACACAGCGACAGATGGCTTGTGCTGATAATGTATATGACGGGACTAAGTATAGGCGTTCACTTGCTGAACCTGTTGTGTGTGCCTGCCATCGTACTGGTATTCTATTACCGCAAGTTCCCAAATGCAAATGCCAAAGGCTCGCTTTTGGCACTTCTCGTGTCGTTTATTATCGTTGCCGCGATACTTTACGGAGTTGTGCCTGGCATTATAAAGGTGGGAGGATGGTTCGAACTGTTCTTTGTAAACACGCTTGGATGTCCGTTCAATACGGGAGTGATAATTTACATACTGCTTCTTATAGCCACCGTAGTGTGGGGAATATACGAAAGCTTCACTGGCAAGAACCAGCTTCGTGGCAACCTTAGCTTCATCTTTTCGGTTGGCATGCTCGGTATTCCTTTCTACGGATTCGGATGGACGGCATTCTTTACAGGTGTTGTAGTGCTTGTCGTTCTGTATTTCGTACTTGGAATGAAGCGTAACGGGAAACTCTTGGTAACGGCCCGTCTGAAAAACACCATGCTTCTTTCTATGCTGATGTTGATGATAGGCTATTCCACATATTCTGTTACCGTTATCCGTTCTACTGCCAACCCGCCAATGGACCAGAACTCGCCTGAAGATATATTCACTTTGGGCAGCTATCTGAGTCGTGACCAGTATGGCGACAGTCCGCTTCTTTATGGACAGGCTTATACGTCGCAGGTGAAATTTGACCGTGACGGCGACTATTGCATACCTGTAAGGAAGAAAGGTGCTCCTATATACCAGCGCAAGGAAAAGGAAACTAAGAGCGAGAAAGATTCTTACTTTATAGTCCGCACAAACGATAAGGTGCAATACGCCCAAAACATGCTTTTCCCGAGAATGCACGATGCCGGTCACGCCGCAGCATACGAGAGCTGGATGGGTGGAGTTGAAGGCACTAATGTTGACTATGACCGTTGTGGCGAATATGTCCAGGTTAAGATGCCTACACAGATGGAAAACTTGCGTTTCTTCCTTTCCTATCAGTGCAATTTCATGTATTGGCGTTATTTCATGTGGAATTTTGCTGGAAGGCAGAATGACTTGCAAGGCAATGGTGAACTTGAGCACGGCAACTGGATAACAGGTTTCAAGTGGTTCGACAACTGGCGCCTCGGCGACCAAAGCAAGTTGCCCGATGACCTTAAGGAAAACAAGGGACACAACGTTTTCTACTGTCTGCCGCTCTTGTTGGGCCTTATCGGACTTTTCTGGCAGGCTTTGGCAAAAGGACAAAACGGAATAAAGCAGTTCTGGATAGTTTTCTTCCTGTTCTTTATGACCGGTCTCGCAATCGTGATATACTTGAACCAGACACCGATGCAGCCGCGCGAGCGTGACTATGCTTATGCCGGCTCGTTCTATGCCTTTGCAATATGGTGCGGAATGGGTGTTGCGGCTATCGTTGATCTTCTTAAAGAGAAACTTAAACTCGACAATGTTGTTGTAACTGCGGTAGTTTCCGTGGCATGTTTGCTTGTTCCTATTCAGATGGCAAGCCAGACGTGGGATGACCACGACCGCAGCGGACGTTACACCTGCCGTGATTTCGGACAGAACTACCTTATGTCTCTTCAGGACAAGGGTAATCCTATAATCTTTACGAACGGTGACAACGATACATTCCCGCTTTGGTATGATCAGGATACGGAAGGTATTCGCACAGACGCAAGGGTTTGCAATCTTTCCTATCTGCAAACCGACTGGTATATAGACCAGATGGTGCGCCCTGCTTATGACTCTCCGTCGCTTCCAATTTCGTGGCCACGCCTTGACTACTGTTCTGGAACAAACGAATACGTTGAAGTGGATCCGTCGCTGAAGAGTCAGGTTCTTGAACTTTACAAACAGAATCCGGAAGGTGCAAAGGCAAAGTGGGGAGAAAACCCATTCGAACTCAAGAATATACTGAAATACTGGGTTCGCAGTAAGGGAGAAACTCATGTTATACCTACCGATACGTTGTATCTCACCGTAGACAAGGATGCTGTTCGCAAGAGTGGCATGATGATGGCAAACGACTCCATCCCCGACAATATGGCAATCTCGCTTAAGGGAAAGAGTGCCCTGTACAAGAACGACCTCATGATGCTTGAACTTTTGGCAAACAGCAACTGGGTTCGTCCTATATACGTAGCGCTTACCGTTGGCTCTGAAAACTATATGAACTTGGGAGACAATTTCGTACAGGAAGGACTTGCCAACCGCATAACGCCGTTTAACAAGAACATACTTGGCACCAAGACTTTTGACACAGAGAAGACTTATAACAATGTTATGAAGCGTTTCAAGTTCGGCGGTCTCGAAAAATCAGGACTGTATATTGACGAAACAGTGATGCGCATGTGCTACACTCACCGCAAGTTGATGGCTACGCTTGCCCTCAATCTCATAGGCGAGAACAAAAAAGACAAGGCTGCGAAAGTGCTTGCATACGCTGAAAAGGTAATGCCTGAGTACAATGTTCCAATAAACTTCCAAAGCGGTGGCGCTGACTTGGCTGCAGCTTACGCCATGATTGGCAACCGTTCCAAGGCAACGTCGTTGCTAAACAAAGTGGTGAAGAATGCGGAACAGTACAGTCATTGGTATTTGTCTCTCGACAATAACCGTTTTTTACAGTCTCAACGCGACTGCATGTTGCAGTTCTACATCCTCGGAAAGGCTGCCGATGTGGCAAGCATCTTCGACAAGAAACTTCAAAGCAGCATTGAAAACAAGTTAAAGAACTTAAGCAACCAATACACAGTAAGAGGCGGCAGTATGCCGGAAGACTTGTAGCGGACGCTTAAACTGTGAAATGGCCTGAAGCCAAAAGGCAGAATGAAGAATGATGTCTTTATGTTTGGCTTCAGACCATTTCGTATATTTTCTTAACTTCATTTTTTGCGGTTCTCACACCGCGCATACAGCAATGAAAACAGTTACAATATGATAATCGAGCAACCAGCGATATGGTTGCGTTGGCTTTACCCCAGGGCAACATGGCGTATGAACCGGAAGGAGCATGCCGTTTATCTCACGTTTGACGACGGTCCGATACCTGAAGCTACTCCTTTTATTCTCAAGACGCTGAAGGAGTTTGGCATACATGCCACGTTCTTTATGGTTGGCGACAACGTGAGAAAGCATCCTGAACTTTATCGGCAGATTGTTGAGGAAGGGCATCAAGTGGGAAATCATACCTTTAACCATTGGGGCGGCTTCAAGCATTCATTTCTTCAGTACAGCGCTAATGTAGAAAAGGCCAACGAACTGATAAAAGCACACCTGTTTCGTCCTCCACACGGTTGGATGAGATGGGCTCAATACTTTTATGTTGGCCGAAGATACCGCATCGTTATGTGGGATTTGGTTACTCGTGATTACAGTAAGTGGATGACAGCCGAAGGCGTTGTAGCCAATGTAAAAAGGTATGCACGCAACGGTTCTATCATAACCTTCCATGATTCACTGAAGAGTATAGACAAACTGCGTACTGCTTTGCCTGAGGCAATCAGCTGGCTCAAGGAGCAAGGATATGAGTTCAAGACGTTTGAGTAGCCCATTTGGACTGCTTGTTTAAAGAATTGACACCATTATGAACGACAATATAAGTGATACCGCTCAGCAACAGATAGGCAAAACAACTGTTTTGGCTGCCGTGGTGAGGGCGTTTTTCAAGTATTTTTCCCTTGGAATAATAGAGGCAAATTCTCCAGACGCTTCAGATATGAGCGTCTATGAGCCACAAAACGTAAAGAAAGCTATTGTTTCGCATATCGAGACAGTTTCTTCTGTGTTCAATCAAGAGGCTTTCTATGCCATTTCTCGTATCAATTATGCAGAAGATGAAATAGAGAAAGAACTTAAAGCCTTTGTTGCGGCAGGCAACACCACCACGCTTCATGACCTGGTTCGCTTTGCATGTCGTACGCCGGAATGTTATGACGCAATGGTGCTTGAATATAAAAGCAATTTCGAATCATTACTTTGCGGTTCGTTTGCACAGTTGGCCGAACATGTCGAAGTCAATTCGCATTTTATAGACCTTGGTGAAATGCCTGTTGACAGGGCGGAACAAATAATAAACCGCATTGCTTCCACAGCTTATCAAGAAGGTAGAAAAATTGCGTCATAAGAAAAATAAAAAGAGACAAAAGCCATTTTGTTCGACTTTTGCCTCTCGTTATTTTTATTGTATGTTTGTTCTTGTTTGTAAAGAAGGGAAAGACATTGTTTATTGCATGTCGTAAACCACCTGCATCAGTTTCTTTCCTATTGCATCAGCCTCTTCCATTGTCTTTGCTTCGCTGTAAACGCGGATGATTGGTTCTGTGTTGCTTTTTCTAAGATGCACCCATTTGTCAGGGAAATCAAGCTTTACGCCGTCAATGTCGGTTACTTCCACATCCTTTTCCTTGCCGAACATTTCCTTAACCTTTGCCAATATGGCGTCAACATCGGTTGAAGGTGTAAGGTCTATGCGGTTTTTCGCAATTGAATAGTCGGGTAGGGTGGCACGAAGCTCGCTTGCTGTACATCCCTTTTGTGCTAAGGATGACAGGAAAAGCGCTATGCCTACAAGTGCATCACGCCCGTAGTGGCTTTCGGGATAGATTACACCACCGTTGCCTTCACCGCCTATTACGGCACCTACCTGCTTCATCTTTGTCGTAACGTTTACTTCTCCAACCGCAGCCGCAGTGTATTTCCCTCCGTGGCGTTCTGTAACGTCTCTCAGAGCGCGCGTGCTGCTGAGGTTCGATACGGTGTTCCCGCCTCCAGGAGTGTTTGACAGTATATAGTCTGCAACGGAAACGAGAGTGTATTCTTCGCCAAACATTTTCCCGTTTTCGCATATGAACGCCAGTCTGTCAACGTCGGGGTCAACCACAATGCCAAGGTTATAAGTTCCTTTCGACATTTCCTCCATTATTCCTCCAAGGTTCTTTTCAAGCGGTTCGGGATTATGAGCAAAATCACCGTTTGGCGTTCTGTTCAATATCTTGTATTCCACGCCCAGTTTGTCAAGCAGTTCAGGAAGGATAATACCGCCCACACTGTTTATCGTGTCAACGCAAACATTGAAATGGGCGTTCTTTATTGCCTGCAAGTCAACCAGCTTCAATGATAAAACCTCATCGATATGTTTTTCGTTGAAAGAGTCGTCTTTGCGGTATGTTCCCATGTTGTCAACATCAGCGTAGTTGAAGTTTTCTTGTTCTGCGATAGAAAGAACTTCATTGCCGTCGTCTTTTGTCAAGAACTCACCTTCATTATTCAGAAGTTTCAGGGCGTTCCATTGGCGCGGATTGTGACTGGCTGTGATTATTATACCGCCTGCCGAAGCCGACATGGTTACTGCCAGTTCTGTTGTAGGCGTGGTTGCAAGACCAATGTCAATTACGTCATATCCCATTCCCATAAGCGTTCCGCAAACAACGTTGCGCACCATGTCTCCGGATATTCTTGCATCCCGACCGACAACAATTGAATTGCTTTGCGATTTACCGCTTTTGCGGATGAATGTGGCGTATGCCGTTACGAATTTCACTATGTCCAGCGGGTTCAGCGTGTCGCCCGTGTTTCCGCCGATGGTTCCGCGTATTCCGGATATTGATTTTATCAGTGTCATGTTCCTTATGATTTTTTTTGTCCTTTAAACTTAATAAAAAAGGCAAGCTGCTGCCTGCCTTTTATGTTGTATCGATGTTTATCTTCCTTTTTCGTAAGTTATGTCGTATAGGCAGGGGTAAACGCCTTGCGTGGCGTTATCGTGTCCCTGAGTGTGCGGTACGATAATTCTGACTCTTGCAATCTCGTCGCCAATGTTTTCGGGTCGACCGAGATTGATGTAAGATAGTGGCACAAGCCATCCGCCTGGAACTGATGTGCTTCCGTATAGCTGATACATTAGACTTTCGCCTGCAACGAAAGCCCCTGTGAATGTTCCGCTTGTGTTTTTTACGTTCATCTTGTCAACAAGCGAGATGTATTGTCCAACCATGTTGGTAGACTGTAGCGTGTCGGTAAGCATGTTGTATTCATGATAGCGGCATAACACAGTGGCAGTTTCGCTCTTTCCCAGTTTCTTTCCGCAGCCTTTTCTTATTATCTGCAGGTAGACGCCTGAATTGTCAAGGTATACGTATTCATGTTTTGCCGTATCTGTAGTTTCGTTTCGCGCGTTGAATTCTTCTTCTGAAATTACGTTTATGTTGTGTTCCTTTATGTATGCGTTAATGGCATTTCGCTCACGCTTTTTTTGGTCCGCATACGTTTCGCTGTCGCTGCAGCTTGTGAATGCAGTTATTGCTGCAACAACCGTAAGTATTAGGAATGCAATTTTTTTCATCTGTTCTATCTCTATTTTGTTATACGGCAAAAACGTTTTGTTCCTTGCCTAATCTTTGCAAAAATACGAATATTAGTTCAAACAAGCGGCATGTTTGTTGTCAATTACGCTTATTTAACGTCATATGTCTTCGTTTTTACCGTTGTCTTTATGGGCGAAACTCTTTCAGCGCTTTGTTTACAAGCAGTTCTGCTTCTTCCATGGTGCAGTTGAGATGACCTCCTGCTGCGTTCAGATGTCCGCCTCCATTGAAATATTTTTCAGCCATTTTGTTTGCCGGAAAATCGTCGACAGAGCGAAGACTCACCCATATGGTGTTCGGTTTCTCTGTGTCTTCCCTTAGCGAGATGCTTATTTTCATGCCTTTTATTTGCAGTGGCATGTTCACAAGCCCTTCAGCATCACCTTTCATGAAGTGGAAATGTTTCAGGTCACGCCTTGTTAGCGTGAAGTATGCCGCATGTTGTTCTGCGAACACGTTCAGTTTTGCATACATCACATAGCCCATCAAACGCATTCTCCAAACGCTGTAGTTGTTGAACACGTTGCGGTAAATCTTGTCTTTGTTGATGTCCTTCGTCAGAAGCTGGCTTATGATAAAGAACACCTCCGGATTGTTTGAGTTGTAGGTAAATCCGCCTGTGTCTGTCATCATTCCGCAATAGATGCAAGTGGCGGCTTCTTTTGACAGCCCTTCAAACCCGCCAAGTTGCCAGATGATTTTGAACACAAGTTCGCAAGTGCTGCTTGCTTCGGGATGTGAGATGCAAATGTCAACGTCTATGTTTGGATCAAGATGATGGTCAATCAAAACCTTCTTTGCCTTTGAACCAGTTATCAAAGCTTCAAGTGCTGCCGTGCGGCTTGCGTCGTTGAAGTCAAGACACATCATCAAGTCTGAGCCGTTTATTGCCTTTTCCGCTTCTTCCGGCTTTTTGTCATAGCGTATTATGTCCATCGTTCCCGGTATCCATTGCAGGAAATTGGGAAACATGTCGGGTACGATGACTTTTACGTCTTCTTTTCCTCTTTGTCTTAGATAGTGTGCCAGTCCTAAAGTAGAGCCTATTGCGTCTCCGTCAGGGTTGCGATGGCAAAAAATGGTTATGTGTTCCGATTGCAGAACAAGTGAGTTGAGGCTTTCCGCTTCAGACGCGGTAAGTAGATTTATGTTCATTTTCAATAATTTGAATTCCTTTATACAGGATTAGGCCTGTATAAAGGAATTGTCTTTTTCTCTATTTCTTGTCGTTCAGCGTTTGTCTGTTTCCGATTGTTCGCTGGGCGTGTATTTGTTGAAGGCCAGTCTTTATACTGTCGCCTGTGTCTTGTCAGAAAAGTTTCTCTGGATAAACTCCGTCGTCAACAAGCTTCTGTATGCGTTCAACGGTGCCTTGTCTGTCGGCAGCGTATGTTACGCCGAACCACTTGCTCGTTGTGTCCAGTACCTTCACTGTTGCTGTGCCTTCGTTTATCAGTTTGTTCACCATTAGCGGTATGAAGAATTCCGCTTTAAGGTTGGTCATGTTTTTCGGTTGGGAGAGAAATTCCTTGAAGTACTCTTCGCTGTAGCTGAAATAGTCGGGTGTGAATCCCCAAACGTTCATGGATACAGGTGTGTTGTCATCTACTGCCACCCAGTTTCCTTCTTCGTCTTTGTAGCTGACCTTGCCGTCAATGCGCATTATTTCGGTGCGTTCCACAACTGTCGTAAGGTCGCCTTCGTCGTTTGTCGAGCAGATTCCGCGTGCCACTGTGCCGTTTTCAGACAAAGTATTGCCCACACGGAATCCAACCATGGCATATTTGTTTTTGCTTCCTTCCGGCAGTTCGCTAAGGAACTTCCCTATAACCATAAAGCAGTCGCGGTTATAGAAATCGTCACAGTTGATAACGCAGAAAGGTTCTTTCACTACGTCTTTCGCCATTAGCACGGCATGATTCGTTCCCCAGGGCTTTACTCTTCCTTCGGGGCACTGGAAACCTTCTGGCAGAGCGTCAAGACTTTGGAAACACAGTTCCAACGGCACCTGTCCTTCGTATTTCTTCAGAATCTTTTCCCTGAAATCCTCTTCAAAATCCTTTCTTATTATAAATACGATCTTGCCGAATCCAGCCTGAATGGCGTCGTAGATGGAATAGTCCATTATTGTTTCACCGTTCGGACCAAGTCCGTCTAGCTGCTTAAGCCCGCCGTATCTGCTTCCCATTCCGGCTGCCAATAGTACTAATGTAGGTTTCATATTCCTTGTTTTTTAAGCTTGTTGAAATATAAGTTATAGAAAAATCATTTTATCTTTCGTTCATCGGTTCACTGGAACATCTGTATTCCGAACACGATGATGGCATAACGCAGGAATTTTCCCGTTGTCATGCTTGCTACAGTCACTGGCAGGTTTGCCCTCATCAGTCCCAAAGCCACTGTTATCGCACTTCCTATTATGGGAAGGAAAGCGAAGAAAGCCATCAGTGCGCCGCGTCCTTTCATGAAGCGTTGCGCCCTTTCAATTTTTTCTTCCTTTATACGCAGGTATTTCTCAATCCAGTCAAGTCTGCCAAACGTGCCGATCCAGTAGTTGAACAGGCCTCCTGCCACGTTTCCGGCAGTTCCGGCGAGAAGCAACATCCATGGATCAAGCCCTGCAACCTTTAGCGCTCCAATCACAACTTCGCTGTTGAAGGGAAGCACACTTCCTGCCAATAGGGCAGATATGAACATGCCCCAATAGCCGAAGTCCACTAGTATTTCCGTCATATTAACTCTTTTTCCTTTAACTGTTAAAGTGTCGTGCCTTTTCCTCTCTTGTCCTTTTCTTTTTTATTGTGTTATGTCGCTTTTGTTTCGAACATAAATCCGGTCTGATACAGAGCTGGAACTGTTGCTTTATTCCGCCGAAACGAGATTGAACACAGTGAGTGCCACCATTATGATGAAGATTGCAACAAATGTGACGTTGGTGACTTTTGTTTTCGTGAGTGCTATATAGTGGGCTATAAGGCAGCTTGTATTTACAATCGCTATAGGTAGCAACGAATCGAAATGCTGCGGCTGAAGAATGATGAACACCGCTGTCAGAGAGTTTATTGTAATGAACATCTCGTAAATCATCCTCGTCCTTATCTTGTCGAGATAGCTGTTCCTAAGGAAATGCACCGTACCGATTATTGCGAGAAGCGCCACTGCTGCAATGGTGACGATGCGCCCAATATCAAGCATTGAATAATCAAACAAGGTTGAAAATGCCGCCAATTCGCCGAAGTGCAGCTGGAAATAGTCCAGTTCCCCAGTCCAAAGCTGATAGCCGCCAATAAACCAATAAGGAACAAGTATGCCCAGAATTGATGCACAGAACATCTTTTTTGAAATTGCCATCATGTTCGAAGCCATAAGAATCCACATGAACGGAATGAAATACAGTATCTGTACGAATGCCGTGCTTGCTATTCCCAGACATGCGAAAGCGTAGAACACTATTCCCGGCGCGCGTTTGTCCTGATAACTCCTCAGCAATATAAGATAGAACAAGATGAAACATGTTGCAATCAAAAAGCTTTGCATGTTGTGGAACAGGAACGTTGCGGCCGAAATCATGGCGATGAACGAGCACGACACCATTCTGGAATAAATCCTTATCAGTGAGTTGCGGTTGTTTAGCGCAATCATCATTGCCGTACACAAGGCGAAAAGAACCAGTTCCACCCATGCAATGCCGTTCTTCGCCCCTTCGGCAAACCATACGGCCAAGCCGTAAGCGGCCATCACAGGAAAGGCAAAGCGGCTTTCCGCCATTCTGTTCTGTAGTCTTTTGCGCATAACGTGGAATAGAGGATTGTTCCTTTATATATATAATAAGGTGTAATTAAAGGTCTTGACCTATGTCTCGTCTGAAATACTTGTCGGTGAATTTTATTTTCTCTGCTTCGGTGAAAGATTTTTTCAGAGCTTCTTCCTTGTTCTCACCGTAAGAGCTTACAGCAATTACGCGTCCGCCGTTTGTAACCGTCTGTCCGTCTTTCAGCGCTGTGCCTGAATGGAAAACAATGCTTCCCTGCACGTCTTCTATTCCAGTTATGCTGTAACCTTTTGCATATTTCTCCGGATATCCTCCGCTTACCAGCATTACGCACACGGCAGCGCGTTCGTCGAAAACAATCTCCTTCTTGTCGAGTGTTCCTTCGGCAACACCTTCAAGCAAGTCAACGAGATCGCTCTTTATCCTAAGCATAACGCTTTCCGTTTCAGGGTCGCCCATGCGGCAGTTGTACTCAATCACCATCGGTTCGCCCTCCACATTTATCAGGCCGAAGAAGATGAAGCCTTTATAGTCGATGCCTTCTTCAGCAAGTCCGTCTACGGTAGGTTTGATTATGCGCTCTTCCACTTTCGCCATCCATTCTTTTGTTGCGAAAGACACAGGTGTAACGCTTCCCATTCCGCCTGTGTTCAGACCGGTGTCATGTTCGCCTATGCGTTTGTAGTCTTTTGCTTCTGGCAGAATCTTGTAGTTCTTTCCGTCGGTAAGCACGAATACAGAGCATTCAATGCCGCTCAGGAACTCTTCAATCACAACTTGTGCGGAAGCGTTTCCGAACATCCCGCCCAGCATTTCTTTCAGTTCTTTCTTTGCTTCGTCGAGCGTAGGAAGTATAAGCACGCCTTTTCCCGCACACAATCCGTCTGCTTTCAAAACGTAAGGCGCCTTAAGCGTTTCGAGGAACTTGAGTCCTTCTTCCAGGGTCGTACCGTCGAAGGTCTTGTATTGCGCCGTCGGTATGCCGTGTCTCTGCATGAAACCTTTTGCAAAGTCTTTTGAACCTTCGAGCACTGCCCCTTGTTTCGACGGGCCGATAACGGGAATGTCCTTCGTCCGCACGTCACTCTTGAAATCATCGTAAATACCTTTCACCAGCGGATCTTCGGGCCCGACCACCACCATGTCTACGTTGTTGTCAAGGCAGAACTGCTTCAGCGCTTCAAAGTCGTCGGCTTTTATGTCAACGTTTTCCCCCGTAAGGGCCGTTCCGGCGTTGCCCGGTGCGATAAACAGTTTTTCCACTTTTTTGCTTTGCGCTATTTTCCATGCCAAAGCGTGCTCGCGTCCTCCGCTGCCCAAAAGAAGTATTTTCATAATTTCTAAAGATGATAAATTATTTGTCGTGCAAATGTACAACAATATGATGTGAAAGCAAAATAAAAGCCAGCCGAATGTAAGCGAAACGGAATATGATGTGACGTGAGATGTCGTTTGTCCTTGATTTGTTCTCGGTTCCGTAATGTGTTGGCATACGGCGAGCGTTTTGTTTCATGCCTTATTTTCGTTACCTTTGATAGAGACGTTGCCAAGCCAGCGAAGCGGCATGCAGCGCTTGTTGCACATTTTTAGCAATGTGTTCATCCATGAAAGCAGAATAATCCAAAATGCTGCATTGTCGCAGGGGAGTTAAACGGTCGTTCAATCACATTGAAAATGCGTTGCACTTGCAGTAAAAAAGGCGGCAGACCGCTCTTGGTTGAAGACGAATTTCAATATTTACGATAAATTAACACTAATAAAAATAAACACTACAGACAATGAAAAGAACGTTATTTCCCAACGGAAGCAAATGGTCGGGCGCAATGGCAGTGTTGCGTTTCAGCTTGCTTTCGGTCATTCTTCTGTTTGTTGCCACCTCGTGCAACCTCAGCAATTTGCTAAACCAAGGCGACGATGACCCCATCTACCCCGATGAAGAAAAGGCTGCAGCCACTGCCACGGGCTCGTTTACGCTGAACGGCAAAGCCTATAGCGACGTGGCGAGCGTAGGCAACATGAAATACTCCGGCACCATGGACCGCAACTCGTTCAAGCTTGGCATCATCAACGGCGAGGCTCCCGAGGTTGTGATGGGCACTGCCACAAACGGAAATATCCTTTTCCTTTACCGCGGAACGCTTTCCAGTGAAACACCGTTTGAGGTCAACGAGACAACCACGGCAGCGGCTCTGCTCTCGCTCTTGCCTTCATTGTGGGTGCTCGACCCCGAAGAGTATCCGCAATTCGAGAGCAAAGTGAAAGCGCTCAACAGCTTTCCGAAACTTGTTTCCGCTGTGCGCAGTGCGATAAGCAAAGGACAGTCGGTGTTCGACGGCACAGACGAAACTTTGGTGAACGCAACTGTAAATTGCTACAAGGAGCTTGTTGCCGCCAACTCAACGTCGTCGTCTTCTTCTGCCGCAGTGACTTCTGCTCCTAATTCCGCAGACAGCAATCCGCTTGCCGATACGGAAGACACGCGTCCCATTGAGTTCATGCCCGAAGCAAACACCGTTAAAGTGCGCACGCAAGGGTGGGGGCCTGTATATGAATGTACAGTCGAACACGAAGGCCAGACAACCTCTAAACTTATATACCCTCATTCCGCCTACGGACTAGTTGATTTGTTTGCCGTTCTCGAAGCTCCGCTGTTCAATGTAAACAGCGGTGCAAATCTTGCAGGGCGATACAGCGAGATGTGGGACAACTTTACGCATGGCGACTGGACGGAATTCGATTTGAACGATGTGGGCGACTATCAGTTTCTGCTCGACAAAAACAGTACAAATGCAGCTGAAGCGTTAAAACTTGCTTCGGCAAGCGATCTTGTTGCCACAATCACAGGAAAGGCTTTGGGCAAATATGCCAAAGACAACGCAGCCTTAAAAGAATATGAGGAACAATTGGAGTTTTTGGGAGACCAGCTTGGTGCAATTGCTTCTTACGTAACTAATCCCGAAAACAGCACAGACAGGGAAGCATTCACCAGCGGACTTGCTGACTTGCTGACTACAATTGCACAAAACTTCCTTTTGAAAGATGCAGAAATCGGTATGGATGGTTCCCAACTGGGCGAGTTTTTCAAACAAGCAACCGAACATGCCGATGCATTATCGTTTTTCTTGAATTCGTGGGCCCGGGTTGTAATGTGGTCGACAGCTCCCGATAACATCAGCAAATGCTTTTCGCAACACCATATGAGCATCAGTAGCTGCGACGGCGTGGGACTTTGCGTCAAGAGCGGCGCCGACCAGGTTGGCGAACCGGGCAAACAACTCTCGCTGCCCGTTACGTTTGGCGTGAGATGCCACGTCGGCCAGGGCATAAGACTTGAAGTCGTAAGCGGCGGTGGCTCGCTCGACCGTTACAGCAAAACTGTTTACCAGCCCGACGGAAGCGAAGAAAATGTGCAGATCAACTGGACTCTTGGCGATACGGAGGGTGAACAAACCATAAGAGCATGGATTGAAGACGTTGACACGCACGAGAAACAGGGACTTGCCGTTACCGTTTCCGCTTCCGCTTCAACCGGAAATCTGCTTGCAAGCATAGGCGGTTATTTAAATTTCCAGTATGATGCAAACAACCGTGTAACTAAAATTGTAAACCGCACATGTATGTTGGTCGAAGGAAGCGAGTCTGAGGTTGTCACATACAACGTTACTTACAAAGACAATTCAAGCAACAAAATTGAGAAAATGACATTCCGCGGAGATGGCGGCAATACTGTGTTGAGTAACTTCAAGTACAATACTGACGGCTTGGTTGAATCGGTAAGCTGGACAAGTACGTATGATGGTGAGACGGAAACGGGCAAAACGTATATGTCATACGATAAAGACGGTTATTTAACACGTATTGTTGACAATTCGTTTGGCGATGTTTCAACCGCATACTTTACGTGGAAAGACGGCAACATGGTGAAATTCAATTCCCATCAAAGTTCAGCAGGAGAAGACGAAGATGAGAACTGGGAGCTGGTTATCGGTTATGGTGACAAGAAGAATATTCATAACCAACCCACTTTATCAACGATGCCGCTTGAACTGTTGCCGTTTTATTTTTTCAACCTGTTCGGAAAGGTGCCGGCCAACCTGCCAACCAGTCTGTCTTCTGATGGCAGTACTATGATGTGTGATTATGTTCTGCGCTCCGACGGTTATATCGGACGCGAAACGGCGTGGCCAAAGGGCAACAGTCAATACGCCTGGAATTTTAATTACTCTTACATAAAAGATTCCGGAGCTGCAAAGGTTGCACCAAGCGGTAACACAACGCCGCAAGAAAGCATGAAAGCGCTGAAATCCTTGAAGAGCATGCGCTTGTTCGGACGCAGAAAATAATTGTCGTTAGCTTCGTCTTATATTGATTACAGATAAAACACAACACGGCGCTTTCTTCCGTTTTATGGAGAAAACGCCGTGCTTTTTTTGTATCACGGCTAATGAAATGCCAAGGAAAAATGTCGTTTTCCTTAAATCTTTTTGCGCTCTTTTGTAGAGTGAACTGAAATGGGAAAATATATCAGTTTCGTTCTTTTTGAAAGCAAGTTATGATGAAAACGAAACTCACTTCGTTTTGAATTGGACATAACGGCGTTTTTACCGTCTCTCTGGTGCATTGTTTTCCGCTAAATGTGTAACTTTGCAAAAGAAAAACATTCCAATCCAAATGAAACGAAGCATATTATCCCGACAGTTGAACGCAGTTATGCTCGCTGCCGCACTTACGCTTGCCCTTGGCGTCCAGGCAAAAACGAAACAGGACACGTGGCCCGACGGTACGAAAATGGACTCTTGGTTCAAGAACACCGCAAAAGTTGACGAGAGCAAACTCGGAAAGAGATACGTTGTGACCAGTTACGGCGTGAAGGAAGACAGTACTGTTGTGCAGACAGAAGCGTTGCAATCCGTTATAGACCAGGCAGCAGCAGAAGGAGGCGGTGTCGTGGTTATACCGCGCGGCACATTCCTCAGCGGCTCGCTCTTTTTCCGTCAAAACACCAACCTTCTGCTCGAAGAGGGAGCGAAACTGAAAGGCAGCGACCGTATACGCGATTTCAAGATGGCGATGACGCGCATTGAAGGACAGACATGCAGATATTTCACGGCGCTTGTAAACGCCGACAGTCTTGACGGTTTTACAATAGCCGGAAAGGGAACGATAGACGGTAACGGTGCGAAATACTGGGAAGAGTTCTGGATCAGAAGAAAATGGAACCCTAAATGCACCAACAAGGACGAGCAAAGGCCGCGACTTGTATATATTTCAAATTCAAAGAACGTTACGGTGCAGGACGTTCACCTGCAGAACAGTCCGTTCTGGACCAATCATATCTACCGTTCCACCCGCGTGCGCTATCTGGATTGCCACATCTTCGCACCCACGAGCGGACTGAAAGCGCCAAGCAGCGACGCTATAGACATTGACGCTTGCAGCGACATCCTTGTAAGAGGATGCTACATGAGCGTCAACGACGACGCCATAGCAATAAAGGGAGGAAAGGGAACGTGGGCCGACAAACTGCCTGAAAACGGACCGAACACCAACATACTGATAGAAAAGTGCCGTTACGGAGTGGTGCATGGCTGCCTCACGCTGGGAAGCGAGAGCGTGAACGACAGAAACATCGTTCTGCGAGACATTCAGGTTGACCGTGCCAACCGTGTGCTTTGGCTCAAGATGCGCCCCGACACGCCGCAGCATTACGAATACGTCACAGTGGAAAACATACGCGGCACAACGGGCAGCTTCCTCGTAGTGCGCCCATGGACGCAGTTCTATCAGAAGGAAGAGCGCGAAGACATGCCGCAGAGCCAGTGCAACAACATAGTGATGCGCAACATAAACATGGAGTGCAAGAACTTCTTCGACGTTGGATCAAGCAAGGACTACAGGCTGACCGACTTCACTTTCAGCGACATCAACGTTACTGACCAGAAGGAAGCATTCTCAAAGCAGCTCATAGAGAACACCACCGTAAGCAATCTGCGCATCAACGGCAAGGAGATAAAATGAGAAGCAAGCCCCCGCAGACTGAGGGATAACAGAAAAAGGACCAAAAATGGGGATAATAACAATACTGAGGAAGTGGACACTCTTGTGCGCCATGGCTATTGGAGCGGTGATTTACTTCCTGTTCAGCGAGGTGCCGCTGTTGCAGCCAATGGCATCCGCAGGCGGAAAACTGTGTGTCGACATTGTGCCGTATCTCATTTTTTCGCTGCTTTACGCCACGTTTTGCAAGATTGACATCAGCAACATGCGGCCAAGGGCTTGGCATTTCTGGCTGCAGTTCATAAGAACGGCGCTGTCTGCAACGATGGTGCTCGTCATTTCGTTCTTTTCCAACTTTGATGTGCGCATGGTGCTAGAGGGATGCTTCATCTGTTTCATCTGTCCCACGGCAGCATCGGCGGCTGTCGTAACCGAAAAGCTGGGCGGAAGCATTGCCACACTGACTGTCTACACGCTGATTGCAAACATCGTTACGAGCATAATCATCCCGCTCTTCTTCCCGATGGTGGAGAAAAGCTCCGACATCACCTTTCTCTTTGCCTTCGCAATGATTTTGCGGCGGGTGGTAACGGTGTTGCTCTTGCCTCTGTGTCTGGCACTTCTCACCCGGCGCTACCTGCCGAAGGTGGCAGAAGCAGTGAAAAGGCGCAAGAATCTCGCTTTCTATATATGGTCTTTCAACTTGGCCATCGTTACAGGAATGACAATCCACAACATTCAGCAGGCAAACATCGGCGGATTGACGCTTGTTTTGCTTCTTGTCATGCCTCTTTTCGTTTGTCTGTTGCAGTTTACCATCGGCAAGGCAGTTGGAAAATGCTACGGCGACAGCGTGAGCGCAGGCCAAGCACTCGGTCAGAAGAACACGATTGTGGGCATTTGGCTCACGGTGACGTTTCTTAACCCCGTGGCGGCAGTGGCTCCCGGGGCGTATGTGCTATGGCAGAACCTCGTAAACTCGTGGCAACTGTGGTATAAGGAAAAGTACGGCTATCTCGTCTGGTAATCTTTCTGCATGGAATAAAGTCACAGGCTTTTGCGTGGCAGTTTACTTACGGCAAAACGGAAATCAAAAACAATGTAAATTCTTTGCCCGTTTCCGAGTATATCGCTAAATTTGTAAAAGAGAACAAAACGTCTTTTTTTATGATTCGCATTATAACAAAAATATTGTTGGCTATGAGTTTGCTGTTACCAATTTGCGCAAGTGCCGAAAGCTATTCCGATTTGTGGAAGTCATACAAGCGGGCGCAGTCTAAGGATCTGCCGAATGACCAGTTGAGAATATTGAAGGAAATATCCGCCAAGGCAGACGCTGACAAGAACCACGGCGAACTTCTTGCAGCGGAGACATACATTTTCTCTTTGCAGGCAAAACTCAGCACGGATTCAGTTCAACCCGAACTGGAGCGCTTTGAAAAGCGTGCCAAGGAAGCGGAGACGCGCGACAAGGCATACGCCGCTGTGTGCTACTGCATACTGGCAGACGCTTACGATGCACTTAAATACAGGAACGAAGTCGCCGATGCTAAGACGAAAAGCAGGTTGTTCTTCTCGAAAGCTTTGGAAAATCCGCAACTGTTGGCGCGGACAAAAGTCGACAACTACCAAAGACTTGTAGACAAAGGCGTGGACAGCAAGATCTTCGACAACGACTTGCTGAGCATTATAGGCTTCAAGGCAAGGGAGTACCCGTTGCTTGCCCGTTATTACGCAGGCGCAGGCAACCGCACAGCGGCTCTCATTTCGATGTTTTACGGCTACCGGCAAAATTATGGCAGTTATGGCTATTATGGGAATGGCGTCAAGATGAAGAACAACAGATACCTGTCGCAGTTGGACTCGCTTATCTGTGAGTTTGACGACCTTTCCGAATGCGGCGCTGTGGCAGTGGAAAGATATCAGTGTATGCAGAATTGCAGCGACGCCACGCCTGCCTTGAAAGCACAGTTCATAAAAGAAGCGCGCTCAAAATGGGGAGATACAAAATATGACGCAAGCTTTTACAACTTTTACCGTGAGCTGACCAATCCGAAGTTCAAAGCGGAAATTCCCGATTGCACTTTGCCCATGCGCGCCGACAGTGCTAAAATAACAGTGCGCAACCTGAAAAGTGTCAGCATCGCAGTGACAAGGCTGAACATGGAGGGCGACGTGAACCTTTCTCTTGACAACTATGAAGACTGGAAAACGGCAGAGAAAAAACTGGACAAAGCCACGCGCAAAGTTACTGTAACGCAGTTCACCCCCGAACACGATTACGACGAGCAGACAAAAAGCGTGGCCATCCCCGAACTGAAGCCCGGAATTTATGTGGTTGAGGTGTTCTCTGACAACAGTTCGCTTGAAACAAAACGCAGCTTGCTTCATGTTAGCGACGTTTATGTGGCAACATTGCCGCTGCCAGACAAGAAAACACGCATTGCAGTGTTGAATGCAACAACAGGCAAGCCCATTCCCGGAGCAACGGTAAAGATAGAAACTGGAAGAGACTTCAAAAATTCTATAAATCAAACTGTCGACAGCAACGGCGAGGCTACAGTTGAACTGAACGACAACAATGGTTTCTGCGTTAGGGCATTTACCCCTGACGACAACTACATGCAGAAAGTTTCTTTCTGGGGCAGTTTTTCGAATTATTCAAACAACGTAAAGAACAGAAGGACGGAAGTCTTTACCGACCGCGCCATATACCGGCCTTCACAAACAGTGCATGCCGCGGCTATCGTATATGACGTTGACGGACTTCACAATACAAATGTTGCTCCAAACAAGCGGATTACATTTGTATTGCGCGATGCAAACTATAGGGAAATACAGACGGTTGAGGCAAAAACAGACGACTTCGGTATTGCTTCAGCCGACTTTGTACTTCCTTCAGAAGGCGTTTTGAACGGGAGGTACTGCGTGGAGGCAAAAGGTTGCGGCAACGCTTCCCGTTATTTCCGTGTGGAGGAATACAAACGCCCCACTTATGAAGTGACGATCGACGAGCCAACTGTGGAATATCACGCCGGCGACACAATAAAACTCAAGGGACACGCAAAAACTTACAGCGGCGTTCCCGTGAGCAACGCGTGGGTTACATATACGGTGAAACGCTGCAAGACGCATTGGCTGTGGCGTTTCTGGGGATATGGCTCTTCTTCTTCAGAATTTCTGCTTGAAGACACTGTCGTAACTGACGACAACGGAGAGTTTACACTGCTTGTTCCGCTAAAAATGCCAAATGATTACGAAGAAGAAACGGGGGCGCAGGAAAAAGACCGACGTTGGTGGAGCATGCCAAGATACTACACTTTCAATGTCGACGCACATGTAACGGATGCTGTCGGCGAGAGTCACGATGCTGAGGCAAGCGTGACGCTCGGCACACGACCCACTGTTCTTGAATTCAGTCTGTCTGAAAAAGCGTTGCGCAGCAGCGTTTCAACAGTAACGTTCAGGAGACTTAACGCTTCCGGCAAGGAAATCGACGGGGAAGTGACTTACTGGTTCGACGGAGACAACGCAAACAGTTTTAGGACGAAGGCAAACGTTGCCGTTGATCTTGACTGGAGCAAAATTCCCGGACTGCAATCCGGAAGACACGTGCTTCATGCCGAATGCGGAACAGACACGACGGAACACGAAATAATATTGTTCAGCCTTGACGACAAGCTTCCTGTCGTTGACACTCCCGATTGGTCTTACATCTCTTCAGATGTGTTCCCAGCAGACGGTTCGCCCGTTTGTCTGCAACTTGGCGCTAGTTCGGAAATGCATGTGATATATAACATCATTGCAGGCAACAAGGTTCTCGAGAGCGGTTCTTTCGAAATGTGTAACGAAGTAAAGACATTCCGGATGAATTATAAGGAGGAATACGGCGAAGGTGTGTTGCTGAACTATCTTTGGGTAAAGGACGGAAATGCGTATGCCCACAGGTTTACGATACGCCGACCGTTGGAAGACAAAAAACTGAAGCTCGTATGGAAAACGTTTCGCGACAAACTGACACCAGGACAGAAAGAAACATGGACGTTGAACGTGAGCCGTGCTGATTTTTCTGCTGACAAAATTAACGACCGCTCAAGGGAAACAGACAAATCGGTGCAGCTTCTGGCTTTGATGTACGATAAATCGCTGGATCAGATAGTTAAAAACAAATTCAGTTTTGACGTCAACTTCAACCAGAACATGCCCAGTACGCAATGGCATACAATGGCATACAATATTTTCTCAGTTCAAAGTTATTTAAAATGGACTGAAAAAGAATGCCCGGACTTCTATTTCAACAGATTTAATTACGACCTTAGCGGATTGGGATACTGGATAAAAAATGAAATCAGCCTGTTGTCTGCCGACCGGTCAGGGCAGATTCGAGGATACGGCACTGCGGCAAGAATGAAGTTGAATATTGCTCCGCAAGCAAACAGCATGGTTGCAGATTCATATGCAAAAGAAAATTATTCCAATTCTGTTGCAAAAAACATTTCGGGTTTTGCGGGAAATGCAGAAAGCGAGCAGCAAGAGACAGAAGAAAAAACGTCGTCGCAAATGCAGATGCGCGAAAACCTTCAGGAAACGGCGTTCTTTTATCCTGCTCTCTATGCCGACAAAAACGGTGATGTAAGCATACAGTTCACTCTTCCAGAGTGTGTAACCACTTGGAAGTTCTGTGGAATGGCACACGACAAGTACATGAACAGCGGCGTAATCCAGGCAGAAGCCGTTGCAAGCAAACAGGTGATGGTTTTGCCAAACGTTCCGCGTTTCGTGCGTAACGGCGACAACGCAACTGTATCGACGCTTGTGGCAAACATGACCGAAAAGGACTTGCAGGCGACAGTGCGCATGGAACTTCTTGATCCGGCAACGGAAAAGGTGCTGTTCAGTGCGCAGAAGAAAATCTCTGTCGGTGCGAACACAACCGAAACTGCCTCATTCCCGTTTGTGGCTGACGGCAAGTATGCAATGCTGATCTGCCGCATTTCAGCACAAGGCAACGGCTACAGCGATGGAGAGCAGCACTATCTGCCCGTTCTTCCCAGCAGGGAAAACGTGATGAACACGGCGCCTTTCGTCTTTACGGCAGGCGGTGAGAAGAAAATCTCGCTTCAAGGCCTGTTCCCGTCAACGTCTTCCGACCGTAAACTCACTGTGGAGTATACCGCCAACCCTTCATGGCTGATGATACAGGCGCTTCCTTACATGGCTCAGGCAGACTCAAAGAATGCGTTGTCGCTTGTCTCTGCATATTATGCCAATGCTTTGGGCAGGCATATAATGACCCAGACACCCGTGATAAAGCGTGTCGTAAATCTGTGGAAACGGGAGAAAAACGGCAACGACGGCAGCTTGTCGAGCGCACTTGAGAAGAACCAGGAGCTAAAGACGCTCGTTCTGTCAGAAACACCGTGGGTAATGGATGCAGACAATGAGGCGGAACAGAAGAAAATGCTCTCAACCTACTTTGACGAATTGGCGATGGACTACCGTCTTAACGAACAACTGTCTGCACTGAAGGCATTGCAGAACGGAAACGGCTCTTTCAGTTGGTGGAAAGGAATGGACGGATCGCCAAGTATGACGGCAAGTGTTCTTGAAACGCTGGCTCGACTAAACGCACTTACAGGCAACAGAACGGAAACGGCTGCGCTGATAGACAAGGCTATGGCTTATCTCGGCAATGTGTGTGTGGATGAATACAAGGAGATTCAGGTGAAACAGAAAAAAGGGGAACCCGTTTACATCTGGAATTCACATGCCATTCAATACCTTTATATAAATACGCTGTTGAAGCGTGAGCTTCCCGAAAAGGAAAAGCCCGTTAGGGACTTCCTGCTTTCTTATTTGCGCAAAGACCGTGAGCGCAACATCTACGCCAAGGCACTTATGGCAGTCATACTCAATGCAAGTGGAGAAAAAACGGAAGCAAAGGAATATGTTGAGAGCATCAAACAGTATACTGTCTCAAAACCAGGTATGGGACGATACTTTGACACCAACAGGGCTTTCTATTCTTGGTTCGACTACCGCATACCGACGCAGACTGCTGCCATCGAAGCAATAAAGAACGTTACGCCAGAAGACAAGAATACGCTTGATGAGATGCGTCTTTGGCTTTTGATGTCAAAGCAAACGCAGGCGTGGGACACTCCGATAAACAGCGTTGACGCCGTGTATGCATTTCTGGACGGCAACTTTTCAGACCTTGAGGCAACTGTCGGCAATTCGCCAAAGGTTACGGTAGCAGGCAAACAGTGCGTGATGCCAACTCCTTCTGCCGGACTTGGATATTCAAAGAAGGTTGTTGAGGCGGAAGTTCCAGTGAGCGGTGACGTTGTTATAAGGAAAAACGATGAAGGAACTTCGTGGGGAGCTGTCTATGCACGCTATACTGACGACGTGAAGAACATTCCTTCTGCAACATCGGAACTGAAAGTGGAGCGCGAGATTGTTGCAAGCGAAAATCTCTCCGTTGGCAGCCGAGTAAAAGTGCGCTTGACTGTAACGGCCGACCGCGACTATGACTTTGTTCAGCTCGTTGACAAGCGTGCTGCCTGCATGGAGCCGGTAAATCAAGTAAGCGGATACTGTTATGGTTATTACTGCTCTCCCAAGGACAATG
This sequence comes from uncultured Alistipes sp., assembly GCA_963590505.1. Classification (GTDB taxonomy): domain Bacteria; phylum Bacteroidota; class Bacteroidia; order Bacteroidales; family Bacteroidaceae; genus Prevotella. Next base: position 119,488 of record CAVAPC010000004.1, on the reverse strand, counting down.
CAACCAATTATTATTTCGACATAATGCCGAAAGGAACACATGTAATTGAAACAGAATATTATATAGACAGAACAGGTTCTTATTCCACTGGGACATGCACCGTTCAGTGCGCCTACGCTCCCGAATTTGCAGGAAGAGCGGCAGGAAAGGAACTTTCCGTAAAGTAACAAGGATGATTATGAACAAAAAAATAACAATACTGTCGATGTTCGCTCTTGCCAGCCTTAGTGCTTCGGCACAGCGCATATCGGCAAAAAACGAGATTATAGATTGCGGAAACGTAAACTACGAGCAACCTGTTACCGTTAAGTTTGAATTGACAAACAAGGGAAGTGAACTTACAATCAAGCAAGTGCGCGTCAGCTGCGGCTGTACTGCCGTCGACTATCCGCACACTTCCATTCAGAAGGGCGATAACTTTGTGGTCTCCGCCACCTACGATGCGCGACAGCTGGGGCATTTCGAAAAAGAAATAGCACTGTTCTGCAATTCGGAGAAACAACCGTATTATCTGAAAATGCGCGGTGTTGTGGTTGACGGAAACTGCGACTTTACCGGAAAGCTTGAATACGCAATCGACGGCATGCTTCTTGACCGTAACGACATAGAGTTCGATGATGTGAATCGCGGCGACTATCCCGTGCAACGAATAAACTTCAAAAACAATACGGCGCAGACAATCAGTCCTGTCGTAATGCATCTGCCGGCATATCTTACTGCAACAGTTTCGCCAACAAGTGTCGCACCAGGAAAGATGGGTGTCGTTTCAGTGAAACTAAATTCAAAAAAACTGCGAGACTTCGGACTTACGCAGACATCTGTCTATCTTGCAAAGAAACCGGGCGAGAAAGTGAGCCACGACAAAGAGGTAAGCGTTTCGGCAGTGCTTTTGCCTGACTTCGACAACATGTCTGAAACGCAGCTGGACAACGCTCCACGGATTAGCTTGTCGGCCAAAGAGCTTGACCTTAGCGTAAAGAACGGAAAGCAAGTAAACTCCGGCACTATCATAATAGAGAACGTCGGACGTTCGCAGCTTGACATCCGTTCGATGCAGATGTTTACTTCCGGACTGAACATAAAGCTGAACAAATCGAAAATAAAGCCAGGAGAACAGGCAAAGATGAAGATTTCCGTGAACAGGAAGCAGCTACGCAACGCCCGCACCAAGCCAAGAGTACTCATGATTACAAACGATCCGAATTCACCGAAGGTTGTTGTAAGCGTCAAGACAGAGTAATTAACCAACCATCTCAAAGGGAAATATCTATGGAACATCCTGAAAACAATAAAGAATACGCTGGACTGCAAGTAAACGAAGGTGTCGTGCAGCCGTCAAACATCAATCCTTATCTCAAAAGGGGGCGCTTTCGCCGTCGCGAGCTTTCTGTTGCCGACATTGTCGAAGGTATTGTGAAGGGCGACGTAACGGTGTTGTCGCAGGCGGTAACGCTCGTTGAGAGCGTAAACCCCGAACATCAGAAAAAAGCGCAGGAAGTTATCGACAAATGCTTGCCTTACAGCGGCAACTCCATGCGCATAGGCATAAGCGGAGTGCCTGGCGCAGGAAAGAGTACGTCTATCGACGAATTCGGAATACACGTTCTTGACCGCACTGGCGGAAAGCTGGCAGTGTTGGCAATAGACCCCAGTTCAGAACGTTCAAAGGGGAGCATACTTGGCGACAAGACGAGAATGGAGAAACTTGCCGTGAGAAAGGAATCGTTCATACGCCCCAGTCCAACGGCAGGCTCTTTGGGCGGAGTGGCACGAAAGACGCGCGAATCGATAATACTGTGCGAGGCTGCCGGATTCGACAAGATTTTCGTTGAAACCGTAGGGGTGGGGCAGAGCGAAACGGCCTGTCACTCGATGGTGGACTTCTTCCTTTTGATACAATTGGCGGGCACGGGCGACGAGCTTCAAGGCATAAAGCGCGGAATTATGGAGATTGCCGACGGCATAGTGATAAACAAATGCGACGGCAACAACGTTGACAAGTGTCACATGGCAGCCACAAATTTCCGCAACGCCCTTCACTTCTTCCCGCCGACCGACAGTGGATGGATTCCGAAGGTGCTTTGTTACAGCGGTTTTTACGCCACTGGCATCAAGGAAGTATGGGACATGGTGTTCGAATACTTTAAGTTTGTGAAAGAAAACGGCTATTTTGAATACCGCCGCAACGAGCAGAACAAGTATTGGATGTATGAAACGATCAACGAGAAACTGCGCAACAGTTTTTATCAGAACGCAGAAATACAAACACGCCTAAAGGATTACGAAAAACAGGTGCTTCTTGGCGAGAAAACCAGCTTTTCTGCCGCACGCGACTTGCTTGGCCTTTATTTCAATCCAAAGCGTCAGCAAGGCGAAAAAGAGTAGAAAGCCGAACACACTGTGCCTGCCGCATGCACAATTCATTGCGGTGGGCATTTTGCAAGCCAAAGAAAAAGAAATAAATGGAAACGGACAAATTGCAACGTACTGTAGAGATAGACAGCGGAAGCGGCTTCTGCTTCGGCGTTACCACGGCTATAAGCAAGGCGGAGGAAGAGCTGGCGAAAGGCAACACACTGTATTGTCTTGGCGACATAGTTCACAACTCGATGGAATGTGAGCGCCTTAAATCATTGGGACTTGTCACCATCAACCACGAGCAAATGGCAGAACTGAAAAACGTAAAGGTGCTTTTGCGCGCTCATGGCGAGCCTCCCGAAACATACGCACTGGCAGAGCGCAACAACATAGACATAATTGATGCCACCTGCCCTGTGGTGCTGCAGCTTCAGCGGCGCATCAAACGTCAGTTTTCGGCCAATCCCGATGCACAGACCGTTATTTTCGGCAAGCCAGGACACGCCGAAGTGCTCGGACTTGTGGGGCAGACGCATGGCAACGCCCGTGTTATTGCGCATTTTGACGATGTGAAAGGATTGGATTTCACCAAGGATATATATCTGTATTCGCAGACAACGAAATCGCTTGACGAGTTTCACAGAATTATCGAATACATACAGCAGCATATCTCGCCTGAACGCACTTTCAAAAGCTTCGACACAATTTGCCGTCAGGTCGCAAACCGCATGCCGAACGTGAGCAATTTCGCTTCGCGTCACGAGCTTGTGCTATTTGTCTGCGGTAAAAAAAGCAGCAACGGAAGGGTGCTTTTCGGTGAATGTTGCCGTGTCAACGCAAATACCCACATGATTGAAGGTCCTGAGGACATTGAGAAGGAATGGCTTCAGGGTGTAACCACGATAGGTATCTGCGGTGCAACGAGCACGCCCAAGTGGCTTATGGAAAAATGTTTCGAAGCGGTGGTAAACGCCTGAGCTCTGTTGCTCACGCGTTTGCCCTTGCTTCATATTCTTTCAGCAGCCACGCCTTTTGCTCTGCAATGGTCATGTGACTGTTGTCAAGCTCTATCGCATCGTCGGCTTTGCGCAGTGGCGACACTTCGCGGTGTGTGTCTATGTAGTCACGCTCCTGCACGTTTTTAAGAATCTCTTCGAAGTCGGCTTCCATCCCCTTCGCTTTCAACTCGTCATAGCGTCGTTGCGCGCGCACTTCAGCCGTCGCCGTAACGTAGATCTTCAATTCTGCGTCGGGGAACACCACTGTGCCGATATCGCGTCCGTCCATCACTATGCCTTTTTCCTTGCCCATTTGTTGTTGTTGCTTCACTAAGGCTTCACGCACAAAACCCAATGTTGCAACAGGACTTACGTGTGAAGACACTTCCATCGAGCGTATCTCTTTCTCCACAAGCTCGCCGTTCAGATATGTGTCAGGCTTCTGTGTGTCCGGATTGAAGCGGAAAGAAATCCTAATGTCTGGCATAGCGTTTCTCAGTGCCTCTGTGTCGATGGCGTTGTCAGCGCCGAACATTCCGTTTCTGAGGGCGTAAAGCGTAACAGAGCGGTACATCGCACCCGTATCGACGTAGATATAACCTATTTCTTTTGCCAAATCCTTTGCCATAGTGCTCTTGCCGCACGACGAGAAACCGTCTATGGCTATCGTAATCTTCTTCATCTTTGTTTTTTGATTGTTATTATATAAAGGTAATGAAAGCTGTTCCGTTTCTGTATCCGTTGTCTTTAAAGGCAATAGCTTAGGTTTATGAGTATGGAACTTGACGAAACGTGATACTTTGCATATGCCACCTGTAGCTTTAACCGTTCCAACTGCATGCCGGCACCGAAAGACAGACCTGCTCCGTGGGTGCTTTCGTCGCTTTCAGTAGTTCCTCCGTTGCTTATTTTCATGTCCTTTGCCCGTCTGAAATTGTAGCCTCCGGCAATGTAGAACTGTTCTCCGATGAGTATTTCAGCTCCGCAAACCAGATGTTGAAGCAAGCCGTAATCCCAGTTGTTAAGTCCGACAAGCGTAGCTGAGAGTCGAAACGGAAGATTGGCGAAGCGTTTGCTTGCTCCCACCTGTATGTCAAGAGGCATCTTGCCGTACTCGTCTTCATAAGCCTTGAACTGACCGCCAAGATTCTTTGCCACTGCCGAAACAGACCACTCCGTTTCCGGATTGTAGTAGTTCAGACCCAAGTCTATTCCCGCTGCCATGGATGAATATCCTCCCATATACGATGACACCCATCGTGCCGTTATTCCGCCCACAAGGTTCTTTGCAAGCAAATAGCTGAATGTTCCTGAAAGAGCTATCTCCTGAGCCGAGAAAGATCCCGTTTCAACGTTGTTCTCGTCAGTTTCCTTCATCGAGCCGTAGTTGATGTATTGGGCCTGAATGCCCCATGAAGCCTTGTCGTTTACCACTCTGTTGAACGAAACGCTGCCCGTCACCGAACCTGCCATATAGGTCATAAAGTTCAGGTTCAGCGTTTTGTCGCTGACGGAAGACAGCAATGCCGGATTGCTGAACACAAGCGAAGGGTCGTCTTCAATAACGCTGACGTTGTCGCCTCCCAGTGCGGCAGCATGCGCACTAACCGGAATGCGCAGGAAATTGTATTCTGTCTGGCTCTCCTGTGCCGTGGCACCCAAACTTATCATAACAGGCATCAAGAGTGTTGTCAAGCTTCTTTTCATCGTTGCAAAGGTACTTACTTTTTAAACTAATAACGAAGAAACGCCTTCATTATTGCATTTGTGTGCGGCTTGCACCCTCATGTTGTTGCAACATAACGTCGTTGTTCCCGTAAGACAGTGACTTCCGATTCTGTCGAAACGTCCTTTTGCCGGCAACATAGCTTGCTTTTTCATGTCCGCCATGAAGTTTCATGAAAGAAAAAGCAAATTGCAGAAAAAGCTCCAAATGTTTGCTCGTAAGACCAAATGTCGTTATATTTGCAACATGGTTTAATTAAAGATAAAAATATGACTCGTTTGGCGATTGCGTGCGCATTTTTCTTTCTTTCTTTTCATGCAACCGCTCAAAACTATTTCTCGTGTGATTTCGAGAAAGGCATTCCTGCCGATTTTAAACTTGTGGATTACGACTGCAACACGCCTTCGTCTTCGATGAAGAAGGCCGGCTTTGATGTAGGTATTCCGTGGATTGCAGCAACGTTGGCTTCTGACAAAGGAAACACCGTAGCTTGCAGCACATCGTGGTACACGCCTGCCGGCACTTCCGACGACTGGCTTATCACTCCGGAGATAACGCTTTCTGGAACGAATCCGGAACTTTCTTTCCGCACGATGGCTTCAGACAAAAAACATTCCGACGGCTTTGCTGTTTACGTTGCAGAGGGCGAGAATTACGACAAAGCGTCCTTTGATATGGATTCACCTTTGCTTTCAGTTGCGAATGAGAATGCAGAATGGACTGAGCATGTGGTTTCGCTCGCAAAATACGCAGGCAAGGCCATTAGGTTGGCCTTTGTTAACAATTCAACCGACTGTAGCCGTCTTTACCTTGACGACATCGACATTTCTGAAAGTCACAAGGCCAGTATTGCTATTACCACGCCAAAATTTGTGAACTACGCCGGAGACGTGGCGGTTTCAGCGACAGTTTCAACACGCTTGACAGAGCCTATAAAAGGCTTCACCGTGCAGCTTGATGCAAACGGAGAGAGCTTTACGCAGCATTTCGACGACGAAGTGACCGCTTCGACGCCTGTTTGCTTCACGCTCGACCGCAAAATCCGTGTTGAAAAGCTTCAGAAAGTGAATTACAAGGTAGCGGTGACAGTTGACGACGACACTGACTTTCAATCTTCAACCCTGTCGTCTTATCCCAGAAAGACAGTCTGCGAAGAAGGAACGGCGACGTGGTGTTCTTGGTGTGTTCGCGGCTTGGTTGCTCTCGACTCTATAAAGAAAAACTATTCAAACGAGATTATTGGCATTGCAGCGCATAGCGGAGATGTAATGTCGAGCAATTATTATTCTGTGGTAGCCCAATATTTTGGAAGCGGCTTGCCAACCGGTAGCGTCAACCGTCAGGTGACTACCGATCCAAAGGACTTCATACGTTACAGCAAGTTGCTTTTGCAGAACAGCGAAACTTTCTGCGCAATGAACCTTGCGCTGAATTTCGACAAACCGTCAAGAACCGTTACCGCAACAACCACAACAACATTTGCAGAGGGGCTGACACAACATCATTTCGCACTTGCATATGCGATAATCGAAAACAACGTGCATCAGCCGGACAATTCTGATTACAGTCAGCATAACGCTTATGCAAACGGTTCGCAGGGCGTTATGGGCGGATATGAGAATTACGGCGAATATATCCCCGCGGAAAACATGTGGTTCAACGATGTGGCGCGCGGATATGTTGACGACTTGCTCGGCATCGACGGCTCTGTTCCGGAATCAATACAGGCTGAAACGCCTGTTGTCGACGAGCGAACGTTTGTGCTTCCCGACAACATTCTGGTTGATGACAACGTGGAAATAGTTGCAATGCTCATAGACAAAACCGACGGTCACATCGTTAATGCCGAATCGGCCTCCGTTTCAGGTCAGGAGACAGGTATACAGAATGAAGCCATAGCTGCAAATAATGGAAAGGCAGCCGCAATTTATACTGTTAATGGTGAGCTTGCGAAATCTTTCACCAAGGGGATAAATCTTGTGCGCCTAGACAGCGGAAGAATCATTAAGGTTTTTGTAAAATAACTTGCTTGTTGCAATATCTTTTGTGATATTCCATCACAAAAAGTAATTATAATTTTGCCATAATGTCTACAATTGCTATTTTTGTAGATGTTATGGTGAAATTCTTTCTTTCTTCATTTATTGTCCTTTTTATAGCGCTGCCAGCAAAATCAGCGCGTGAAGGAGTCTCTGACGAGTTCCGAAAGCTTGAAGGTGTAGCAAGCAAGGTAATTCTTCAGAGAGCATACGGTTATGTAGAGAAGTGCAAATACGACAGTGCGCTTATTTATTATTCCGTCGTTGCCAACAGATATTACGACAATTCAAGCGACAAGAAAAGCATAAAGTACTATATCAATGCCCTGCAGAACATTGGTATTATTTACATGGTAAACGACTATGACTACAAAAAGTCCTACGATTATCTTCTGCAGGCCAAGGAACTGGCCGAATCGAGCGGCGAAATAAAAGAGTTGCCGAACATATACAACTGTATCGCCAATATATTGCAAACGTCACGTTCTGAAGAAGATGTGCAGGAAAGGGAGCAAGTTCTTGAAATGCTCTACAAGTCGTTTCATACCTCAGTGCAACTTAACAACGACGAGAGTGCCTCGCTGGCACTGACAAACATAATTGCACAAAGCATTGAACGGGACAACCGCAAGAACTTGGCGAAAATATTTTCTCTTTACAGAAAGATGCATGCGCCGTACAGTTCAAACCGCCAATACGCACTGCTTCATTGCAAAGGATACGAACAACTCTTGGCAAAGAATTATGACGCTGCCATTGAGTGTTTTCGCCAGTCCGTTAAAAAAGTGGACAATGGACCGTTGTCTTATCGGGCTGTGCTTTTGTCTTACAACAACATCAGCGATGTATATATCTTTGCCGGAAAATATGACAAGGCACTGGAAACCGTAAACTTGTCCATTGACTTTGCAAGAAAGAACAACAGCGAGGATTACATACCGGGGTTGTATCATACTTTGCTGTCCATTTATAAGGAAAAAGGTGATTCTGTCAATATGCAGAAGTATGAGTATCTTTATCTGAAAGAGAAAGACAAGATTTTGAGCGATACAAAGTTGGCGTCGGTGAAAAACGTCAAGTTCATGCGCGAGTTGAACCGTGCCAACGAACAGGTGCGCGAGCTTTCACACAAGCGCAAGGTTCACATGTATCTGCTTTCCGCCGCCATTGTTGTGGTTTGCATCATTGCCTTTCTTCTTTTCAGGCTCTACCGGGCTTATGGCAAACTGCGCCAGGCAAACAAACACCTCTATAAAACGAATGTTGATTTGCTTGCTCGTGAGGCTGCCGCAAGGGAAAAACGCAGGGAACGGACGCTTTCCGAATCGGAAATGACTGCGGAACAGTCGGTTACAAACGTCAATGCAGAAGTCACTCAGGAACAGAAAGCCAAATATCAGGGAAGCCGCATGTCGGAGAACGATACAAAGGAGTTGTATCAAACGATATTGCACATAATGGAAACGTCGACAGAAATATACCACATAGGCTTCAACATCGAAAAACTTAGCGAACTGGTGCACAGCAGGCCCCGTTATGTGTCGCAGGCCATAAATCAGGAATACGGCGACAACTTCAACCAATTTCTGAATGAATACCGCATCAAGGAAGCTTGCCGCCGTCTTAACGGGAAAGACGGCTACAGCAACATGACGATAGAGGCTATAGCCGAAAGCGTCGGCTTCAAGTCGAGAACAAGTTTCGGTGCGTTGTTCAAGAGTTCCACCGGTCTTTCGCCTTCGGCATACCAGCGTATGGCAAAAGAGTCAGCAAAAAACGTTTTGTGAATGTGGCTACGTATATTGTGTAATCAAAGCGTAACCGTAATTGTCTTTAAACGTACATGAAGTCATTGGCAAGGGTGTATTTGAATACCTGTCAATGACTTTTTTCGTGAATTAAGACATGAAGTTGTTTTTTGGACGTAACAAAAAATAACATTCCTTTTAATTTTGCATGTGAAAAGAAAGAAACCGAAACCTGTGATAGGGTTCATCGCAGATGTTTTTTCGGCACATAACAAAGGGAACTCAACAATATTTAAAAGGACACATGCACATGAGAAAACTTACTTCTATTGTTTCGGCGGCAGCAGTTGCTCTCGTTCTTGCCGGAACTGCATTTGCAGAAAAGACAGAGACAAAAGGTCTTGTGTTGAAAGCCCCAACACAAAAACAGACAGTAAAAAGATTCCTTGGCAACAATGCTTTCAAGGCAGAAGGATTGAAGGCGTCACCGCTGAAAGCCTCAAGCAAAACAGAAGCCATTCTGGTGGACGAAGACTTCTCGAACATGAAGACTGGAACTGTAGACAAGCCTGACACGACACAGATGCTAGCCTGCGAATATTCCGGTTACTCGCCAAACGGAATTTACATTGACAATTCTCTGACAAAAGACGGAACGTGGTTTGGAAATTTCGTATATTCCGCAGGTGGGGCAGTGGCTATAAAAACTTACAATCCACAGTTGACTGCATATATTTGCACGCCATTGGGCGACTATTCAGGCGACATTACGGTTACGTGTAAGGTTAAAGCTCTTCCTGCCCTTGTTAAAACAGAAACGGGATACGCCAAAACGACAGGTTCAAGTCTCAACATTGCGGCATTTGTCGGCGGCTATGAAGGAAATGAGTATGCTGAAACAGATGATGAAACCCAGCAGTATAGCGAGCGAATATACGAGAGTCAGGGATGGCAGAAAGTTACTTATACATTCAAGAACTATTCTTCCGACAATGGAGGATACATTTGTTTCTTTACCGAAGGCTCTTTGGTTCTGGACGATATACAGGTAACTACAGCTGCATCGTTTATTGCACAGCCAACAATCAACGGTATAACAGATTTCAAGAGCGACCAGTTCACTATCGAATGGCAGCCGGTTCGCAAGGCGTTCAACTATTATCTTGATTTGTACACGAAGAGTTACACTTCAGACAAAGACACAACGTTTACGGCAGACTTTGAAGACGGAACGGTTCCTGCTGGATTCTCAACATCAAGCACTGAGTTTTCGGAGAACGAGGGCAACAATTCGTCAAAGGGACTGAAGCTTATGAGTGGCGACACCATTACTTTCCCGACGAACGACAATGTGTACAAAAAGCTTAACTTCTATCTTCGCACGATAGATGAAACCGTTGACAAGTCAGATCCATATGCTAGTTACTATGTTAGCGGCTATCTTGAAATAGACTATAAGACTGACAAAGGTTGGAAGAACCTTGGCGAATACTATGCGATGGGCTTTTGGAAGAAAGGCGATACTGTAAAATTGGCTGATGAGTATTCAAAGTTCAAAAAACTTGAAGCCACACAATGGAGAGTGAGGGCCGAAGACTTGAATGACGGAGCGTATTTCGTTATAGACGACATTGACATAGCCGCAGCACCATCTTTCGAATGGAAACCGGTACAGGGAGAAAATTCTATGGACCTCGGCGGAAATTACACAATGTACGACATGACGAAGAAGACCAGCTATACATTTACTGGACTTGACCCTAACACAGAATATTATTACGGCGTGCGTTCACACTATGTGAGCCTCTTTTCCGACAGAAAATACTATCATGCGCTTGGCGTGGCAGCTCCGGAAGCACTCGAGGCTACCGACATTGACAGCCGTGGCTCCTTCACTGCCAACTGGGAGAAAGCTCCTAAGGCAACAAGCTACACTGTTACTTGCTTCGGTGCAACAACAGCTGACAAGGATTATGAGGACTATCCTGTTCTTGACGAAGACTTCTCGAAGATTGACGCAAGCGTAACCACAGGTACAGGTGCCGACGATGCTGTGCCATTGGGCAATTCTTCAAACTCTTCGCTTGACGCTTATACCACATATCCAGGTTGGATAGGTTCAGAAAACACTGCGTCTGTTGGTATGCTCGGTGCGGAAGGAGACTATTACAGCGGCGGTTCAATCCAGACACCGGAGATTGACTTGAGACACGACGCTTCGTTCAAACTGCAACTGGAAGGAAATGCGACAAAGGGAGACGAACTTGTGATTCGTGTTGGCGACAAACGCTATTATCTCTCAGTTCCTGACGATGGAACAATAAGTGGAACTTACAATATACCGTTGGGTGGAAATCGCACAAGGATTAAGTTCTATTCTTATTCCGCAGCGCCGTTCATCCTTGACAAAGTGAAAGTGACGCAAAAGGTAACTAAGGGCGACCAGATTCTAACTTGGTTGGATCAGGCAGAAACTGACTCTACAACAACAAGCTATACATTCACGGATCTTTATGACTACGGTTTTGCAGACTACGCCTACTATGTTGTTTCGAACTTTGTGTTCAGCGATACAGAGTCAACTTCTTCGCTCACTCCATCAAACACAGTCTTCGTGAACTTGGAGGACGGAACGAGCACAACAGGCATCAGCGAAGTTAAAGACGCAGGCGAACTGAAGGTCGTTGCACGCTACACTGCTGACGGTCGCCTTGTGGTTGCACCTGTAAAGGGCTTGAATATAGTTAAATACTCTAACGGAAAGACAGTTAAAGTTATTGTGAAATAACTGTTTAATATGTAGGTGTGCTGCAGACGATGTTGTAAGGTTATCATGAGGAACATCACTGTTTTTTAGGTCTGCAGCCAACAGAAAGTTTTTCTCTTTACCCCGTCTTCGATATTAGGGAAGACGGGGTTTTTTGTTGCGTTGTTTTTTCTGTTTTTCATCTTTAAAGCATTACCTTTGCACCATTGTTTGCTCACGAAGGGCAGACTTTTTTAATGTTTTATCAATTATTATGTACAAGACAAATTCTTTCAGGCAGGAGACTTTGCGCTTCAAGCATTTCTCGAATCGCCCTTATGCTCTCTTTGCCTGCATGGGAAAGGTTGTCATTGTGGGCACGCTTAGCGTGGCAACGCTGCAAAATGCGAAAGCCAACGGCATTAGTACCCGCATTGAACTGGCCGACACCACATCTTTGTCGAGCGTTAAAACGACAATGCTCGACGGGGTGGACGTGAAAGGTTCCCGTGCACCCCTGACCAACGGTCAGGCAGCGAGAATTGTTAACGTACTGGATCGCAAGGAGATTGCCGCTGCGCCAGTACAGAGTGTAAACGATTTGCTTAAATACGTGGCGGGCGTCGATGTCAGGCAGAAAGGTCCCGCTGGTGCGCTCACCGATGTTTCGGTGCGCGGAGGAACGCAAGAGCAAATCACAGTACTGCTTAACGGCATTAACATTTGCGACCCGCAGACGGGGCATAACACCTTCGATTTTCCTGTGGAGCTTTGCGACATTGAGCGCATCGAAGTTCTCGAGGGTGCGGCAGGTCGTGTCTACGGCACGTCTTCAATGATGGGTGCGATAAATATCGTTACTCGAAAATCTCCAAAGACAAGCGTTGACGCGCGCGTTGAAGGCGGCTCGTATGGATATCTCTCTGCCGGAGCACGTGCAAACATGGTTTCCGGACATTGGAACAACCAGATAAGCGGAAGCTATACACGCAGCGACGGATATCTTCGAAACAAGGCGGGAAAACTTAATACCGACCTTGAGGGCGGAAAGGCGTTATATCAGGGATGGTATTCAGACAAAAGCGTTGATGTCTCATGGCATGCAGGATTGACAACAAAAGGCTTTGGATCGAATACGTTCTATAGCGTGAAAAGCGATGACCAGTTTGAAAAAACGACGAAGTGGATGACTGCCATACAGGCAGAGACAAAAGGAGGCCGTTTCCACTTCCGTCCGTCTGTTTACTGGAACAGAAACGAAGACCGCTTTGAGTTTTACCGCGGAGTTGAAGAGAGCGTGAAATTCAATTACCACCGTACTGATGTCGTTGGCATTAACCTAAACAATTATTTCGACTGGACTTTGGGGCGCACAGCCTTTGGCGCTGAGTTCAGAAACGAGGACATTGTAAGCACAACGTTGGGTGAACCGCTGAATAACCCAAAGAAAATCCACGGAACAGACAGGCAGTATACTGTTGGACTGAACCGCAGCAACATTAGCTTCTTCCTTGAACACAATGTGCTTCTCCGCAATTTCACGCTTTCGGCAGGCCTCGTTGCAGTAAAGAACACGTGGAACGAGATGCCGTTTAAGGTTTATCCCGGCATTGATGCCAGTTACCGTATCGGTACGAACTGGAAGGTTTACGCCTCGTTCAACACGTCGTTGCGCATGCCTTCATTCACTGAACTTTATTACAGTGTGGGCGGCCATAAGGCAGACAAATATCTAAAGCCGGAAGAAATGAGCAGTCTTGAGGCTGGGGTGAAGTATGCTTCGGGCGGTGTCAGCGGTGCACTGTCGTTGTATCACCACCACGGCAAGAACATGATAGACTGGATTATGGATACTTCTGCCGGTGATGATGCCGTATGGCAGTCGGTCAACCACACGGAACTTAACGCCAATGGTGTTGAGGCAAGTTTGAAACTGGATTTTCTTACCCTTCTTCCTCGCCAAAGCGTCCTTCAGACATTCAATTTGGCATATAACTACATCAACCAGGACAAGGACCTTGAGGCAAATCTCATCTCGCAATATGCCTTGGAGTATCTGCGTCATAAAGTTGTTGCCGGTCTGTTGATGCAGCCAGTAAGAGACATTCACTTGGGAATTAACTACCGCTTCCAGCAGCGTACCGGCACTTACAAGGACTTGAACGGAGAACTGCAGAAATATTCTCCTTATTCAATCTTCGACGTGCGCTTGTCTTGGGACAAACCGATGTACAGTGTCTATGTGGAAGCAAACAACGTGTTCGACAAGACATACGTTGATTACGGTAACGTGCCGCAGCCAGGCATTTGGGTTCTTGCTGGAGTAAAATTCTCTTTGTGAGGATGTTGATTGGAAATTTGTAGCTTTTCGCCTTTATTGGGCATAAAAGAAAATAAGAACGAAAAAGCCCGGAGCTGTCATCGCGACGTCTCCGGGTTTTGTCTAATCTACAATAAAAAATTAACTTATTTAAGATGCGTATGTATAACTTATGAGTAGTGCTCAAATAAAATTCGTTTCTGCCAGTGTCTCCACTTGCAGTGTGTAATAGTTTACCTGTTTCAGTACATGCCACCGCTATCTTTTACGATGCAGAAAGCAAACATATGCTTAATATCAGCAGTACTACATAGGGCCATGTAGAACGCAATATGCGCAAAGTTGACTTCCATTCGTTGATAACATTTGTTGTTCTTTTTGTTTTATTCATAATATCAAATTTATTGTCCATGCATATTTCATCAATATAGACGAACAAAGAGTCATAGTTTATTGTTGGATGTTTTGTTCTGTGACGGCAAAGATATAAAAAAATATCTTCCATGCAAGTATAACACAGCTTCATATTTGTTGTTTTTGGGATAAAAACTTTAATTTTTGACAAAGATGCTTTTGACTTGGCCTCTTTTGTAATGTATATATGACAAAAGGGAGATTCTTGTTTCCCGTGTGACAAGATTATAACGAACTTCGTTTTGCAAACAATCACGCTTGGAAATTTTTCGGAGGAAGCATCGTTTTTAAGGAAGTACCGTTTGAATACAGCCAAGCCATATCCCTTTCTGTTCAGAAACAATGTTTGCATAAAGATTCAGTGCATTGCCGGTCGGTTGTTGTTTTAGGTTAAAGAAATGAATTTTGCATTGCCTTGGACGTTGAAAACGGAAAAATGCATTAACTTTGCGCTTTGTATTGAAAAGCAAGGAAGTAAGTGGTAAGGAAAAGAATAACCATAGATACTACCCCGAATCGCAGTACAGGATTTCTCCTGGGGCTTGTTGTCGCTCTTGCCGCATTTTATTGTGCAATGGAATACCGCACAGGTGGAAATGCGCCTGAGGAGTATGACATGACAGACGAAGACATTTTGCAGGACGAGGAACTGTTGCCTCTTGAAAAGAAAAAGGACGACATGATTGCATATCTCAAGCCTGGAAAGACGCCCAAGGCTGTTTCCGAAAAGATAAAGGTTGTTGACAAGCAGCCGGAAACGGATGTCCCGACGAAGATGGAGCAGAAAAGCGGCGAGGCGGAAGACGGTTCCGGCCAAGGAGAAGCGGGAACGGCAGCGGATGACAGCGACAACGAAACGACAACGGCGCAGTCACCTGTGGCAACAGACATGAACGACAATCCTCTGAACTTTCGTGTTGTTGAGCGCTTGCCTGAATTTCCTGGCGGAATGGTGGAGTTTATGAAATGGATAACGCGACAGCTGAAATATCCAAAGGCTGCCATTGCGCGCAAGATACAGGGAAAGGTTACTGTTGGCTTTATAATAGGCAAGGACGGAACTGTCTCCGAGCCGACAATAGTTAAAGGTGTGGATCCTTTGCTCGACAACGAAGCCCTGCGTGTGGTAAGACTGATGCCAAAGTGGAAGCCGGGCGAAGACAAAGGAAAGCCCTGCATGACATATTTCTGCATACCTGTAAATTTCAACCTGTAAAAACAATATTGAACTATAAGATGCTTAGATTTTTATCAAAACCGCTCGTTTTACTCATTGCCTTTGCAACGTTTTGCGTCATGCCGGTATCCTCGGCGGAAGGAAAAGACACTGTGGCCGCTTCCGTGAAGGTTGACGCCGACACGATAGCTGCTGCGGCGGCAGTCGACGATGTTGCAGACAGCATTGGCACCGACAGTCAGTTGGATGTGGCCGAAGACGAAGAGCCGTCAAGTTTCCATCAGATTCTGAAGACGAAGTTCATAGAAGGCTCGGCAGGCTTTATGTCTCTCGTTGCACTGGCTCTTGTGCTCGGACTTGCTTTCTGCATAGAGCGTATCATCTATCTTATGTTGAGTGAGATAAATGCAAAGAAAATGATGCGCGACCTGGACGAAAAACTTTCAGCTGGAGATGTGGAAGGAGCAAAGGCGCTCAGTAGCGAAACCCGCGGCCCCGTGGCAGCGTTGGCGTTGCGTGCGCTCAATCATATTGATGATTCTATAGACAACATAGAGCGCACTTTGTCAAGTTACGGCGCTGTTGAGGCTGCAAAGCTGGAGCGTGGCTGTTCGTGGATAACGCTGTTCATCGCCGCCGCCCCGTCGTTGGGATTCCTTGGAACGGTTATTGGAATGGTGATGGCCTTTGAACAGATACAGCAAGCAGGCGACATCAGTCCCACAATCGTGGCCTCCGGAATGAAGGTTGCCCTTATAACGACAATCTTCGGAATCATTGCCGCACTCATACTGCAGTTGTTCTACAATTACATCCTCTCTAAGATAGACCATATAACAAGCCAGATGGAAGAGTCGGCAATTTCCATGCTTGAGTCTGTTATG
The DNA here is from genome assembly GCA_963590505.1 of uncultured Alistipes sp. Classification (GTDB taxonomy): domain Bacteria; phylum Bacteroidota; class Bacteroidia; order Bacteroidales; family Bacteroidaceae; genus Prevotella. The sequence continues at coordinate 103,078 of CAVAPC010000004.1, read as the reverse complement.
AAGTATCAGGAAAAGAAGAAACGTGAAGGAATATAGGAGGAACGGATGAAGAAGTTTGATTTCAGAGGGCAAAAGACAGAAGTTATCACGCATCGCATTCTGTTTGCCATTGTGGCATTGACGGTTGCCGTGTTCTCGTTGTTCTATCTTGTTGGCTATAACATGCCTTACATCTTTGAACCGGAATACAATGCACCGCTTCTCACGGATGTTCTGCTGGCTTTCCTTTATGTCACCGTTGCCGTAGCATTGGCAGTGCTTGCCTTTGCTGTGGTTAGGGGGTATAAACGGCGCGACAGGCAGACCACTGAAAACGGCATCCCTGTTGTGCGGATTTGTTGGTCAACCGTCGCATTTGTGGCATTGAGCCTTGTGCTTACTTTTTCTTTCGGTTCTTCAGCCCCGTTGAAGATAAACGGTGAGGTTTTCACCGATGGGTTCAGGCTGCGTCTTACCGACATGTTCATCAATACAACGTTGTTGCTTATTGCGGTAATTGTCGTATGCGTGGCTGTATCTTTGCGGAAACGCAAATGAATGTACTATTATATAATATAATAAGGTAAGACACATTGGTGTATCAATACTGTAATACATGATTATAAAGAAACGCAGAAAGCGGGATGTCCCAGGGCTAAACACTACATCCACAGCCGACATATCATTTATCTTGCTGGTGTTCTTTCTGGTAATCTCGTCGATGGATTCCAATAAGGGCATTCAACGCCAGTTGCCTCCTGCGGACACAAAACGCGAAGAGCAGGTGACAGAGTTGAACAAGCGCAACGTGCTTGAGATAACCATTGTCGGTTTGGGTGAGATTGCCGTTGACGGAAAACCTGTTGCAGCGGATAAACTTCGCCAAATGGTTGAAAACTTCGTCGAAAGCAGCCCCAACCGTTCCACTCATGTCGTTAACATAACGATGCGTGCAACGTCGCGTTATGAAGACTATTACCGTGTTATCGATGCTGTCGGCGCGGCTTATACTTCTCTTCGAAGAACGTGCGCCGCAAAACTATACCGCAAGCCGTATTCACAGTGCTCGCAATACGAACGTTCCAGAGTTGACAAGCTGTATCCCCAGAGGGTCATGGAGAATGTGGAACAGTGAAAAATGAAAGGAAAATGATAATAAAACGCCGCAACCGCACCGTTCCGGGGCTTAACACCGCCTCGCTGCCGGATTTAATCTTCTCGGTACTCTTCTTCTTTATAATCGTAACTCACATGAGACAAGAGGAAGTTAAGGTTAAATACCGCGTTCCGGAAGGTAGAGAGTTAATCAAACTCGCCAAGAAATCAGCTGTCACTCATGTCTATATCGGCAGGCTTGCCGGTTCATCGACAGACAGTTGCCGCATTCAGGTAGACGACAAAATTGTGAATCTCGACCAGTTGGTAGACTATCTTGCCGAAAAACGCAATCAGTTGTCGCCTGAAGATGTTCAGCAGATGACTGTGGCAATAGCAGCCGACCGCAATGCAGACATGCAAACAGTAATGAACGTGAAGCAGGCTCTGCGTCGTGCAGGAACGCTGAAAGTGTCGTTTGTGGGTACAAAGAAAGGAAATGCGTCCGTAGTGAAGGGTGAACGCAAAGTCCGTCACTGAGTTCTGGTTTCAGATATGTTGAAATGAAAAATCCGCTTCACGTGGTTGCAACCAACGTTAAGCGGATTCTTGTTTCTTTTTTATCTGTCTTTTTTCTGATTATTCGTTTGCTTCTGCTTCTTCTTCGCTTTCCTCTTCATATGAATCCACGATAGGAAGTTGGCGGTTGAAGGCGGAATTGAACGAGATGATGGTTTCGCTGCGTGCCAATCCAAGCGGTTGCAGTCTGTCGTGAATGATGTTGAGCAAGTGATGATTGTTCTGTGCATAAATTTTTATGAACATATCGTAATCACCGGTAGTGTAATGGCATTCCACTACTTCTGGTATTTTTGACAACGACTCTACGGCATTGTCGAAATTCTCTGGATGTTTAAGGTTTAGCCCCACATACGCACAAGTTTCGTAGCCTATTTTCTCGGGGTCGATTATGAATTTCGAACCTTTTATAACTCCAAGGTTAGTAAGTTTCTGTATGCGCTGATGAATTGCAGCTCCGCTAACGTTGCATGCGCGTGCCACTTCAAGAAAAGGAATCCTTGCGTCTTCAGCGATAAGCTTCAAGATTTTCTTGTCTAAAGAGTCTAAACTATGATGTGCCATTGCTTTTTTATTAGTTGCTTTGTTCGTTTATGTTAGAATTTGTCTGTTTTGCGGATTGATGCGCAGTATAACTGCTTAAAAAGTCTTTGCAAAGTTACTTGTTTTGCTTTTAATATACAATATTATGTAAGCAAAAATCGTATTTTTTCTTATGAATTAAAACATTGATTTAACTTCCAAACAGGGTGTAGCCTTATGCGTTGAAGATGGATATAATTTATTACCTTTGCATAAACCTGTTATTTCGATAAAACTATGAAGATTCTTCTTTTTTGCATCCTTATGCTTTTGATGCCTTTCTCAGGCAAGGCGCAGTCGCGTTGTTGGCAGTATAAACCCGATGGACAGGACTTCGTATGCGTGAACGGCTCAAACCGCTACACCCGCGCACTGTATGGCAGCAACGACGACGATCGTATAGAAACGAGCGACCGTCCCGTTTTTGTTGCCTACAAGAAGAACGACAGCAGGAACATAAGCTTCTGCGTTACGGTTGACGGCAAAAAATATCCTTTGGACAGTACGTCATATTGCGAGGCACGCTATTCAGCGGCCCGTCGCACTTACTTGCTTAAAGACAAGGCGTGGGGAAACGCTACGTTGCGCCTGTGTGTGCTTGCATTGCCCGCGTCGCGCGGCGGAATATGGAAGTTCGAAGCCAGTGGATTTGCCTCTTCCTCTGTAACTGTTTCAGCTGTTTCGTGCGACATTGCAAACCAACGTTTGAACCGTTGGGGCGACATGCGGGCCGAAAAGCCAGGCTCTTTGGAGGCGTCGCCGCTGCGAACCAATCTCGATACAGTAAGTTCTGAAATAAAAACAGGTGAAGTACTGTATGTTCTGTTCGACGGAAAGAAATTTTCTGCGGCGACAAGTACGGCCAACGACTGTGGAAAACGTTCCAAAGCATCCCTACATAATGTTTCAATGCTTGAAAGACTTTATGACGAGGCCGAAGCGCACAGGTTGGAAATAGCCGGCAGAGTGCGCGTTTCCACCCCCGATCCGTATCTGAACACGCTTGGAGGAGCTCTCGTTGCAGCGGCCGACGGAACTTGGGACGGCGACACTTTTCTTCATGGGGCAATAGCATGGCGCTCGCAACTGCCTGGATGGCGCGGCGCTTATGCCGGTGATTTCCTTGGATGGGAAGAGCGGGCAAGACGGCATTTCACTGCCTATGCTGAAAGTCAGGTAACAAACGTGCCGTGTGTCTTGCCTCATCCGCAGCAAGACTCAACCAAAAACCTTTGCAGGGCAGTTAGGAAATGGGGAACACCAATGTACAGCAACGGCTATATCTGCCGAAAACCGCATCAGAACAACCTGATGCACCATTACGACATGAACCTGAACTATGTTGACGAACTTCTGTGGCATTTGTCTTTCAATGCCGACACAGCGTTTATGCGCAGTATCTTCCCCGTAATAAAGCGTCATCTGGCGTGGGAAAAGCTTAATTTCGATCCCGACGACGATGCGCTCTATGACGCATGCGCCGCCATTTGGGCAAGCGACGGACTGTACTACAACGGCGGTGCAGCCACCCATTCCACTGCATACAACTACCGAAGCAACCGCCTTGCAGCGCGCATTGCCGAAATCCTAGGCGAGGATGCGGCGCCTTACCGCAGGGAAGCGGAGCGAATCCTCTCTGCCATGAACAAAACTCTGTGGGTTGACAGTCTCGGGTGCTGGGCTGAATACAAAGACCGAATGGGCTTGCAACGCCTTCACACAAGCGCAGCCCTCTGGAGTGTGTACACTCCCATTGACAGTAAAGCCTGCTCAGCAAGGCAAGCCTATTTGGCAACACGTTACATCGACAGTTGCATACCGCATATTCCAATTATAATCGACGGCAAAGACAGCGGTCTCCAAACGCTGAGCACGAGCAACTGGATGCCGTATTGCTGGAGTACGAACAATGTGGCAGAGGCGGAAGTGATGCATACGGCGCTGGCTTATTTCCATGCAGGGCGCAACGACGAGGCTTTTGCACTTATGAAGGCGGATTTGCTCGACGAGATGTATCTCGGAGCAAGTCCCGGCAACATCGGACAGATAAGCACTTACGATGCGGCGCGCGGCGAGACGTACCGCGATTTCGCCGACAACGTGGGCATAACGGCCAAGACACTGATAGAAGGACTGTATGGAATCCAGCCCGATGCCCTTTACGGGCGCTGCTATATACGCCCCGGATTTCCTTCAGAATGGGACAGTGCGTCGATTGTCACCCCTTACATCGAATATTCTTTCCGTAGAGAAGGCGGAAAGGACGTGTTTGACATTACGCAGAAATTCAAAAAAACACTTCAAATAGTAATAAGACAGAACACAGGTTTGGGCGGATATAAAGATACGCCACTCTCGTCAGACATTACGATGCACGTTGAGTTGGATACGGTTGCAATGGCAGTTGACAACACGCCGACGTTGCCTTGCAGCAGCAACGACGTGCCGCAGGGCAACGACTTCAGTGATGTTGACGGCGGTAAATGCCGAACTGTGAATATGGACAAACTGTTCAATGCCAGCATCCCTGACGTTTTCGAAAACGAGTACACTTCGCCTGCGCCGCCTTTCACCACGCTGCGCATGCCTAAAAACGGCTTTGGCGAGTGGTGTCACCCTATGGAACGTGTGCATCTTAACGATTCCGTATTCCGACAGAGCGTCACAAACGGTGTATTCACCGCTGTTTTGCCCGACGGCGCACGCATACCTTTCCGTTCGCCAGCCAAAGGCCGTAACATCGTCTATACGTCGCTGTGGGACAACTACCCCGACAGCGTTGCAATACCGCTGAAGGGAAAAGCATCGCATGCTTACATTCTCATGGCAGGCACAACAAACCAGATGCAGAGCCGCATCGACAACGCACAGGTTACGGTGGAATATGCCGACGGCTCAAGGCAGATTCTTCCTTTGCGAAACCCCGACAACTGGTGTCCCGCAGAGCAAGACTATTACTATGACGACTATGCTTTCCGTGTGACGGGGCTTCATCCGATGCGTGTTCACTTTATGTCAGGACGCGTTAGCCGCAACCTTGGAAAGGAACTCGGCATAGAAGGCGTTTACGGCAGGCGCATAAACGGTGGGGCAGGGCAGATATTGGACATGAGACTGAACCCGCACAAAAAGCTGCGCAGCCTGACTCTGAGGACACTCTCGAACGATGTCGTGGCAGGAATAATTGCCTTGACGCTGCAATGAACAGAAATTATGTTTTGGGTTGAGGCTGCCCGGAAGCCGATTCAAAGCACGATGTTTTTGCTTCTGCCCGCCGTTGAGGAAATTTGCAGGCAAGAAATGAAATGAACATAACGTCGATGCGAAAATGTTATAACGGTGAAACGAATTTAAGGAAGCTGTGAAATTTCACGCTTTCAATTTCTTGCCGTTGCCGTGGCAGTTTCTCGCCAATTATGAGTATTTTTGCATTTTGAAACAAAAGGAGATTAAACGATGGAAAAGATAGACCCCAAAAAACTTACAGACAATTTCTTTGAAACAATCGGCAAGGAGTGGATGCTCGTTACGGCAGGGACAAAGCAAAAATTCAACATGATGACAGCCTCGTGGGGATGTGTCGGATGGCTTTGGAACAAGCCCGTTGCCGTAATCTTTATCCGTCCTGAACGTTTTACGCACGAGTTTATTGAACAAAACGACAGTTTGACGCTTTCTTTTCTGGGCGATGCACCAGAGATGCGCAAGGCATACAATTTCTGCGGCTCAAAGTCAGGCCGTGATTTCGACAAGGCAAAAGAAACCGGACTAACGCCGATAGAAACGGAAGGGGGCAACGTTACGTTTGCGGAAGCCAGACTTACGATGGAATGCCGTAAGCTGTACAAAGACACGATAAAGCCGGAAGCATTCGCCGACAGTTCACTCGCTCAGTGGTATGGCGAAGGAAAAGGTGGCTATCACGATGTTTACGTGGTAGAGATAGTTAACGTGTACGGCAAATAGACGGAACACTTTATATTGTAATAAAGCAAGATTTTACGCTTTGATAGTTTGCATAGCCGAAAAGCCCAGCGTGGCAAAAGACATTGCCCGCATCATCGGGGCTAACACTTCGAAAGAAGGATACATGGAAGGCAACGGTTATCAGGTGACATGGACGTTCGGTCACTTGTGTACCCTAAAGGAACCCGACGACTATACGCCTTTGTGGAAGCGCTGGAGTCTGGCGTCTTTGCCTATGATTCCGCCTAGATTCGGGATAAAACTGATTGAAGACGCAGGTATAAAGAAGCAGTTCGCGGTTATAGAACGCCTGATGCAGCATGCCGACAGTATTGTAAACTGCGGCGATGCCGGCCAGGAAGGAGAGCTGATACAACGTTGGGTGATGCAGAAAGCAGGCGCCAAATGCCCTGTAAGCCGCCTGTGGATTTCTTCCATGACCGATGAGGCAATTCGCGAAGGCTTCAACAACCTGAAGCCGCAAGACGACTATCAGCCCCTTTACATGGCTGGATTGAGCCGCGCAATAGGCGACTGGATATTGGGAATGAACGCAACTCGACTTTATACTCTAAAGTACGGGCAGAACAAGCAAGTTCTTTCGATAGGAAGAGTGCAGACACCTACACTTGCGTTGATAGTGAACCGGCAGAAAGAGATAGACGGTTTCAAGCCAGAACCATATTGGGTGCTTGCAACAGTATACCGCGATACAACCTTTACTGCCACAAAAGGAAAGTTCACGGGCAAGGAAGAGGGCGAGGAAGCCTTTAAGCTTATAGAGGGAAAGCCCTTCAACGTGGTTGATGTGCAGAAGAAACGCGGCACGGAAGCACCGCCCAAACTTTACGATTTGACCTCGCTTCAGGTAGACTGCAACAAGAAGTTCTCGATGAGTGCCGATATGACGCTGAAGATAATACAGGGACTTTACGAGCGCAAGCTTACCACTTATCCGCGTGTCGACACGCAGTATCTGAGCGATGACATCTACCCCAAATGTGCGGGGATACTGAACGGCATTCGGGGATACGGACAACTGACTCAGACTTTAAGGGGCAAGCCGCTAAAGAAGTCGAAGAAAGTTTTCGACACGTCGAAGGTTACAGACCACCATGCCATTATCCCGACAGGAGTTCCAGCGCAGAGCCTGAGCGATATGGAGCGCAATGTGTACGATCTCATCACGCGCCGTTTCATAAGCGTGTTCTATCCTGACTGCAAGTTCGCTACGACAACAGTGGCAGGACGTGTCGACGAAATAGAGTTCAAAGTGTCCGGCAAAGTCATTCTTGAGCCGGGATGGCGCGATGTGTACTCAAAAGACGCAGACAATGAAGCCGACAACGCCCTGGAGCAGAAAGCTTCCGACGAAGAACGCACTCTGCCCGATTTCAAAGTGGGCGAAAGCGGACCGCATGCGCCTACGTTGAGCGAGAAATACACTACGCCGCCAAAATTCTACACCGAAGCCACACTGCTGAGGGCGATGGAAACCGCAGGCAAATTCGTTGACAACGAGGAGCTGCGCGCTGCGTTGAAGGAGAACGGCATAGGTCGTCCGTCTTCGCGTGCGGGGATAATCGAAACTCTCTTCAAGCGTCATTATATCAGGCGCGAGAGAAAAAACCTCGTTGCCACGGCGACAGGAATCGAACTTATCGACCTCATAAAGGAAGAACTGTTGAAAAGCTGTGAACTCACCGGTATATGGGAGAAAAAACTGCGCGACATTGAGCACAGAAAATACAATCCTGCGCAGTTTGTCGAAGAGCTGAAAACGCAGATTGGCACTATTGTTCACGACGTTCTGGCCGACAACGAAAACCGTCGTGTCACGGTATTGACAGATGAGGACTTGAAAAAAAAGACAAAGCGCCAACCGCGCCAAACGAAGAAACCTGCTTCTGCCAAAAACGCAACGGTGAAAGAAGGAGATCCCTGTCCGTTGTGCGGCAAAGGAACTGTGATACGCGGAAAAGCAGCTTTGGGATGCAGCAGATGGCGCGAAGGATGCAAGTTCAGACAGCCATTCGCACAATAAAACAAAGGAAAGTTCGTTAATATGTATGATATGACGACAAAAGAAGGCAAACATACAGAATATTGTATAAGCCGTTTACGGCACGTATCGTTGGCATTGCCGATATTGTTTGGCGTGCTGCTTGTTCTTGTGTCATGTGGCGCAGACCGCAATTTCAAGAAGGGAGAAAAATATCTTGCGCTGGGCGAATATTACGATGCGGCGGCACAGTATAAGCAGGCTTACACAAAGACGAAATCCAAAGAGAAAGCGGCACGCGGCAAATATTCGGCAAGAATGGCTTACTGTTACGACAGAATAAATGCGAACGGCAAAGCAATAGCAGCATACAAGAATGCAATACGCTACAAAGCGGACAGTCTGGAGATGCACGTTGACTATGCACGTGCTCTCTTGAAGAATGGAAGTTACAAGGAAGCTGAACAGGAATTCAAGATGGTGCTCGACTCGATGCCCGACAACTTGCTCGCAAAGGCAGGACTACAGTCCGCACGCACGGCCAAAGGCATAAAGGACAGCGGCTCACGCTACACGGTTAAGAAAATTGATATCTTCAATTCGCGTCGCGCTGACTATTCGCCAATGTTATGCGGCGACCAGTATGAACAGCTCTTCTTCTCGTCAACGCGTAACGAGGCAGAAGGCGACGAACTGAGCGGCATTACAGGCACTAAGAACGCCGACATATTTTTTTCGCAGAAGGATGACAAAGGACATTGGGGGCGTCCGCAAACCATTACATCTGGACTAAACACCGATGGCGACGAGGGAGCATGCTGTTTCTCGCCCGACCAGCGCGTGATGTACCTGACACAGTGTCTGAGCGACGCGTCTTATCCGCGTTTCGCCACTATTGTTACAAGCAACCGTGCTGACGCAGCTTGGGGAAAGGCTACGAAACTCGAAATAACACGCGACACTTTGTCCAGTTTTGCCCATCCCGCCGTTTCGCCAGACGGTGAATGGCTTTATTTCACCTCAGACATGCCTGGCGGAAAAGGCGGCCTTGACATCTGGCGCGTGAGGATTACCGCCAACGGATTAGGGGGAGTTGAAAATCTTGGCGAGCCGATAAACACACCAGGAGACGAGGAATTTCCCACTTTCCGCCCAAACGGAGACCTTTACTTCTCCAGTAACGGTCATCCCGGACTGGGAGGCTTGGACATTTTCATTGCCAAACTTGACAAAACAGGCAAGAAAATAGAACTGGAACACCCTGGTTATCCTCTTAACTCACAAGCGGACGACTTCGGAATGACTTTCGAAGGAGCGCATAACCGCGGATTCTTCTCGTCAAACCGCGGAGATGCAAGAGGATGGGACCATATTTACAGTTTCGAGAACCCGGAAATAGTTCACACCATAACGGGCTGGGTTTACGAAATGGAGGGATATGAACTTCCGGCAGCCCAAGTTTACATCGTGGGCAACGACGGTACAAACAAAAGGGTGAGCGTTAAAGGCGACGGTTCGTTTACAGAGGTTGTCAATCCAGGGGTGGATTATCTGTTGCTGGCTTCGTGCAAGGGATTTCTTAACCATAAGGAAGAGGTAAGGATTGAAGACACAGGAGAGTCTGACGACAAAGTGTTGCAGTTTCCGCTTGCATCGATACGCGTGCCGGTGCTTATAGACAATATCTTCTATGACTTTAACAAGTATTCCTTGCGCAGCGAGTCTACGGCAGCGCTCGACGACCTGGTAAAACTGCTTAACGAGAATCCAAATGTAACGATTGAGCTGAGCGCACATTGTGACTATAAAGGAAGTGAGCAGTACAACAAACAACTGTCGCAGAAGCGTGCCGAAGCGGTTGTAAGGTATTTGATTGGCAAAGGCATAGCTCCCGAACGCCTAACCCCTGTGGGCTACGGCAAAATGAAGCCAAAGACAATACGGAAGAAGCTTACGGAGAAATATCCGTGGCTTAAAGAAAACGATGTGTTGACCGAAGACTTCATAAAGAAGTTGGACAAAGAAAAACAGGAGATATGCAATCAGTTGAACCGGCGAACCGAGTTTATCGTGCTTCGCACCACATACGGAATGTTCGACGAAAAGGGACAACTGAAAAATCCTCCTAAACCGAAAGCTGAAGAAAAGGAAAACCTTGAGGAAGACGGCGACAATGTTTTCAACTTTGACTGAAAGGAACTGTTGCCGAACATGAATTAAAAAACAAAGATGAACAATAAAGCAACATTAGAATTAGGAACAAAACCCGTAGGGCGTCTGTTGGTGCAGTATTCACTGCCTGCCATAATAGCGATGACGGCATCTTCGCTTTACAACATGGTGGACAGCATCTTCATCGGACAGGGAGTAGGACCTCTTGCAATAAGCGGACTGGCCCTAACCTTCCCGTTTATGAACCTTGCTGCGGCGTTTGGCGCCGGCGTCGGAGTTGGAGCGTCAACGTGTATCTCTGTGAGGTTAGGCCAAAAAGACTATGCCACGGCGCAAAGGGTGTTCGGAAATACCGTAACGCTTAATCTCATAATAGGTATCGCCTTTAGTGTGATAGCGCTGCTCTTTCTGGATCCGATCCTTTATTTCTTCGGTGCAAGTGAACAGACCATACCTTATGCGCGCGACTACATGGTGATTGTATTGCTCGGAAACGTGTTTTCGCACATGTATTTCGGCATGAATGCCGTGTTGAGGGCGGCAGGCAAACCCAAGCAAGCCATGTATGCCACTATCTTCACTGTGGTTATGAACACTGTGCTCGACCCCATTTTCATTTATCCCATGAATCTGGGAATACGCGGCGCTGCTTACGCCACAATCCTCTCGCAGATGCTGGCGCTTGGCTGGCAGATGTGGATATTCAGCCGCAAGAACGAACTGCTTCATCTGAAGCAAGGCATATACAGACTAAAGAAAGACATAGTCAGAAACATCCTTGGAATTGGGCTTTCGCCGTTTTCAATGAATGTGTGTGCATGCATCGTTGTGATTTTCATCAACAAGGGACTGCTTCAATATTCAGGCGACCTTGCAGTCGGAGCATACGGCATTGCCAATAAAGTGTGCTTCATCTTTGTTATGGTCAACATGGGACTTAACCAGGGAATGCAGCCAATTGCGGGATACAACTACGGTGCTATGAAACTGGACCGTCTTATGCGCGTGGTGAAACTGGCCATTATTGTAGGCACATGCATAACCACTTTCGGATTCCTTGTAACAGAGTTGATGCCGGAACCATGCGCGCGCCTGTTTACTTCAGACAAGGAACTGATATCGTTGTCGGTAAACGGAATGCGCATTATGATGGCTGCGTTCTTCCTCGTAGGTTCACAGATGGTGATAACAAACTTCTTCCAAAGTATAGGCAAGGCAAAGGTGAGCATGTTGCTCTCTCTCTCACGCCAAATGCTCTTCCTTTTCCCCATGCTTCTTCTGTTGCCGCCGTTCATGGGCGTTGACGGCGTTTGGTGGGCAATGCCTATCTCCGACACGATAGCTGAGATCGTGACGGTTGGCTTGATGATTGCATATATGAAGAAATTTAAAAAACAACATAAAACATTGATGGCAAATGCAGAACAATAAGAAGATAATAATAAATGTCGGTCGTCAGATTGGAAGCGGCGGACGAATAATTGCCAAGATGCTTGCCGACGATTTCAAGTGCGGCTTCTATGATCGCGAACTGCTGACCATTGCAGCCAAGGAGAGCGGCTTCTGTGAGAAATTCTTCGAGCAAAACGATGAGCAGAAAGGTTTCTTCCATTCACTATTCCACTTGCATACGCCTTTTGTGGGCGACGGAAGTTTCTACGACAACGATTTCTCGCAGGAAGGACTGTTCAAGTTTCAAAGCGATACCATACGCCGTTTGGCTTCAGAAGGCTCTTGCCTGTTCGTTGGACGATGTGCCGACTATGTGCTGAGAGAATACGAAAATGTTGTGAATGTATTCATAACCGCCAACCTCTCGGACCGTGTTGCCGAAATCGCAAAGAGAAAAGAATGCAATGAAGAGGCGGCTCTGAAAATCATAGAGAACGGAGAGAAGGAACGCTCTACATATTATAATTATTATACAGGGAAAAAGTGGGGCGACAGTTCCAGTTATGACCTTTGCATTAACACATCCTTGCTCGGACTTGAGGGAACGGAAGCGTATATAAAGGAATTCATACAAAAGGTATTGAAGCTTGACTGAAACCGGCAATGAAGAAAATAGGAATAATAAGTGACACGCATTCGTTTTGGGACGACAAATATCTTCGTTATTTTGAGCCTTGCGATGAAATATGGCATGCAGGCGACATCGGATCAATGGAGGTGGCAGAGAAACTCAGCGAATTCCGTCCTTTCCGTGCTGTATACGGAAACTGCGACGGCGGTGACCTTCGCCTGATGTACCGTGAAACGCTGCGTTTCAAGTGCGAAGATGTAGAAGTCCTTATGAAACACATCGGCGGTTACCCTGGAAATTATGATTCGAGCATTCGTTCGCGGATATATTCAATGCCCCCACAGTTGTTTATCAGCGGCCACAGCCACATCCTTAAAGTGAAATACGACAAGACGCTGAACCTTCTGCATATAAATCCTGGTGCGGCAGGAATACAAGGATGGCACAAGGAACGCACATTGGTGCGCCTTACAATCGACGGAAACAAGTTTACGGATTGCGATGTGGTCACTCTTGCATAAAACAACGTTGGAGCTGAAACTAAAATGGAATAGAAACAATTTCTTCCCGGCGTGGATTGTTATGAAACGCCCAAAATCTTGACAATATGAAAACTTATCTCGTAACAGGAGCAGCCGGCTTTATCGGCGCAAATTTCATTAAGTATCTCCTCAACCGCAAGTATAAGGACGAGGAAATAAAGGTAATCGTTCTCGATTTGCTGACGTATGCAGGAAATTTGGGCACGATAAAATCCGACATAGACAACGAACGTTGCGTGTTTGTGCGTGGTGACATCCGTGACCGTGAGCTTGCTGACCGTCTTTTCACGGAGAACGACATCGATTACGTGGTGAACTTCGCGGCAGAGAGCCATGTTGACCGTTCGATTGAAAATCCTCAGCTTTTTCTCGAAACGAACATTCTTGGCACCCAAAACTTGCTTGATGCTGCGCGCAGGGCGTGGGTGACGGGAAAGGACGAAACAGGATATCCTGTATGGAAGCCGGGAAAACGCTATCACCAAGTGAGTACAGACGAAGTGTATGGTGCTCTTGGTGCAGAAGGTTTCTTCCATGAATATACGCCGTTGTGTCCGCACAGTCCTTACAGTTCGTCGAAAGCAAGTGCCGATTTCATCGTGATGGCTTACCGCGACACTTACCATATGCCAGTGTCAATAACGAGATGCTCAAACAACTATGGTCCGTATCATTTCCCCGAGAAACTCATACCGTTGATAATTAACAATATCCTGGAAGGAAAGAAACTTCCGGTTTACGGAAAGGGCGACAACGTGCGCGACTGGCTCTATGTCGAAGACCACTGCAAGGCTATCGATCTTGTTGTACGTGAAGGCCGCGAAGGCGAAGTTTACAATGTTGGAGGACACAACGAGATGAAAAACATCGACATCGTGAAACTAACGATAAAGACCATCCATGACATGATGGCGGCGGACAAAAACTTGAGGAAGGTGCTGAAAAAACAAGTAAAGGATGCCAACGGCGATATTGACATAAGTTGGATAAACGATGATCTCATTACGTTTGTAGCCGATCGCCTAGGACACGACCAGCGTTACGCCATTGATCCGACCAAGATTAAGGAAGAATTGGGATGGTATCCAGAAACGAAGTTTGCCGACGGCATCGTGAAGACAATAAAATGGAACCTTGAAAACCAAGACTGGATAGCTGATGTTACAAGCGGAGACTACCAGAAATATTATGATCAAATGTACGGAAACAGATAATTACAATGAAAAAGATACTATTACTCGGTTCTGGCGAACTTGGAAAAGAGTTCGTCATTGCAGCCAAACGGGCAGGTCAGTATGTCATTGCCTGTGACAGATATCCAAAAGCACCCGCAATGCAGGTGGCAGACGCCTGCGAAGTGTTCGACATGCTTGACGGTGACGCGCTCGATGCCGTTGTCGAAAAACATTATCCAGATATCATCGTTCCAGAAATAGAGGCAATAAGAACGGAACGCCTGTTCCAGTATGAAAGCGAGGGCATTCAGGTAGTTCCGAGTGCACGTGCCGTAAACTATACGATGAACCGCAAGGCGATAAGAGACCTTGCTGCAAAGGAACTGGGACTGCGCACGGCAAAATATTTCTATGCCACAACGCTGGAAGAACTCAAGGAATATTCAAAGCAGATTGGCTTTCCTTGCGTAATCAAGCCTTTGATGTCTTCCTCAGGTCACGGCCAAAGCACAGTGAAGAGTGGCGATGAACTGGAAACGGCTTTCAACGAAGCGATGGAAGGCAGCCGCGGAGACGTGAAGGAGATAATTATAGAAGAATTCATTCACTTCGACAGTGAATTCACTCTGCTCACCGTTACACAGAAGAATGGCCCTACACTGTTTTGTCCGCCAATAGGCCACGTGCAGAAAGGCGGCGACTACCGCGAGAGTTGGCAGCCGTTCCAGATTCCGGCAGACGAACTTAAGAAAGCTCAGGACATGGCTGCCAAAGTTACGGCCGCTTTGACAGGTGCCGGCATATGGGGCGTTGAGTTTTTCCTTACCAAAGAAGGTGAAGTTATATTCTCTGAACTGTCTCCACGTCCGCATGATACGGGAATGGTTACACTGGGACACACTCTCAATCTCAACGAATTTGAGTTGCATTTCCGCGCCGTTATGGGATTGCCTATACCTGCAATACATCTTGAGCATGCTGGAGCCAGTGCCGTTGTACTTGCAAAAGAAGAGGGAGAGCATGACCCTGACTACAATATGAACGATGTCTTGACAGAAGACTACACGAGACTTCGTATCTTTGGAAAGCACATACAGCATGTTGGCAGGCGGATGGGAGTCGTTCTATGTTATGGCGACAAAGATGCCGACACAACTCCATTGCGCGACAAAGCCAAGCGTTTGGCAGCAAGCGTTATAAAGTGACGGTAACAATGCGGTGATAGAGCCGGATTTGTATGGAGACAACAAGGAGGGAAACAAATGAAAGTATCGGAAGCAAGGATAATAGAAATACCGAAGATTGAAGACCGTCGGGGAAACCTCTCCGTAGTGGAGCAGTATAACCAAGTTCCGTTCAAGATCTCGCGTGCATACTGGGTTTACGACGTTCCGGGAGGAGAAAGCCGGGGCGGTCATGCGCACAAAAGGCTTAAGCAACTGGTTATAGCCTTGAGCGGAAGCTTCACCGTTACGCTTGACGACGGAGAGGAAAAGCGCACGTTCCTGCTCAATCACCCGTATCAGGGGCTGATAATCGAAACTGGCATCTGGCGCACTCTCGATGACTTCTCGTCTGGAGCAGTATGCCTTGTGCTTGCTTCTGAAGTGTATGAGCCGGAAGACTACATTTACGATTACGACGAATTCCTAAAGTACAAAAAGGAACATGCAGATAAATGAGATTCTCCCGAATGAATATGCAACATTGTTTCCGGCTTCTCACGTTTACAACAGCGTGGAATTTGCAGAACTTAACAGCAGCAAAGCCGAACGTGTAGTTTACCTTTCTGTTGGAGACAGCAAGCCTCGCTTCGGCATCATACTTGGTCGACGTGCTGAAAAACTGATGTCTCCGTTCTCTGCCCCCTTTGGCTCGTTTACCATGAAGGGCAAGCAGAGGCTGGAGTACATGGAAGAGGCCGTTGACCTGCTTCTGGATTATTCGCGCAGGCGCGGAAAAAAGTTGAGTGTCACTCTGCCGTCGATGGTTTACGGTGAAACCGAACTCTCCCAATGGATAAACATCTTCTCAAGGAAGATGCAAACGGCAAGCGTTGAACTCAACTATCAGTTCCCGCTTGAGCGTTTCGACAACTACACAACTCTGATAGAACGCAATGCGCGGAAGAATCTGAACCATGCGCTAAAGGAAAATTTCGTTTTCCAACAGCTTGACATTTCCCGGCTTGAAGATGTGGAACGCATGTATGCAGTGATAAACCGTAACCGTGCGGAACGCGGCTTCCCGTTGCGCATGACTTTGGATCAGGTGTGGGCTACAGTGAGCCGGGTTGTAACGGCTGACATCTTCGTACTTTCGCATGAAGGCGCCGACGTTGCGGCTGCTTTGGTCTATCATGTAGCTTCGGATATAGCACAAGTGATATATTGGGGTGACATTCGGCGTTATTCCCAGTTGCGTCCGATGAACAGACTTACATATTCCGTGTTCAAACATTACCGTGAGGCAGGGCTGCGCGTTCTTGACATAGGGATCTCCACAGAAGACGGAGTTCCGAATTTCGGGCTTTGCGATTTCAAGGAAAGCATAGGATGCACCGTTTCGCTGAAATACAGTTTTGAAGATAAATGAAAGTGCTATGATAAAGTATCTTGACCTGAAAGACATTACCGCCCTTCATGCGGAGGAAATAAAAAAAGCCGTTGTCGAAACAGTTGAAAGCGGCTGGTATCTTCACGGCATGCAGACGGAATGTTTTGAAAAGGAATATGCCTCTTATATAGGAACACGCCATTGCATAGGATGCGGAAACGGTCTTGATGCCCTCACTCTTGTGTTTCGTGCTTACATCGAAATGGGCATTATGCAACCTGGCGACGAGGTTATAGTGCCGGCCAACACATTTGTGGCTTCAATCCTTGCTATAACAGAAAACAATATGAAGGCGGTTCTTGTTGAACCGAATCCAGACACGTTGCAGATAGACGGCGATTTGATAGAAAAGGCTTTGACACCGCGCACAAAGGCCCTTATGATTGTTCATCTTTACGGCAGATGTGCCTATACCGACGCTATCGGGGAAATATGCAAAAGGCACAACCTGAAACTTGTGGAGGACAACGCACAGGCTCACGGCTGCACTTTTCGCGGACGTCACACCGGTTCGCTTGGCGATGCAGCCGGCCACAGTTTCTATCCAGGCAAGAACCTTGGCGCTTTGGGCGATGCCGGAGCGATAACGTGCTGCGATGACGATCTGGCTGCAATGGTTCGCTCGTTGGGCAACTATGGCTCTTTGCGCAAATACGTGTTCGACCATTGCGGAAGAAACACCCGCATGGACGAGTTGCAGGCTGCTGTGCTTAGGGTGAAGCTTAAATATCTTGATTCCGACAATGCACGCCGTCGTGTCATAGCGCAACAAATTATAGAACGAGTGCACAATCCGCTCATAAAGATGCCTTCTGCTGATTTTTGGAAGAACAGTGTTTTTCATATCTTCCCTGTCATGTGCCGGCAACGCGAGGAACTGCAAAAATATCTAGCTGAAAATGGAGTGCAGACAATGATACATTATCCCATTCCGCCCCACATGCAGGATTGTTATAAGGGTGATGGAATGAAAATGAACAGGCTCTTGTTACCGGTCGGCGGCTTGCCTATAACGGAGAAGATACACCGAGAAGAACTCAGTCTGCCCTGCAATCAGACTATGGATGACGGCGACGTGGAAACATTAGTCTCCTTGTTGAACGACTTTAACAGATGAACAGAAAAGAAATACCATGACTGAAGCAAAAACATATACAGGCAGAACATTTGGCAATCTTGCCGGAGTTCCATTTGCACTTTACCTGCTTTTTGCGGCTCTCTACCTTGGTGTGCAGATGTTTCAAGGCTTTTCGTTTCTCGACATAGGTATGTATTCTATGGGTTACGGTAATTTCGTTTCCGATCCATACGCATCCTGCTATTTGGGACAGTGGATAATGACTTACGACGTAACCTTTTGGCTTTGTCGCCTTCTTGGTATTCATGGTTTCATAGGGCTGAGAATTATGCACCTCGCTCTGATTCTAGTAACTCAGACCGTCGTTTATCTGTTTCTCAGGCGTTATATCGACAGAAAGTATATTATATTAGGTCTTCTTCTAGCCACGTTGTCGCACTACGGTGCTTACACGGAACTGACATACAACGACTATTCAGCTTTTCTGCTCTTGGTTTCATTGTTGTCTTTCCATTCAGGAGTGGAGCGGGAGAGAGGTTGGATGGTGTTTGCCTCCGGATTTGTTGCCGGAATGGCGGTGTTCTTTCGCGCAGTAAACATCACTTACATCGGAATACCGCTTGTTTCATGCCTTGCGGGCCTTGTCTGGAAATTCGGGATGGGCATGCGCCGGCGGATTGTCCTTTTCTATTCAGGCATGGCGGCCGGCATGGCAGCAATAGTGTGCTTGCTCTATGTTCAGGGACTTCTTCCGGTTTTGCGAATGACCGTTGCCGATATTGTGAGCATAAGTGCAGACAAGTCTGATTCACACGGTGTGATGACAATAATGCGAAAGACTTACGAACTGTATACAAACGTGCTTGGCAACATGACCGCCCTTGCTCTCTTTTCTGTCATAGTTTGTTTCGCATTGAGTTGCCGTAGGAAAGCGTTAAGGGCATTGCTACTGTTAGTCTCCTCATTGCTCATATTGTTCGTGATGAACTTCAGTTATTATTCTTCCATAATGGCAATGGCAATATGTGTGGCTGGAACTCTAGCCATGACATCGGCTGCAAGAAACGGAAACGTTAGCTCTCAGTTTGCCCATCTCTTCATTATGAGCATGTATATGCCTTTGGTCATGCCGATTGGAAGCAATGCCGAACCGTCTTTTTATGGCAAAGAACTTTGTTTCCTGTCTTTGCCGATGGCAATGTATGCTCTTCTGCAACTGTTGCCTTCTTCGTTTTCGACAGGCAGTGCTGAGTTGAAACAAAGAATAAACTGTGCCGTAAGCGTTGTGATGATTGCTGTTTCAGCAGGCTTCGTGGCATTCAATGTCCTTCACAAGCAGATGGAAGACGGAAACCGCCTGAACTGCCGTTATACGATAGACAGTTCTTTGACGAACGGCATTATGACGACCCAAGGTAATGCTGAGATGTATAGCCATCTCCTGCGTGATGTAAAACCGTTGGTGCCTAAAGGAAGTTATATGATTTGCAATTTCTCCCTTCCCGCCGTTACATTGCTTGAATGCAAGCCTTGGGCAGTATATTCAACGGTTTATTCCACCGACCGAATGAACGACCGTTACATCGAAGTGGCGTGGCAACATACCCGCAAGCTGCCCTATCTGCTTCTAGACAAAGAGTGCCCGTTTCCTGGCTACAGTCATATTTTTGAACGTCTTAACGCCATAGCGCCTTACAGCAAGGTGTGGACGGACGGAAGACTGTCGTTGTATTATGCAAAGGAAACGCCGGCAAAAAAATGTCATAATTAAAATTGCTTGATATATGGAACAGAAAATCACTACACCAAAAGAGATACGCAACGCCCTGCTTGGCAACCGCCTTGTAAAGCAGCTTGAGCAGCGCCATTACAACGCATACTATTTTCCTACGGCAAAGGAAGCCGTAGAAAAGATAACGGAGATGATTCCGGAAGGAAGCACCGTCACATGGGGAGGATCTATGACTATCCGCGACATGGGGCTTACTTCTGCCCTCTATCAGCGCAACCTTGAAATATGGGACCGCGACAAAGCGCCAGACCGCGAAGCGGCACAGGAGATATACCGAAAGGCGTTCTTTGCCGACTATTACCTTACGAGCGCCAATGCCGTGAGCGAGGACGGACTGATAGTAAACGTCGACGGAAACGGAAACCGCGTTGCGGCAATAACGTTCGGACCGAAAAACGTTATTTTTGTAGTGGGCTTAAACAAGGTTGCGCAGAACATCGACGCTGCATTGGCACGTGCACGCAGTTTTGCTGCACCTGTGAACATGGCGCGTTTCACCAATCTCGACACGCCTTGCAAGCACGACGGAGTTTGCCATAACTGCAAATCGCCCGACAGCATATGCAATTACATTCACATAATGAGGAACTCACACCCCGCAAAGCGCCACACAGTGGTTCTTGTCGGAGAAGATTTAGGATATTAAACAACTAAGCCATGTATAAATCAAACGAAATTCTGGAGATTGTCAACGCTCATATCGCTAACCTTCCTTACGGGCGTAAACCTGCTTCACTTTACGAACCGATAAAGTATGTGCTTTCTGCCGGCGGAAAACGCATTCGTCCTTGTTTTGTCTTGATGGCATACAACCTGTTCCGCAACGACATCGGGGAGGCTTTGCCAGTGGCAACGGCATTGGAAACATACCATAACTTCACGCTGTTGCACGACGATCTGATGGACAACGCCGATGTCAGGCGAGGACGTCCAACCGTACACAGAAAGTGGAACGCCAACACTGCCGTTCTTAGCGGCGACACAATGCTCTGTCTTGCATACGAACATCTGTCGCATTGCCGTGCCGAAAAGTTTCTGCCACTGCAACGGCTCTTCACGGAGACAGCTCTCGAGATAAGCGAAGGACAGCAGTATGATATGGAATTTGAGACGCGCCAGGACGTAACAGAGGAAGAATACATCGAAATGATTCGTCTGAAGACTAGCGTCCTTCTTGCATGCGCCCTCAAATGCGGTGCCATTGCGGCAGGAGCACCCGACGAAGATGCAAATCTGCTGTATGAGTTCGGCGAAAAAGTGGGTCTTGCGTTTCAGCTTCAAGATGATTTGCTCGATGTCTACGGCGATCCTGCTGTTTTCGGAAAGGCGATTGGGGGAGACATCGTGTCAAACAAAAAAACGTACATGCTTATAAATGCACAGCGTCTTGCCCAAGGCGCGACAAAGACAGAACTTGACTGTTGGCTCAACGCTGTTGACTTCGACCACAAACAGAAGATAATCGCTGTAACGGAAATATACAACAAACTTGGAATACGCCAAATGGCGCAGGAGAAGATTAACCAGTATTTCGAAGAAAGCCGCCAATATCTTGACCGTCTGTCGGTAGACGCATCAAAAACTGCCGTACTGCGCGAATATACCGACAGGATGATGAAACGAAACAAGTGAGCCTATGCCATACAGACGACTTCCGAACACAGACAGTTCCAGGCTGAAAGCACTTGAAACGCTGCTTGAAAACAACGACATATATACTGCGCGCGAGCGTTTCCTTCAGTGGAAAGACATCAACGAAGCCCGAACGCTGTATGACAAACTTCTGACGGCAACGAAACAGTACGACATGGACCGTCAGGCCCAGCGCCGTTCTGCATCGCGCATAGAGCCGCTTCAGCGAAAGGCATACCTGTATCTCAGCCATTTCATTCAGGTTTTGCTGATGGGCATAATGCGCGGAGAGATAAAACGCAGCGCGCTGAAACTGTATGGAATGCAGGATGATGCAACACAGTCGCCGCTTGCGCCTTTGCCTTCGTCCATTCTTGAGTGGGCGCCAAAGATTGTTGAAGGCGAGAAAGAGCGGATAAAACGCGGAGGACGCCCGATTTACAATCCTTCAATAGGAATGGTGCAGACACATTTCGACATTTTCAGCGAAACGTACGCCAAACAGAAACAACTGCAACAGCGAACTCATGCAATGGAACAGAAACTGAAACAGATGCGCCCTGACATTGATGCCGTGATACTGAGAATTTGGGATCAGATAGAGGCTCACTTTTCTGAAGAGGGCAAACTCGTTGCCGACAGGGTAGAGGATTGCCAAAGATTCGGCGTGAGATATTATCTGAGACGAAAGGAGAAACGCGCGAAACAAACGGAAAACGAACAACAAGACAAATGAACCCGCAACAATGATAGATACACACACACATATAGACGGAGAGGAATTCAACCAGGACCGTGCAGAGACAGTGGCACGTGCAAGGCAGGCTGGAGTTGAAATGATGTTTGTTCCGGCAATAGACCTAAAGTCGGTCGACACCGTTTTGCAGACATGCCGCGATTTTCCGGGCTATGCCTTTCCCATGATAGGGCTTCATCCGGAAGAGGTGAAGGGCGATTGGCAAGAGCAGCTTGCGGAGATGAAAAAAATGCTGGCTGACTCTTCCCACCCTTTCATTGCCATCGGCGAGATTGGCCTTGACTTCTATTGGAGCCGTGAGTTTGAGAAAGAGCAGATGCTAGCTTTTGAGGAACAGGTTGGATGGGCCGTTGAATACAATTTGCCCCTCATGATTCATTGCCGCAAGGCGCAAAACGAGATGGTCGGAATATTGCGCAGATACGAAAGCAAGTTGCTCCGTGGCGGAGTGTTCCACTGTTTCACTGGCAATGCAATTGAAGCAGAACAACTATTGTCTTTCAAGCGTTTCGTTCTCGGTATCGGTGGAGTGCTTACCTTCAAGAAATCGCATCTTCCAGAAGTTCTTCCGCAGACAGTTCCGCTTGAACGCATCGTTTTGGAAACTGATTCTCCGTATATGGCACCTGTGCCTATGCGCGGACAACGCAACGAGAGTGCTTATGTGCCGTATGTTCTGAAGAAACTTGCCGAATGTTATGGCGTGTCTGAAGGTGAAGCAGACAAAATCACCACTTCCACTGCAAAACGTCTGTTTGGAATGGAATGAAAAAAAACGGTGAAGTTATCTTCAATTAGGAAAAAAAGCAGTATATTTGCACCCGCATTTAAGGAAAGGTGCTCGAGTGGCTGAAGAGGCACGCCTGGAAAGCGTGTATACGTCAAAAGCGTATCGGGGGTTCGAATCCCCCTCTTTCCGCTTAATGAACGGCATATGCATATTGATTGTGCATATGCCGTTTTTATTTTGCAGTCTAAACGGTGCGGCAACAAACGCCAACAGTCTGCAAGGTTGTTGTGCAGACTGTTGGCAATAGAGTGTATACAGGATTATTTTGAATAGTATATTGTTGCAACAGGACGTACATACAGATTTTCTTCACCGCTCTTTAATGTTCCGTCATAAGCAGCCGAGATGTAGTGGCACTTTATTGTTCCGTCGGTGTCTTCGTAATAATATCTGTAGCGGTAGTAGAAATCGTTGAAATGATTGAAGATGTCTTTGTATTGCTCTGTAATCAATGTCATTTCTGCCTTGCTTGGCAGTCTCCATCCGGTTATTCCTTCAACGCCCGTTGTGGCTATGGCATTGTCAACGGCAGTCTTCACGCTCGTTTGGTCGGTTGACGTGTACACAAGTCCGCTTGCTTGGTTGGGCGAAAGCAGTACAACTTTTGTCTTTTCGCCGTCCTTTTCCGACTGTAGCACATAGCATCCTTGATACAATGAGCCTACAGAAGGTGCGTTTTCGTCCGTTCCCGTTTTGTCGTCGCCGCCTTTGTCGCCACTGTCTCCGCTGTCTTCCTGAAGGTTGCCCTCGTCGACTGTAAACGACCACGTGTCCTCTCCGCTCCATTCAACGCCGTTTATCTGGCATTTCAAGGTTGGTTCGGCAAGTTTCTGATATGCCACGCTGATACTGACCTTGTAGTTTGCCTCAAGCGATTTGTCGCTGTTGTAGGTGAAAGTCTTTGTCTTTCCGTCGGAAGTCTTGAAAGAGAAAATCACCGACGGGTTGCCAACGCTTTCCATGAGGAAGAGTTCGCAGTTGGATTGCCATGTGGTTGCGGTTGTGACGTCCTGCGACAGCTCCACGGTCTGCAAGCCGTTTTCGCCGTAATAGTTTCCTTTCATGTCTATCGTTTCGTAGAGCGGTTTGATAGTGGCTGAAATCGAAGTCACGTCTTCGGGCACATCGGTTATGCTTATCGTGCGAAGCATCCAGACCTTGCGCTTCATCTGTAGCGTTACAGTTGTCTCCTCGCCTTTTGTAAGGGTGGCGTTTCCGCTGGCACACATGATGTCGCCGTGGTTTTTGCCGCTTTTCAGCGTGAATGCAGTTTCCGTTGTCGCGTTGTCCACTGTGGGAAGATTATAGCTTGTGCCGTCAGCTCCCGCCACGGCGTATATCGTGTATTTTCCAGCCTCCAGTTTAAAGTCGGCAGCGCTTGCTTCCGATTCCACTTGCCTGTAGGCGGCGCATTTTCCTGTGGTGTCAAAAACGTAAATGTTCACGGGCGAAGCCACAGTCATGGCGGTAGAGCCCGACGACGAGCCGCGTGTCATTACGCGCAGCACTACGTTGCCCGTGCCTGCCGACTGTCCGTTGTCTTCGTTGGCGTTGTCTTTCGCACATGAGGCAAAGAGAATTGCCACAAAAGCAAGCAAAAGCGAAATTGTCTTGTTGTTCATAATATTTTGATTTTAGGTTAGTTGTGTTTTCTTAGTGTCAACAAATTTAGCTTTTCTACTGTTATGAAACAACAAACCTGCCGCTTTTCTTCCGAAAACGGCCGGTTTTTATCTTGGAATCAAGTGATTTGCGTTTGCAACACCGTTATGTTACATTCAAGACGACGTTATGTTACATTCAAGACGACGTTATGTCGCGTTCAGAAGTACCGTATGCGTTTTCACCATTAACCTAGGCTGCCAATCACTTTCTTTAGATAAGTATTGCGTTGAAGGGCTTCTTGTGTAGCTTTCCTGTAGTTCAGCTTATGGAAACTTACGTGGGATATCAGTTCCTGCCATTGTTCTTCGTCATATTCCCAGTAAATCGCATCAGACAGGAGCATGCTGAACCTGCTGTTTTCGCGTGGTATGGTTGCGTCAAGATGCGGTGATTCTTTCAAAAGGTAAGTAAGGAAAAGGTGCATGATGTAGTAATCCACCGTGCAGTTATGGTCGTTCCAATAAGCCAGCAGTGCATCAAGAACGCAAGACAGTGGCGCTGATTCTTTTCTTGCGGCAATGAACCACGTTGATATGCCTGACGGCGTCTTGCTTCCGCGTCGGAAATATCTGAACAGCGTGAGTCCGCTCTTTTCCACCTCGCTCCAGCGTTTCCGAAGATGTTCGTTTCCGAAACCGGAGCAATACACTGTTGAATCCAGCCAAACGCCGCCGTATTTCTTTAATGCCGCCAGACGGAGAAGATCGCTGAACGATGCCGCCGGGATATAGCCTCTTCTGTATTTCTCTTCAATGTTTTCCGGCAGTGTTATCCATTGCCTGTAGTTTTCAAGCGTAAGGATGCGGTGCGAGTAGCCTTTGATATTGTTTTTTTGTGAAGTCCAACAGGCTTTGACCAGTTCCGGCGCTTGTTCTGTTCCCTGTAGCCAGCACGTCCAGACAATCTTCGGTATTGTTGATTCGTCGTTTGCTTCCGTGTCAGGTGCATCCAATCTCTTGGGGTCAAGCAGTGGGCCGTATTTCAGAAGAAGCTTGTTCTCAATTTTCTTTTGTATCTTCGGATAAGCGCTTTTCGGTGATTTGCCGTTTAATATGCAGTGAAACAGTGCCTTTATACCCACGAAAAAGACTCCATCTCGCAGATACGTCCATAAAAGGCGCGGCCCGCCAAACTCGCGGTAGCGTTTCCACAGAATGTCAATGTCTTTCATTTCTTTCTTTCTCCAGCACTCTTTTCGTGCCGTTCAAACTTTTGTCTTTTGATTTGCAATCGTTGATGGTGTACGTCTTGCAAATATAAGATTTTTTTGTTGCTTGTCGCCACGTTTATGCTGGCTATGTTTCGTTTCCGTGTAAATTGTTTCATTTGGCTTCGGCACAAAACGCAAAATCCGCAGCAAGTGGACCTTATTCTGTTGGTCACTTGCTGCGGATTTACCGCGTGGAGAGTAGTGATTGTGTTTGGGTTTAAATGGCTTCGTATTCCTTGGAGGCGTTGAACGCCGGACATTGCTTTTTCCATTTTTGCGGGTTGTTCAGACTCCAGATGTCGCGGTGTCCCATTATGCGGGCTTTTGGATAGCGTTCTCTCAGCTCAAGAAGGAGATGAACAATGGCTGCCTTTTGTTCAATCGTGCGTGTGTCGGCAATTTTTCCTTCGGCGTTTACGCCCCCGATGTAGGCAATGTTTATTGCCGTGGCGTTGTATCCCATTACGCCGTTGCTCACTTCTTTTTCGTCCAAAAGCTGATGTACCGTTCCCTTGGCTTCCACAAGATAGTGATAGCCTGGATTGCGCCATCCGCGGCGCTTAAATTCGTTCAGTATGCTCTCTCTTGTTGCCGTGTTGCTGCTTGCAGTGCAGTGGATGAAGATTCTTTCGATGTTTCTCATGGCTGAATGTTTTGTTTTTTTTAAGTTGTTCGTATCGTTTCCTGTCTTGAAACATGGCCTTATTCCTGTTTGCTGTCTTCCTTTTCTTTCGTTGAAGATTTATGACTGGACGTGTTGCTGATTTCTTCTTCAATGGCTTCGCCCAAGTTGCGGTTCTTGTCTTTCAAAATGTGCAAGGCTATTCTGATGAGCGACATGCTGCCATGTCCGTGTATCGTCAGTATGTGGTTCACGATACTGTCTATTTCCCAAATGCAGCCAAGGGCCAGTCCGGTGGCAGCGGTAGTGGTATGCGACGCTATGTCGAGCGGTTCGAAAATCGCCAGCCCGAGGATGGTGCCGAAGATGAGGTAAGTGATGTAGTCAATCAGCTTGTTGCATGTTCGTCTGCCAGCCCGCGAGAGTCGGAATTCCTCTTTCTTCAACCGTGTTTCGGATATTCCGAACCAGAAATCGGAAGCGATAAGGACAAAGATGAACACTATCATCCATCTCAGATCGTAGAGTGTTGAAATAGCTTCGCTTGCCATTGTCGATACAATGATGCTGTTAGTTTGTGTTTTCATGGTTTGATGTGTTTTTGTTTCGCCGTCAAAAATATGAAAAGAAGCCTAAAGACATTCGGTTATGTACTGTTATGGACTTTTACGGGCGGAAAAGCATTGGTTTTTCCAGCGGCAAGGCGAATTTTTGTCGCTTGGTGTTTGGCAAAGCGCAATGGTATGATTTTTTTTTCTTAACTTTGCAAGACGCCCTGTATTTATATTATAAGGTGTAGCTGTAAAGTGAAACATAAACTGAAATGAAAAGAAAGAAATCGGTTCTGCACACAATTAAATCATACATACTACTGCCGGCGCTGTTGGTTTTTACTGCAATGCTGTCATTTGCCCGCACATCTCCGTCGGCATCTCCGCGAAAACCGTATCCTGGCGGAAAGACATTCATGTTGAGAGTCTCCTTAATCGGAAAACCGCATACGGGATGCACGTTGTCAAACCCTTTAGCTTTCCTTTCGTCCAAGGCTGTGGAGCGCAGACAGCGCCAAAGTCTTGCCGTGGATTCCACTGACTTGCCGGTGTCACCGCAGTATGTTAATGTGATAAATTTGCAGGAAGACATGGCTGTTGTGTGTCGTAGTCGCTGGAACAACACTGTGGTGGTGAGAACACACCGCACAGATGCAGCTGAAACGCTGGGCCGTTTGCCTTTTGTAAAGGCCGTCAAGCGCGTATGGACGTCACCTGATTCTGTATCTGCGCTTCGTCCCCGCGCAAAGTACCACACACAGCTTACGCTTCGCGATACGACAGTTCACTCTTTCTATGGCTCAGCCGACAGTCAGATAAAGATGCTTGCAGGCGACCGTTTGCACGCTCTCGGTTTTCGCGGTGAAGGCATGACGATAGCCGTTCTTGATGCGGGATTTATGAATGCAGACCTTATTCCCGCCTTTCGTTCCGTCAACGTTATAGGTAATGCGGATATGGTTGTACCGCAGTCAAAGAGCGTTTTCAGTCAGATGGAACACGGAACACAGGTGCTTTCAGTTATGGCGATAAACCAACCCGGAGTATTTGTAGGTTCTGCGCCGGAAGCCGCTTATTGGCTTATACGTTGTGAAGACCAGGAAACGGAACAGCCTGTGGAAGAAGATTATTGGGCGGCAGCAGCAGAATTTGCAGACTCAGCAGGAGTTGACGTGATAAGCAGTTCCTTGGGATTCTGTACCTACGACGATGCCGCCGACACATACGGCTATTGGCAGCAAGACGGAAAGACTGCGCTTATTTCCCGCACTGCATCGATGCTTGCAGACAAGGGAATTGTTCTTGTAAACAGTGCTGGCAACGAAGGCATGGGCGCATGGAAACGGATAAACTTTCCTGCCGACGCTACAAATGTAATAAGCGTTGGCGCTGTAACGCCCGAAGGCAGAAACGCAGGCTTCAGCAGTGTAGGTCCAACGGCCGACGGAAGAATTAAACCGGACGTGATGGCGCAAGGCAGTCCAGCCTCAGTCGTTACTGAGCGCGGTACGATAACCAGCGAAATGGGTACGTCTTATGCCGCTCCACTTGTGTCTGGCTTCGTAGCTTGCCTTTGGCAGGCTAATCCCGACAAGACGGCGAAGGAAATAATACGTATGGTGGTTGAAAGCGGCAGTAACACAAATCATCCCGACAATATTTACGGTTACGGAGTGCCTTGCTTTGATCCGGCAAAACAACAGTAACAGAAAAATCATAACCAGCAGGACAATGGAAAACCACTTAACGCTTTTTGAACTCAACGCACTTGTCAGATCAACGTTGGAAAGCCGCCTTTCACAACAATACTGGGTGGAAACGGAGATAAGCGAGTGTCGCGAAAACAATGGCCACTGCTATATGGAACTGATTGAGAAAGATCCTCTGCGAAACACACCTATAGCCAAAGCTTCGGCAAAGTGTTGGCGTTCTGCGTGGCTTAAGATAAAACCGCGTTTTATAGAGGTTGCAGGTTCAATGCCCCGTCCTGGCATGAAGCTTTTAATGCGAGTCGGTGCACAGTTCCACGAAGCCTACGGTTTTTCTTGGATAATATCGGATATAGATCCAACATACACGCTTGGAGATATGGCGCGCCGTCGTCAGGAGATACTGCGTCAGCTTGCCGAAGAAGGCGTCATAGAACTCAACCGGCAGTTGCCTTTGTCGCCTTTCGCACAGCGAATTGCCGTAGTGTCAAGTCAGACGGCAGCCGGATACGGTGACTTTCAAGACCAGCTGCAGTCCAATCCATACGGATTCCAGTTTGCAATGTCGCTTTTCCCCGCCGTGCTTCAAGGCGAAGCCGTGGAAGAAAGCGTAATAAAAAGCCTGAATGACATTTACGGGCGTTTGGAAGAATTTGATGCAGTGGTAATAATAAGAGGTGGCGGCGCTACAAGCGATCTCAGCGGCTTTGATTCTTTGGCGCTTGCCGAGAATATTGCAAATTTTCCACTGCCTGTCATTACCGGCATCGGGCATAACCGCGACCAAACTGTAGCTGACATCGTGGCGCATACCAGTGTGAAAACGCCGACTGCCGCTGCCGCTTTGCTTATAGAGAACCTGCTCGCAACGTCAAACGCAATTACCGACATGGCGCAACGCCTGCGGCAATGCACCGTATCCGTTGTCGAGGCGCAAAAGCAGCGCTTGCAGCATGCCGTAAAGATTCTTCCTCTGTATGTAACTACACTGACATCGCGCCAAGGTTCAAAGTTGGAGAACATTTCCACACGCGTGAACAGTGCCATTCGCAACATGCTTGAAAGACAGTCGCACCGCATTGCGATGCTGCAACAGCGCACAGAAGCTCTCGATCCGGAGAAACTGCTGCGTCGTGGATATTCAATAACAACGATAAACGGCAAAACCGTAACCGACAGCAAGCAGCTTCGTGTCGGAGACACAGTGTTGACGCGTTTCGCTGAAGGAACAGCATCTTCAGTAGTGAAAGAAACACATTGCAACAGTGTGCTTACGCAGCAGCAAAACATAAAGAACCAGAAACCTAACCCCTAAAGAAGCAATGGCAAAGCAGAATACACAGACTTACGAGGCTGCTATGGCAGAACTCGAAACCATCGTGGACAAGATGGAACGTAACGAACTTGACATCGATTCGCTGTGCGAACAGTTGAAACGGGCCAAGCAACTAATTGCCTTCTGCCGCGACAGATTGACAAAGACAGACGAAGAGATAAAAAAACTGTTGGAAGACGACTGACGGCAATGCCTGCAAACCAAATTCGTGCAAATATGAATGGCGAATAAATTTTGCTATTCTACAATATTATTCTTACTTTTGCAAAAAAT
The DNA here is from genome assembly GCA_963590505.1 of uncultured Alistipes sp. Lineage (GTDB taxonomy): Bacteria > Bacteroidota > Bacteroidia > Bacteroidales > Bacteroidaceae > Prevotella. The sequence continues at coordinate 72,932 of CAVAPC010000004.1, read as the reverse complement.
AAAACAGTTTAAAAAACAGGAATATTATGAAAGATTTTGATTGGTCAAAACTTGGATTTGGCTACAACCGTACTGACTATAACGTGCGTTGTTGCTACCGCGACGGCAAGTGGGGCGAGATAGAAGTTTGCTCCGACGAGTACCTTAAGCTTCATATGGCTGCCACTTGTTTGCATTACGGCCAGGAAGCTTTCGAAGGACTGAAGGCTTTCCGTTGTCCTGACGGTAAGGTAAGAGTATTCCGAATGGATGAAAATGCCGCAAGACTACAGTCAACGTGTCGCGGTATAATGATGCCAGAAGTGTCAACAGAGCTCTTTGAAGAAATGGTTACCAAGGTTGTGCGTCTTAATCAAGAGTATATCCCTACATATGAAAGCGGCGCTTCTTTGTATATCCGCCCGCTTCTTATCGGAACAAGCGCACAGGTTGGCGTACATCCGGCAAGCGAATATATGTTCCTTATTTTCGTAACTCCGGTAGGCCCTTACTTTAAGGGCGGATTCTCCACCAATCCTTATGTCATCATACGCGATTACGATCGTTCCGCACCGCTGGGAACAGGCAAATTCAAGGTGGGAGGCAATTATGCAGCTTCAATGCTTGCCAACAATATAGCCCATGAAAAAGGATATGCCTGCGAGTTCTATCTGGACGCAAAAGAAAAGAAATACATGGACGAGTGCGGCGCAGCAAATTTCTTCGGCATTAAGAACAATACTTACGTCACTCCAAAGTCAACGTCCATCCTTCCAAGTATAACGAACAAGAGTCTGATGCAGTTGGCAGAAGATTACGGAATGAAGGTGGAGCGTCGCCAAATTCCGGAAGAGGAACTTGACACGTTTGAAGAGGCCGGAGCATGCGGAACAGCCGCAGTTATAAGTCCGATCTCGTACATTGACGACCTTGACACAGGCAAACGCTATACGTTCAGCAAGGACGGACAACCCGGACCAGTTTCAAAACGTTTATATGAACACCTCCGTGCGATACAATACGGCATAGAAGAAGACAAGCACGGGTGGACAAAGGTTCTTATTGAATAATATGAGCAAGGGAAAACTGCTGAAATTCGCTGAAATGGAGACATTCAAAAATGTCTTCCAGTATCCCTATTCAGTAATGGAGAACGTTCCCTTCGACATGAAAGGACGTTGGCGTGAGGATTATTTCCACAACGACAATCCAATAGTGCTGGAGTTGGGATGCGGCAAAGGAGAGTATACAGTTGGCTTGGCCCGCTTGTTTCCAAACGTAAACTTTATTGGAGTGGACATCAAGGGAGCGCGTATGCACACCGGAGCAAAGCAGGCTTTGGAAGAAGAACTGGGCAATGTCGCTTTCCTTCGCACTAACATTGAGATTATCGACCGCTTCTTCTCGCCTGGCGAAGTGCAGGAAATATGGCTCACGTTCAGTGACCCGCAGATGAAGAACCCGCGAAAGAGACTCACAAGCACGTTCTTCATGGAGCGTTACCGCCGCTTTCTTGAAGACAACGGAACGGTGCATCTGAAGACGGACTCCAACTTTCTCTACACATACACCAAGTATATGGTAGAGAAGAACGCTCTGACGCTTCTCCTCTCAACCGAGGATTTGTATCACGACGACAAGCTTGACGATGCGACGCGCACGATCTTGTCTATCCATACATACTACGAAAATCAGTGGATAGACCGTGGATTGAACATCAGATACTTGAAGTTCCTGTTGCCTTCAAACGGTGAACTGGTTGAACCGGACGTGGAGATTCCTTTGGACGAGTATAGAAGCTACAAACGCACAAAGCGAAGTCCTAAAGAAACGGCAAAATAAAAAATATAAGGAACGAAAGATGTCGCGTTATTCCACCATATTCAACGCCCTCTTCCTGTCGTTGCTCATAGTTGTGATAGGCGGGGGCGTTACGCTTGTCCACTGCAACCGTATGCAGCAGACTGTCGTGGCGCAGTTGTCTATGGCGGCGATCTGTGACGACGCAGGCGAGCCGTCTTCAAAAGTCCCCTGCTGCATGTCGTGCCACGAGGCAGAATCAAACAACAGTGCTGCCACTTGTCTGGCGCCTCAGCCTTGCATGGATTACGAGCACATTGCAACGTCGCCACAGACCTACAGTCCAGCTCCGCATTATTCTTTCCTTCCGCCGATGTTTGCCTTGCCTGCATACATGTTGCAGGCAGACAATATCGTGTCTGAGCCCGTACTTCAACAAGAACTTGCTGCGGATACACCATCCCATGGGCCGCCACGATCGTATCTGCGCTTTATCCGTGTTTTGCGGATTTGATTTTTGCTTATCTCCAGCCTTTACTTAAAAATGCCCCACGGCTATATTTATTATAATAGGTATGGAGTTATGCACAGGATACATTGCAAACGGTTTGCAATGTTCCCGTTTTAACTTTGCATGCAGCAAAGGCACAGGTGATAAGCCATTTAAATCAAATCAGCAAAAATGAGCAAAAAGAATTATATATCAGCAACAATCGTTGCATTTGCAGCGTCCTCTTCGGTTGCTGCACAAACGCAAGCACAGCAAGACACGCTTGGTTACGACAACAAACTTAGTGGCGTAACAGTAAAGTCAAGCGCAACCCGTCGCATGGGTGGCGCATTAAACGGAATGCAGATAGGTCGTGACGAACTTTTCAAAGCGGCATGCTGCAATCTTGGCGAGAGTTTCACAACAAATCCATCGGTAGACGTAAGTTACAGCGACGCTGCCACAGGAGCAAAGCAGATAAAACTGCTTGGCTTGTCGGGCACTTATGTCCAGATGCTAACTGAAACGATGCCAAACTACCGCACCACTGCCGTGCCATATGCACTGGGTTACGTGCCCGGCCCGTGGATGAAAGCAATACAAGTATCCAAAGGTTGTGCTTCGGTGAAGAACGGATGCGAATCAATAACAGGGCAGATAAACATTGATTACCTTAAGCCCGAAGACGAAAAGGCTACGGAGGTAAATATTTACGGCGATACGAAAAGCCGCATTGAGGCAAACTTGACTTCAAACTTTCATATAAACAAACGCCTTTCAACTGAAATCCTCGCCCATTATGAGGATTCTTGGAAGAAACACGACGATAACGGTGACGGATTCATCGACAAACCAAGTGTAAGGCAAGGCAACATCCAAAGCCGCTGGGCCTATCTCGGCGACAAGAACATCTTCCATGGCGGGCTATCGATACTGAAAGAAAAGCGCGACGGCGGTCAGACTTCACACAGTCACGGTGCGACGGCAGAGAAATCATCTTCAGAATTGTTTAAAATAGGCGTTGAAACAAACCGTTATGAAGCCTATCTGAAACATGCCTTCGTGCTCGACAAGGAACACGGCACTAATATTGCGCTTATGGCTTCGGCAGCCATGCACGAACAGAAAGCCACATACGGCCATAAGCTCTTCGATGCAAACGACAAGAACGTTTACGCATCGCTGATGTACGAGACAAACATCACCAAACTGCACAATATCTCCGCCGGACTGAGCCTGAACCACGACTATATCAGCGAGCATTACCGTCTGTCGCACGATGCTTCGTTGCCGATTGTAAAGGAACGCGAGAAGGAGACAGTGCCGGGCGGTTACGTTCAATATACATTCGACTTGGATCACAGGCTCACCGCAATGGCAGGTCTGCGCCTTGACCACAGTTCGCTTTACGGAACATTCTTTACACCACGTTTCAACGTGAAATATATGCCCGCCGATTTTCTCACACTGCGCCTGTCGGCCGGAAAAGGCTACCGCACACCGCATCCTTTGGCAGAAAACAACTATCTGCTTTCAAGCGGACGCACACTGACGATAGGCGACATGAAGATGGAAGAGGCTTGGAATTACGGAGCAACGGCCGCTTTCACCATTCCGCTTTGGGGCAAGAACCTGAAGCTAAACCTTGAGTATTTCTATACGCGTTTCCTCAATCAGACCGTAATTGACTATGATTCCGACCCGCATCTAATAAGCATAGGCAACCTCGACGGACGTTCTTATTCGCATACGCTGCAGGCGGACGCCACGTATTCACCTGTGGAAGGACTGTCGGTGACGGCTGCATACCGACTAAACGACGTGCGTTCCACTTATGGAGGCACTCTCATGGAGAAGCCTCTCACGAGCAAATACAAGGCGCTCCTCTCACTCTCGTACAAGACACCGCTTGAACTTTGGCAGTTCGACTGCACGCTGCAAATGAACGGCGGCGGACGAATGCCGCAAAGCTATACGCTTGCCGACGGAACGCAGTCATGGAACACGCGTTTCAGTGCATACGAACAGCTATCTGCGCAGGTTACGCGTTGGTTTCGCTATTTCTCAATTTACGTCGGAGGTGAGAACCTGACGAACTTCAAGCAGAAAAATCCGATTCTGCACGCAGACCATCCGTGGAGTACAAGCTTTGAACCGACACTTGTGTGGGGACCTGTTCACGGGCGAATGTTCTATGCCGGAGTTAGAGTTACGTTAAAATGACAAAACAGCAGTGACGAAATACAATATGAAGAAGACAATTCCCGTTACAGGTATGGCTTGCGCCGTATGTGCAGGCAATGTGGAAAGAAAGCTGCGCTCTCTTCCCGGTGTCAGCGCGGCTTCGGTTTCGCTTGCAGGGCGCACTGCACTCGTTGACTACGACCCTGAAAAGATAACGCTTCAGCAGATGAAAGACGAAATATCGTCGATAGGCTACGATATGGTAATAGAAACCGGACGCAGTGCCGAAGAAATAAACCGTCGCGAGTATCTTCTGCTGTTGCGCCGCACTTCCTTGTCGTGGCTTTTCTCCATCCTGACAATGGCAATCTCAATGGGATGGATAAGTCTCGGCGGCAATTGCGGAAGCAATGGCGCAGAAACCGAAATGTCTTTAAGGCAGACTGACGTGGCAAACCAGACGTGCATGATTCTGGCCTTGCTTAATATCGTGTTGTGCGGAAGGCAGTTCTATGTGTCTGCCATGCGTCAGTTGCGCCGTTTTACGGCCAATATGGATTCGCTTGTGGCAATGAGCACGCTCACCGCCTTTCTCTTCAGTTCGTACAACACGTTCTTCGGAGAAGCAACATGGGGGCAACACGGAATGGAGTGGCATACATATTTCGATGCCGCCGCAATGATAATAAGCTTTGTGCTCACAGGCCGTTGCCTGGAGGAGCGGGCAAAAGATTCAACCGCAGCCAGTTTGCGTCAGTTGATAGGTATGCAGCCAAAGACAGCACGCGTCGTTGACGGAAAAGACATAAACGAAGTGCCCGTTTCGGCAATAGAAAAGGGCGACATACTTGAAGTGAGGGCAGGAGAGAAGATACCCGTTGATGGCACAGTGACCCTGGCGGAAAGTTTCATGACAGTTGATACCGCATACGTTGATGAGGCAATGATAACGGGAGAGCCGCAGCCAGCAGCAAAACGGGCAGGAGACAGCGTGCTTGCTGGCACGATTCCCTCGCAAGGCAAGCTTCGGCTGAAAGCTTCCGCAACGGGCGAACAAACCGCACTCTCGCAGATTATACGTAGAGTGCAGGAGGCTCAGAGTTCAAAGGCCCCTGTGGAACGGATTGTTGACCGTGCCTCACGCGTGTTTGTTCCAACGGTTCTTGTCTTGGCCATAGTTACATTTGTTGTATGGTGGCTCGTCGGCGGAACGGAATTGCTGCCCAATGCAATCCTTTCGGCAATATCAGTGATGGTGATAGCCTGTCCGTGTGCGATGGGACTCGCCACACCAACGGCACTGATGGTGGGCATAGGCAAGGCGGCGCGCACGCAGATACTGATAAAAGACGCCGCTGCATTGGAAACGTTGAGGCGCGTTGACACATTGGTGATGGACAAAACTGGAACGCTGACCGTTGCAAACCCGGCAATAGACTTTACCAACAGCGAAAGCCAACCGTTGGAAAACCGAGAGACGTTGAAGCAGCATGCTGCCGAGGTCGTGGAAAAATTGCGCAAGGAAGGCGTGGAAATTTATCTTATGAGCGGCGACAACGACGAGGCTGTGGTTTATTGGGCACGTAAAGCAGGCATAGGCAATTACCGCAGCCGCGTGAAGCCCGACGACAAGGAGGCACTTGTGGCCGAGTTGCAGCGCAAAGGACATTGTGTCGCTATGGTGGGCGACGGCATTAACGACACACAGGCGCTGGCATTGGCCGACGTAAGCATGGCGATTGGCCGTGGAACGGATGTTGCTATAGATGTGGCACAGATAACTCTCATGGGCGACGATTTACAAACCATACCCAATGCCATTGATATCAGCCGCAGAACGGTGAGCATGATTTGGCAGAACCTTTTCTTTGCCTTCGTCTACAATCTCGTGTGCATACCGCTTGCCGCAGGAGCGTTGCGCCTTTTCGGAACGGATTTCCAGATAACGCCAATGTGGGCAAGCGCACTTATGGCATGTTCCAGCCTGAGCGTGATTGCAAACTCGCTCAGACTGCGGCGCTGACACACTGCGAAACAGTCAAACGCAAGCAACATTCAAGAATGGAATAACTGAAACAAGAACAAATACAAGCAACGATATACATTATGAAGAAGCAAATCATCTTTACGGCAATGCTGCTCTTTTCGGCATTCGCCATTGCAAAAGACATCAAGACACTGTGCGTTACGACGCAACCGCAGATGCACTGCGAAAGTTGCGAGAAGAAGATAAAGGGAAACCTGCGTTTTGAACGCGGAGTGAAGCGCATAGAAACTAGCATCCCCGAACAGACAGTGACCATTACATACGATGCCGACAAGACAACACCGGAGAAACTCATACAAGCCTTCGGCAAGTTCGACTACGAGGCAAAGGAAATAGAAAACACAAAAGAAACAAAAGAAAAACAATAACATGCAACTCTATCCAAAACTTATCGTCGATGCACTTGCAACGGTGACTTATCCAGGAACAAAGAAGAACATCATCGAGAGCGAAATGCTTGTCGACGACGTGCGAATCAACGGCATGCAGGTCAGCTTCACGCTTCTGTTCCCAAGAGAAACCGACCCCTTCCTGAAATCAACAGTTAAGGCTGCCGAGGCTGCCATACACTATCACGTTTCAAAGGACGTTCAGGTGCAGATAAAACTGGAATACAAGTCAAAGCCGCGCCCCGAAGTGGGAAAGCTGCTGCCGGGCGTGAAAAACATTATCGCAGTAAGTTCCGGCAAGGGCGGAGTGGGCAAGAGCACCGTTTCGGCCAATCTTGCCATATCGCTGGCGCGCCTGGGCTATCGTGTCGGACTGCTGGATGCCGACATCTTCGGTCCGTCAATGCCGAAAATGTTCAATGTTGAAGACGAGCGCCCCTTTGCCGTGGAAGTGGACGGCCGTCAACTTATTGCCCCGATAGAACAGTATGGCGTGAAACTGCTAAGCATAGGATTTTTTGTCAGTCCGCAAACCGCCACGTTGTGGCGCGGCGGAATGGCGTCGAACGCTCTGAAGCAGCTCATCGCCGATGCCAACTGGGGAGAACTGGACTATTTCATACTTGATACGCCGCCCGGCACGAGCGACATTCACCTTACGCTGCTTCAGACGCTGGCTATAACAGGTGCTGTGATAGTGAGCACTCCGCAAAAAGTGGCTCTCGCCGATGCACGAAAGGGCATAGACATGTATCAGAACGAGAAGGTTAACGTTCCTATATTAGGCATGGTGGAAAACATGGCATGGTTCACGCCGGCAGAACTGCCCGAGAACAAATACTATATCTTCGGGAAAGAAGGCTGCAAGCAGCTTGCTCAGGAACTGAACGTACCGCTGTTGGCACAGATACCGCTTGTGCAAGGAATCTGCGAGAGCGGCGACGAGGGCATTCCTGCCGCATGCCATCCCGAAACCATCACCGGACAGGCTTTCCTCAACCTTGCTCAGGCTGTTGTCACAATGACAAACAGACGCAACAAAGAGAAACCAAAAACCAACATAGTGGAGGTGAAATAAAAACATACAGGTTTCCACATCGTAAGCAGCTTGCTTTTCGTGTGGAAACCTGTTGCTTTTAATTCAGGACAAGCGTGCTTTTAAAACTGTTTGAACTTGCTTTTGCCAAAGGCGAGGCTCCCGTCTGACGTCTTCTTCGGATGCGTGCAAAATATATTGGGTAAAACCTTTTATTCTTACCCCGATTTGCATTACCTTTGCATGTGGCAGGCGTTGTTGCGCAAGGCCATTTCCGGCAGTGGCACAGCATGTTTGCAAATACATCATAGCGGCAGCTTACTTATTGCAATTCTTAAAATCAGGTAAACAAAAAAACATTATGGCAACAACCGAATTCAAGTATGCTCCCATGTTCCAGATGGGAAAGGATACGACAGAATACTATCTCTTGACAAAAGAGGGCGTGTCCGTAGGCGAATTTGAAGGAAAGAAAATTCTGAAAGTATCTCCCGAAGCTTTGACAAACCTTGCTCAGCAGGCATTCCACGACGTGGAATTTATGCTTCGACGCGAGCACAACAAGCAGGTGGCAAAGATATTGACCGACCCGGAAGCTTCGGAAAACGACAAATACGTGGCTTTGCAGTTCCTGCGCAACGCCGAGACGGCTGCAAAGGGCGTTCTTCCTTTCTGCCAGGACACGGGCACAGCAATCATCCACGGCGAGAAAGGACAGCGCGTGTGGACAGATTTCGAAGATGAAGAGGCTCTCTCGCGTGGCGTGTTCAATACATTCACGCAAGACAACCTGCGTTATTCGCAGAACGCACCGCTGAATATGTACGACGAGGTTAACACGCGTTGCAACCTGCCTGCACAGATAGACATTGAGGCCGTGGAAGGCGACGAATACCGCTTCGTTATGGTTGCAAAAGGCGGCGGTTCTGCCAACAAGACTTATTTCTATCCCATGACGAAAGCTACGATACAGAACGAAGGCACTTTGTTGCCGTTCCTCGTAGAGAAGATGAAGTCGCTGGGCACGGCTGCTTGTCCTCCTTACCACATTGCTTTCGTTATCGGCGGCACCAGTGCCGAGAAGAATCTGCTCACCGTTAAGCTGGCTTCCATCAAGTATTACGATTCATTGCCAACCACCGGCGACGAAACGGGACGCGCTTTCCGCGACATTGACCTTGAGAACAAACTCCTTGAGGAGGCACACAAGATTGGACTTGGCGCACAGTTCGGAGGAAAGTATCTTGCTCACGACATTCGTGTGGTTCGTCTGCCACGCCACGGCGCTAGTTGTCCGATTGGTATGGGTGTGAGCTGTTCGGCCGACCGCAACATCAAGGCAAAGATAAACGCCGACGGAATATGGATTGAGAAGATGGACAGCAATCCGACAGAGCTTATTCCAGAAGAACTGCGCAAGCCGGGCGAAGGAACAAAGGGCATTGAGATTGATCTTGACAAGGGTATCGATGCTGTTCGCAAGGAACTGACAAAATATCCAGTAAGCACACGCGTTAATCTGAAGGGTACGATAATCGTTGCTCGCGACATTGCACACGCAAAGCTTAAGGCTCGTCTTGACGCGGGAGAGGAGATGCCTGAATATTTCAAGAACCATCCAATTCTTTACGCCGGACCTGCAAAAACGCCGGAGGGATATCCTTGCGGTTCAATGGGTCCTACAACTGCAAACCGCATGGATCCGTATGTAGACGAGTTCCAAGACCACGGAGCTTCGCTTGTAATGATTGCCAAAGGAAACCGCGGACAGGTTGTGACCGACGCTTGCCACAAACATGGCGGCTTCTATCTCGGCACGATCGGCGGTGTTGCCGCTGTGCTTTCAAAGAGCAGCATAAAGAGTATAGAGTGCGTTGAATATCCAGAGCTTGGCATGGAGGCAATATGGAAGATTACTGTTGAGGATTTCCCCGCTTTCATCCTTGTTGACGATAAGGGCAATGATTTCTTCAAGCAGTTGAAACCATGGTGCCCTAACTGCAAGTAAGCAGAAGATTGCAGACAAATAAAAAGAATGCTGGCCGTCTTGAACATTCAAGAACGGTCAGCATTCTTTGTTTATTGCGCCATTTTTGTCTTGCCGTAGTGCAGCTTATGCTTTTTCGTAGTCTACAAAGGCATAGTTGTAGGCATGGCGCTCGTCTGTGGAATGTTCCTCGCGTGCGGTTTCATGCCATTCCGCCTTGTATTCGGGGAAGAAAGCGTCGGCTTCCGGCGTTTCGTCGTCAATCTCCGTAAGGCAGAGACGGTCGGCCAACGGCAGTGACTGTCGGTAGATGCTTTCCCCTCCGATTACGTAGACATCTTCTTCGTTGTTGCAATTTGCCAAGGCTTCGTCAATTGACGGGTATACGTCGCATCCGGGCAACTGCTCAACGGTATGGCTCACCACTATGTTGCGTCTGTTTGGCAGCGCTCCCTTCGGCAGCGACTCAAAGGTTTTGCGTCCCATCAGTATGGTGTGCCCCGTTGTGAGGGCTTTGAAACGTTTCAGGTCGTTGGGCAACCAATATACAAGTTTGTTGTTGTTGCCTATGGCTCTGTTGCGCGACACGGCGGCAATGATGTTTATTCTCATATATTTTATGGTGTGAATGTATGAAAACGGGAAGCCAAGGATTTTCATGTCCTGCGGCTTCCCGATTTTATTTGTGGCTTAATATCCGTAAATCTCTTCTGTTGTAAGTCTCTTTACAGGAGCGATCTTTTCGAGAGCATTCAAGTCCAGTTCATTTTCGTCGCCCAAGATGAGGTAACGGAACGGCTTGTGGGAGATGTTGTCGTTGACGAACTTCACGAGGTCGCTGAGCGTAATGTTCGGGATGGCCTTGTAGATGCGTTCGTTTATGTCGTAGTCCTGTCCAAGTCTCTTTGCGTTAAGATATTTGAATATGATTGAAAGCTTCGTTGTGCGGCTTGCTTCCAAGCGCTTCATAACGGCCTGTTTGGCAATGTCGAAGGCTTTTTGTGATTGCGGCACAGTGTCCATGATGTTGTTGAACACACGGATGCAGTCCATCATCTTGTCGTTCTGCGATATGATGTTAGTGCAGAAGTATTCCGGATCAACTTTCTTTGAAGGTGTAAAGTAGCTTGCCCATGCACTGTAAGCCAGTCCGCGGCTTTCGCGCAGCTCCTGGAATACCACAGTGTTCATGCCTCCACCGAAATATTCGTCGAAGAGAGTTATCACAGGCTCATTGGCTTCGTCATACTTTTTGCCTTCGTTGTGATACTGCATCATGTATATGTTCTTGGCTTTGTAGGGCGCAATGTATATTTCGTTCTCTTTCGTAAGTTCGAGAGTGTACGGTTCGCCCTTTGGAGCTTCTGCCAGTGTTTTCGGAATCTTGTGGTATTTGTCTACGGCAGCAGTTACTTGCTTCACTGTGAGCGGGCCGTAGTATAGCACGTCATGCTTGTATGTAGGCATCTGGCGCACCATCTTTATCAAGTCTTCGGGGTTGCAGTTAACCAGTTCGGCACTGTCGGGAACGTTACGCAGCGTGTTGTATTTGCCGTACCTGCCATAAAGAGTCAGAGCTTGGAAGTTGCTGCTTTGGTTCATCTTGTTGTCTTTGCGGCTTTTAAGTTCCGATTCAACCCAAGTGTTGTATGCCGCCTTGTCAACTTTGGCGTTGGCGAGTATGTTTTCTGCCAGTTGCATTGCCTGAGGCATATTGTCGCTGAGTCCGCTCAGGTGTATTATTGAATAGTCTTTGCCGGCAGCCACAGAGAAGTTGCAGGCCAGTTTGTAGAACTGCTGTTTAACTTGTTCTGCTGTAAGTTTGTCTGTTCCAAGATAATCGAGGTATCCTAAAGCGTATGGCAGCATTTTGTTTGCCTCTTCGCCGTATTCCAAGTAATAGTCAAGTACGAAGATCTTGTTAGTCTTGTTCTCAACATAAAGAACAGGCAGCCCTTTCTTTGTTTTACCGCGTGTAATTTCTTTGTTGAAGTCTGTGAACTTTGGCTGGATAGGGTCAACCTTCGCGTTGGTCAGCTCGTTTACGAACTTGCTCTGCAGGTCGCGGTTGGAAGGAATGGCTGTAATCTGCGGCTTGTCAATCTTCTTCTGTGTCGAGTCGACGCCCGTTTCTTTGTAAACGATGGCATAATTGTCGCCAAGGTACTTGTTTGCGAAGTCAACGACTTGCTGTTTTGTAATTCCTGAAATGCGCTTTTCATATCCAACCCAGTCGCTCCATGACTGTCCGTTGATGAAAGCGTCGACGAACTCGTTTGCACGCCAACTGTTGCTCTCGAGGGAATTGTTGAGACTAAGTTTGATGTTATTCTTTACAGAAGGGATAAGGTCGTCGTCGAACTCTCCTTTTTTCAGCTTCGCAATTTCTTCAAGCAATATGTCGCGCACTTCTTTCAGTGTCTGCCCTGGCATTGGTTGTGCGTTAAGTATAAGCTGCGAGTATTCTTTCATTCCGTCTTTGAAAGCTCCTGCATACTGACATTTCATTGGCTGGTTAATGTCAAGGTCAAACAGTCCGGCTTTTCCGTTTGAAAGGATTTCGCTGATAATGTCGAGCGTGTCGCTTTGCAGTGAAGCTGCCCCGTCAAAGCTCCATCCCATCATCATGTAGGCAGTTTCCTGTCCAATGACAGTTGTGTCGCGCGGTGACGTTAGTTCCTTGGCTGGCGCATAGGTAGGGAAGGAGAGTGTTTCGCTCTTTTTCCACGAACCGAAATATTTGTCGATGCTTGTAATGACTTTATCCGGGTCGAAATCGCCGGCCATGCAAATGGCAACGTTGTTTGGAACATAGTATCGGTTGAAATAGTTCTTGATGTTTGTAATCGAAGGGTTCTTCAGATGTTCCTGCGTTCCTATTGTTGTCTGCGTTCCGTAAGGGTGGTTTGGATAGAGAAGTTTGAAGAACGAATTCCATACCTTGTTGTTGTCTTTTGCGAGACTGATATTGAACTCCTCGTACACAGCCTCCAATTCCGTATGGAAACCGCGAATAACCATGTTCTGAAAGCGGTCGCCTTCAACTTTCAGCCAGTTGTCAATCTCGTTTGAAGGAATGTCTTCCGTATAGCACGTTACATCGTTGCTTGTATAGGCATTTGTGCCTAAAGCACCGATAGAAGACATCAGCTTGTCATATTCGTTGGGAATGAAGTACTTTGCGGCAAGCTGCGACACACTGTCAATCTCGTGATAAGCCTGTTTGCGCTCCGCTGCATCAGTAAGCTTTCTGTAAGCCTCATAGCGGCGTTCAATATCGTCGAGGTAAGGTTTTTCGACTGCGGCATCGGTAGTTCCGAAAAGTTTAGTCCCCTTGAACATCAAATGCTCAAGGTAATGGGCGAGACCAGTGGTCTCTGCCGGATCGTTTCGGCTTCCAGTGCGCACGGCAATGTATGTTTGCACACGCGGTTTCTCTGTGTTTACCGAAAGATACACTTTCAGTCCGTTGTCGAGCGTGTAGATGCGTGCATGCATCGGGTCGCCGGCAACACTTTCATACTGGTATTCCTTTGCCTGAAGACCTGTGGAAAGGGCTGCAAGGCAAACAACCAACATTGATTTTAACTTCATATGCATTATTTTTTAGTGATGTAAAAATTGTATTGTCGTTATTTCTATTTAGCGTTGTTAAGAAAGTCATCAAGCGTTTCGCGGTCAACGTCTCCCATGGAATATTCTTTTTCGGCATCTTGGTGTATGAGTTCAATCCATTCGTTCCATGCTTTCTTACAGTTGTCAAGCAGAGAGCATCGCTCCGTGAACGGCAAACGGCTTATGCCGAAGCATTCTTCGGCTATCCTCACCGCAAGGTTATAGGCGCGTGGGCCTGTGTTTGCCCATGCTGCACTGTTGTTGGCAAGTGCGTTACTGATACTTTCAATTATTGTATTGTCGTCGTTTAACTCGTTTTCGAGCCATTCGAGAACACTTCGCGAGACAATTGTTCCCGCTAAATCTGTGAAAGAGTATTCTGTCTGTTCTTCTTCGTATTCGTTCAAGGCAAGCTCTATGCTGCGGTCAGACAATGCTTCGTCATATTTATCCGGTGTAACACATTCAGACAAGTACATCTGTAAATACAGTTCATAGAGTTTTATGCCTTTTTCTATTGACGAGCGCTTTATTTGGCAGCCGTTTACAATGGTATAGCGGTTCGTTTCGCTCAAATTGCAGGCAATTGCTTCCAAGTTTTCCTTTCCTTTCAAAACTTGCACCGCAATTCCGGGATGCATCCACTTTATTCCGGCATTGGTGAAACGGCAGGAAAGGGGCCGCTGGTCGCGCTTTGGCCATTTCTTTATGTCGCGGAATGTTCCAACTGTGGCTATGCTGCGTGCAGGCACAAGCCATGTTTCTTTTCCGTCGCCTATAAGATAAGAGAACGGAAAAGCGGTTGTGTTCGGATGATTGGCAATCTTGCCCATACACATGCTGAAATATCCGATGTTTGCAGGCCAAAGAATGTGGGCAGAACTTGCCGTCTTTGATCCCTGCTCCATTGTTCCCCAGTGAATAGGCCCCATCTTGTAGGCATGGTTGCTGTAGTTTGTTGCCGAGCCGGCATTGTAGAACGAGAACATGCCGCCTATGAGCAATGTGCTCTTGTGGTGACTTACGGTGAAAGGACCGCAGAAAGCGGCGCAGGCTTCGCCGTTTGCCATGAAAGAGTTTGCGAAGAAAACACTGTCTGTGGCGGAGAATCCGTCGGTTAGCGTGGCACATTCGCCAACGAAACAGTTGCTGGCAATGACGTTGTCGGTTATCTTGGAACCGAAAGTGGCAACGCATCCGTTTAGTATTACGCCGTTACCAATTTTTACGGGTGCATCGGCAGACGAGAAAAACGCACATTCATTTATTATGCGCGCTCCGTTGATGCAGGTTCCAGAGGATATATAAGAATTTGTAATCTCTTGCGTGTTGAGGATGACGGTGTTGTCGCATACTGTTGTTTTGACATTTGTTCCGTCAATACCTTCAATGCCCTCGGCAGCAAAGTAGTTTTCTGTATCTTTCTTTGCCAGAGAGAATAATTTTTCTTTTGTTTCTTTACTTACAACACAGGGAATGGCCATGAGTGCAGCCACCTGTGAAGTGAGATGAGGGCAGAACAAGATGTTTCCTTCGCCTGCCTCGTTCAGAACGGCAATCTTGCGGAACAGACCGAAGCGTGTGTCGCCTTCAGTTCTAATGGTTCCAATATTGCTTATCTGGCATTTGTTGCCGATATGAGTGTCGGATATGAATCCGGATACGTTTTCTATTATGCAGTTGTCGCCTATTGTCGAGTTGGCTATGCGTGCATTTCGTATGCCCGCATGTTGCGGCAAGCCAATTTGGTTGATTGTCTTGCCCCCTGTCTCGCCTATCTTGCATTTGCCGAAGAAGTGTGTGTCGTAAACGTTATTCGGGTTGAACCCTTCGGAAACGCTTATTAGCTGCCAGTCTTCAGCCGTGCATCGGTTGCGTTGCAAGGTGGTTGTCTCTTCTGGTGTAAGAGTGTGCATAATGAATTGATTAGTACTGAAGTCAGTTTATGCGTATTTATTCTTCCGTGTAGTCTTCGTAGTTTTCATACAGAAAATCGTTGTACGGATATTTCTGCACGTGGAGTTGGCGCACGCGCTTGTAGAGAACGTCACGCAACTCGTTTATGTTGGTTCGCTCTCTGGCGGATATGAAGATGCAGTCATCGTTCATCTTCGCCATCCATGTGCGTTTAAGTTCTTCGAGAGTGATGTTTTCTTTTGTCGACGGGGTTAAGTCGTCAGATTCTTTCTCCACCCACGAATATGCGTCAATCTTGTTGAAGATTATCATTTGCGGCTTTTCCGAGCAGCCAAGGTCTGACAATGTCTTTTCAACGACCTTTATCTGGTCTTCGAAGTCAGGGTGACTTATGTCTACGACATGTAGCAGGAGGTCGGCTTCACGTACCTCGTCGAGCGTACTCTTGAAAGAGTCAACCAAGTCTGTGGGCAGTTTGCGTATGAACCCAACGGTGTCGGCCAGAAGAAACGGCAGGTTGTCGACAACAACCTTGCGCACTGTAGTATCTAGCGTTGCGAAAAGTTTGTTTTCGGCAAAGACTTCGCTTTTCGACAGAAGGTTCATAAGCGTTGATTTCCCAACGTTTGTATAACCAACTAGGGCCACACGAATCATTCTTCCGCGGTTCTTGCGTTGTGTGTTCTTCTGTTTGTCTATTTCCACGAGCCTTTGCTTCAGCAGCGTTATACGTTGCAGAATTATTCTTCGGTCCATTTCAAGCTGCGTTTCGCCCGGACCGCGCAAACCAACGCTGCCTTTTCCGCCGCCTGAGCCAGAACCGCCGCCCTGACGTTCAAGGTGAGTCCACAAACGCTGAAGCCGCGGCAGCATATAACGGTACTGTGCAAGCTCCACCTGTGTCTTTGCGTTTGCTGTTTGCGCACGCATCGCAAAGATGTCAAGAATCAGTGATGTGCGGTCAAGGATTTTTACTTTCAGTTCGTTCTCAATGTTGCGAATCTGCTTTGCAGAAAGTTCATCGTCAAATATAACCATGCCTACTTCCCGTTCGGCATCTTCCTCGTCAAGGATGAACTGTTTTATTTCTTCCAGTTTTCCTTTGCCGACGTAAGTTGTCTGGTTCGGTGACACCACTTTCTGGGTGAAACGTTTCACACAGACTGCTCCCGCTGTGTCGGCAAGAAATTCCAATTCGTCGAGATACTCTTTTGTCTTTGCCTCGTCTTGTTCTTTCGTTACAAGTCCAACAAGAACGGCTGTTTCGGCTTTGACTTCGGATATTACAAATTCTTTCATCAAATAGTTTCAGTTATGCAGGCAGAAACAACGCTTCCGTAGGCATATCGATGTTTGTTCTGGCTGTCTTGCCAGATGCAGCAATGTCTGCCTGTTAAAAACAATGCATGCAAGAACAATGCATGCAAGCGTTGTTCCGCAATTATAATTGTTGCAAAAATAGACTAATTATTTCAGATAGCAAAATAAACCGACGGTTGTTTGTCTTTCCGAAGCTTTGCGAAATGAAATAAAAAACGTAATTTTGCGCTTGCTATAAACAAACTATCACGTGACACTGCCCGAAGAATTCATTACATATACACGGAAACTGATGGGAGAAGACAGTTTCCGTAAATTTATGACAGGCATGCAGGAGCAACCTCCTGTAAGCGTAAGGCTAAACCCTTTCAAGTATGACAGTATGCGTATGACTTTGCCTGCAAACGTAACGTCGTTTGTGGACTGGTGTAACGAAGGCCGTTATCTGGAAGAACGCCCTTCGTTTACGCTCGATCCACTTTTGCATGCAGGAGCTTATTATGTTCAGGAAGCAGCGTCAATGTATGTAACCGAAGCAATACGACGCTTCGCCCCGTCTGACCGGCCGCTGATGGTGCTTGACCTTTGTGCTGCTCCTGGCGGAAAATCAACGGCAATGCGGAGCGTATTGCCGCAAGGAAGTCTGCTTTTTGCCAATGAACCCGTTAGGCAACGGGCAAACATCTTGATGGAAAACATACAGAAATTCGGCCATCCTGATGTTATAGTTACAAACAATTACGCCGTCGACTATCAGCCTTCGGGCTTGAAGTTCGACATTATCCTTGCTGATGTGCCTTGCTCTGGAGAGGGAATGTTCCGCAAGGATGAAGGGGCAATCAAAGAATGGTCGGTGGCAAATGTCAACAAGTGCGCTGAATTGCAACGCTCTATCATAGACGACATAATGCCATGTCTTGCCGACGGGGCATTGCTGATATATTCAACATGCACGTTCAATGCGCATGAAGACGAAGAGAACACATTCTATATCGCTGAAGAATACGGTATGGAAAAACTTTGCGAGCGCCATTTCGTGCCTGGAATCACCCCTACGGAGGGATTGTATATGTGCGTCATGAGGGATGGAAACGAACCGTCATGTTCCTCCATGAAAGAGCGAAGCAAACAGAAAAAAGAAGGAAAACGCCGAGATAAAAGCGCCCTTTCGTCTGCCGTACAAGGTGCAAAGAATGTCGGTGGCTGGCTGAAAAATAACTCAGACTATGATTTCGTAATGCTTGGCGGGCGAATTGCAGCGGTAAAGAAGCTATGGCGCGACAAGTTTGACCTGGCAGAAAAAAAACTCCGCGTTATGCATGCAGGAATTGACATGGGGGAATGCAAGGGACGGGACACAATTCCATCGCAGTCGCTCGCTCTTTCGATATCACTGTATGAAGAAGCCTTCCCAAGTGTGAACGTTGACAAGGAAACGGCTCTGCGATATCTTAGGCGAGAGGCAATAGAAGTTCCCGCAGAAACAAAGCGCGGTTTCGTTGTTGTGCGTTACTTGGGACTGGCTCTTGGCTTCCTTAAGAATCTGGGCAACAGGACAAACAATCTTTATCCGCAAGAATGGAAAATAAAAAATAAGCAGTAACCAGAACAAACAATAAAGATGCAACAATACTTAGAACTTCTTGACCGTATTCTGACCGAAGGGACAAAGAAGACCGACCGTACCGGCACCGGCACACTCAGCGTGTTCGGAAATCAGATGCGCTTCGACATGAGTAAGGGCTTCCCTTTGCTTACAACAAAGAAACTTCACTTGAAGTCGATTATATATGAACTCTTGTGGTTTTTGCGCGGTGACACAAACGTGAGATACCTCCAGGAACATGGAGTAAGAATATGGAACGAATGGGCTGACGCCGATGGCGAACTTGGACCGGTGTACGGTTATCAATGGCGTTCTTGGCCCGACCGTAGTGGCGGAAACATCGATCAGATTAAGAACGTGGTTGAACAGATACGCAACACACCGGACTCACGACGCATGATTGTGAGTGCATGGAATGTGGCAGACATTGAAAACATGAAACTCCCGCCCTGTCATTGCCTCTTTCAGTTTTATGTTGCTGACGGAAAACTCTCTTTGCAGCTTTATCAACGAAGTGCAGACACATTCCTTGGTGTGCCGTTCAACATTGCAAGTTATGCGTTGCTTCTGCAAATGGTAGCTCAGGTGACAGGGCTAGAGCCTGGCGAATTCATACATACCACCGGTGATACGCATCTGTATTTGAATCATCTTGAGCAGGCGCGCCTTCAATTGACACGCTCACCACGCCAGTTGCCGCGTATGGTCATAAACCTTGATGTAAAGAGCATCTTTGACTTTACATACGAAGACTTCAGACTTGAAGGTTATGATCCTTGGCCACATATTCCTGCCGTGGTTAGTGTGTGATTCGCTACTGTGCTTTCCTCATCTTTTCCCATTTCACCCATCCCATTACGGCGATGAAGACGTATAGCCCGTAAAGCAGGGCTTTAAACGGTATGCCCTTCACTATGTAAAGGTAACAGCACACAGCGTCCACGATAATCCAAAACAACCATTGCTCAATATACTTCTTTGCCAATGCCCACAAACCCACAAAGCTCATGGCATTGGTGAAAGAGTCGAGCAATGGCACTGTGCTGTTTGTCCATGTTACAAGAATCCAATATGTTATTCCCCATGCAGCAACTAGAAAAAACAGGGTCGGAAGATATTTCTCAAGTGGCATCCTGCTGATTTTCAGTTCGTGTGCTGGTGCAGGCTTGCGCTTTAGCAGACTGGAGAAACTTATTCCGAAACGCCACGCGAGCAGTCCGTAAACGGCGGCGGCTGTATAATAAACTGCCATACCTGCATCGCCATAAAGACCATGCGAATAATAAAGGTAAATGTCAAGCGCCGGCATTATTATTCCAATTGCCCACAACCAAATGCTTGCGCGGTATTCGAGCCATATGTACAGCAATCCGAGAAGAGTGGTGAAGATGTCAAGCCCGTGTTCGGCTATAAATTGTAGCATAACGTATTCGTTGTTTTTCTGTTATTTTGTATTTTTGAAAAAACATAAGGGAGCTGGAAATGATTCCATGCTCCCTTTCGTGTTTGTGTCTTTACATATTAGTAGGCATATAAGGTTGTTCCTTTTTTGTTACGGCTAAGGCTTTTTCGTATCTGTCAGAATCTCAGCGTGAGATGAGCCATTACGTTGAAGCCGGCCATAGGGATATAGGCCATAGACTGGTAGCGTTTCCCTTCTGTGTACCATCCGTACCATGTATATCCGCTTGCGGCGTAGTGGCGGCTGAACACGTTGTTGAAATCAATGCCTAGCTTAACGTTCTTAATTCCGCCTGCTTTCGTAACGTCGCTTTGGTAGTTGAGGCTCAAGTTTGACTGAGAATAGCAGGGAAGTGAGCGTGCATCGCTTTCAGAATTGTCCACATACTGCTTGCTTACGAAGTTCGTGTGCCATGTCGCGTTGAAGCCTTTGTAGTGGAAGTCAACGAAACCGTTGAGTATTGCACTTGGCGAGTATGCCAACGTAGAGTTGGTATAATGGTTTTTCACCAGGTAGTCGTCGGTAGCGTCCCAACTTTCAACATATTCGTCGAAGTCTTTGATTTTGTTTTTGCTTAATGCTGCATTACCTTCAACGCTCAACCATGAAAGAGGAGACCATCCGGCAGTCAATTCAACGCCCATACGGTATGATTTCTTTACGTTCGTGGTCAGAGCTTCGCCTATGTCGCTAAGTTCACCCGTTTGCACAAGCTGATTGTCATAGTTCATATAGTAGAAGTTCGCACCTGCATGCCAATTGCTTCCGTTGAACTGATAACCTGCTTCAGCGTCGTAAACGGTTTCTTTCTTGGGGAAAGGATAGTTTCCGTTGTCGGTGTAGTTGTTGCGTTCAGGCTCACGGTTGCTCATGGCAACGCTTGCATAGGCTTTGTGCCCACCGTTGGTATAGCTGATTCCCACTTTGGGATTGAAGAAGTTGAATGTCTCGTTGATGTCGAGCACTTGGTTCTTGTATCCGTTGCCTTCGCTGACGAATTTGTCGTTAACGCCGTCTGTCTTGAACTTGACGAAACGGTATTGCAAATCGGCAAACACATTCCAGTTGTTGCAGAATGAATAGGCTGCTTTCACAAAGGCACTGTAGTCGTCTTTGCGTGCGTCTGAATCATAGTATTTGTATTTCCCGTTGCCAAGGAACTGCTTCTCAGCTCGTTCGTCGGCAATATATG
This sequence comes from uncultured Alistipes sp., assembly GCA_963590505.1. GTDB lineage: Bacteria > Bacteroidota > Bacteroidia > Bacteroidales > Bacteroidaceae > Prevotella. The sequence continues at coordinate 51,908 of CAVAPC010000004.1, read as the reverse complement.
TCAAGTATCCCCAGTGGCTTGCACGGAACTGCTGTAGGTTTACGCCTCCGACAACGTCGAGATTGTCGTTTTTGTAGTTGAAGTTGTATACGGCTCCGTAAGTGTTTTGCGTAAGTCCCTTCTTGCGTATGAAATCAGAACGCTTGATGTTGTTTCCTTCAGCGTCAGTGTAAACAAGTCCGAACTTTGCAAACTTGTAGTTGTTCTTGAATTCTTTGTAGTAACCCTGTCCGTAAGTGTAATGAAGGGCGAGGTTGTGGCTCCAGTGTTCTGACGGTTGCCATGTTGCCGAAAGTATGTTGTGGTTCTGATAGAAGTTGTCTGTCGTGCGGTTCCAGTAACTTCCGTCTCGCATCTTGTAGCGGTTTGTCGTAAACTTGCCTTCTTTCCATGCTGCCTTATCGTAAACAAGATCTTCAACAAGTGTGTTGTAGCGTCCTAGACCTGCTTTCCAAAGGTCTTTGTACGTGGTATATCCAAAATCGAAGAGGCTTGCCGTAGTGTTGTAGTCAGAACCAACCACACCGTTCCATGCTTGTCCTGTTTTCTCAAAGTTTCCTATATTCTTGTAACGTATCTGGAAATTGTTTCCAAGCCATGTCAGACCGCCATAGTAAGAACCTGAACGTCCGCGTGTACCGTGGATATAACCGTCAGTCTTTGTCTCGTGGTAAGCTCCATCGAAGACAAGATGGTTAAATAACAGTCCTGTGGAGAAAGATGCGCCAACATTGTAAGTGTTGAAGGTTCCATAGCTGCCGGTCAGCTCGAGAAACGGTTTTGTTGAAGGTGCTGCTGTGGCAAGGGATATGGACCCGCCGAAAGCTCCGTCGCCGTTTGTAGATGAACCGACGCCACGTTGTATTTGTACGCTGCCCAGTATTGAGGCATAAGAGTTCATGTTTGCCCAGAAAACAGTTTGGTCTTCTGGCGAATTCAGCGACACTCCGTCGAGGGTGACGTTGATACGGCTTCCTGCCGCACCGCGCATGCGCATGTAGGTCGTACCGATGCCAGTTCCGTTTTCACTCCATGCCAACACGCCAGGAGTGCGGGCGAAGAGGAAAGGCAGTTCCTTTCCAGTGGTTGCAAAGTTCTGCAGTTCGTTTTTCTTGATGTTTGCCACTGCAAACGGTGCGTTCTTTTGTGCACGCACAGCTTTCACAACGACTTCATTGAGCTGGTGTATGCTCGCAGAGTCGGCATTTTGTTCAGCCAAAGCATGTTGGGCGCAAAGAGTGCACACCACAGCCATGGCTACGCCATTGATTCTTTTCATCATTGGTCTTTTGTCTTTTAATTGGTTCGTTCCTTCAATGTCAAGCCGGCAAAGCATGAATTGTTCTTGCCTGTTCCTTGTCTTGATGCAGCATAGCCTTTTCCCAAAGTCATAAGCGCATGACAAACAACTTGTTTGAGGTTGCAAGGATTCTTTTGCCTAACACGCGGAAAAATAAATAAAGGGTGATATACTTTAATGTGTGCTCTGCCTACGCCGGAATTACCCGGATCAGGTCGCGTGGGTTTAATCTCAGCATCCGCAATTGCGGTAGCACCCCTTAGCCGGCACTTTGCCAACCGATTGCAAAGTTACGCCATTGTGATGATGTAGCCAAATTTTCTTAATTTTATTTGTGGGTGAACGATGTCGAAAGTCAATAAAATACAATAGTGTCAATTGTTCTTTTTTTCCGTAAAAGACTATAATTTAATGATAGTTAAATATTAAGGACAAACCATTCTTTGCATGTTAATATAAAAGAATCTAAATTTGCAATTTGATAAAAGAAAGGTTTGGCATCTGTTTCCCTTTATATATTAATAAGGTGTAGAGCAAAGATATAATGCCGAAAGGCTTTTCTTCTACAATAAAATAAAAACGCGTTTTTAAGATAATATGAATAAAAAAGCATTGACAGCGACTATTATTGTTGCGGTTCTTCTTCTTGGCGGCATTTCTTGGCTTGCCGTAAGTCTTCACAACGAGAAACAGGCAAACCGAGAGATGCAGGAACTTGCGGAGATGGACAAAAAGGAAATGGAAAACGAGTACAGACAATTCGCTGACCAGTATTCCGAAATGAAAACCCGCATCAACAACGATTCAATCATAGCCCAACTCTCGCGTGAGCAACTGCGCACGCAGAATCTTCTGCAAGAACTGAAAAACGTTAAGAGTACAGATGCCCGTGAGATTGCCCGTCTTAAAAAGGAACTGGCCACATGCCGAGCCGTGATTCGCAGTTATGTTCTGGAAATTGATTCGTTGAACAGGCTGAACCAGAACCTTACGGCCGAGAATACACGTGTCAAAGGCCAGTATGAGGAAGCTACGCGGCAGATAGAAGGACTGAATTCCGACAAGGCTTCACTGTCTGAAAAGGTTGCAATAGCAGCACAACTTGATGCTACGGCAATTCAGATGGTTCCGCAAAAGAAAGACTCTTCAAAGAAAGCGGTTAAAAAGATCAAGGATGCAAAGCTTGTTGTCGTTTCTTTCAATATCGCTAAGAATGTTACGGCACAGAACGGCCAGCGACATCTTTATGTAAGAGTAACGACACCGGCCGGTGGCGTGATGGGTGCGGCAGGCACTTTCGCCTACGAGAATCGTCAGTTGCAATACACCATGGCGAAGACAATAGAATATTCAGGGCTGGAAACATCCGTAAAGATGTACTGGACTGTTAACGAGGCACTCAATCCTGGAACTTACAACGTTAGCGTTTTTGCCGAAGGAAACATGATCGGACAGAAAAACTTTACATTTAAATAAAACCTTATGCGCACAGGCTTTATGTCATGACACTGTAACAAGTTTGTGGCATACTTGTATTGCAGTTAAACATAAATGAATCACTAAAGATAAATACAGGAAACGAAAAAGTAATTTTGATGAAAAAGAAACTTTTGATGATAGCCTTGGCCGGAATGGCAACGGCAGCGACAGCTCAGCAAACGCTTTCGCTGGACAGTTGCCGTGCGATGGCGCTCGGCAACAACAAGACTCTGACTGCATCACGCACGCAACGCGTCATGGCAGAGCAGCTGCGCAAAGCTGCGCGCACTAAATATCTGCCGCATCTTGACTTGCTTGGAGGTGCCGTCTTCTCCAGTCGCGAGATTTCTCTGCTTACCAATCCGCAGAAAGACGCTCTCTCAAGTGTGGGCAATACTGTCGGTGCTTTGCTTGGAGTGCAGGATCCCAAAGTTATCGGCGCTCTTAATCAAGTGGGAAATGATATTAAAGACAAATTTCGCACTGACACAAGACAAATGTATATGGTGTCTGCAATGGTAACGCAACCCATATACATGGGCGGTGCAATTACTGCCGCAAACCGTATGGCTGACCTTGGCGAGAAACTTGCAGCAAACAATGAAGAAACGACGCGTCAGACGACACTGCAGAACATTGACCAAACTTACTGGACAGTGGTCTCTTTGAGACACAAGCAGAAACTTGCCGACAGTTTTCTTCAACTGGTCAAGAAACTTGACACTGATGTGCAGAAAATGATAAAGGAAGGCGTTGCCACACGCGCCGACGGACTGAAAGTTGGCGTAAAGGTGAACGAAGCAGAAATGGCTGTGACGCAGGTTGAAGACGGTTTGTCATTGGCCAAGATGCTGCTTTGCCAGACATGCGGCATGCCTGTTGAGTCAGACATTACGCTTGCCGACGAAATGACTGACGGCATAGACATTTCTGCCGACATGCCTGTTTGCGCTGGCAACGACACGTCAGTAACGTCGCGTCCCGAAATAAGAATGTTGGAAAACGCTGTGGATATAAGCCGTCAGAACACCAAACTCGTTCGTTCTGCCTTCCTTCCTCAGATAGCACTTGCCGGAGGATATTTAATGACAAATCCAAATGTCTACGATGGATACAACCGTAAGTTTGCAGGCGTGTGGAATGTTGGTGTGATGGTGCGCATTCCTGTGTGGAACTGGTTTGAAGGCGTTTACAAAGTGCGTGCATCCAAAGCTGCCACAACTATAGCAAGTCTTGAACTACAGGAAACAGAAGAAAAAGTCTCTTTGCAGGTAAGCCAAAGCAGGTTCAAACTGCAGGAAGCTTGGAAGAAATACGACATGGCTCGCAAGAACGTGGAAAAAGCGGAGGAAAACTTGCGTTGCGCCAATGTTGGTTTTAAAGAAGGCGTACTGCAGACAACTGACGTAATGGAGGCGCAGACGGCATGGATGCAAGCGCAGTCGCAGAAGATTGACGCTCAGGTTGACATCAAGATTTCGCAGGTAAACCTGAAAAAAGCCTTGGGACAGTTGGAATAGTAAAGCCAGACATGCCACGAGCATGCCGTCCCCAAAATTAAATAGCATTTCACACAGAAGAGGAACAAACAATTATGGACAATAAATCACAACAGAAAAGCATATTGCTTGCAATAGCAGGATTCGCCACGGTAGTTGTAGTGGCAGGACTTATAGGATATTTCACTTTGGGCAACCAGCCCGATATAATACAGGGCGAGGTTGAAGTGTCCGAATACCGCGTGTCGAGTAAAGTGCCCGGCCGTATACTCGAACTTCGAGTAAAGGAAGGCGACTATGTTCATGTGGGCGATACGCTTGCAATCCTTGACGCTCCCGAAGTGGAAGCCAAGAAGACACAGGCACAAAGCGCCGAAGATGCAGCATCGGCAATGAAGCAAATGGCAGACAACGGCGCACGCCAGCAGCAGATACAAGGCGCTTTTGAACTTTGGCAGCAGGCAAAAGCCGGACTGGAAATATCGCAGAAAACTTACGAGCGCGTGCAGCGCCTTTTCAACGAAGGTGTGATGAGCGCACAAAAGCGCGACGAAGCACTTGCTGCGTATAAGGCTTACGAGGCACAGGAAAAAGCCGCAAAGAGCCAGTACGACATGGCTCGCGAAGGAGCACGCAAGGAAGAGAAAATGGCAGCAGCGGCTCAGGTAAACAGAGCCAAGGGCGCTGTGCAGGAAGTAAGCTCATACATAAACGAAACCGTGCAGATTGCACAGGTGGAGGGCGAAGTAAGCAGTGTCTATCCAAAGGTTGGCGAATTGGTAGGAACAGGATCACCGATTATGAGCATCTCCGTTATGGACGATTTGTGGGGAACTTTCAACATTCGTGAAGACCAACTGCTCGGCATGAAGGTGGGAACTGAATTTACCGCCTATTCCCCAGCTTTCCAAAAGGACATAAAAATGAAAGTTTTCTATATAAAGGATCAAGGAAGCTACGCCGTTTGGAAGGCAACGAAGTCAAACGGACAATACGACTTGAAGACTTTCGAGGTCAAGGCACGCCCCGTAACAAAAATCGACGGCCTCCGTCCAGGCATGAGCCTTATAAAAAAATAACAGTTTCCGCAGAATACGGTTCTTAAAGAACTTACAATGCTGATGATAAAGAATACAATTTCCACGGTGTTGCGCGAATGCGGCAATCTGAAGAACAATCCTATATATATTATATGTATGGTTGTGCTGCCTGTTGTCGCTATATTGTTCTTCACTTCACTAATGGACGAGGGACAGCCTTCGCGCATGCCGATCGGAGTGGTAGACCTTGACAACACTGCCACAACACGTTCTATGGTAAGACGGCTCAACACTTTCCAGAATTCAAGTGTCGTCGCCTATTACAACAGCGTGGATGAGGCACGCCATGCCATACAGGAAAACAAGATTTATGCCTTTTTGTATTTTCCCAAAGGCACAACCGACAAGCTTCTCTCTTCAAGACAGCCCAAAATCTCACTCTATTACAGTTATGCTTCGCTGACTGCCGGCTCTCTCCTTTTCAAGGACTTGAAGACGATAGCTTCGCTCGGTTCGGCAGCGGTTGGACAAGCCACGATGCGCGCAAAGGGATATACCGACCGACAGATAGTTACGTTTCTGCAACCCATTGCTCTTGATCTCCACTCAACTACGAATCCTTGGACTAACTATAACATCTACCTGAGCACGATGCTTGTGCCGGGAACGTTGTTGCTGTTCATCTTCCTTCTAACCGCTTATTCCTTTGGAACAGAGATTAAGTTCGGGCGCGGAAGGGAGTGGCTTAAAACTGCCGGCAACAACATTTGGGTGGCAATGATAGGGAAGCTTATCCCGCAGACAGTGGTTTTCCTGACCATTATATACCTATATTCATTTTATGTATACGGTGTGTTGGATTTTCCTCACAACGGCGGTATCTGGAATATCCTTCTGCTTGGTTTTCTTGCCGTTGTGGCAGCCCAGGGCTTCGGAGCGTTCATGTTCGGCCTTATGCCTCAAATGCGAATGTCCATGAGCATTTGCTCGCTTTGGGGCGTGCTAAGCTTTTCAATGGTAGGTACGGCATTTCCCGTTTTCGCCATGGATGCACCGTTGGAGGCTCTTGCACAGCTATTCCCCTTGCGTCATTATTGGCGTATCTACCAGACGTGCGTGTTCAACGACTTCCCGCTTTCTTATGTGTGGATTAACATTCTTGTTCTAGTTGTCTTTGCCTTGCTTCCTGTTCTTGTGGCAGGAAACATGCGGAAAGCTGTCTTGAACTTCAAATATACGGAATGATGTCACAAACATACCTTATTTCAAAGTAGGGTTTGGCTAAAATAGAATTATGAAAAAGATACTTCTCGATACGATATACATTGCACTGAATGAGCTTAAAGCCGTGTTCCACGACAAGGGCGTGCTGATTTTTCTCATTCTCGTGCCTTTGGCATATCCGTTGCTTTATTCATGGATTTACAATAATGAGGTGGTAAGGGACGTTCCCGTCGCAGTTGTCGATATGTCCAACAGTCAGTTTAGTCGCCAGTTCACGCGCATGCTCGATGCTTCGCCCGACGTAAAGGTTGCAGTCAGGGCAAAAAGTCTTGCCGAGGCAAAGGAGATGGTGGGAAGACAGGATGTATACGGAGTGGTATATTTCCCCGAAGATTTTCAGTCGCGCCTTAACAGAATGGAGCAAACCCATGTGGGAGTGTATTGCGACATGAGCCTTATGCTTGCATACAAGGCCATTTACCAGACGTGCACCGCCATACAGGGAAACCTCAACTCGCGCATTCAGATTTCTCTTAGCGGAAACTACACCGACAGGGAGAACGAGATAAGTACGAAGCCGCTGGATTTTGAAGAGGTTCCAGTGTTCAACAATACCGCCGGCTATGGTAACTTTATTCTTCCCGGCGTGCTGATTCTTATCATTCAGCAGACACTTTTGCTCGGTGTGGGAATGGCAGCCGGAACGGCCCGCGAAAAGAACATTTACGGTTTCCTTGTGCCTCTTACGCAAAACTACCGCAGTGTGATGAGGACTGTGTGGGGAAAGGCATTCTGCTACTTTACGATATATATGGTTATAAGCATGTATCTGCTTGCGTTCATCCCGTATCTTTTCAATTTCGTAAGTCTGATAGATTTTGCCAGCCTTGCCGCGTTTGCGCTTCCCTATGTCTTGGCATGCATATTCTTCAGTATGACGTTGGCAAGCTTCGTGAGATACCGCGAAAACGTAATGCTTCTCGTTGTCTTTTCATCTGTAATGCTTCTTTTTATGTCCGGCGTTTCGTGGCCGCAGAGCAACATTCCGGCATTCTGGCAAGGCGTGTCGCAGATATTTCCCTCAACGTTTGGAATAAGAGGCTTCGTCAGACTGAACACTATGGGCGCAACAATGAAAGACATCGCAGTTGAATACAACGCCCTGTGGATTCAGGTGCTGATTTATTTCACCACGACATGTTTCGCTTACCATTATCAGATAGGCAAGTCGCGCCAGATGATTCGCCAGCGTCTGCTGAAGATGAAGGCTGAGCAAGGCGCAAAAAAATAATCTTTCTATGACAGGGGAATGGCTTTCGGCTGTTCCCTTTTGTTTTTCCCCTTGCTCGCATTCATAAGCAAGTTATGTCTTGTTCGCAAGCAACGTGTGTTGCACTTTGAAACAAGGCTAATTGGTTATGCAATTCAGCCGTTAGCAAATCTTTCCAACGGTGCGTATTGTTTCATGTCTCAGTGTCTCAATTCTTTTCTTTATTCTTCCCAACGTGAAATATTATCCCAAAAAGGGGTAATTTCCCGGTATACCGATATTTTCAGCCTTCCGGGTGATTCTTCGTGAACGATATTTTTATAACTTTGTGGTTGTTAACCGTGAATTTGTCAAACTATTTTAATTAACTATAAAATCGATTTATGAAAAAACAATTTCTAAGGAAGGTTCTTGTCTTTCTGTGTTTGTTGGGCGTCTTGCCTGCAACCGCAGCATTCAAGGACATCAAGATTGACCTGACCAACGGCAATCTTCTCACATCCGACGAGATTTCCAACAAGACATCAGTCAAGTTTGGAGTAGCCATTGCCGACGACGGAACAGCCACCCGCGTGGCTTCCGACGATGCAACGGCGGCTATCGTCTTGAGCGGAAAGTATCACAGCAATGAGCATGGATGGGGAAATTTCTCAGCCACAGTTTCTGTTGACGGTCCGGTAAAGGTAAGCATGGGAACATGCGCCTGGGGCGGCGACGTGACAGTGACGGATGCAGCAGGAAACACGCAGACATTCAACACAAACACCGGTGCCTGCTATCACAACAACAAGGCGGAAAACATCGCTTCAACTATCTACAGAGGTACGTCGGCCACAACGCTGACCATATCCGGCGGTTCTTACACACCGTATATAGCTGTGGAAGCTGTCGATCCGTCAACGTTGTCAACAGAATATACCGTGACCTTCTCTTCGGGCAATTCTGGAGCGGAAGGAGTTGCACCCGAAGCCATGACCGTTGAAGAGAACACAGCTTTCGTTGTGCCTGCAAACAAGACTCTCTATTTGGCAGGCAAGACACTGAAGGCATGGACTGACGGAACTGCATCCTATGCAGTAGGCTCGGAAGTCACCTGTACTTCTGACATGACTCTTGTTCCTGTATTTGAAGACAACACTGTCTCGTTGGCAGACCGCACTGAGTCTGTAACGCTTCTTTGGGACTTCCAGCGCAAGAACGGTGCGCCAACCATGGCATACCAAGGGAATACAGGAATTTTTGTAACTCAGGCAAATGTAGCCGGCGAGACAATAGACGTGAAGATGGACATGGACGCCACAAACGGAAAGGTGAACAACGGCGCATGGACAGACTGGTGTCAGTGGAACAACGGCACAAAGTTCACAGTTCCTTCCTGCAAGGGCGCAGAAGTAACGCTGACTGCAATGAGTAACTTCGGACAGTCAGGTAAAACTGCCACAACCATCGACGGACAGAGCGACTATACGCCCTCAAATCCGCTTGTTTATACTGTCGGCTCAACTTCAGAAACAATAGACATAGTTATTGGCAACGACGGAGGATACTATCGTACGGTTCAGGTTGTGCTTCCTGTTGTGAAGAGCGACAAGCCTAGCTTCGAAAACGCAGAGGCTTCTGCCGTTTTCCCAATGGCAGGAACTGTAGACGACGCTGCACAGACAACTCCCGACGGTGCATTCACGCTGACATCAGTGGCCTACGGCCCTAATCTTACCGCTGTAACAGCCGGCACAGCATTCGGATATACATTCACACGCTTCCAGCCTACGGCAAAGGGCAGCGCTGAGAACGACGAAAACGCAGTTGAATTCAAGGTTGTTCCCTCAAAGGGAATAAAGTTCACACCTTCGAAAGTGAGTGCCAACATCGCACGCTTCGGCACAGATGGCGGTCAGATGAGCGTAAGGGTGAAGAATGTGGAAGGAAAGGAACAGACTCTTGCCACTGGCATAAAGCCTCGCCGAAACAACAAGACCGAAGGCGATGTCGTTTCTTTCGAATACGAAGTTCCGACAGGCTTCGAAACGGAGCAGGGCTTCTCGCTTCTGATAAATATCTACGACAATGCAGGCAAACAGTACGGCTTGAACAATGTTTGTATCTACGGTACTGTAAACGGAGAGAAGGAAGAAGTGGCAAAGTATACCGTTTCCGCAACATGCAACCCCGAAGAAGCTGGAACCATCACCGTTTATCCTAACGGAACAGAGTTCGACGAGGGAACGGAACTAAAGCTCACCGCAACGAGAAACTTCGGCTATAAGTTTGTTAACTGGACAGATTCTACAGGAACAGAAGTGTCAACCGAAAACGTTATAAATGTAACGCTCGACGGCAACAAGGCATTTACTGCAAACTTCCTCAAGCTGAATACCTATTCACTCGACCTTTCCGTTCAATCTCCGGGCAACAGCTATATGGTGGCCGTTGAGCCCGCTCCTACGGTGATTGAAAACAAGAATATGTATGAGGAAGGAACGAATGTAACTCTTACAGCTTCTTCCAACAAGATAGTTACGTTCAGTTCTTGGAGCAACGGAGAAACTTCTGCAGAGCTGCAACTTGACATGACAGAGAACAAGAATGTGACTGCAAACTATGACGCAGCGCTCGATTTCATAGCTGGATGGGATTTCGTTCTCTCTGGAAGCAACGGACGAAAGGCTGACTTTGCAGCAGAAGACAACGATGCCGATGCTCTTGTGCTGCGCGACGCTGACGGAAACACCAGCAGTTGGCTCGACAAGTGCCAGTCTTCTGGTGGATACGAAGGCAAAAACGCTGCTGTAAACTGGCGTACAACAGGGCTTGGCAAGTATTACTGGCAGACACAGATTAACGCAAGCGCCTTCAAGGACCTGAAGGTATCTTCTGCCATGGCTTACAACTACAACGCTTACACTAAGTATGACGTGGAATACTCTCTCGACGGAACAGAATGGAGCAAGATAGGAACGATTGCCATTGAAGGAGCGAAGAACTGGAAGACGGAAGAATTCGCATTGCCGGCTGCAGCCGACAATAAGCCTGCCGTTTACATTCGCTGGATAGCTGACACGACATCACCAATCGACGGTACTTCTTCAAACAACGACGGTATAGCAATTTCAGAAATCTTCATCTATGGAACGGCAAAGATTGTTGACGACGGAAAAGCGCCTGTATTGCTTGCAACAGTTCCGCAGAACGGAGCCGAAAACGCTTCTGCAAACGGAAGCATCGTGCTTACATTCGACGAAAAGGTTAAGCTTGTTGGCGAGAACGTAACGGCAACTCTTGGAAACCAAAGCCTTACACCGGCCGTTTCAGGCAAGACGGTGATGTTCTCATACAAGGGACTTGACTATGACACCGAATACATATTCTCATTGCCCGCTAACAGCATTGCCGACCTTACAGACAACGCTCTCGCTGAAGCTGTGACGATTGTGTTCAAGACTAAGACTCGCCCCGTTGTGACAAAGGCTCTCTACGATTTCATCGTTCCTGACAACGGAAACCTGAAGGATGCTTTTGCGGCAGCAGCAAAACGTGCCGACACGTCAGTGCGTTACCGCATCTTCGTAAGGAAGGGAGATTATAAACTGCCCGCTGATGAGAAACTGACGAAGGACGGAAACGACAACAAGAAGTATGCCGACCCGACAACTTACCTCAACACTCCTAACGTGTCGATTATCGGTGAAGACCGCGACGGCGTTACTGTTACAAACACTTTGCCCGACGTTTATCTCTCAACAGGCGCACACGTGCTTGAAGGTATCGGTCGTGGCGATGTGCTTAGCCTGCAAAGCGGAGCATCGAACACTTACTTCCAGGATATAACCTTGAAGAGTTCGATGGGCGATGCAAAGGGACGCGACATCGTTCTCAACGACGGTTCAAACAAGACTGTATGCAAAAACGTTTGTCTATGGGCTTACCAAGACACTTATGTATCAAACAGCAATAAGAGCAAGTACTACTTTGAGGGTGGTTTGCTGCGTGGACGCACTGACTTCCTATGTGGCAAGGGCGACGTATTCTACAACGCTGTAACGCTGCAGATGTGCAGTTCCGGTTATTTGGCAGTGCCATCCGTTCCTACAAAGTATGGCTATATATTCAGAGACTGCACGATACAGGCTGAAAACGAAACCAAAGACAATGTTATCGGCGGTAAGTACACACTCGGTCGCCCATGGGGTTCAGGAACACCTATAGCGCTCTTCATCAACACGACAATGAAAGTCGTTCCGTCTGCCGAAGGATGGTCTGAGATGAGCGGCGGTTGGCCTAAGCAGTTTGCTGAATACAATTCTGTAACAGAGAAAGGCACGACTATTTCACTTGAAAGCCGCAAGACTACATTCGGTGACGGAACACATACACCCAACAATCCTGTGCTGACAAAGGAAGAAGCAGATTTCTACACAATAGAAAACGTGCTCGGCGGCGCAGAAAACTGGGATCCTACTTCTCTGACAGAACAGGCTTCAGCGCCGAAGGATGTTGTTATCAGCGAAGGAAAACTCACGTGGATTGACAGTCCGTATGTGTTGCTCTATGCAATTTGCAAGAACGGAAACGTGGTTGACTTTACAACAGACAATCATTACGACAATGCCGACAACACAAACGAATGGTCGGTAAGGGCTGCCAACGAAATGGGAGGTCTTGGTGAAGCAACCGTAGCTGGAACTGCAACAGCAGTAAAGGAACTTGGCAACGGAGTGTACGAGCTTGGCGCTAAATACTACAGTCTTGACGGTACACAGGTTGGCAAACAGTTCAAGGGAACCGTTATAAAGGTTTCCACTATGAGCGACGGAACCGTAAAGACAGTGAAGACCAACAGATAAAGGAAATTAAGTTTAGTTAGGTTGTTTATTAGACAGATCCCCACACAGGCATTCTTGATAGCCTGTTGTGGGGATTTTCTGTGTATGATGCACTGCCAATCATTCTCAGTATAACAGAGTTCGGGCGGTATTCAAACAATTGTTGAATGCCGCCCGAATTGATGCAATGTAAAGAAAGCGTGTGGTCCGAACGATTCCCTCTCACGAGAACCTGTCAACGACTCTTCCTTTTTATGCCGATTTACTTAAGATAGTCCTCGAAATACTGCGTGATACGCTCGTGAAGATGAACACTCTTGTGTCCCATCATGTTGTGTCCTTCGCCAGGATAAGCAAAGAAGTCGGCCTGTGTGCCTGCCTCTGAACAGGCGTTAAGGAACATCAGCGCATTCTGTGGCACAACAGTCGGGTCGTTCATGCCTATAATTATCTGCAACTTACCTTTAAGATTTTTCGCTTTGTCTATGAGCGAAGTCTTAGCATAGCCATCCGGATTTGATTCAGGCGTGTCCATATATCGTTCGCCGTACATTACTTCATACCATTTCCAGTCAATTACCGGTCCGCCCGCTACGCCAACTTTGAAAACGTCAGGATAGTTGGTCATAAGGGAAATTGTCATAAATCCGCCGAAGCTCCATCCGTGAACGCCAAGCCTTGAAGCGTCTACATAAGGAAGGGACTTCAGATATTCAACACCCTTCATCTGGTCTTTCATCTCTTCCTGTCCCAACTGGCGGAAAGTGGCCTGTTCAAACTGAAGACCGCGGTTTTCACTTCCTCTGTTGTCGAGAATGAAAAGAATATAGCCCTTTTGCGCCATGTAAGTCTCCCATGAGCGGCTGCACCAGTGCCAGCGCGCATCTACGTTGTGGGCGTGCGGGCCTCCATATACATAGACAACTGTTGGATATTTCTTTGCCGGATCAAAATCGGCAGGCTTCACCATGCGCCAATACAAGTCGGTTTTGCCGTCGGCTGCCTTTAGTGTTCCCATGGAATACTGTGGAATGGTGTAGCCTTTCTCCTTCCATGGATCTTTCGAATTGAGCAGAAGGGTGCGTTTCAGGCTTGCTGTGTTGGTGCATACCATTCGGCGTGGAACGTCAGGCTCCTGATAAGAATCCAAAAGGAACTGTCCGCTTTCGCTAAGCGTTGAGGCTGCGTGCCATCCTTTGCCGCCCTCGTCTATCAGAGTACGTTTCAGTGTATTTGTATTCACCTTATACACGTTGCATTGTATGGGCATTGCTTCGTTGGATGTGTAGATTATTGTTTTTTCCTTCGTGTCAAATCCAAGAATGTCTATTACAACCCATTCTCCGCTTGTTATCTGCTTCAGCATCGAACCGTCGGCAGAATACAGGTAAAGGTGGTTGTATCCGTTTCTTTGGCTCTGCATGATGAATTTGCTTGAGTCCCACGGAAGAAATACAATCGGATTTTGCGGTTCAACGTATTTCTCGGATGTTTCTCTGTACAGTTCTTTTTTCTTCTTGCCTGTGGTCGCGTCGTAACTTACAAGTCGACAGTCGTTCTGGTCGCGGTTCAGTTCGAACATATACAATGTCTTGCCGTCGGGACACCATGCGATGTTTGTGAAATATCGGTCGGTTGCATCGCCGGTCTGAAGGTAAACCGTTTTTCCTGTGGCTGTGTCGAATACTCCAACCGTTACTTTATGGCTCGTCATTCCAGCCATAGGGTACTTGTCCGGCTCGTATGTTGCTTCGCGTTCGAAGGTGTTAACCTGCGGATAGTCAGCTACCATCGACTGGTCCATGCGGTAGAACGCCAGCTTTGTGCCGTTTGCGTTCCAGAAAGTCCCCTTGCGAATGCCGAATTCATTGCGGTGAACAGCCTCGCCGTATACAATGGAGCGACTTCCGTCAGTGGTTAGTTGTGTTGTTTTCCCTTCTGCATTGGTGACGTAAAGGTTGAAGTCTTTAGTGAAAGCAAGCGCACGCGAGGCCGGATTCCAATCGGCATTTTGTTCTCCGCTTTCCCTTTTCTGTCTCCACACAGTTTTCTTTGTCTTGAAATCAATCAGAATCCGCTCGCTTTTGTTCTTCAGCATGACAAGAGTCTTGTCTGCGTATGGAAAAGTGGCGTAGCCCATGTTGCGCAGTCTTGTTGAACTGTCGGTTTTTGCAATGCCGTTTACATCGTCTTCTGTAAAGAGCTTTTTCGTTTTGCCCGTTGATTTGTCAACAAGCAAACAGTCTTCCGCTCTTCTTTCCACAAGACAGTCGCCCCACCACGCTAGGTTGCGGTATTCTGGCGTCATGTTGTGGTAGTTTGTTCCGCCGAAGTTAAGGTCTTCAAGCGTGAACTGTTTTCCTTGCGCCATGCCGTTCATTGTTGACACCAGGCATGCGGCGGCCACGGCAAACTGTCTTGCCGCCGAGTTGAAAGTGTTTTTGTCCATAGTTGATGTTTGTTAAACAGGCGGAACGATTTGTCTTTGCCACACATCGCCCCGCCTGCAATTATTGTCTTACCTGTTTTGTTGTCAGTCTTTGCTGAATTTCTTGCCGAAAGGCTTGCCGCCGTTCTTGCCGTATGGCTTGTCCGTGTTCCTTCCGTAAGGTTTCCCTCCGTTCTTTCCAAAGGACTTCCTGTCACGACTGTCACCTTTTGAGAATGGTTTTCTGTCGCTCCATTCACCTTTCTCCCTGTCGTCGAATTTCTGTCTGCGGCGTTGTGCGTTCTCGCGTTCTCGCATAGCCGAAGCGTAAGGGCTGGTTTTGAATTTGAATGAGCGTATGTCGCCTTCCTCCATGTCTTCGTCGTCAGAGCCGTCAAGTCTTTTCTTGAACTCGCGGTGTTCCTTAAAGCGGTGTTTCTGCGCCATCTGCTTTTTCTCGTCCTCAGTTTTCAGAATGTTTCCTTCGCTGCGGAATTCGCGGAAGCCTCCTTCGAACATTATGTACTTGCGGAACTCGCATTCCAGCGAGCCGTTGTAAAGCGGTATCTTCTGTGATGGTTTGAGACCAATTTCGTCGAAACATTCTTTGCGGTAGCTCAGAACCCAAGCTTCGCCGTTGTTGAATTGCTTTTTCAGTGTTTCGCCAATCATCTTGTATGTCCCAAGCAGGTTCGGCGTTGAAATGCGTTCGCCATAAGGCGGGTTCGTAATCATGAACGCCTTTCCTTCCGGCTGCTTGAAGTCTTTGAAGTCGGCACATTCCACGGTGATGTCGTTGCTAAGTCCCGCCGCTTTTACGTTTGTGCGCGCCGTGTTCACAGCTTTCATGTCTATGTCCGATGCGTAGATATGGTGTTCGAACTCACGTTCCTGCGAGTCGTCGTTGTAAATGCTGTCGAACAGATCTGCGTCGAAGTCCTTCCATTTTTCGAATGCAAATTCCTTGCGGAACAGTCCAGGTGCCATGTTGCGCGCTATGAGTGCCGCTTCTATTGCAACAGTGCCTGAACCGCACATTGGGTCGTAGAAATCCGTTTCTCCTTTCCATCCGGACATTAGTATCATACCTGCGGCAAGCACTTCGTTGAGCGGTGCTTCAACCGACTCTTGCCTGTATCCGCGACGGTGCAGGCTCTCTCCGCTTGAATCCAGCGAGAGAGTGCATTTGTCTTCTGCTATGTGCATATTCAGACGAATGTCAGGATTGGCTACAGATATGTTCGGACGGTTTCCGGTCTTTTCGCGAAACTGGTCAACGATAGCGTCCTTCACTTTGTATGACACGAACTTTGAATGGCGGAACTCCTCAGAGAAAACCACAGAGTCAACGGCGAAGCTGCTCTTAAGGTCAAGATACTGTGTCCAGTCAATCTTCTTTACTTCGTTGTAGACGTCGTCAGCACTTTCTGCCTTGAAGTGTTTTATCGGCTTTAGAACGCGTATCGCCGTGTGAAGTTGGAAGTTTGCGCGGTACATCAGTTCTTTGTTACCCGTAAACGACACCATTCTGCGTCCTGTCTCCACATTGTTTGCTCCCAGCTGCTTTAACTCTTCGGCCAACACCGGTTCAAGACCCATGAAAGTCTTTGCTATGAGCTCAAATTCCTGTTCCATTGTTGAATTCAAAATCTAATATGCTTGTTTTTTCTTGTTTATACTTTTTCGTTTTGGGCTTCATGTCTTTTGTCACCCACACGTTTGCTCCCACAACGCAGCCTCGTCCTATCGTTACGCGCCCAAGAATGGTTGCGTTTGCATAGATAATCACGTCGTCTTTCAGTATGGGATGACGCGGAATGCCCTTGATCGGATTGCCGTCTTTGTCGAGCGGGAAACTTTTCGCCCCAAGCGTAACTCCCTGATAAAGCTTCACGTTGTCGCCGATGATGCACGTCGCACCTATGACGACGCCTGTTCCGTGGTCTATTGTGAAGTGTTTGCCGATTTTTGCACCAGGATGTATGTCTATTCCCGTTTCCGAGTGCGCCATCTCGGTAAGTATCCTGGGTATTAGCGGCACGCCAAGCTCAACCAACTCATGTGCTATGCGATAATTTGTAAGTGCCTTTATCACGGGATAGCACGATATTATCTCACCAACGTTCTCTGCTGCTGGATCTCCGTCGTATGCTGCCGCAACGTCGGTAGCCAGAACGGAACGTATGGCGGGCAGCCTTTCTATCAGTCTTGCCGACAACTCTTTCGAAAGTGCCTTGCGGCATTCTGCGCTTGGCCGTGAACACTCGTCGGTGTCGGCGAAACACAAGCCTGCCATAATCTGCTCGCTGAGCAGTTTGTGCAGTCTTTCCACATTGACACCGATTTGATATTTTATTGTTCTTGTATTGACTGTTGAGTTTCCGTAGTAACCTGGAAACAGAAGGGAGCGTGAAAGCGATATAATCTCTTCTAACGCACGGGCCGAAGGCAACGGGTCACCGTCACAGTGTTGGTGGAATATTCCTTTTAGCGATTCTTCTTCTGAAAGCTTTTCCACTGTGTGTGTCAGAATGTTTGTCTGGTTGTCAAACTCCATCGTTGGGGTAAAATGTCAATACTCTTTGCAAAGTTAAGCATAATAGTTGGAATATCATGCGCTTGAAGCCATGTTTTGAAGACGATAAATTGCAAGTCATGCGAATTTTCGCTAATTTTGCATATTGCAATAGGTGAAAGAAAAACAAACTTCTTTACCAAATCTCTCTACTTCAGCAGTAAAGGCAGCCTTTCCCACAGTCTTGCGCCATTCTGCCGATATGTGTTGGAAAATAAAAACACCATGTTTTGACACTGCACAAAAGGAGATGAAAAAGCTTATAGTTGAATTTTGAACAAACTATAGCAAAGAAACAAAAATAAACAACAGACGTGTAGGCATTTCGCTTTTACCTTATTTATAAATTAAACGGCATCGATTACTAAAACTTCAAGATTATGAGATTATTTTCCCTTACCATTTCAGTAATGTTCTTTTGCCTCTGCTTTTCCCAGTCTGTAAACAATCCAGCAAAGAAGTCAGAACAGGGGAGTAATCCCCTGCATAAATACACAGAGGTTTATGAATTCCAAAACGGTTTGGCCGTGGCTATGAAGAACAATGAGGAAAACTATTCTTCAAAATACGGAGCCATTGACGAGAACGGCAATGAATTAGTGCCCGTTGTGTATGACGATTTGAATTTGGTGAAGCAAGGTGGCGATACCAAAGACAATGTCTACAAATGCAGACTCAACAGCAAGTCTGGTTTGGTCAGCTCGAAAAACGATATTTTGTTGCCCTGTGACTATGACGAACTTATTTGCGTTAAAGACAGTATTTGGCGCATATGCAGAGACGGGAAATATGGTTATGTCACTCTTTGCGGCACAAACAAAATCACTGCCAAGGTACGCTGTATCTACAATTATATTGAGGACTATTCTGCAGACGGTCCGATGCGTGCCAATTACCGTGGTAAATTCGGCGTTATAGACTGCAACAACAATACAATCATTCCTTTTGAATTCTCAATGATTGGAGATTTCAATGCAAACGGGCTTGCATGGGTTGAAAGAGAAGGCAAACACGGAATTTTCAACAAGGAAGGCAACGAGGTTCAGCCCTGCGTCATAGAGGAAGCTTACCGCTTGTCTACCGCAGGCGACAAGCAGACAATACCGTTTGAACTGATTCCAGACAGAAAAGACCTGGACTATATGTTTATATCAAGCAATGGAAAATCAGGACTTCTGTGTGTTGCTGACTGTAAGACCCTTGTCCCTTGCATATATGAATATCTTTCGCCTGTAATCAACGACAGGCTTTTCTGTAGGATCAATGGCAAATGGGGCATAATAACCAAAGACAACCGTGCCATTCAACAGGCAGTTTATGACAAGGTACTGGTACATAAAAAAGAACTGACGCAGAAGAACATTCCCGACGGCATCTTGCAGTCGAATATGTATGTGTCTCAAAACAAGCGTTGGGGTATGCTCGACAAAGACGGAAAGGTCCTTATCCCCGTAATTTATGAGTTGTTGGGCAATTACTCCGAAGGTATGATTCTTGCCAAGAAGGAAGGCTCTCAATATGGCTATTTAAACGACAAAGGTGAAGAGGCGGTGCCGTTCATTTACACCTATGTCGGAAATTTCTCTGACGGCCTTGCCGCCGTAAAGGACGAAAAGGGAAAATACCTCTTCGTGAACAAAACGGGAGAAGTGGTAATCAAGCCGCATTCATATGACTCTGTCCATAAATTTGTCGACGGCAAATGCAAGGTTTATAAGGACGGCAAAGTTTGGGAAATAGACAAGGACGGCAAGAAAATAAAGAACTCCAAAAAGGATATTTAGGCTTGTTCTCCATCTTGTAACAGTTGTGCGACAGGCATAAAAAAGGCTGCATTTGCCGGAATCAGTTAGTCAAAACCGGAAAATGCAGCTTTTTTATTTTACAGTATGTGGGTGGAAATCTGTTTTCGCAACTTCCTTGTGTGTCGCTCTGAATTTATTCCCACTCGATTGTCGAAGGCGGTTTTGAAGAGATGTCGTAGCAAACGCGGTTAACTCCGCGCACTTTGTTTATTATCTCATTTGAAACCTTTGCCATAAAATCGTATGGAAGATGTGCCCAGTCGGCTGTCATTGCATCTGTGCTAGTTACGGCGCGCAGTGCGACAGGGTGTTCGTAAGTGCGTTCGTCGCCCATCACTCCAACAGATCGCACTGTTGAAAGAAGAACGGTGCCAGCCTGCCAAATCTGGTCGTAGAGAGAAACTTCAATCTCGCCGTTCTGCATGTCGGCGGGAATGCCGGCAGCAAGCACACGGCGTGCCTCTTCGCCCGAAAGCTTGACTTTGTATTCGCGAAGTCCGCGGATATAGATGTCGTCGGCGTCTTGAAGTATTCGCACTTTCTCCGGTGTTATGTCTCCGAGTATTCGCACTGCCAATCCTGGTCCAGGGAACGGGTGGCGCGTAATAAGGTGTTCCGGCATTCCCATTGAGCGTCCTACGCGGCGAACCTCGTCCTTGAAGAGCCATTTCAGCGGTTCGCAGAGTTGGAGATTCATTTCCTTTGGCAGTCCGCCAACGTTGTGGTGACTTTTTATCACCTTTCCTGTAATGTTGAGGCTCTCTATACGGTCGGGATAAATCGTTCCTTGCGCGAGCCATTTTGCGCCGGTCTGTTTTTTTGCTTCTGCATTGAACACCTCAACGAAGTCGCGTCCGATAATCTTTCGCTTCTGTTCCGGATCAGTCACCCCTGCTAGGTCGGCAAAGAACTTGGCCGATGCGTCAACGCCGATTACGTTAAGGCCAAGACATTTGTAGTCTTCCATAACGTCGCGGAACTCGTTCTTGCGCAGCATGCCGTGGTCAACGAAAATACACGTAAGGTTTTTGCCTATAGCCTTGTTGAGAAGTACAGCTGCAACGCTTGAGTCAACACCTCCCGACAGGCCAAGTATTACTTTGTCTTCACCGAGTTGTGCTTTAAGTTCAGCTACGGTAGTTTCCACAAACGAGTCTGCGCTCCAGTCCTGGCGGCTTCCGCAGATGTCAACCACAAAGTTCTTCAGCAACTGTGTGCCCTGTAACGAATGGAACACTTCGGGGTGGAACTGCACTGCCCAAACTGGTTCCTTCGTTGAAGCATATGCCGCAAACTTTACGTTTGCCGTAGATGCTATGCATTCATACCCTTGCGGAATGGCGGTTATAGTGTCGCCGTGGCTCATCCAAACCTGCGAATTGTCGACGAAGCCTTTGAATAGCGGGTTTTTCTTGTCGAACGTTTCCAGATTGGCGCGTCCGTATTCCCTGGAGTCAGCCGCTTCCACTCGTCCGCCGTTGGCGAAAGAGATGAACTGTGCGCCGTAGCATATTCCAAGCACGGGTATACGTCCCACAAACTGGCTGAGATCCACTTTGAAAGCCTCTTCGTCGTGAACGGAGTATGGGCTGCCGCTCAATATTACGCCAATTACCGAAGGATCGTCTTTCGGGAACTTGTTGTACGGCATAATCTCGCAGAAGGTGTCAAGCTCGCGCACACGCCGTCCTATTAGCTGCGTGGTTTGCGAGCCGAAATCCAAAATAATAATCTTCTGTTGCATTGTTGTTTATTGGGTTTTTATGGAAATTCATAATTCTTTAAGGAAGTTTTCCGCCTCTTTCAGCGTGTCCTGTTTGCCTACGTCCATAAGCTTGAGGTCTTCTTTCTGCAATCCTTCAATGCGCAAACGGTCGCAGTTTCTAAGATAGAAGTCAATTATCGGGAACTTGTCCGGTTCTTTGTCCATCAGCGGGAAAAGCTGCGGCCAGACAACATGTATTCCGGAAAAGGCAAGCATTTGGTAGTCAGCCGGGTTAATGCCGGGGAAAGGGCTTTTCACCTCTCCCGTTTCCGTGTTTGTCCATCCAACGAGGCGCATCGTGTCGTCGAAAAGAAGATAACGCTTTGTCTTGCGCCTGCTGACAAGCAGTCTTGCTGCCGGGCTGCCGCTTGTTTCGTAGAATTTTTTAAGGTCAACGTTGCTGAGAATGTCAACGTTGTGGATTAGCACTGGGCTGTCGGGACAGAACAAGTGCCTGGCTTTCTTTATTCCGCCGCCTGTTTCCAGCAGGGAGCGGCTTTCGTCGCTGATGAGTATGTCGGTGCCGAAATTATTGTTTTCTTCAAGGAAGCTTACAATCTGCTCAGAAAAATGGTGCACGTTAACTACGATGCGCGTGAAACCAGCGTCTTTCAGCTTCAAGATAACACGTTTTAGAAGCGGTTCGCCCCCGACTCTTACCAAAGCCTTAGGCATATTGTCGGTAAGAGGCTTTAGGCGAGTGCCAAGACCCGCTGCAAAAATCATTGCTTGCATCATATCTTTTTCGTAAGCGCGGCTGAAAGCGCCGTGCAGTTTATAGATAAAAAACGTATGCTTGCAAAATTACTCATTTTATTCTTAACTTCAAAGAAAATGTATAACTTTGCATTTGTATAGACATGGTGCACGGCGCATCCTTTTCTGTTGTGTCTTGTACCACACATTTTATTGGTTTTTTAAAAGAACAAGGCTATGAACATTCTTTTATGCGGAGGTGCAGGATTCATAGGAACCCACACAATCATCGAACTTGACAAGGCTGGCCACAGCGTCGTAGTGGTAGACAATTTTTCCAACTCCAAACCCGAGGCCCTGCGCCGCGTGGGGGAAATGATTGGAAAGGAAGTGAAATTCTACAATGCCGACGTTAGAGACCGCAAAGCCATGAACCGCATCTTCGAAGAAAATACCTTCGATGCCGTTATCCACTATGCCGGACTCAAGTCTGTGGGCGAATCGGTGGCAAAGCCGCTGGAATATTATGAAAACAACATGACCGGCACATTCGTTCTCGTTGACGTGATGCGCAAACACGGCTGCAAGAACATCATTTTCTCCAGCAGTGCAACTGTTTATGGCGACCCTGCCGTAATTCCCATAACGGAGGAATGTCCGAAGGGATACTGCACCAATCCTTATGGACAGACGAAATGGATGCTTGAGGAAGTGCTGAAAGACGTGCGTCGCGCCGATCCTGAATGGAATGTTGTGCTGCTTCGCTATTTCAATCCTATTGGCGCTCATCCAAGCGGACGCATCGGCGAAGATCCAAACGGCATTCCTAACAATCTTATGCCATATATCACGCAGGTGGCTGTGGGCAAGCGCGAGGAACTTGGAGTGTTCGGCAACGACTACGACACGCCAGACGGAACAGGAGTGCGCGACTATATCCACGTTTGCGACCTTGCTGCCGGACATGTTTGTGCGCTGAAGGCAATAGAACGCAACCAGGGCTTGGCTGTGTATAACCTTGGAACGGGGCATGGCTATTCCGTTCTTGATGTAGTGAAGGCTTTCGAAAAGGCTAACAACCTTAAGATAAAATACAGTATCAAGCCTCGCCGTGCCGGTGACATTGCCACATGCTACTGCAATCCCGCAAAGGCCAAGGCAGAACTGGGCTGGGAAGCAAAATACGGAATTGAAGAAATGTGCCGCGACAGTTGGAATTGGCAGAAGAACAACCCCAACGGATATGCGGAATAAGCGGAAGCGCTTTTATACGACGCTTCGCTTTGTTTGGAAACGGCAGACTTTCATCATGAAGGTCTGCCGTTTCTGCGTTAAAGGGACGTTATGTCATGGTTGAAAGGACGTTCTCTTAACTTTAAGAGGACGCTGTTTCTGCATTGAAAGGACGTTATGTTTTTTCTGCATCGTAATAGCAATGTTTCTCTTTCGCATATTCGATGAGTTTGCCGAAAGTTGCGTCTTCGTTCAGGACATCCGAATTTCCCACCATTACCAGGCGCTTGCGTGCTCTTGTCATGGCTACGTTTAGCTTGCGGTCAATGTATGTCTGTTCCGTTTCGTCGTAGTATTCGCTGTTAGTCAGAAAGGCAAGCTGGTAAAGGCGCTTTACGGTGAAACCGTAGACAATAAGGTCGCGTTGTGAACCCTGGTATCTTTCCACCGTGTCAATCGTTATGTTGCGCATACTTTCCGGTATCGATGCCGATTCAATGCAGCGGCCAATGGCATTGCGCACTGCTGAAATCTGATTGCGATAGGGCACTATAATGCCGATAGTCTTATGGATATTGTCCAAGTCGGCGTTTCCTTGCATTTTTTCCATGCGGTATTGTGAAACTACAATATCGGCAATGAGTTCCGCTTCGGCTGTGTTCATCTTGTCCGGCTCTGCAAATCCGCCTTTTGGCTTGCAGTCTACGAATGCGATGCGCCTTGTTGCCAGCATGTCGTCAATCCATCCAGTGCCGGGACCTTGTGTCGGAGTGGTCTCTTTTTGGTGGCTTAGCGGCACAACTTGCAGTTTGCTTTGGTAGAACGCGGTGTTTGGGAAGTCTGCCACATCGGGGTGCATGCGTCCTTGACGGCTCAGCACGTGGCAGTATGCCTTGTTTTCCTTGCCGTATAAGTGCAGAATACGTTCGAACAGTGAAAGACGGCAGTTTGTCAGCCCTATGCCGTTTAGCTCAGCATCTGTGACGGCAGACTCTTCACTGTCCTGTTGCACTACGGCCGGCAGTTGCTTCTCGTCGCCTATAAGCACAAACTTTCCTATGGCATTGCAGTCGCCGTGTCGCGCTGAAAGCAGTCCGATGATGTAAGGCTCCAGAATCTGCGATGCTTCGTCCACGATGGCAAGGTCGAACCTTTTCAGTTTGAAGATGCTTGTCTTTGAATTGAACGCGGTTGTAGTGCCGCATATTACCCTCGACGATGTTATCATGTTTTTCACATCATCAAGTCTTGAACACTTTTCAGCGCGCTTTCCTATCAGGTTGTCGTGGTATTCGGAAGCGCAACCGAACTCGTTGCCGAGGCGGAGGAAGTCGATTCCTTCCTCTTTCAGCTTGCTGCAAATCTCGTCAACCGCACGGTTCGTGTAAGCCATCAGCAGAACTGAAGATGCTTCGTGCGTCAGTTCTTCCTTGAGCACGTTCAGCATGCCGTAGGAAGTCTTGCCCGTTCCCGGCGGACCGACAATAAGAAATATGTCTTTTGCCTGCATCGCATGCTCAACAAGCTCGTTGAACTCGTTGTCTTCTCCCGACGAGTAATTCCCGTTGACAGTGATTCCTGGTTCTGTTTCAGGCATCCGTTGCCCGAGGATAAGGTCGCGTCTGTTTTTTTCTGCCGAGAGAAAACTGTGCATGCTCTTGTATAGAGCATTGAAAGACGCTTCCATGCAGTCGTGTTCCACTGCCCAAAGACATTTCTCGCGGTTGAAATAGCTGAACACCGACGCATGCTGAGGGTAGCGCATGCAGAGTGTCAGTCGGTCGTTGCGTATTTCCTTTATGTTTGCCCTGAACAGTATCACCTGTGTGGCGTCGGGCGTTTCGCCAGGCTTGTAGGGGTAGAAAATAACGATGTCGCCCTCGCGGAAATTCACGATGTCTGTGTCGACAGATTCGGTAAAGGTGAATTCAATGTCGCTCACCGTGTCGTTTTCGCACAGTTGCTCCATCCTTAAATTCACGTATATGTTGCCCGCTTGCAGCTTCTCCTCGGTGGAAGAATTCCAAATGTCTGCAAACCCGGAATTTTCTTTAGTCCTGTTGCCCACTTTTGCGAGCACGTGTTCTGCCGACAGAAAGCGTAGGAATCTGAAATAATAGGCTCTCTCCAATGTCGAAGCTTCGTGGATGGGGGCCAGCAGTTGCTTTAACTGCGGAAGCTGGTATCTGTTCCACAGAATATTGTCTGTTGCAGACGGAAACAGCTTCTCTGGAACTATTTTCAGCAGTGAATCCATTCCGTTGTTAGCCGTATGCAGTTCCAACCACGCTATTTGGTTCCTGACACGAATTGCCTCGAAGAAAAGTTTGGGCGCACTGCCAAGTTCAAGCAACCCGTTTTCATATTTGGAATAGAGCAGGTAGGATGCAATTTCGCTGTAAGGCTTTTTAGAGTA
This sequence comes from uncultured Alistipes sp., assembly GCA_963590505.1. Classification (GTDB taxonomy): domain Bacteria; phylum Bacteroidota; class Bacteroidia; order Bacteroidales; family Bacteroidaceae; genus Prevotella. Next base: position 26,355 of record CAVAPC010000004.1, on the reverse strand, counting down.
AGCGTAATGGAACGCTGCGCGGTAGAGAAGCAACTGCACGTAATGTTTCTGTTGTTGGCGCACGCTTGTGTTGTCGTGCGAATAAGCTCCCTTTCCGCTCTTTTGCTCTATGATTGTGTCCTGGTTAAGGTGGATAAAGTCCATACGTCCCTGTAGACCGAGAGTTTCGCAAAAGAAGGACGGTTCGAGAATAAGTTCTGATGCAGTTAGCGATGAACTGTTCTTTTGGTGAATCTGTCCCGATTTCATTATCGAGTTGATATTCTTCTGCTGTGACATCGCCTCCTTGTGGAAAGAGCTGTCGATGCCTTTGCAGCAAGCCAGGTCTATAGCATTGTCGTGAAAGAAGCGTTTCAGACTTTCGGCATAGGTGCAGTCTTTTCCGTAAGACGCTTCGTCTAGAAGCTGTCCGGCAAAGTTTCCCAAAAGGATAGGCTTCGTTACGACATTGGGCTTTATTCGTGACACCAGATTCAGCGTGGCATTGTTGCCGTATTCCTCAAAGCAAGAAGCAACGGCAGTTACGTTGACGAGATAGTCGGGGTTGAATATTATCAGTTCCGGCAGTATTTCGCCGTTGTCTTTCAGTCGGGGGTTAACTATATTAAGTTGTTCCCCTTTCATCAACAACGGTCGCAGATAAGACCAGTCGCCCAATGCTTCCGTATCTTCACCTTTATATTTTACTTTTGCCGTTTGGCCGTTGTCGCCGCGCACCACGGTTATTGTCGTGTCGTCCCATTCTTCTATGATGCAGCGCAGTTGGGCAACATTGTCACCAGCTCCGTCTTTCATCCTGCCCTGCAGCTTCTTTTCCGTTTCAAGGGGAAAGAGCGCGGTAAGCGACTGAGGTATCTCTTTGCCTTCGTTGATATAGCTTATAAAGTGGCACACAGCCTTAAGGTCGTGGGCGAAGGTTGATTCCAGTTCCTCGTCAGTCAGTGTCTCAAGTTTCAGCAAACGTATTCGCACTTTGTTGATTGCCAATGCAAGAGAGTTGTATTTTGCATTTTCCCGAATGTTGTATTCGCGTATAAGATACTGTATCTTTGGCAAGAGACCGGCAAATTTAACCTTAACTCCCTTTAATCGGGTATCCACTGCCTGCAATAGCGTGCGGCGAAGCACGTTGTATCTAGTGCGTATGTCTTTCTCTTTCACTGCCTCTTCAAGGCTTTCAAAATAGTAGAACTTCTCTGTCTGCATTTCTTCTGAGTGTCGTTATGTATGGTTGCACAAAGCCCCGCCAGTGTATCTCTACGTCTGGCGGGGCTTGTTAAGTTGTTCCGTTTTGGCTTGAGCCTGTGTACTGATGCCAAAATAACTGTGTAATGTTATTTTACCGGTATCTTCTCAACTCTTCTTTCGTGTCTTCCGCCTTCAAAAGGAGTTTTGAAGAATGTGTCAAGCACGCTTTCTGCTGTCTTGTTGTCAATGAAGCGTCCTGGAAGTACAATTACGTTGGCGTTGTTGTGCTGGCGGATAAGTCCGGCTATTTCTTTGTTCCATGCCAAACCAGCGCGGATTCCCTGGTGTTTGTTAAGTGTTATAGCCATGCCTTCGCCGCTTCCGCAAACGGCGATGCCTGGATAGCATTCGCCACTCTCTACTGCTTCGGCAAGAGGATGCGCAAAATCTGGATAGTCGCAGCTTGTATCGCTGTATGTTCCAAAGTCCTTATACTTGTAGCCCTTTGATTCGAGATACTGAATTATAAACTGCTTCAGTGGAAAACCTGCGTGGTCGCAAGCCAATCCGATTGTCTTTACTTCCATAGTGCTTAAAGTTTAAAATTAAAAAGGTTTGAATACTGAAAAGCCGGAGTGTGGTTTGAAACCATCTTGACTGCTCCGGTTTTTCAGTGATTCGTGATTTGCTTGTTTCTTATGTTTGTGTTATGCCAAAAAGTCCTTCACTTGTTTGTAGACATTCTCTGCTGTATAGCCCAACTTCTCGTCGAGCACTTTGTAAGGAGCCGAGAAGCCGAAGCTTGGCATGCCGAATACCTTGCCGTTGGCGCCTACAAGTCCTTCGAGAGTAACGGGCAGACCTGCCGTCATGCCGAAGATTTTGCTTCCTGCCGGAAGGATACTTTCTTGGTATTCCTTGCTTTGTGAACGGAACAGACCTTCGCTAGGTACGCTTACAATGCGTATCTTGATGCCGTCCTTGCGCAGAAGCTCTGCACCGGCAACAAGAGTTGAAACTTCTGAACCGTCGGCAAGAAGTATTACATCGAAGTCTTCGTCAGAACCGGCTACGATGTATGCGCCTTTGCGTGCCTGTTCGTAGTCTGTGCCTGCCGGAAGTTTTGCAATGTTCTGGCGGGAGAAAATGAGTGCGGTTGGAGTTTCCGTGTTCTCCATTGCCATAGCCCAGCAAACAGTTGTCTCGTCTGCATCGGCAGGGCGGAATACGCGTACACTGTCCTTTCCGTGATGATTCTTCAGCTTTTCCATGAGGCGGATCTGAGCTTCCTGCTCAACAGGCTCGTGGGTCGGTCCGTCTTCGCCGACGCGGAAAGCATCGTGAGTCCAGATGAATTTGATCGGCACTTCCATTAGCGCAGCCATGCGGACAGCTGGCTTCATGTAGTCTGAGAACACGAAGAATGTTCCGCATGCGGGAATTACGCCGCCGTGCAAATACATACCGATGCACATGCAAGCCATAGTAAGTTCGCTTACGCCTGCCTGGAAGAATGCTCCGTCGAAGTCGTCTTTCACGATTGAACGTGTTTTCTTCAGGAATCCGTCTGTCTTGTCGCTGTTGGAAAGGTCGGCTGAAGAGCAGATCATGTTTGGAACCTGTTCTGCCAGAACGCCAAGGCAAGCAGCCGAAGCGGCGCGGGTTGCCGAACCTTCCTTCTGCTGCACGGCAGTCCAGTCAACCTTTGGTGCATTGCCGCTGAACCACTCTTTCATCTGTGCTGCCTTTTCTGGGTTAGCCTTTGCCCAAGCCTCTTCTTCGGCGTGGCGCTCGGCTACTATCTTGCGCAGTTCTTCTTTGCGGTCAGCGTAAAGTTTTTCAACTTCAGGGAAAATGACGAAGGGATTCTCTGCGTCTCCGCCAAGATTGGCGATAGTTTTCTTGTAAGCTTCGCCGCCAAGAGGGGCGCCGTGCGTCTTTATGTTGTGCTCGTAGCTTGTTCCGTCTTCTTTCAGCGCTCCTTTTCCCATAACGGTCTTGCCGATGATAAGCGTAGGACGCTTCTCTTCTTTCTGTGCATCCTTCAGTGCCTGACGTATTTCATCTGGATTGTTTCCGTCGATGGTTACAACGTTCCAACCCCAAGATGTGTATTTTGCGGCAGTGTCTTCGTTCATAACCACTCCGCACTCTGTTGAAAGCTGGATGTCGTTTGAATCGTAGAACATGATAAGGTTGTTGAGGCCAAGGTTGCCGGCGATGCGTCCGGTTCCCTGTGATATTTCCTCTTCTACGCCTCCGTCTGAAATGTAAGCGTAAATCTTGTGCTTGATAACTTCCTTACCGAGTTTTGCCTGCAAGAACTTTTCTGCCACTGCGGCACCTGCGGCAAAAGTGTGTCCTTGGCCGAGAGGACCGGAAGTGTTCTCTATTCCGCGCTTGACGTCGCGCTCAGGATGTCCTGGAGTAGGGGAACCCCACTGGCGGAACTGCTTGAGTTCATCAAGAGTGAACTTGCCTTGCAGTGCAAGTGCGCTGTAAAGCATTGGCGACATGTGGCCGGGGTCGAGGAAGAAACGGTCGCGTCCTTCCCATTCAAGGTTGTCTGGATCCCAAACCAAGAATTCCGAGAAAAGAACATTTATGAAATCAGCTCCGCCCATAGCGCCGCCTGGGTGTCCGGAATTGGCCTTTTCAACCATTGACGCAGCCAAAATGCGGATATTGTCGGCTGCTTTGTTCATAAGAGTTTTGTCGTTCATGAGTTTTGATTTAGTCTTTCGAATTCTGAGTAACTTTAAACATTTAGTTAGAGTTGCCTTTGTTTTAGAGCAAAGTTATTAAAACTTTCCCGTTTCCCAAAGACTTTTGTAATAATACTTTGCTATTTTTTGACTTTTGCAGCTTCTTTCTCTATGGGCAGGCAGGCTTCGTATTCTTTGATGTAGGTGTTGAAGCCTTCAACGTCGGCTGTTGTCGGTTTTATTTCCGTTCCGGTGTTGCCGGCAAACACTTTGTTGTCAAGGTAATCGGCAAGGCTTTCCCCGTCGGCTTTGTTTACAAGATATCCCGCCAGCAGTGCGATGCCCCATGCTCCGCCCTCACCGGCTGTTTCCATTACTGAAATCGGTGAGTTTATTGCAGCGGCGAGAATGCGCTGGCCAACGTCCTTTGTCTTGAAGAGTCCGCCGTGGCCCGTTATTCTGTCCACTTCAACTTTTTCTTCGTTGAAGAGGATGTCGTTGCCAATCTTCAATACTCCTACAGAGGCATAAAGGTTGGCGCGCATGAAATTGGCAAGGTTGAACTTGTCGTTTGCCGAGCGTACGAACAACGGTCTGCCTTCTTCGCATCCTGTTACAGGTTCGCCGGAAATGTAATTGTATGCAATCAAACCGCCACAGTCTGGATCTCCTTCAAGAGCATGGTTGTATAGTTTTCCGAACACCTCGTTCATGTCTACGGGCACGCCCAGAAGCTGCTGGTATTCCTTGAAAAGTCCAACCCAAGCATTAAGGTCTGAAGTGCAGTTGTTGCAGTGAACCATTGCAACGGGACTTCCGTCGGGAGTCGTTACCATGTCGATCATTTCGTAAGGCTTCGACAGGGCTTTCTCCAGAACAATCATTGAGAATGAAGATGTGCCAGCCGAAACGTTGCCTGTGCGCTTTCTTACTGCATTCGTAGCTACCATGCCTGTGCCGGCATCTCCTTCTGGAGGACAAACAGGCACTCCTGCTGTCAGATTGCCCGACGGATCGAGTTTCCTTGCACCTTCTTCCGTCAGCGTTCCTGCATCCTCACCGGCAACAAGAACCTTCGGTAGAATGTCCTGCAACTTCCATCCCAGATTCCTGTCGGCTATGAGATTGTTGAATTTCTCCACCATGTCAAGGCAGAAGTCGTTTGTTTCCGAGTCGATCGGCAGCATCCCCGATGCATCTCCAATGCCAAGTACTTTCTTTCCCGTTATCTGCCAATGTATGTAGCCGGCAAGGGTGGTGAGGAAAGTAATGTCCTTTACGTGCTCTTCATTGTTGATTATGGCTTGGTATACGTGTGATATGCTCCAGCGCAAGGGGATGTTGAAATTGAAAAGCTCTGAAAGCTCGGCTGCGGCCTTGCCTGTATTTGTGTTTCTCCAGGTGCGGAAGGGGGCAAGAATCTGTTGCTTTTCATCAAAAGCCATATAACCGTGCATCATGGCACTTATTCCTATCGCAGCGAGTTGCATTATTTCCGTATCGTAAGCTTCCTTTACGTTTTTGCGCAAGTCGGCGTAACAGTCTTGAACGCCGTTCCAAATGTCTTCAATGCTGTAAGTCCACAGTCCGTCCACGAGCTGGTTTTCCCATTCGTGACTGCCTTGTGCAATGGGAGCGTTGCTTTCGTCTATCAACACTGCCTTTATTCTTGTTGAGCCGAACTCTATTCCGAGAATGGCCTTGCCTTGCTCTATTGTTTGTTTCGCGTTGCTCATTTTGTTTTCTTTATTTAATGTCAAACCCCATCCCGGAAAAGGATGGGGCAAGTAGCCTTGAATGTTATCTCAATGCTTTGTTAAGCATATAGTAAACCTCGTTGATGCGAAGGTCTCTCTTCACGCTCTCAAACGTAGAGTTCTTGTCTATGTGCAGATACTCTATGTCAAGCATTTCTGCGTAGTCTTCCCAGTATTCGGGAGTTATGTCGTAAGAGAAACAACTATGGTGCGTTCCGCCTGCAAGTATCCACGAACCAGCCCCTATCTCAAAGTTAGGCTGAGGAATCCACAGTGCGTTTGCAACCGGAAGCTTTGGAAGTGGCTTTGGTTTGATGCAGTGAACGTCGTTTACAATAAGGCGGAAGCGGTTGCCCATGTCGACAACTGTTGCCGTAACGCCGTCGCCTACTTTTGAGTTGAACACCAGTCTTGCCGTCTGTTGCTTGCGAACTCCAATGCCCAGATGGTGAACTTCAAGGCGCACAGGCTCGTCTTCAACTGCAATGAGCGGACAAACTTCAAGCATGTGGCTCTGAAGTAGTGCAGAGTTTTCGCCGTCGAAATTCAACGTATAGTCCTCGAGGAAAGAACAGCCTGTAGGCAGACCCTGTGTCATGTACCAAAGTGTCCTGTACAAGGCTGCTGATTTCCAGTCGCCCTCTGCGCCGAAACCGTAACCCTCTGCCATAAGTCTCTGTGACGCCAGTCCCGGAATCTGGTCGAAGCCCACAAAGCCTTCTGTGTCGGGGGCATCCCACGAACCGAGGTCGTCAAAATTTGTTGTGAAACCTTTGGCGCCTTTGTCTTTAAGGCAAGCGCGAAGCGCAAGCTCTGCGCGGGCAGCATTCCATATCTTCCTCTTTCCCGTTTCTTCGCCTGCTTCACATGGAACGACCTTATATAATTTATGGTATTCCTCAACAAGTTCGTCAACGTCGGTTGGATTTACTTTTTTCCAATAGTCCATCAATTCGGAAACACAGCAATAGTCAACGTGATAGCCTAAAACTTGTTCGGCACTAACCTTGTCTCCGTCTGTAACAGCCACATTGTTCATTTGGTCTCCGAAGCGAATGATCAGCATGTCTTTTGCATCTGCAACTGCGGCAGCCACTCTTGCCCAAACGGCAATGTGCTCTTGAGTTTTTCTCTCTTTCCAGTATCCGACAACAACTTTGCGCGGTTTTCTCAGACGGGAACAAATGTGTCCGAACTCGCGGTCTCCGTGCGCACTTTGGTTGAGATTCATAAAATCCATGTCCATAGTCTCCCAAGGTATCTCTTGGTTGTATTGCGTATGAAGGTGGAGAAGAGGCTTGTGAAGCATCTGTAGGCCGTGAATCCACATCTTTGCAGGAGAGAACGTGTGCATCCAGGTTATCACGCCAACGCATTTCTCTTCGTTGTTAGCTGCCATCATAATCGAAGCAACTTCCTTGTCGGAATTTGCCGTGCCCTTGTAGACCACTTTTATCGGAATTATACCCGATTCGTTGAGCCCGTCAACCATTTCCTGTGAGTGTCCGTCAACTATCTTAACGGTCTCGCCTCCGTAAAGAAGCTGTGCTCCTGTTATCCACCAGAGCTCAAGATTTTCGAATGCCTTTATCATTGTCTTTTGTTTATTTCTGATTTAATTTTTTTTTCGCTGTTCAAACTTAACAGCTTTTTCATTTCTTTTTCTGTCCGTAATAGGCGTTTGGACCGTGTTTGCGGCTGAAATGCTTTTCAACAAGCAGTGGGTTCATAGTTGTCTGCGGATTTACGGCAAACGAGACGAACGCCATCTTTGCCACTTGCTCCATTACCACAGCGTTGTATACGGCTTGGTCTGGATCTTTTCCCCAAGAGAACGGACCGTGGTTCTTTACGAGTACGCCCGGAGTATGCACGTAGTTCATGCCCTTGAAGCGTTCAACGATTACAGTGCCCGTTTCCTTCTCGTATTCCGCCATCTGTTCTTCAGTCATGTCGGCGGTGCATGGAATGCAGTCGTGGAAGTAGTCGGCATGCGTGGTACCTATGTTAGGAATGTCTTTGCCTGCCTGTGCCCATGCCGTAGCGTAGGTTGAGTGTGTATGCACGATTCCTCCTATTTCAGGGAAAGCGCGGTAGAGCACCAGATGTGTGGGAGTATCCGATGAAGGATTGAGGTCTCCTTCCACCACCTGCCCTGTGTTGACATCAACAACAACCATGTCTGAAGCTTTCATCACGTCATACGACACGCCCGAAGGCTTTATAACCATAAGGTTCTTTTCGCGGTCTATGCCCGAAACGTTTCCCCATGTGAATATAACCAAGTTGTGCTTCACCAAGTCGAGGTTTGCACGGAATACTTTTTCTTTTAGTTCTTCTAACATAATGCTTTGTGCTATAGTTTGAAATACGGGTCGTCTTCGTATGCTTTCCTGTTGAAGCAGTAGAGGGCGGCACCGCGTTTTGAAGTCAGTTTGTCTATCTTGTCCGTCTTTTCTATAAAGTCAATGGTCTTGATCTTCTTCCGGAAGTTTCGCTTGTCTATTTCTTCGCCAAGTATCGCTTCGTAAACGTGCTGCAACTGTGTTAATGTGAACAGTTCCGGCAGCAGGTTGAAACTGAGCGGCTCGGTGGATATCCTGCGCCGCAACAGCAGTATTGCGTTCTTCACCATGTCGTTGTGGTCGGAATAAAGCTGAGGCAGTTTTTCAACGTCAAACCATTCAAGTTCGTGTTCCTCCTGCAGGGTCTTGTCGTAGTCTTTCACGTTTATAAGTGCGCAGTAAGCTACCGAAATGACCCTTTCGCCCGGGTCTCTGTTAACGGCGCCGAATGCGCCAACCTGTTTCATGTAGAGATTGTCAAGCCCTGTTAGCGATTTTAACGTGCGGTTGGCAGCTTCGTCTAGGCTTTCGTTTTCTTCAACGAAGCCTCCGTAGAGTGACAACTCTCCGCGTCCGGGATCCATCTTTCTCTTTCCCAAAAGGATTTTCAGTCTGTTTGATTCAAAACCGAATATTATGCAATCTACAGACACGAACATTTTTGAATGTTCCTTATAGTACTCTGTCATGTTTTTCCTAGTGATTATGCGTGTTTGCAGTTCACGCTGGTTAATTGTTTGCCGTCTTTTTGCGTTGTGTAGCCTGACGGCATTTTTAAACAGCCGGCGAAACAAGCCGGCCGGCTGTCAGTCTTTAATGTTTTACTGCTTGTTTTCTTACCAGAAATAGATGTAGAACGCAACAGTGATGGCAATGATGATTGCAGAATGGATTACATCCCATTTTGTCCAACTTGCCTTTGTTGCGGCTCTCTGCTCCGGTGTAGACGTTCCGAACACCAGTCCTTGTATCTTTTCCTGTGAAGGTGCTTCGGTGCAAAGGCTGACAACGATTACCACAAGGCAGCATATTATCAGCATGACGCCACAGAAATACAACCAGTTGAAGTCATAGAATACATACTTGAACCAATTGTCTGCTGCGTCCGTTACGTTGCTGTAGTAAACCTTTGCGCCAAGACGCGTCAAGCCTATGATTATGCCTGCAAGCAAACCCCACATTCCGCCTTTTGCAGAAGCACGCTTCCAGCAGATACCTATAAGGAAAGCTGCAGCAATGCCCGGTGCAAGCACACTCTGCACGTCTTGCAGATAGTTATAGAGCACATTGCCCACGCTGCGCATTATGGGAATCCACAGGATACCGAGAATAACGATGACAACAGTTGCAATCTGTCCGATACGCACCAACGCTTTTTCAGAAGTCTGCGGGCGCAGACGTTTGTAGAAGTCGATAGTGAAGAGCATTGCCGAAGAGTTGAAGAGCGAAGCCAGAGAACTCATCAGCGCAGCAAGGATGCCGCAAACCACAAGTCCCTTGAAACCGGCGGGGAGCAGCTTTGCCACGAGTGTCGGGAAAGCGGCGTCGCTGATGGCATTGCCCGCTGCGTCAACAGGAAGGAACGAGCCTCCTGCTTGAACGTTGAGTGCATAAGCAATCATTCCAGGTATGAGGAAAATGAATACGGGCAGAAGTTTAAGATAAGCTCCGAAGATTGTTCCGCGTCGTGCCTCTTTCTCGTTTTTTCCTGAGAGCACACGCTGCACGATGAACTGGTCAGTGCACCAATACCAAAAGCCGATAACGGCAGAACCAACGAGCGCACCGAGCCAAGGATACTGTGGGTCGCGCAGGTCGCGCATCAAGTTTGTCATGTGGTCGCCGTAATCGTTCACGGGTTCAGCTGAACAGATTTGCATCACCTGGTCCCATCCGCCGACAGCTTTAAGGCCGAGAACGAGAATGATGATGGAACCGAGCAGGAGGATTGGCGTTTGAAGTACGGACGTGTAGAGAACGCTTTTCATACCGCCGAATACGGTATACAATGCAGTTATCACAACCAGTCCGATGGCTGCAATCCAGAAGAAGTCAATGCCCCAAAGTTCTTTGATTCCGAACACTTGCTGGAACACCAGACCGCCGGCGTAAACTGTTACCGCTACCTTTGTCAGCACATAGCTTATAAGCGAGATTACTGAAAGTATCGTGCGGCTTTGCTTGTTGTATCGTCTTTCCAGGAATTCAGGCATTGTGTAAACCATCGAGCGTGTGTAGAAAGGCACGAACACCCATCCGAGGATAAGAATCATCCATCCTTGTATTTCCCAATGGGCCATTGCCATTCCTGACGAAGCACCGGCTCCGGCAAGTCCAATAAGGTGTTCACTTCCGATGTTGGAGGCAAAAATCGATGCGCCAATGGCAATCCAGGTTGCATCCTTTCCCCCGAGGAAATAGTCTGCGGAGTTATTGTTCTTTTGTAACACTACCCACACTACGATTCCTATGAGCGCAATGCAGAACAGGGCTATAACAAGCCAGTCGTATAGTTCCATATCATTATGATTTAATTAGGTTAAGTATTATTGTTGTTCAGTTATATTGTTCTGTGAATGTCGTTTCTGTGTCAACTGCGTTTGCTGCAATTCTTTGTCAGGCTATTTCTTGCAGCTGAACTTGTAAGCCACATGGCTGTAGTATTTCTCTCCAGGTTTAAGATAAGGTGAAGGCCAGTTTTTCTTGTTTGGAGAGTCGGGGTATTTTTGGCTTTCAAGACAAACCGACACGTGTTTCGGATATTTTACGCCGTGTTTGCAGCTTACGCCGGTGCCCTGGAAATTGCCTGTGTAAACTTGAACTCCCGGTTCGTTGGTGAACATTTCAAGCAATATGCCTGTCTTTGGCGAATAGAGCGAGGCGCAAACGGTCTTGTCGTCGCCCTTTCCGTCTTTGTATGTGTTCAGACACCAGTTGTGGTCATATCCCATTGCGTTCTTTATCTGTTCGAATGTCGAGTCGTTGATGTGTTCAGACAGGGCGTGCGCCTTTCGGAAATCCATCGGTGTGCCCTCAACCGGTTTGATTTCGCCCGTTGTCATATATGTTTCGTCGGCTGGCGTAAAATTGTCGGCGTTTACATAGAGCACCATGTCAGCGGCTTCTTTCGACATGTCGCCGTTCAGGTTGAAATAGCTGTGGTTCGTCATGTTCACAACTGTTTCCTTGTCGGTCGTGGCTTCGAATGTTATGTCGAGCGTGTTGTTGCCTAACACTTTGTATGTTGTTGTGGCGGTAACTGTTCCAGGGAAGTTGTTGTCGCCGTCGGGTGAGACAAGTGTCAGAACAAGCGTGCTGTCGTTTGTCTGTTGGGCGTTATACACTTGGTATTGCCAGCCTGACGGTCCGCCGTGAAGGCAATGGCCGAAATTGTTCTGCGGCAGTTGGTATTCTTTTCCTGCTATTGTAAGTTTTCCTTTGTTTATTCTGTTTGCGTAACGGCCTATGGCAGATCCGTAGTCGCTCGGACTGTTCACTGAGTCGGCGTATTGCTTGATGTTGTCGTAGCCAAGAACCACGTCGGTCGGCTTTCCGTCTTTGTCGGGAACACACAGAGAAACAACTCTTCCGCCGAAGTTTGTGATGCATGCTTCCATTCCGTTGCTGTTTTTCAGCGTGTACAGTTTCACCGGCTTGCTGTTGATTGTGGTGTCGAAGTCTGCCGGATCAAGTCCGGATACGGTCAGTTGCGTGCCGTTGCCTGTTGAACACGACACGAAAGCAGCCATGGCCGCTCCAATTCCAAAGAGGGTGTTTCTAAAGTTTTTCATATTTTGTGTTATTAGATTTCTTAGTTGCAGAAGCGTGAAAGTTCTTTCTTGGTTGTAGTCTGCTGAAAAAGAATTTTGTGGCTTTTTCTGCCACTTGCTCTGCCTTTTGCTAATTCGGGGTAAAATTACAATTTATTTTTCAAACTGCCCCTAATTCGATTGTGTTTTTCTTGCAATAGTGATAAAAAAAAGCCGCGAAGGCTTTGCTTCACCGTGATTTGCAAATCACGGTCAGCTTTTCCTTCGCGGGAATATCCAGATTCTTCAGTTTGTCTGCCGTTGCTCTTGCCTGTTGCCAACTTTCGTATGCAGGCAGATGAACTTTCAGCCTTAGCAGATTTTTCTTGAACCGTCTTTTATTACAACGTCGTAAACTTTCGGTTCTTTTCCGTATTTTGCCTTGTATTTCTCCTTTGCGTCTGCGACGAAACTGTCGTAGAGTTCGTCTTTAACCAGGTTTATGGTGCAACCGCCGAAGCCACCGCCCATAATGCGGCAGCCTGTAACGCCGTTTTCCTTCGCTATGTCGTTGAGGAAGTCCAGTTCTTCGCACGACACCTCGTAGTCTTTGCTGAGTCCGTTGTGTGTCTCATACATTTTCTGCCCAACCGTTTCGTAGTCACCCTTGTTCAGCGCATCGCATACGGCAAGTACGCGGTCTTTCTCGCCCAACACGAAAACGGCACGCTTCATGTCTTCTTCCGAAACTTCTGCTTTCACCGCTTCCAGCATTTCCCAGTCGGCGTCTCGCAGTGTCTCTATAGTTTTTTCGGGGTATTTCTTTTGCAGAACTGCCACTACGTTTTCGCAGCTCTTGCGGCGGTCGTTGTATGCCGAAGAGGCAAGCTCGTGTTTAACAACAGAGTCTATGAGCACAAGTCTGTATCCTTTGGGTTCAAACGGGAAGTATTCGAATTCTCGGCTGCGGCAATCCAGTCGCATCAGCTTTCCTTCTTGTCCGAACACGCTCGCGAACTGGTCCATGATGCCGCAGTTCACGCCGCAGTAGTTGTGCTCTGTTGCCTGTCCGGCAAGTACCATGTCCCACTTCGACACCTTGTTCTCTCCGAAGAGGTCGTTCAGTGCGAATGCGTAGCAGCTTTCAAGGGCGGCAGAAGAAGAAAGACCTGCTCCAAGAGGCACGTCGCCGGAGAAAGCCGTGTTGAAGCCTTTTACGTCGACACCGCGCTTTTGCATCTCCTTCACAATGCCGTATATGTATCTTGCCCAGCTTGCTTTTGGTCCTTTCTCGTCGTTAATCTCAAATTCCACGCGGTCTTTCAGGTCTATTGCATAAGCCATAACTTTTGAAGTGCCGTTGGGACGGATTTCGCACATTATGCCTTTGTCTATTGCTCCGGGGAAAACGAAACCGCCGTTATAGTCGGTGTGTTCGCCTATGAGGTTTATTCTTCCTGGCGAAGCGTAGATGTTTCCAGTCTTTCCGTCGAAGTGCTTTATGAAGCGGCTTCTTACATGTTCAATTTCCATAGTCTGTGATTTGGGGTTTTACGGGTTGTTTGTTTTGATAAAACTGCTTTTATACCGCAAAGGCACATTCCAGCGGCTGTTTTTGCCGTTTGGGATGTGCCTTGTGTTGCTGCGGCGTTATTTTCTTACGCCGAACTTGTAGATTGTCTTCTGCTTGTACTGTTCTCCCGGACGCAGAACAACCGACGGGAAGTATGGGCGGTTTGGAGAATCGGGGAAGTGCTGTGCCTCAAGACATACGGCACTTCTCTTCGGGAATGTGGCTCCGTGCTGTCCGCTTATGCCGCTTTCGAAGTTTCCTGTGTACAGTTGCAGTCCCGGTTCCGTTGTGTATACTTCCATTGTCCTGCCGCTTTCCGGTTCATACAGGCGTGCTGCAAAACTCAGTTCGCCTTCCTCCTTCTTGTTCAGAACGTAGTTGTGGTCGTATCCGCTTCCGTTCTTCAGCTGTTCGTTGTCCGTGTCGATGCGTTCGCCAATGGCTTTTGGCGTGCGGAAGTCAAACGGCGTGCCTTCCACAAATCGTATTTCTCCTGTCGGAATGCTCTGGTTGTCGATAGGAAGGTAGAAGTCTGCGTTTATTTCGCATTCCACGTTGTAAACGTCGGGCGTCGGGTTTGCAATGCCGGCTAGACTGAAGAAGCCGTGGTTGGTCAGGCAGATTATTGTCTTCTTGTTCGTCGTTGCAAGATAGTCTATAATGAGTTCGTTGTCGTCGTTGAAGGTATAGGAGACAGTTACTTTCACTTCTCCCGTGAAGCCTTCTTCACCGTAGCTTGACACATAGTTGAGCACAACCGTTTCGTCGTTCATGCGGAGAGCGTTCCATACTTTTTTGTTGAAGCCGTTCTTGCCTCCGTGCAGGGAGTTTTCGCCGTCGTTGATGGGCAGCTGGTATTCTTTTCCGCCCAGTTGGAACTTTCCTTTGCATATGCGGTTGCCGTAACGGCCGATGAGTGTTGAAAGATACGGCTCAGGACTGTTCACAACGTCCTGTATGTTGTCGTGGCCCTGAATTACGTTTGCATAGTTACCGTTCTTGTCGGGCACCATAATAGCAACCAAAGCTCCGCCATAGTTCGTTATCGCAACTTCGTTTCCCTGTTTGTTCTTAAGAATATAGAGGTCTGTCTTTTTTCCGTTCACCGTGGTCTGAAAGTCTTCACACTTCAGACCACACAGATTTTGTGCTTCGCTTGTGTTCATAATATTGTGTTTTTTAGAAAGACAGCCGTTTTGCCGACTGTCTTTGGTTAGTATTCTTAAATGCAAAGTAACGGAAAATAAACGAAAACAACAAAAGTAATGTTGTAAAAAAGGTGTGCTCTTAGTGTTAAAAACAACTAATGCAATTCTGTTTCAAGGCTTGCCAGCAAGTCTGCAACTATGTAGCTGCTGCCTCCCACGAAGACGAAATCGTCTGCCGCTGCGTCTGCCAGTGCTTTCGCATATGCCTCTTTTACAGTTGGGAACGTTTCTCCGGCAAGTCCGCATGCTTCGGCGTCTTTCCTTACTCGTTCTGCCGGAATGGCACGTTTCGTCGTTGCCTGGGTGAAGTAGTAGACGGCTTCTTTCGGCAGCATACCGCATACGGTGTCAATGTCTTTGTCGTCAACCATGCCGAAGACAATTCTCAGTGTGCGGCACTTCTGCGCCTTTATCTGCTGGCTTAGGTATTGCCATCCGCCTGTGTTGTGGCCAGTGTCGCACACCACTTTCGGATTTTCTCGCAGTGTTTCCCATCTGCCTCTCAGTCCTGTTGACGATGCGGCTGTGGCAAGGCCTTTCCTTACGCTTTCGTCGCTTATCGCAATGCCTGAGAGTTTAAGCTGTCGAACGGTCGACACAACCGTGTTCGTGTTCTTTTCCTGATATATTCCGGAAAGTTCTCCGTACAGTCGGCCGTAGGTGCGCGTTTCGTAATAGAGTCCTTTGCCTTCTTTCACCGTTTCAACAGAAATGATTTCAGCTTCGTCTTGGGCGAAACATAACGGTGCTTTTTCCTTTTCTGCCTTCCTTTCAAACACAGGCCTGGTCTCTTCGTTGTGTTCGCCGATGACAACAGGCGTTTGCGGCTTTATTATCCCGGCTTTCTCAGCGGCAATCTTTGCCAAAGTGTTGCCAAGAAATTGCGTGTGGTCGAAGCTTATGTTTGTTATGACCGAAAGGATGGGGGAGATGATGTTTGTGCAGTCTAGCCTTCCGCCCAGTCCCACTTCTATCACTGCGTAGTCTACTTCCTGTTCAGCAAAGTATTTGAACGCCATTGCCGTGGTAAGTTCAAAGAAACTGGGGTGGAGCGGCTCGAAGAATGTTCGCTCTTTTTCAACAAAGTCCACGACGTAATCACGGCTCAGCGGTTGTCCGTTTATTTTTATCCTCTCTCTGAAGTCAATCAGGTGTGGCGATGTGTAAAGTCCCACTTTGTAGCCTTCCGCCTGAAGTATGGCAGAGATCGTATGCGAGCATGATCCCTTGCCGTTTGTGCCTGCAACGTGAATCGACTTGAACTTGCGGTGCGGATGTCCGAAGTGCCGGTCTAGTTCAAGCGTGTTGTCAAGTCCTTCCTTGTATGCCGTTGCTCCAACTTTCTGAAACATCGGTACGCTGTTGTATAGGTACTCTATCGTTTCTTCGTATGTCATGTTGCGTGAGTTTTTTCTGTGTCTTTTTTGTTGGGTTTTCCTGTGTCGGTACAAAAAGTGCCGTCAGGATAAAAAGTTCAGGCGGTGTCCTGTTGCCAGAACCCGCCTGATGTTATGGTTGCTGTGGATGTTTGCTTAGTTGAAGTAGCTTCTGAACTTCTGGAAGATGGTGCGTTTCGTTTCCGTGTCGCCCTTGAAGTTGTCGCTTTCCTTTAGCTCTTCAAGCGTTTTCTTCTCTTCTTTGCTCAGAGTCTTGGGCACATACACGCTGATGTGAACTACTAGGTCGCCGTGTCCGTGGCCGTAACCCTGCACAGCAGGCAGTCCCTTGCCTCTAAGGCGCAGTGCTTTGCCCGGTTGCGTGCCTGGTTCTATCTTTATCTTAACCTTGCTTCCGCTTATCGTAGGTATCTCTACCTGGCCGCCAAGCGCTGCTGTCGGGAAGTCAAGCAGCAAGTTGTAAATCAAGTCATTTTCGTCGCGCACGAATGTGTCGTTCGGCTCTTCTTCAATATACACCTGTATGTTTCCGGGCACGCCATTTCTCATTCCAGCGTTGCCTTTTCCCTGAACGTTGACAACCATACCTTCGGCTACGCCAGCGGGGATTTTTATTTCCACCACTTCCTCGCCTTTCGTTACGCCTGTGCCTTGACAAGCTTTGCACTTGTTCTTGATCACCATTCCCTCTCCTTGGCATGTGGGACACACTGTTTGTGTCTGCATCATACCGAAAAGGCTTTGTGTAGTGCGTGTGACAACGCCCGAACCATGGCATGTCGGACATGTTTCCTTGCCGCTTCCGTTTTCGGCTCCGCTTCCGTTGCAGCACGAGCACGCAACGTCTTTCTTCACTTTGAACTTCTTCGTCACTCCGGTCGATATTTCGGCAAGCGACAGTCTTACCTTCAGTCTCAGATCGGAACCGCGGTGTTGCGCCGGTCTGCCGCCTCCTGCTGAACCGAAGCCACCGAAGCCGCCGCCGTGTCCGCCAAAGACGTCGCCGAACATTGAGAAGATGTCGTCCATGCTGAAGCCTCCTCCTGCTCCGAAGCCACCGAAACCGCCGGCTCCGCCGCCCATCGGACCGTCGAAACCAAATTGGTCGTATTGCTGTTTCTTCTGAGGATCGTGTAGAACGTCGTAAGCTTCTGCCGCTTCTTTAAACTTTTCTTCTGCCACTTTGTCACCCGGATTTCTGTCTGGGTGGTATTTGATTGCTATCTTGCGGTAAGCTTTTTTTATCTCATCTTCCGTGGCATCCTTACTGACGCCAAGCACTTCATAGTAGTCTCTTTTGTTTGCCATAACTCAATTACTGTCCTACAGCCACCTTGGCGTGTCTAATCACTTTGTCGTTCAGTTTGTATCCTGTCTGCACGCAGTCGAGCACCTTTCCTTTCTTGTCGTCGCCCATACCAGGTACCATTGCAACAGCTTCGTGGTAGTCTGTGTTGAAATCGGCGTCTGTTGTCTCTATCTTGCTTACGCCGAGATTGGCGAGAACCTTTTCGAACTTTTGGAATATGAGCTTCATTCCTTCTTTAAGCACTTGCGGATCGTCGGTCTTTTCGGCGTTTTGCAGTGCTCTTTCCATGTCGTCCATTACTGGAAGAATGGCTGTCACGGATTTTTCTGCGCCGTTGAGGATAAGTTCCGTCTTTTCCTTCAGTGTGCGTTTGCGGTAGTTGTCAAACTCTGCCACGCTGCGCAGATATTTGTCTTTAAGCTCAGCAATCTTGTCATTGGCTGCTTCCAGCGGGTCTTTCTCTGTTTCTTTTTCTGTTTCAGGTGCGTTTTCCGCGCTTTCTGCCGACTGTTGTTCCGTTTCCTTGCTTTCAGCGGCATTTTCACCGTTGTCTACAGAGGCTTTTGTCTCTTCGTCTTCGATTTTTATGTCTTTTTCTTTACTCATTGTAGTATTCGTTTTTAACTAACGCAAGCAAAAACCTTGCCAATTGTTCACTGTGTGTTGAACCTGTCTTTGTGGCTTGCATGTTTTTATTGCCTGCATCAGCTTTTCGCTTATGCTTATTCGTACATCTTTGCGCGCTGCTCCTTGAGTTGCTCGTCATAGATGTAGTCGTCATACTGCGTCAGTTTGTCTATCGTTCCCTTTGGTGTGAGTTCGATAATGCGGTCGGCCACGGTTTGGATGAACTCGTGGTCGTGGCTGCTGAACAGTATGTTTCCCTTGAAGCCCACAAGGTTGTTGTTGAAAGCCTGTATGCTTTCAAGGTCGAGGTGGTTTGTCGGCGTGTCGAGAATAAGGCAGTTTGCGTTTTTCAACTGCATCCTTGCAATCATGCATCGCATCTTTTCGCCTCCGCTCAGCACGTTGACCTTTTTCATTACCTCCTCACCGCTGAACAGCATTCTGCCTAGATAGCCTTTCATTGCAACTTCGTTGCCGGTGCCGTATTGGCTCAGCCAGTCGACAAGGTTCATGTCGCTTTGGAAGAACTCGGTGTTGTCCAGCGGAAGATAAGCGGTGGTTATAGTGACACCCCATTTGAATGTTCCTGCCTGCGCCTCGCGATTGCCGTTGATTATCTCGAAAAGCGCTGTCATTGCCTTTGGGTTGTGGCTGAGGAACACTACCTTTTGGCCTTTTTCTATGTTGAAGTTTACATTGTCGAAGAGCACTGTTCCGTCGGCGTCAACGGCTTTCAGTCCTTCAACCTCAAGGATTTGGTTGCCCGGCTCGCGTTCCATTTGGAAGATGATGCCCGGATATTTGCGCGACGAAGGGCGTATCTCTTCCACGTTAAGCTTCTCCAGCATCTTCTTGCGGCTCGTTGTCTGCTTGCTCTTGGCCACATTGGCAGAGAAGCGGCGTATGAATTCTTCCAACTCCTTTCGTTTTTCTTCTGCTTTCTGTCGCTGGTTCTGCTGTTGGCGCAGTGCCAGCTGCGAACTCTCGTACCAGAAAGAATAGTTTCCGGCGAAAACAGTTACTTTTCCGAAGTCAATGTCGACTGTCTGAGTGCTGACAGCATCAAGAAAGTGGCGGTCGTGGCTCACAACAAGCACAGTCTGCTCCACATTGCTTAAGTATTCTTCAAGCCACTGCACCGTATCGAGGTCAAGGTCGTTCGTCGGCTCGTCGAGCAAAAGGTTGTCGGGATGTCCGAAAAGGGCTTTTGCAAGCATTACACGTACCTTCTCGTTGTTTGACAGTTCGCTCATCATCTTTTGGTGCAGGTTTTCCTTTATTCCAAGGTTCGACAGCATCTGGGCGGCGTCGCTTTCAGCGTTCCATCCGTCCATTTCCGCGAATTTCATTTCCAGTTCCGCAGCCAAGTTACCGTCTTCTTCGCTCATTTCGGGTTTGGCATAGATTGCTTCACGCTGTTTCATGTTTTCCCACAACGGCTGATGGCCCATGAGCACGGTGTCCATTACGCTGAACGCATCGTATTTGAAGTGGTCCTGGTCAAGAACAGAAAGGCGTTCCCCCGGTCCCAGTTCCACAGAGCCCTTGTTTGGTTCCAGTTCTCCGCTGATAGCTCTTAACAACGTAGACTTTCCTGCTCCGTTGGCGCCTATGACGCCGTAGATGTTACCGTTGGTGAACTTGATGTTTACGTCCTTGTAGAGAACTCTCTTGCCAAACTGAATAGCGAGGTTGGTTACTGTAATCATTTTTCTTCTTACCTTATTATATATATGTGCGTAAAATTCATTTGATTCTTTCTTGCTTTGCATGCGGGTGGAAACTGCACACTAAGGCAAAATCGCTGCAAAGTTACTTTAAATTATTGATATTCTGAAATTATGTCCGCCGTTTTCCAATGTTTTACAATTTGTCTTCTCTTCAGTTTGACTTATGACGTTTTTTGTGCGTTGCAGATCTTCTATTTGTTTTAGCTTCCTTTGCGTGTTCTTATAGTTTACATAAATGTCTGACATTACGTTGATAGTGTTCAAAACGTCGTGGGGGGGGGTAAAAAAGTCGTTAAGTTTTATAAAGTAACTGCAAGATTCTGCATATCTTTGCGGCCAAATAGGGTATGTAGGCGCGCTATAAAATGTAGGAACGGCGCATGAAAAATCCCGATGCAAAAACGGACGATATTTATCAGCGCTGAGACGCAATGCAAAGTGCCGACGGTTGTGTGAAAAGAAAAGGCCGGAAACCGATAAATAAAGCCAAACATCAAAAACGGAATAACAATTTTAATTAGTATAAACTTGATTATGGAATTTTTATCTACGCAAACGGACGTTGTAAAACGTGCTGCACTTGCATTCGTTGTGTGTGCTGCTGCTTTTGCCAACACGCAGTATGCAAACGCGCAGAACTGGAAAGGTGCGCAGTTGTCAGACTTAAGCGATAACGACGTAGTTTATCTTTGGAATGTTGGAACGCAGAAATTTGTGGGAGCAGGCCAAAGATGGGGAACACAAGCCGTCGTTACAAACGTAGGCCTTCCCTTTGCAGTTTCGTCAAAGAGCGGAAGCACAATGTTACTGAAGTCACAAATTGAAGGTGAAGTGGAAAGACATGACGGTTATCTTACTTTTATGGATGGCAAAGTTTCCAAACATGACACTGCAACCGTGTTTGTAGACCAGTATAATGCGACTACGTCAAAGTTGACGTTAAGTTTGGTTTCAAACACCAACAGTAAATATATATATAACGTTAAGGTAAGCGGTCAATCAAAAGCACCTTATTCTGGAACATACTATCTCACGTCAGAAAGTGGCTTACTTAAAGGAGAATCTACGGCAGATGGTGAAAATTCGCAGTGGATTCTTGTAACACAGAAGGAGCGTGAAGAATACTTCGAACAGGCAGAGGCCGACAACACAACGTCTGTGCCGGGAACTTTCCTAATCGGCGACCAGGATTTCGCCCGCAATCATGCAACAACAGACTGGAAAGTTTCGCCAAGCAATAGCTATTCGGAAAACGGTGCGCTTATTAACTGTAGCAGCAAAGGTGAGAAAATTCCGAATGACGCTTACAGTACAACCAGCACAAATGCGTATACATATTATGTTGGCAACGGTTTGAAAGATGCTGACGTTACTTACGACCCTGTTGCCGGTGTAGAGGTAGAAAAACACAACCTCCAGCAGGAATATGGCGGCGACTGGACTGCAAACATCCACGGTGCAACGGGCAAGGTTTACCAGACAATCACTCCGCTCCGCGAGGGCTGGTATAAAATAAGCTGCGTTGGATTCACCAACAAGACCGATGGTACGGCTCAGCTTTACGCTCAAGTTGGCGACAACACAGAGGAAGGCAAGAAATATGCCGTTGAGAACATTGAAGTAATTGGCAGCGATGCAACTCCATTGACTTATGTTACAGCATCAAAACTGATAAACAACAGCAGCACGTATGAGAAGTCTGTGATGGTTTACGTAGCCAAGACAGACGACGGTTTTGAGAGCCTTACATTCGGAATCAACGTTGCTGATGCCAACGACAAAGCTTGGACGTGCTTCGACAATTTCCAGCTTGAATATTTCGGTGACCCGAAACAGACTCTCGTTCTCGACGAAACTCAAACGGAAGTGGCTTATATCAACAAGCAGCGCAAGGGAGTTGAAACCGATGGCACGGCGACAGAGAACGACTTCACCGGTCAGCGCACGCTCTATCTGAACCGCACACTCAACGAAGGCAAGTGGAACACAATCGTACTCCCTGTAAACCTTACAGTGTCACAAGTGCAGTCTGCCTTCGGCGACCAGGTGGAAGTGTCTGAGTTCAAGGGCGCAACCGATGAAACCCGCCCCGGAACGATAATTTTTGAGGAAGTTCCGGCAATGCGCTCGAATGGAACGCAAACAGCCATAGAGGCAAACAAACTCTATCTCATCAAACCGTCTTCTACAGCACTGTATGTTAAAGGTGAAACAGTCAGCGTTCCGGGAACAGAACAGACTATAGACACTTACTATACAATTCCGCAGGTTGCGTTCAACCCCGGCAAAGACTATGAAAGTGGCCGCGTTGAAGGCACGGAGGGCGCTGAGACTTACGGCAGTACAACCACCGTTAAATTCGTTGGAACGCTCGTCCAGCTTGGAACAGACAACAAAATTCCAAAAAACTCCTACGTTCTGAACGGAAACAACAAGGGCGGCACGGCAGGCGTGTGGTATTACCGCACAAAGGAAACGGCTTCAAAGGGTTTCCGCGGATGGCTTGAAACAGTATCACCTTCTTCGAAACTTGTTTACGACCTGAACGGCGTTGAAGAGACCGTTGACGGTTCGACGACATCCATCGACAACGTGATGGACGAAAGCAAGACGCTAAGCCAGCGCGGTGCAGTCTACAGTCTTTCCGGCCAGCTCGTAAGGAAAGACGCAGCGTCTCTCGAAGGCCTTGCAAGCGGAATCTATGTTGTAGGCGGACAGAAAGTGGTAGTGAAATAACGAAATTACATACATAATCAATTAACTGATTTCAACCTGTCGACTTTAACCTGTGAAGGCGGAGCCGGCAGGGAGAATCTTAAAAAAAGCGATTAACAATGAAACGTAAATATACAAAGCCTGTAACGACAGTCATTAAACTTTCCGACGAACCTGTGATGATTGCATCAAGCATGCAGAACATAGAGAATGACGTGCAGCACGGCATTGACAAGAACGATGCTGACGACTTCGAGGCGGGAGCGAAAGATCACAAAAACTGGGGTGACCTTTGGGATGAATAACTCCGAAGGAAACGTCGCACCGCTTCAATGCACACAGACAGAAGCGGCAGCAGATACAAAATAAATAAAGTATTCAGGCGGGAAAGCACAGTGGGAAACCATTGCGCTTTCTTGCTTTTTTTAGTGTTTGCCCCTTTGCGTCGTCAGCGTTTTAGGCGGAAAAAAAGTCCATCGCTTGTGTAGAACGACAAAAACCGGTACATTTGCACACGAAACAAAGAGACAAATGAGACATTCATACCATAGCAACGAACAAGACTACGCCAGCTACACCGTTGAGCGCGAAGACACGCTGCTCAGCTTCCTTCTGGCCAACGTGAAAGAAAGCCGCTCGAAGGTGAAGGCAACGCTGCAGGGAAGAGGAATAAAGGTGAACGGCAAGACAGTTACGCAGTTCGACTATCCGCTCAGCCCGGGAACGAAAGTGGAAGTGAGCAAGACGAAACGCAACAACGACAAGCTGAAGAGCCGTTACGTCAAGATTGTTTACGAAGACAAGTTCCTTGTGGTGATAGAGAAGAACATAGGCATACTGTCGATGGCTGCCGGCCACAAGTCCCTGAACGTGAAAGCCGTGCTTGACGACTATTTCAGAAAGACGCGTCAGCGCTGCACGGCACACGTGGTGCATCGTCTTGACCGCGACACAAGCGGGTTGATGGTCTATGCAAAGGACATGGAGACGGAACAGCTGTTTGAACACAACTGGCACGGCCTTGTTTACGACCGCCGCTACGTTGCAGTGGTAAGCGGAGAAATGGAAACCGACGGCGGAACAATTGAGAACTGGCTGAAAGACAACAAGGCATACGTTACTTACTCCTCACCAGTGGATAACGGGGGCAAGTATGCAATTACACACTACCATGTTCTCGACCGCACCACCGAACACTCTCTCGTGGAATACAAGCTGGAAACGGGCAGGAAGAACCAGATACGCGTTCATTCCGCCGATATGGGACATCCTGTCTGCGGCGACGTGAAATACGGCAACGGCGACGATCCGTGCCATCGACTCTGTCTTCACGCATACATGCTCTGCTTCACCCACCCGGTGACCCGTCAACAGATGGAGTTCCAAACCATGATACCGGCAGTGTTCAGGCGCCTGTTCAAGTAAGGAGGCACACACGGCCGATTGTTTAAACTACAGAAGAAAGAAAATGGAGAATTTCGGATATTACATATTCTGCCTTGTGGCAATAGTCGTAGCGTTCATCGTGGTAAAGAAAATAACAGGCTGTCTGATAAAGGCAGCGCTGCTGCTTGCCGTCGTAGCGGCACTGGCGGCAATCTACTGGATGTATTTCATGAACTGACGCGCGCACTTGAAACGGGCATGGCTTGTCAGCAGTTGAAAGGACGCTTGCTCTTGATTCAGACATAACGCCCTTTCATCGCAAACGAAGTTGTATTCGTGGCGTAATCAACAAACAAAAACAGACAAGAATGATATACTACCTTTCATGCACAGGCAACAGCCGTTTTGTGGCAAAGAGACTTGCCGCACAGCTTGGCGAAGAACTTGCCGACATCTCAGCCCTTGGCAGAGACGACATAACGTTGAGCGTGCAGGAAGGAGAAAGGGTTGGCTTCTGTTTCCCCGTTCACGGTTGGCGCCCGCCGCTGCGTTTCCGCCAGTTCTTGCAGCAACTGAAGGCGGGAGGAAACGGTAAAAACGTTCCTTATGTGTTTGCCGTTGTTACGTGCGGCGATACCGTTGGCGAGACAGTTGATTATCTTAGGCATGACCTTGCGCTTCGGGGCGTTGCGCTCGACGCTGCGTTCGATGTGCGGATGCCCAACACTTACGTCGGCTTGCCGTTTATGGATGTTGACAAATACCCCGTTGAGCAAACGAAGATAGTCGAGGCGGAAGAAAGGGTAGGGGACATCGTCCGGAAGATAAAGGACGGATTCAATGGCGAGGAACTCGTGTTCAAGGGCCGTTGGCCGCGTATAAACAGTAGGGTGCTTGGCTCTTTGTTCGTTTCCAAGCTTATAACCGACAAGCCTTTCCGCGTGGACGCCGACAAATGCGTGCGCTGCGGCAAATGCGCCGAAGTTTGTCCCGTGGAGAATATCATCTGCGGTGCAGGAGAGTTGCCGCAGTGGAAGCATGACGGACGGTGCATGTCTTGCTTTGCCTGCTACCACCGTTGCCGGCAGAAGGCAATATCCTATGGCATGGCAACCAAAGGGAAAGGACAGTATGTAGAAGGTTTCCGCTTCTGAAAACCTTCCGAAACAAAAAATGTTTTAAAGTGTAATCTCTCCGCAGATGTTGCGGTTCATGTTCGAGCGCACGATGTTGCTGTCGTTGAAATGGCCGTGAAGGAACATCAACTTCGATATGGCACTTTCCACAGTGCTGTCGTGCCCGCTTATAACACCCATCTTCTTCAGTTGGAACCCCGTGTCGTAACGGTCCATTTCAACGGTGCCCGCCTCGCATTGGCTTATGTTCACCACCGTGATACCCCGTCGTGTAGCCTCTTTCAGAAGGTGCATGAGCCATGGATGGTGCGGCGCGTTTCCGCTGCCGTAGGTGCGCATCACAATTCCTTTAAGTTCCGGCGATTCGATAACGTGGCGCATTATGTGTTCCTGTGCGCCGGGAAAGAGCGAAAGCACAATTACGTTGGGGTCGAGAGCAAAGTGGGGAATCATCTGTTTCGTGAAGTCACGCTTCAGAATGTACTCTTCGTGGTAGACGATATTCACTCCGGCGTTGCCCAGATGCGGGCAGTTGAATGATTCGAAGGCGTTGAAGCCGTCGGCGTTTATCTTTGTGGAGCGGTTGCCCCGCAGCAGTTGTCCGCTGAAGTATATGCACACTTCCGGCACAACCGGCGTTCCGTCGGCATGGTGGGCCGATGCAATCTCGATGCTTGTTATAAGGTTTTCCTTTCCGTCGGTGCGCAGCTGTCCAATCGGCAGCTGGCTTCCGGTGAGTATTACAGGCTTCGTCAGGTTCTCGAGCATGAATGAAAGCGCAGACGCCGTATAGGCCATCGTGTCAGTTCCGTGCAGGATAACGAACCCGTCGTATCGGTCGTATCGGTCGGCAACAATTCTGACCAGTTGCGACCACAGGCGCGGTGTCATGTCGCTGGAGTCTATGGGCGGGTCAAACTGATATATGTCGACACCAGTTTGCAGGTAGGCAAATTCAGGAAGGCAGGCAACCAGGTGGTTGAAGTCAAGCGGTTCCAAAACTCCCGACATTGGATTGCATCCCATTCCAATTGTTCCGCCGGTGTAAATAAGCAAGACCCTGCCGGAACGCTTGAATTCGTAATCTGTATCTAAGTTGTTGTCGCCCATAAATGCACCGCGCTTTTACGTTTATTTATCCTTTGTTTTGTGCAAATATAGCTTAAAAAACAATGAAATCAAAAAAAATGCAGTATATTTGCAATATCTAATCTGAAACAAATAACACATTTACAATAAACACTTTAAATAAAAGAAAAACATGAAGCAATTTATGGATGAAAACTTCTTGCTTGATACCGCAACGGCGCAAGAGCTTTTCCACAACCACGCAGCCAAGATGCCAATCATAGACTACCATTGCCATCTTATTCCGGAAATGGTTGCAAACGACCATCAGTTTAAAAGCATCACGGAACTGTGGTTGGGCGGCGACCATTACAAGTGGCGCGCAATGAGAACCAACGGCGTGGACGAAAAATACTGCACGGGCAAGGACACGACCGACTGGGAGAAGTTTGAGAAATGGGC